>NZ_CP017780.1:6162871-6827995 GCF_002849735.1 Amycolatopsis sp. BJA-103
CCGTCCATCCGGACCACGCGCGACAGGGTCTCGGACGGCGGCTGATCGAGCACGCCGCGGAGTGGGCCTCGCGCGAGGGGCTCGCGGGACTCACGCTGACGACGTACGCCGAGGTGCCGTGGAACGCGCCGTACTACGCCCGGCTCGGCTTCGCGACGCTCGGCGAGGAAGACCTCACCGATGGCCTGCGAGCGATCCGGGAGCACGAAATCGCCCGTGGACTGGACGTGTGGCCGAGGGTGACCATGCGACGATGACCCGCGCGGGGGGTTCGGTTGGCCACGTCTATCGAACGTGTGTTCTACTGTCCGCGCCGGCCCCGGAGGGGGAAGCTCCGCGGGCCGGCACCGGAGCAGAGGAGACACGGATGGCGGTCAAGATCACCCATCTCACCAACGGCCAGCAGGTGCGCTTCGCCAACGCGGACGGCGCCCGCCGCTACGCCGAGATCATCGGCGGCGGGGTCGACAAATGGCGGTTCACCGTGGTCAGTGGGTATGAGCTCCCGGAAATGTCGGGACGGGTGGTCCATGTGCCGGTATGGCGGATGACCTCCAGGTGACACCCGGACCGTTCGCCTGGATCACCACCGCGGACAACGGGGGCGACGAACTCCGCCTCTGCTGAGGCGGGCCCTTCATGACCGAGCGCGAGCCCTCGTGCACGTCGCGAGGCGTGACATGAAGGGGACTTTCATGGCGAATTTCGCTATGAAAGTCCCCTTCATTGCGCTAGACGCAGTGAAGGGGCCTTCACGCGGCATCGTCGTGGCGGGTGAGCCTCCAGGGCTCGTGAGGGGACCTTCGAGGGACCCTGGGTCCCTCAAGGAGTCCTTCACGGACTTGCGCGGCCCCACCTCAGGCCTCCGGCAGGATCCCCCGCCGGAAGGGCTCGACCCCGACGACGTGCCGGACCCGGTCCGGCTCGACCAGGATCTTGACCCGCCGTTCCCCCGGAATCCGCCATTCGTAGTGATCGGTTCCGACGTACTTCTTCGCCAGCCGGTCCATGCAGCGGTCCGCCTCGTCACCCTCGACGAACTCGACGGCCCGGCCGTGGATCACGACCCGGTCGTAGGGATTCTCCGCGTCCACGCACGACAACGACACGCGCGGATCGCGGCGCAGGTTCTCTTCCTTCACCCGGCCGACGGCGGTGTTGAACACGATGTGGTCGCCTTCGACGTCGATCCACATGGGCGACACCTGGGGCGAACCGTCCCGGTTCACCGTGGCCAGATGCCAGAAGTTCGGCGCCGCGACCCGGTCACGGACCTGCTCGCTCAACTCGGCCATACGGCCCTCCCGGTGAAGTCGCGTGCCTAGACGAGCCGGTCCAGCGCACGTGGCAGAGCCGTGGTGAGCAGGTCCAGTTCGGCTTCCCCGGCGATCAGCGGCGGCGAGACCGCGATCCCCTTGGCCAGGTTCCGCACGAGGACGCCCTCCTCTCGCGCAGTCCTCTGCAACCGGTTCGGCGCGCCGGCGTCGGACGCGAGGAAGTCGGCTTTGAGCTCCACCGCGCCGAGGAACCCCAGCCCGGCCCGGACCTCCGCGACCAGCGGATGCGAAGCCAGCCCGGAAAGCGCGTCCGCCAGCGGCTTCTCCAGCTCCCGCCCGCGCGGGATGAGCCCGTCGCGCTCGTAGATGTCCAGCGTCGCGTTTCCCGCGGCGCAGGCGACCGGATGTCCCGCGTAGGTCGCACCGTGCCGCAGCACCGGCGCGCCCGGTTTCCCGGTGAAGAACGGCTCGGCCACCCGCGGCGCGACGATCAGCGCGCCCAGCGGGATCGTCCCGCCGGTGATGCCCTTCGCGGTGGTGATCATGTCGGGCTTCACGTCCCACCGGTCGATCCCGAACCAGGTCCCCAGCCGCCCGAACGCGGCGATCACACAGTCGGCGACGAACAGCACGCCGTGCTTGCGGCAGATCCCGGCGACCGCCTCGATGTACCCGTCCGGCGGCAGAAGGACACCGCCCGCGCCGATCACCGGTTCGCAGAAGAACGCCGCGACCCGCTCCGGCCCGACGCGCTGGATCTCCGCTTCGAGTGCTTCCGCGCTGTTGTAGGGCACGTGCGAGATGTCGCCCGGCAACGGCCCGAAGTTCGTGGCGTTGGCCGCGATGCCGCCGACGGCCGTGCCGAAGCCGTGCGTGCCGTGATATCCCTGCACCCGCCCGATGACGTGCACCTTCTCCGGGCGGCCGGTATGCGCGAAATGCGCCCGGGCGATCTTGACCGCGGTGTCGATGACATCGCCGCCGCCCGAACCGAAGAACACCTTCGAGCCCGGTTCCGGCGCCAGTGCGGAGACGCGCTCGGCGAGCCTCAGCGCGGGCTCGTTGGCGTTGTAGCCGAACAGGTTGTACGAATCGAGCGTCCGCAGCTGGTCCGCGACGGCCACCGCGATCTCCTCGCGTCCGTGGCCGAAGTTCGCGTACCAGAGCGACGCTGTCGCGTCGAAGTAGCGCTTCCCCTCGTCGTCCCAGACATAGGAACCCTCACCGCGGGCGATGACCAGCCGGTCGCCGTCGACCGCTCCCATGTCCGCGAAGGGATGCCACAGCGGATTGTGCGCGGATGCCGACGACACCATGATCTTCCTCCTCGAGTCCGTGCCCCCATCCTCGCCCGGATCCGGCCGCGACGCGAACACTCCATCGTGCACAGTTCGCGCCGCGGACCTGTCCGGTCTGTCGCCGCAACCTCCGGTGAATTTCCGACACCATCCCAACGGCTCTTGACCAGCGCTGGCCGATCCTGTTGTTTGATGAGTGAGTTTGTTCAAAGTTGAGCATTCTGGGAGGAACTTATGCGTCGTCTCGCTGGCGCGCTCGTCGCCGCCTGCACGCTCACCGCCCTCTGCGCCGTTCCGGTGGCGGCCGTCGAAAGCCCGCCACCGGTCACGACACCGCCGATGGGCTGGAACAGCTGGAACAAGTTCGGCTGCGACATCACCGAACAGCTGATCCGGGAAACCGCCGACGCGATGGTGACGTCGGGGATGAAGGCCGCCGGCTACCAGTACGTCAACCTCGACGACTGCTGGGCCGAGAAGAACCGCACCCCCGACGGGAAGTACGAACCGCATCGGACCCGGTTTCCCAGCGGCATCAAGGCGCTGGCCGACTACGTGCACGGCAAGGGCCTGAAGCTCGGCATCTACACCAGCGCCGGCACGGAAACCTGTGCGCGGACCATGCCGGGTTCACTCGATCACGAAGAGGTCGACGCGCGGACGTTCGCGGACTGGGGAGTCGACTACCTCAAATACGACAACTGCCACAACCAGGGCCGTCCCGCGCTGGAGCGTTACACGAAAATGGGCGAGGCACTGAAGAAGACCGGCCGCCCGATCGTCTACGCCCTCTGCGAATGGGGCGAGAACAAGCCCTGGGAATGGGGCAAGGGCGCGGGGGCACAGCTGTGGCGCACCACCGGCGACATCAGTGACACCTGGTCGAGCATGACGAACCTCCTCGACCAGCAGGTCGGCCTGGAAGGCTATGCCGGGCCCGGCGGCTGGAACGACCCGGACATGCTCGAAGTCGGCAACGGCGGGATGACCGACACGGAATATCGCTCCCACTTCGCACTCTGGTCGCTGCTCAACGCCCCGCTGCTGGCGGGCAACGACCTGCGTTCGATGTCCGGCGCGACCAAGAAGATCCTGCTGAACAAGGACCTACTCGCGGTCAACCAGGATTGGGGCGGCAAGCAGGGACGCAAGGTCCGCGACGACGGCGACACCGAGGTCTGGGCCAAACCGATGTCCGACGGCTCGAACGTCGTCGTCCTGTTCAATCGCGGCGGCGCGCCGTCGACCCTGTCCGCCACCGCCAAGGAGATCGGCGCCCCGGCCTCGTCCGGCTACCGGGTCCGGGACCTTTGGACCGGCGGTGAGACCGAGTCCGCCGGAATCCTGCGGGCGGGGCTGCCCGGCCACGGTTCCGCGGTCTTCCGGGTCTGGCCGTCGAGCCGTCCGAAGGCCGCTCCGCATACGACACTTTCCTTGCGGTCGCCCGAATACGCCGCCACCGACAAGCCGTTCACCACGACACTGCAGGTGTTCAACGACGGCAGGACGCCGCTGACCGAGGGCAGGGTGAAGCTCACCGTCGGCGCGGGCTGGAAGCCGGACGGCGGCACCGAAGTTCGGATTCCCGCTGTCGCACCGGGAAAGTCGTGGGAGCGCACCTGGACCGTGCACCCGTCGTCTCCCGCCGGTGACCACGTCGAGGTCTCCGGGCGGATCGACTATCGGACGTCATCGGGGGCGCGATCGTTGTCCACGACCGGCAGCGCTCCCCTCGTGAAACCCCCTGCCGCCGGGACGAACGCGCTCTCGAAGGCGGCGTTCATGACGGCGGACAACGGCTACGGACCGGTGGAGCGCGGGACCAGCAACGGCGAATCGAGTGCCGGTGACGGCCACAAGATGAGCATCGGCGGGGTGACCTACGACGACGGACTGGGCGTCCACGCGCCGTCCAAGGTCCGGCTCTACCTCGGCGGCGGCTGCGCGTCGTTCGCTTCGTCCGTCGGCGTCGACGACGAGAAGGCCGGGGGCAGTGTGGCGTTCGAGGTCCTCGGTGACGGCAAGCGGCTGGCGAACACCGGCGTGCTCAAGCGCGGTCAGGCGGCGCAGACGCTTTCCGTACCCTTGAGCGGGGTTCAGGTGCTCGATCTGGTCGTCACCGACGGCGGCGACGGGGTCGATTCCGATCACGCCGACTGGGCCGGTGCCGCTCTGAACTGCTGACGCGCGTGCTATGAAAGTCCCCTTCATTGCAAATTTTGCAATGAAGGGGACTTTCATTGCACCCCCCGAGGCTCAACCCCGCCGGTCATAAGCGGCCAGAAGCTGCTTCTCCGCATCCCGCAGGTACTTCTCCAGCGCCGTCTCCGCGGGCCCGAACCGCCCCCGCTCCAGATCCCGCAGGATCCGCTCGTGCCGCTCCAGGAACGGCTCGAAGAACGCGCGCGTGTTCTCAGCCAGCACGAAGAAGAGCCGCGTCTCCGCCAGCACTTGCCGCATCGTCGTACTGACCCGCTCGCTGCCGGCCAGATCACCGAGCGCCTGATGGAACGCGATGCTCGCGGTCCCGACGGCCTGCCAGTCGCCTTCGCCGGCCGCGGCACGGCCTTCGCGCACCGCGAGGGCGACGGCGGATAGATCCACAGTGGACAGTTCGGACGCGCGCCGCAGCGAGCCGCATTCGGTGACCCGCCGCATGACGTAGAGATCCGAGATGTCCTGCGCGGTCAGTTCCCGCACGAACACGCCGCGGTTGAGTTCGTGCACCGCCAGCCGTTCGTGCGCCAGCAGCTGGAACGACTCCCGCAGGGTGTTGCGCGAAACGCCCAGCGCGGCGCTGATCGACGGTTCGGAAAGCCTCGACCCCGGCGGGAAGACGCCTTCGGTGATGCGCTGGCGGAGGATCTCGGCGACCCGTTCCGCTGTCCCGCTTCGTTCGAGCAGTGGCCTGTCGCGGGCAAGTGTCTCCTCGGCATCCACGGTGGACACTGCGTTACCTGACGCCGAGTTCGAAGTCGAGACTGTACCGGTTGCCCGGCATGGCACCGGCGGCCTTGGCGCCGTCGATCGGGAGCGCGACCCCGTTGATGAACCTCGATTCGTCGCTCGCCAGGAAGACGACCGCCTTCGCGACCTCCCACGCCTCTCCGACCCGCCCGGCGGGCGTGCTCGCGGTCAATTGGTGTTGTTTCGCCTCGAAATCTTCCGGAGACGCGAGCGTGCCGCGCAGCATGTCGGTGTCGATCGCGCCCGGGTTGACCGTGTTCGCGCGGATCCCCTGGTGCGCGTGCGCGACGGCGATCGACTTCGTCAGGCCGACCAGCGCGTGCTTGGTCGCGTTGTACACCGGGTCGCCGGGGCGGCCCATCACGCCGCCGTTGGACGACGTCGTGATGATGCTGCCCGCCTTGCCCGCGATCATGTGCGGCAGCACCGCCCGGATGCCGAGGAAGGCGGCCCGCACGTTCAGCGCGAAGATGTTGTCGAATTCCGCCAGCGTGGTGTCGGACAGGGGCTTCCCGAGGTGGATGCCGACGTTGTTGAACAGCACGTCGATCCGGCCGGTTTCGGCCAGCACCCCGCGCACGAACTCGTCGACCTGTCCCTCGTCGGTGGCGTCCACAAGGGAGTGACCGGCGCCTTCGACGGCCTCGGCGGGCTCGCGGATGTCACTGGAGAACACGGTCGCCCCCTCGGCGACGAACTCCTTCACGGTGGCGAGACCGATGCCCCTCGCGCCGCCGAAGACCACCGCGACCTTGCCGGCCAGCCGACCCATGCTCATCTCTTCCCTCTCGACGAAACCGCTGTGTAGTCCTCCGGAAGCCGCACCAAAGCCCCCGGTTCCCCGTGATACGTCACCTCGACGCCGTACAGTTCGCGCGCCGCTTCCACCGAGACGTAACCATCGACGACGTCGGCGAGTACCGCCTCCGGCTCCCGTTCGCACGGGTCGCCGTATCCGCCGCCGCCGGGCAGGATCACGTCCACGACGTCGTCCGGCCGCAGGTTCACCCGGCTCTTCGACGGCAGGTCCGCGCCACCGGAAAGGGTGAACCGGCCGACGGCCCCCTCGTGTCCCGAGTCCACACCGGACGCCGGTCGGCGCACCCGGTCGATGTTCCCGTTGACACTCCAGGAAATCTCGCCACGCGCCGCCATCGACGTGCGCTGGCCGAGGCCGCCGCGCCGCCGTCCGGCGCCTCCGGAGTCCACTCGCAGCACTCGTTCGCGCTGGACCAGCGGCGCCATCGTCTCGATGACCTCCGTCGGCGTGGACCGCAGCCCGCTCGGGAATCCCGTCGTGCTGAGGCCGTCCTTTGTGGACCTCGCGCCGATCCCGCCGGTCTGGAAGACGTTGAGCATGAACTCGCCGCCCCCGGCGTCGGTCCCGCGCCAGATCGTCATCCACAGCGCGTCCGCGCTGTGCGCCAAAGTGTTGCCCGGCAACGCCTCGTGCAGCGCGGTGATCAGCAGTGACGGCAGGAAGTGCCCGATCAGATGCCGGGACGCGACCGGCGCGGGCGGCGCGCAGTTGAGCACCGAACCCTCGGGAGCGGTGACGTGCACCGGACGGAACGAGCCCGCGTTGTGCGGCACCTCGGGGGAAATGGCCGCCTTGACCGCGAACGAGGCGTACGCGCGGGTGTAGTTGAGGACGACGTTGATCCCGCGACGGCTCTGCGGCGACGATCCGCCGAAGTCGAGATGGATCTCGTCGCCGTCGATGGTCACGGCGACCTTGAGGACGACCTCTTCGTCGTCGAATCCGTCGGTCACCAGTTCGCTGGTGTACGTGCCGTCCGGCAGTTTCGCCAGCGCGTCCCGCAACGCCCGCTCGGAGCGGTTCATGATCTCGGCGGCGACGTCGTCGAGCGAGTCCAGCTCGAATTCTTCCAGCAGCCGCACCATACTGGCGGCGCCGACCTCGTTCCCGGTGACCTGGGCGTACAGATCGCCGAGGGTCTCCTCCGGGGTGCGGACGTTCGCGCGGATCAGCAGTTCGAGATCCGCGTTGACCTCGCCCGCGCGGAGGAACTTCATGATCGGCAGGCGCAGGCCCTCTTCGAAGACCTCGTTGGCCTCGGCCGAAACCAGCCGTCCGCCGATGTCCGGGGCATGGCAGCAGGAAGCGAACCACGCGACCAGCCGTCCCCGCAGGAACACCGGCGTGGCGACGGTGATGTCGTTGATCTGCCCCGCCGTCTGCCACGGGTCGTTGGTGAGCAGGACGTCGCCTGGCGCGAGGGTCTCCGGCGGGTACGCGGCGACGAAATGGTGCATCCCGGTCGCCATCGCGTTGATGTGGCCGGGGGTCCCGCCGACGGACTGGCCGATCATCTCGCCGCGCGAGTCGAACACCGCGCAGGCGAGATCGAGCGATTCCCGCACCACGGAGGAGAACGCGGTGTTGACGAGCGCGTTCTGCTGCTCCGCGAGGATCGAATGCAGCCGGTTTCCCAGCACTCCCACGAGGATCGGGTCGACGCTCATACCGTCACCACCAGGCTGGCGTCTTCGCCGACCACGCAGTGAGCGCCGGGCGGAACGACCACGGTGGACTCGCGCTCCTCGACGATGACCGGTCCCTCGACACGATCACCCGGCTTGAGCCGGTACCGGTCGAACACCGCCGTGTCGACAAATCCACCTTCGGCGGGAAAGTACGCCGGACGACTCCCCTTGCGCGCGTCGCCTTCGGCCACCACACCCGCGAGTTTCAAGGTGACCTCGGGTACCGGACCGCTGGAAACGACCCGCCAGTTGAGCACCTCGATCGCGACGTCCGGCCCGGTCCGCCGGTACAGCGTCCGATAGGTCCCGGTGAACGCGTCGACCAGCGACTCCGGCCAGTTCCCCGGTTCGACCGGCACGCGGATCTCGTAGCCCTGCCCGGAATACCGCATCTCGGCGATCCTGCGATGCGTCACCTTCGCACCGTCCACACCGGACTTCTCCAGCAGTTCCCCGCCCTCGGTCTCCATCTCGGCGAACAGCTCGTCGACCTGTTCCCATGAGAGATCGAGGACCGCCGAGCGCGCCGAGCGCACGAAGTCGAAGGCCAGCGGCGCGGTCAGGAATCCCGCCGCGCTCAGCACTCCGGCGGCGGGCGGGGCGACCACCTCGGGCGCGCCGAGCGCCCGCGCCACACCGACGCCGTGCACCGGCCCGGCGCCACCGAAAGTGAACATCGGCAGCTTCGCCGGATCCTTGCCGCGCTCGACGGCGTGGACGCGGGCGGCGTTGGCCATGTCCTCGTTGACGCTCGTGTGAATACCCCAGGCGGCCTCTTCGACACTGACGCCGAGCGGTCCGGCGATCTTCGAACGGATCGCCTCGCGCGCGCCCTCGGCGTCCAAAGTCATTCCGCCACCGAGGAAGTAGCCGGGATCCAGATAGCCGAGCACGAGGTCGGCGTCGGTCACGGTCGGTTCGGTGCCGCCTCGCCCGTAGCAGACCGGGCCGGGTTCGGACCCCGCCGAATCCGGGCCGACGGTCAGCAGGCCGAGTGCGTCGATGCGGGCGATCGAGCCGCCGCCGACCCCGATTTCGATCATGTCGGTGACCGGGACCTTGACCGGCAGCCCCGACCCCGGCAGCAGCCGGTACTTCCGGTCGACCTCGAACTCGTGCGTCACCAGCGGCGAGCCGCCGGAGATCATGCACAGTTTCGCCGTCGTGCCGCCCATGTCGAAGGCCAGCAGATCCTCGACACCGGCCGCGGAACCGATCGCGGACGCGGCCAGCGCCCCACCGGCCGGGCCGGATTCGAGGATGCGGATCGGATAGCGCGCGGCCGTGTCGACGGTCGCGATCCCGCCGTTGGACAGCATGATGTGCGGCGACGGCCGGACCCCGGCCGCGTGCAGGCGCCGTTCCAGATCACGCAGATAGCGTTCGGTGAGGTCCTGGACGTACACGTTCGCGACCGTGGTGGACGCGCGTTCGAACTCGCGGATCTCCGGGACGACCTCGCTGGACAACGCGACCCGCAGCCTCGGCGCGACGTCCTGGAGTATCTCGGCGGCCCGCCGTTCGTGCGCGGGATTCGTGAAGGCGTGCAGGAAACAGATCGCGACCGCGTCGATCCCGCGGGCGTCGAGCTCGCGGCCGAGGCGGGCGACGTACTCCTCGTCCAGTCCTGTGTGGACGGTTCCGTCGGCGAGGATCCGCTCGGGGACGTCGAACCGCAGGTGTCGCGGGACCAGCGGGTCGGGGAGCTCGATGAGCAGGTCGTACAGTTCGTACCGATGTTCGCGCCGCATCTCCAGCACGTCACGGAAACCGGCGGTCGCCAGCAGCGCGGTCCGCGATCCCTTGCGTTCGATCAGCGCGTTCGTGACCAGCGTGGTGCCGTGCACGAACTGCTCGACGTCGGCCGCCTCCAGCCCCGCGTCGGCGAGTGTCCTCCTCAGACCTTCCTCGACGGCACGAGCGGGCTCGTCGTGCGTCGTCAGGACCTTGCCGACGGCGACGACACCGGTTTCGTCGAGCACGCAGAGATCGGTGAACGTGCCGCCGATGTCCACGCCGACGCGAAGCCCGGTCACGAAGAACCCTTGCGATACCAACGCGGAGACGTGTTGAGCGGCGGCGCCATCTTCGCGCGGACGACCAGCACGTTCGGCTCGTCGGACTCGACGAACTCGCCGAGCAACCGGCGGAACGCGCGCCCGAACCCGGAGACGCGGTCCGCGTGCACCCCGAAGGACCGGGCGAGACCGACGAAATCGGGGCTGTCCCAGTCGACGCCCCGGCGCGGCAGGCCCGCACGATCCTGATCGTAGCGGAGCATTCCGTACCCGCCGTCGTCGACGATGATCACCGTGACCGGCAACTGTTCCTGCGCCAGCGTGGCGAGATCACCGCAGCCGAACAGGAATCCGCCGTCACCGCTGACGCAGATCGCGCGGCCGGTGCCCGCGGCACCGGCGCCGAGCGCGGCGGGGAAGCCGTAGCCGAGGGTGCCCCAGCCCATCGGATACGCGAGCTTGCGCGGGGCGCGGACGCGGTGGAACCCGCCGATCCAGTACCCGGCGACGCACATGTCCGCGACCACGACGGCGTCCTGCGGCAGCACTTCGTCCAAAGTGGACAGAAGGTCCGCGGCCTGCGGCTCTTCTTCCTTGATCCGCCGCCGGACCCGGGCGGAGACCTTGGCTAGCCTGCCGACGAGCGCCGCGATACCCGGCCGTTCCTCGACTTTCAGCGCCTCGGTGAGCACCCGGGCGTCGCCGACCAGCGTGATGTCCGGCTGGTAGTTCTTGGCCGCGTCGTCCGGGTCGACGTTGATCGCGATGAGCTTCTTCGGCTGCGGCATCAGCCAGTTCTGCGTCATCAGCCCGTCGAAGTCGGTGCCGATGGCGAGGACGACGTCGGCCTCGTCCCACAGCGCGCCGACCTCGGGCGCGTGCACCGGGTTCGGGGCGAGACAGGGGTGGTCGACCGACAGGAGCCCGCGAGCGCCGAAGGTGGTGAGCACCGGAGCGGCCAGCCGCTCGGCGAGTTTGCCGATCGCCTCACCGGCCCCGGCGCGCAGCGCGCCGCCTCCCGCCCAGATCAGCGGCCGGGCGGCGGTGGCCAACAGGGCCTCGGCCTCGGAGAGATCCGGGATCTCGGACGGCCGGGCGTGCGACCTCGGCGGACGGCGGGCGGGCGTCCGCTCGGACAGGAAGTCGGTGGGGATGCCGAGGTAGACCGGCCCGCTCTGCGGCTGGAGCGCGAGGCGGGCCGCGCGGTGCAGGGTGGCGGCGACCTGGTCGGCGCTCGTGACGGTGAACCCGGCCTTGGTGACCGGCGCGAACATCGCCTGCTGATCCGACGTCTCGTGCAGCACGCCGCGGACCACGCCGGGCCGCCGCAGCGTGGACGGGATGTCGGTCGCGATGACGAGCATCGGCGCGGCCGACGCCATGGCCTCGCCGACGGCGGCGAGCGTGTTCGCCGCGCCGGGTCCCGTGGTCACCATGGCGACGCCCAGTTTCCCGGTCGCGCGGGCGTATCCGTCGGCCGCGTACCCGGCCGTCTGCTCGTGCCGGACCCCGATGAGCCGGATGTCCGAATCGGCCAGCGCCTCCCATAACGGCAGGTTGTGCACCCCGGGGAGACCGAAGACGACTTCGGTCCCCAGAGCGGTCAGCGCGTCGGCGAGATGCTGGGCTCCGGTGGGTGCAGGCACCCCGCCGATAGTGCCAGATCGTTCAACGATCCAGCAACCGTGACCTCCTGCCCCGTGAGCGGCACGGACGGTTAGAACCATCCTTACCACTCACGAGGTCAGTACAGACCGGCCGAGTACTTGCTCGGCTCGTAGTACGCCTCGAGCTCGGCGATGCTGTCCTCCGGCCGCTCGAAGGTCTTCGAGATGACCGCCCTCGACGGCATCGCGCCGGGTGTCCAGCTCTCGGGCGACCAGAGCTTCGACCGCATGAACGCCTTCTGGCAGTGGTGGAAGATCTCGTCGATGTCGACCACCAGCGCGAGCCGCGGCCGGTTGCCCCGCACGATCATGTCGTCGAAGAACGGCGCCTCCCGCACCAGGCGCGCCCGGCCGTTGATCCGCAGCGTGTCGCCGCGGCCGGGGATCAGGTAGATCAGCCCGACGTGCGGGTTCGACAGCACGTTGCGGAACCCGTCCGCGCGGCGGTTGCCGGGACGCTCCGGGATCGCGATCCGCGTGTCGTCCAGTACCAGTGTGAACCCGGCGGGGTCGCCCTTCGGCGAGACGTCGCAGGTGCCGTCCGCCGCCGACGTCGCGATCAGCACGAACGGCGACTCCGCCAGCCATCGCCGGTCCATCTCGTGGAGCGCGGGCCGCGCCTTGTTCGCCGTCCGCTCCAGCGGCGGCGGCAGGATCTCCCGCAGCTCCGCCTCGCTGGTGACCTCGATGAACCCGTCAGACAATGTTGTGCTCCCTCGTCGCGGCCCGGTCGCCGGCGAACCGGCGGACGTCGAGCCCGGTGATGTCGATGGCCGGGACCCGCCCCAGGTAGAGGTCCCGCACGAGCTCCCCCACGGCCGGGCCCATCTGGAACCCGTGTCCCGAAAATCCGGTCGCGTAGAAGAACCGCGATACCTGGACGCTTTCCCCCACGATCTGGTTGCGGTCGGGGGTGACCTCGTACAGCCCGGCCCAGCCACTGCGGATCCCCGCTTCGAGCACGGCGGGCACCCGCCTCGCGGCGATCTCGGCGAGCTTCGGCAACCAGTCGCCCGGCTGATACCGGGTGTCGAAACCGGGGTCGCCGTCACCGTCGCAGAAGGACATCGCCAGGCCTAGACCCTCACGGTGGAAGTAGAAGGCCGACGGCATCTCGATGGTCAGCGGCACGGATTCGGGCAGGCCCGCGACCGGGCCGGTGAACACCACCTGCCGCCGGAACGGCCGCACCGGGAGCTCGACACCGGCGAACTCGCCGATCCGCCCCGACCACGCGCCCGCCGCGCAGACCACCGCGTCCGTCCGGACGAGACCGTCGCCGGTCCGGACACCGGTGATCTCGTCCCCGTCGCGTTCGATCCCGACGACCTCGACACCGGTCTTCAGCACCGCGCCGTGCCCGCGGGCCGCCCGCGCGTAGCCCTGGACCGCGGAGTCCGGCGTGGCCTTGGCGTCGTCCGGCGACCACAGCGCCGCGATCACGCCTTCGGTGTCGATCATCGGGGAGAACCGTCGCGCTTCGGCCGGCTCGACGAGACGGCTTCGGACGCCGTAGGAGTTCTGCAGTTCGGCGCAGCGTTCGAACTCGGGCAGATCCGCGGGATCAGTGACCAGGTACAGGTAGCCGTCGCGGCGGAAGTCGATCTCGGCGCCGTACGTCTCGGCGAACGAGGCGTACTCGGCCAGCCCGCGCAGCCCGATCTCGATGTTGACGTGCGTGGTGAACGACGACCGGATCCCGCCCGCCGCCTTCCCCGTCGAGCCCGCGCCCAGGCTGTCGCGTTCGAGGAGCAGCACCGAGACCCCGGCCGCGGCGAGCCGGTACGCGCAGCTGACCCCGATGATGCCGCCGCCGATCACGACGACGTCGGTACGTTCAGGAAGTGACTCCATCCGTGGCCTCGATCCGTTCGTCCTCGGGCGGCGGTCCCGGCGGCGTGCCGTCACCGAACGGGCGCCCGCCCAGCTGCTCCCGGTGATGCGGGGTCGCCCAGCCGGACAGGTCCGGTCCCATCGGGACGATCCGCGTCGGGTTCACCTGCTCGTGCACCCCGTAGTAGTGCCGCTTGATGTGGTCGAAATCGACGGTGTCACCGAAGCCCGGTGTTTGGAAGAGGTCGCGGGCATAGGCCCACAGCACCGGCAGTTCGGTCAGTTTGTCCCGGTTGCACTTGAAATGCCCGTGATAGACCGGATCGAAGCGGACGAGCGTGGTGAACAACCGGATGTCCGCTTCGGTGATCGTGTCGCCGACGAGGTAACGCTGGTTTTCGAGCCGCTCGGAAAGCGCGTCCAGCATGGCGAAGAGCCGGGTGTACGCGTCCTCGTACGCACGCTGCCTGGTCGCGAAACCGGCCTGGTAGACGGCGGCGTTGACGTCGGCGAAGACCCCTACGTTGACGTCGTCGATCTCGTCGCGCAGCCGCTCGGGATAGAGGTCGGGCGCGCCGGGCCGGTGGAGACTGGTCCATTCGGTGGAAAGATCGAGCGTGATCCGCGGATAGTCGTTGCTCACCAGCCGCCTGCTCGGAATGTCCACAATGGCCGGAACGCTGATCCCGCCCATGTAGTGCGGATCGGCCGCGTGATAGGCCTCGGCCAGGTACTTGATGCCCAGCACCGGGTCCCGGTCATCGGGATCGAGGGTGAACCGCCAGCTCTTGTCGTCCTGGATCGGGTCGGCGACGGCGACGCTCAGCGCGGACTCGAGGCCGAGCAGCCGCCGGACGACCAGTCCCCGGCTCGCCCAGGGACAGGCCCGGCTGACCACCAGCCGGTACCTCCCCGCCTCCACCGGCCAGCCGTCGCGGCCGTCCGCGGTGACTCGCGCGTCGAAATGGTTGGCGGACCGACGGAACTCACCCGTCTTCGGATCGGTCGGGATCGTCATGTGAGCCACCCTAAAGCGTGAGAGGGTGGTTTCGGTGTGCGTAGACTCTGGCACCCGGCGTGCTCGCACGCCGCCGCGCGGAAGGTGGTCCCGACGATGCCGTTCATGCCCGTGACCGACTCGATGTTCCTTCTCGTGGAAACGCGCGAACATCCGATGCACGTCGGCGGACTTCAGCTGTTCAAGAAACCCGAGGACGCCGGGCCCGACTATCTGCGTGACATCCGCCGGAAACTGCTCGATTCCGACAACATGCGCTCGGTGTTCCGGCGGCGTCCCGCCCGGCCGGTCAACACCGCCGGGCACATCGCCTGGGCGACGGACGTCGACCTCGAACTCGATTACCACTTCCGGCATTCGGCACTGCCCCAGCCCGGCCGGATCCGCGAGCTGCTGGAACTGACCGGGCGCTGGCACAGCACCCTGCTCGACCGGCACCGGCCGCTGTGGGAGATCCACCTGGTCGAGGGCCTGCAGGACGGCCGGTTCGCGATCTACAGCAAGATCCACCACGCGCTGATGGACGGCGTTTCGGCGCTGAGGCATCTGCAGGGCACGCTGTCGGACGACCCGAACGACCTCGACTGCCCGCCGCCGTGGGGCCGCCGGGCCAAACCGGACGACGGGCGCAACGGCAAGGCGTCACCCTCGGTGCTCCAGACCATGGGGAAGACGTTCAACCAGCTCGCCGGCATCGCGCCCGCCGCGATGAAGGTGGCGCGGGAGGCGTTCCAGGAGCACACGCTCACGCTGCCGGCGCAGGCGCCGAAGACGATGCTGAACGTCCCGATCGGCGGGGCACGGCGATTCGCCGCGCAGTCGTGGTCGCTGGACCGCGTGCGCAAGGTCGCGACCGCCGCCGGGGTGTCACGCAACGACGTCGTCCTCGCGATGTGCTCGGGCGCGCTGCGGGACTACCTGATGGAACAGAACGCATTGCCCGACGCCCCGCTGACCGCGATGGTCCCGGTTTCCTTGCGGCGCAAGGACAGTGGGGACGCGGCGGGGAACAACATCGGCGCGCTGCTGTGCAACCTCGCCACCGACCTGGCCGACCCCGCCGCGCGGCTCACGGCGATCAACGCGTCCATGCGCAACGGGAAGAAGCTGTTCTCGGAGCTGACCCCGCTGCAGACGCTCCTGCTGTCCGGGATCAACGTCGCCCAGCTCGGCGTGTCCCCGATCCCCGGCATCGTGAACAACACGAAACCGCCGTTCAACCTGGTGATCTCCAATGTGCCGGGGCCGCGCAAGCAGATGTACTGGAACGGCGCGTCGCTCGACGGCATCTACCCGGCGTCGGTGCTGCTCGACGGGCAGGCGCTGAACATCACGCTGACCAGCAACGGGGACAACCTGGACTTCGGCATCACCGGTTGCCGTCGCAGCGTCCCGCATCTGCAGCGCATCCTGACGCACCTGGACACCGCGCTCGCGGAACTCGAACACGCTGTATCTATCGGGCGCAGCTGACTCCCGCGTTTAGTCCTCTGGTTGCGGTTGTCCACCGCAACCAGAGGACTAAACGCGCCGGCGCTAGCTGCCGTCGGAGACGTAGATGGCGCCCGGTGTGATCGTGTAGAGCTGGCCGTCGGGTCCGGCGGTGGCGTCACGGGTGCGGCCGAGGTTGGTCCAGAGCTTGCCGCCGTTGCCGTTCAGGTCGAGCTTGTACGTGCCGCCCTTGAGGGAGGCCATGTACAGCGAGCCCTTGTAGGCCGCCAGCCCGCTCGGCGTCGCCGAAGCCGTCGGCCAGGCCTTGACCGGGTTGGTCATCCCCGCCGTGTTGCACGGTCCCTCGCAGGTCGGCCAGCCGTAGTTCTTCCCGGGGTCGATCTTGTTCAGCTCGTCGAGCTTGTTGTTGCCGATGTCGGAGATGTACAGCTGCCCGTTCGCCCAGGTCAGGCCCTGGACGTTGCGGTGGCCGTAGGAGTAGACGCGGCTGTTGAACGGGTTACCGGGTGCGGCGGCGCCGTCGGTGGTGACGCGAAGGACCTTGCCGCCGAGCGAGTTCTTGTTCTGCGCGTTGGCGCCGTTCTGGCCGTCGCCGGTACCCGCGTAGAGGTAACCGTCGGGGCCGAACCTGATCCGCCCGCCGTGGTGATACTGCGAGCCACGCGGGATACCGGTGACGATCGGTGTCGGCGCCTGGCCCAGCTTCAGCTTGGCGATGCGGTTGTCGGAACTGGTCGTGTAGTAGATGAAGACCGTCTCGTCCGTGGCGTACTTCGGCGAGACCGCGATACCGAGCAGGCCTGCCTCCGCGGTGACGCTCACCCCGGGGATGGTCTGGACCGTGGTGACCTTGCCCGCCTTGTCGATCCGGCTGATCGTCTTGGCGTCCTTCTGCGTGAAAAGACCCGTGCCGTCGGGCAGGAAGTCGATCGACCAGGCCTGGTTGAGACCACCGGCGAGCTGTCTGATCGCCTGGATGGACGGCACTTCGGCGGCGGCCGCCGGGACCGCCGCGATCGACACGGCCGTCGCGGCCGCGAACGTGGCGGCGAGAGTACGACGTAAGGACATGGGACGCCTCCTTCAGCTACACCCCTGGAGCTCGGATGGCGGCGGTCGGCGGGTGGCCGGGGTTCACCCGTCGAGTTGGATACAAACACACCATGGGACGAAACGGACACCACTGGACGGGGTATCGGAAGCCCTTCCCGTTAACCGTTGTGTGCGCCGAGCGTGACGATCGGGGCGGCTCGATCGGCCATAGGTAGGAAACTTTACAAAACGGCTTCGGAACTTGGTCCTTACGTCTGGTCAGAATCGGCGGCCCGCTTCTAGGGTGGCGGGGCTCGGCCCGGTTCGTTCCCATGTGGACGTTCCGGGGATCAAGGTCAGCGATCCGAGGAGTGAGAAAATGATCGAAGCCATCGAGGTATGGACCACACCCGACTTCGTCGAGTACGAAACTCCCATGGAGGTCACCGCTTACGCGGCCCGCATGGAGGACTGATTTCCCACCCGGTGGTGGGGGCCGTCCCCCACCACCGTGCCGCCGTCCCGATCAGCGAGCCGTTGGAGGCAGCATCGTGTCTCTTCCTCTTTCCGCCGAGCCGATGTCGTCGGCGGAATTCATCGCGGCCTTGCGCGGGCTTTCCCACCGCTACTGGGGCACGCATCCGTTCCACCACCGGATGCACGGCGGTGAACTGTCCGAGCACGAACTGAAGATCTGGGCCGCGAACCGCTGGTACTACCAATGCGTGCTCCCGCAGAAGGACGCGGCGATCATCAGCAATTGCCCCTTGCCCGAGATCCGCCGTGAATGGCTCGACCGCATCGTCTACCACGACGGGACGAAAGCCGGGGACGGCGGAACCGAGCGATGGCTCCGTTTGTGCACCGCGGTCGGACTCGACCGCGAAGAGGTTCTCGATCAGCGGCACGTCGCCCCCGGCGTCCGGTTCGCCGTCGACGCCTACGTGAATTTCGCCCGCACGAAACCGTGGCTCGAAGCGGTCGCTTCGGGGCTGACCGAAATGTTCGCGGGGCACCTCATGCAGCGACGCGTCGCCGACATGCTGGCGAACTACTCGTGGATCGCGCGGGAAGACCTCGCCTACTTCACCAATCGCATCGACAAGGTCTCGGGCGAGGGCAAAGGAACACTCGACATCGTCGTGCGGCACGCCGTCACCCGCGAACAGCAGGAGAAGGCGATCGCCGCGCTGTCGTTCAAGACCGACGTGCTCTGGTCCATGCTCGACGCCATCGAGCGCGCCGCGGCCAAGGAGTAGCGATGACCACCATCACCACCGGTTCCGTGCCGCGGCTGCGGCGCGGCGTCCGGCTGAGTTATGACCGGACAAGGGAAACTCACGTCCTCCTGTTCCCCGAAGGCGTGCTCGTCCCGAATCCGACCGCCGCCGCCGTGCTCGGACTCTGCGACGGCGCGGCGGACGTCGCCGCGATCGCGGCCGCGCTGCGCGAGCGCTATACCGGTGTGCGTGAGCAAGAGATCCTGGACGTCCTGACCAGGCTGGGAGATCGGCGGATCGTCGAATGGACCTGAACACCTCCACCGCGGCGCCGCCCTTGGGCATGCTCGCCGAGCTGACCCATCGCTGCCCGCTGCACTGCCCGTACTGCTCGAACCCGGTCGAAATGATCGCCCGCGACGGCGAACTGTCCACAGAGGAATGGCTTTCCGTGCTCTCACAGGCGCGGGAACTCGGCGTGCTCCAGGTGCACATGTCCGGCGGCGAACCGCTCGCCAGGCCGGACCTGCCCATCCTGGTCGAGCACGCCACGAAACTCGGCTGCTACGTCAACCTGGTGACGTCCGGACTCGGGCTGACCGAGCCCAGATTGGACGATCTCGTCGAACGCGGCATCGCGCACATCCAGTTGTCCGTCCAGGGCGCGACCGCCGAACGCGCGGACCGGCTCGCGGGTGCCCGGGCCCACGACCGGAAACTGGTCGTCGCCGGGCTGATCAAGAAGGCCGGTCTGCCGCTTTCGGTGAACGTCGTCCTGCACCGGCAGAACCACGACCAGCTCGCCGGGATCATCGACCTGGCCGAGCAGATGGGCGCGGACCGGCTCGAACTGGCCAACACGCAGTACTACGGCTGGGCGTTGCGGAACCGCGACGCCCTGATGCCGACCAGGCGGCAACTCGACGAGGCCGAGCCGATCGTGCGCGCGGCCACCGAACGGCTGCGCGGCAGCATGGAGATCATCTACGTCGTCGCCGACTACTACGAGCAGTACCCGAAGCCGTGCATGTACGGCTGGGGCGCGCGGCAGCTGACCGTGGCGCCCGACGGGAACGTGCTGCCGTGTCCCGCGTCGACCGCGATCGAGACCCTGACGTTCGACAACGTGCGGGACAAGCCGCTGGCGTGGATCTGGTACGAATCCGGCTCCTTCAACGCTTATCGCGGCGAGGACTGGATGCCGGACACCTGTGGCACCTGCGACAGGCGCTCGATCGACTTCGGCGGCTGCCGGTGTCAAGCGTTCCAGCTCACCGGCGACGCGGCGGCGACGGATCCGGTGTGCTCGCGTTCACCGCGTCGCGACGTCGTCGATCTCATCCTCGCCACACCCCCGAAAACGGACGAGCTCGTGATGCGGGGGCCGCAATGAGGGTGATCTTGCTCGGCACCGCGGCGGGAGGTGGCTTCCCACAATGGAACTGCGCCTGCGCACTGTGCACTTCGGACGCGCCGCCCCGGACCCAGGACTGTGTCGCGGTGAGCGCGGACGGTGAAAGTTGGTATCTGCTCAACGCGTCTCCGGACATCCGCGCGCAGATTCTCGCCACGCCGCCGCTCCGCGCCGGTCCAGGGCCGAGGGAGATCCCGCTGCGCGGCGTGCTGCTCACCGATGCCGAGCTCGATCATTCGCTCGGCCTGCTCCTGCTGCGGGAAGCCGGCGGGCTGCCGGTGTGGGCACCGGAAGCGGTACTCGGCGCGCTGTCGGAGCAGTTCCCCGCGAGGTCGATCATCGACGGCTACGGCGGCTGGGACTGGCTGTCGAACTCGGAGATCGCCATCGACGGACTCCGCGTGAGCGCGCTTCCCGTCAGTGACAAGAGGCCGAAGTACGCGCGTTCGTCCACTGAGGACGGCCCGTGGGTGGTGGCGTACCGGATCGAAGACGTCCAGACCGGCGGGGTGTTCGTGTACGCGCCTTGCCTGAAGAGCTGGCCGGACGGGTTCGACGCCTTCACCGAGGGCGCGAGCCTGGTTCTCCTGGACGGGACCTTTTACGCGCCGGACGAGATGTCGGGCGCCACGGCTGCCGAGGTCGGCGACGGTGCCCAGCTGGCGATGGGGCATCTGCCGATCACCGGCAGTCTCGCGAAGCTCCGGCCCGGTCCCCGGTGGGCGTACACCCATCTGAACAACACGAACCCCGTCGTCGACCCGTCTTCGCCGGAGCACGCCGCCGTCCTGGACGGCGGCGCCTCGCTTCCCTTGGACGGTACTGAGTTCGAGCTCTAGGCGACGCCCTCGGGACTGGCGCCCGAAACGGGAACGGCGTCGGCGGTGAGGCGGTCGATCTCCGCGAGCTCGTCCGCGGTCAGGTCGACGTCGGCCGCGGCGAGACTGGCTTCGATGTTGGCCGCCTTGCGCGCGCCGACGATCGCGACGTGCACGCCCGGTTGGGCGAGCGTCCACGCGATCGCGAGCTGGCTGACCGAGATCCCCTTGTCCGCGGCGAATTCCTCGAGCTTGTCGACGATGGCGAGGTTGCGCCGGAAGGTCTCCCCGGTGAACGCCGACGAGCGCGAGCGCCAGTCGGTCTTCTCGAACGTCGTCTCCGGCGTGAAGGATCCGGTCAGCAGGCCGCTGCCCAGCGGGCTGTACACGAGCACGCCGATGTCGTTCTCTCGCGCGTACGGCAGAGGATCGGTCTCGATGTCGCGGCGGAACAGGTGGTACGGAGGCTGGAGGGTTTCGATCGGACGGGTCTTGTCGAAGTCGGCCAGACCGGCGGCGTCGTAGTTCGAGACACCGATGTGCCGGATCTTCCCCGCGTCGACGAACTCCTGCAGGATCCCCGCGGTCTCCTCGGCGGGCGCGTCGGAATCGGGCCAGTGGATCTGGTAGAGATCGATGTGGTCGACGTCGAGGAAGCGGAGACTGTCCTCGATTCCTTGCGTCAGCCACTCGCGCCGGGAGTCGCGCGGACGGTCGGATCGCGGCTTGATGCCGCCTTTCGTGGCGATGACGAGGCTGTCGCGGTCGCGCTTGAGTTCCTCGCGCAACGCCTTCCCGAGCATGGCCTCGGACTTCCCGAAACCGTAGGCCTGAGCGGTGTCGAAGAAATCGACCCCGAGTTCGCGGGCGTGGTGGATCGCGGCGATCGCCGCGTCCTCGTCGAACGATCCCCAGTCCCCGCCGAGCTGCCAGGTGCCGAAGGCGATCCTCGAAACCTCGAGGCCGCTCCTGCCCAATGTCGTCGTACGCATACCTCCAGCAGAGCACAGACATCGGACCATCGCACCGGATCTCCCGGCCAACGAAACCCCCAAATAACTGTTTGACGGTTGGCGTCCCGGCAGTCGATACTCACCCTCATGTCCGAGTCCCCCAGCCTCGACGGGCTGCGCGTGCTGGCCCATCCCGTGCGGCTGCGCATTCTGTCGCTTTTGACCGGTGTCGCGATGAGTGCGGCCGAAGCCGCGCGCGAACTCGGTGAGACACAAGCAAATATCAGCTATCACCTGCGGCGGCTGCACGAGGCCGGACTGCTCGACGTCGCCGAGGAGGTCCGGATCCGGGGCGGGCTGGCGAAACGCTACCGGCACGATCCGGAGTCCGGCGGTCGGTTCGCGTCGACGAATCCGCAGGAGGACCAGATCCTCATCGCGGCGATGGCCGAAGAACTCAAGCGGCGCGGCGAATTCCGCGTCGCCGGACAACGGGGTTCGACGACCGACGCGGAGATCTGGGTCGACCGCGAGACCTGGGAAAAGGCGGTCGAACACGCTCACGAGCTGAGCAAGCTCCTCCACTCGGCCGCGCGACCGCCTCGTACCCGGGGCACGATCCCGGTCAGCGCGACGGTTTCGCTGTTCGAAATGACGCGATCGTGACGTCACTGCGCGAGCCCTTGCGCCATCACAACTTCCGCTGGCTGATCGGCGGCCGCACGTTCGGGGAGTTCGGCAACGCCGTCGCCCCGCTCGCGCTGGCGTTCGCGGTGATCGACCTGACCGGTTCGGCCGTCGACATCGGCATCGTCGTGGGCGCGCGGTCGGTGGCCAGCGTCGTGTTGCTGCTGTTCGGCGGGGTATTGGCCGACAGGTTGCCGCGATCGGTGATCCTGCAGGGCACCGAACTCGCGGCCACGCTGACCCAGGCGACCATCGCCGCGAGTGTCCTTTGTGGATTCGCGTCGATCCCGCTGCTGGTCGGACTGAGCGTGGTCAACGGCGCGGTGACCGCGATCTCCGCGCCGGCCTCGGCGTCGCTCACCCCGCTGACCGTGCCCGCCACCCTGCTGGCACAGGCCAACGCGCTGGGCAGGCTGCTTTCGAACTCCGGCCGGATCGCCGGTGCCGGGCTCGGCGGCGTCCTGGTCACCGCCGTCGGCCCCGGCTGGGCGCTCGGCGGGAACGCGCTGCTGTTCCTGGGCTCCGCCCTGTCCTATCGGCGGATCCGCCTCAGCCGCCGGGAACGGGTCCCCGGCAGCCGTCCGCTGGCGGAACTCGCCGAAGGCTGGCGAGAGTTCCGGTCACGGACCTGGGTGTGGGTCGTGGTCGTGCAGTTCATGGTGGTGAACGCCGTCATCGCCGGCGGGATCGCGGTGCTCGGCCCCCTGGTCGCCGACGGCACCTTCGGGCGCTCCGGCTGGGGATTCGCCATCGCGGCGCAGACGATCGGCTCGCTCGTCGGCGGGATCCTCGTGGCCCGATGGCAGCCGCGGCGCGCGCTGTTCGTCGGTGTCGCGGTGATCCTTTTCGAAGCGCCGCCGTTGATCCTTCTCGGTCAGGCACCGTGGTTGCCGCTGTTGCTGGCGGCCATGTTCGTCTCCGGCATGGCGATCGAGCAGTTCGTGGTGGCCTGGGACGTCTCGCTGCAGGAGAACGTGCCCGAGGACAAACTCGCGCGCGTCTACTCCTACGACATGCTCGGTTCCTTCATCGCCTTGCCACTCGGCCAGATGGCGGCGGGACCGGCGGCGCTGCACTTCGGGGTCAGCACGACCCTGATCGCCTGCGCCGCGCTGGTCGTGGCCGCCACCTGCCTCGCGCTGTGCAGTGGCCAGGTGCGCGGCCTGGTGCGGAAGACCCACGCCGCGCAACCCTGAACCTCACCGGCGATAGCAAAGGTCCCTTGCTCTCTTTCCGCTGGTCACGGCCAGGGACGGACCTCTTCGAGGAGTTTCGCGACCGCGAGCACCAGGTCGTCGGAGTGCCGCGGGCCGATGATCTGCAGGCCGACCGGGAGACCACGAGAGGTGCGACCGGCCGGCACGCTGATGGCGGGCTGCTGGGTCATGTTGAACGGGTAGGTGAACGGCGTCCAGTCCGGCCAGCCGCTCAGTCCGCTGCCCGGCGGCACCTCGTGCCCGGCCTCGAAGGCGGCGATCGGGAGGGTCGGCGTGATGAGCACGTCGTACCGCGTGTGGAACTCGCCCATCAGGATGCCCAGCGCGGCCCGCTCGGCGTTGGCGCCGAGGTAGTCGCTCGCCGAGAAGGTCTTGCCGAGTTCCCACACCTTCCGCAGCCCCGGATCGACCATCGTGTCCGAACCGGCGGGGAAGGTGTCCAGCCACTTGGCCGCGCCCGTCGACCACAGGATGTCGAAGGCGGGCTTGGGGTCGCTGAAGCCGGGATCGGTCTCCTCGATGTGCAGGCCCGCGTCGCTCAGCGACTGAACCGCCGACTTGACGATCGCCGCGACCTCCGGATCGACGTCGACATAGCCGAACGTCGGCGAGTAGGCGGCGTTCAGCCCGCGCACGTCCCGGCGCACCGCTTCGCGGAAGGTCGAGACGGGCGGGGCGAGCGCGGCCGGATCGCGGTGATCGGGCAAGGCGAGGACGTCGAGGAGCAGCGCGGTGTCGTCCACCGACCGCGCCATCGGACCCGCGTGCGACAGCGGGCCGAACGGGCTCGCCGGGAACAGCGGAATCCGGCCGTGTGTCGGCTTGAGGCCGACGATTCCGCAGAACGAAGCCGGAATCCGGATCGAGCCACCGCCGTCGGTGCCGACGGAGAGTTCGCCCATCCCGGCCGCGACGGCCGCGGCACTCCCACCGCTGGACCCACCCGCCGTCGTCGACGGATCGTGCGGGTTGCGGGTGATCCCGGTCAGCGTGTTGTCGGTGACACCCTTCCAAGCGAGTTCCGGCGTCGTGGTCTTTCCCAGCAGCACCAAGCCGTTTTCCCGCAGTCGCGCGGTGACCGGGCTGTCGACGTCCCACGGCTGGTCCGGATCGATGCACCGCGAACCGCGCAACGTCGGCCAGCCCTGCGTCAGGAACATGTCCTTGATCGAGGCCGGGACACCGTCGAGCCAGCCGATCGGGTTACCGTCCCGCCAGCGGATCTCGGAGGCTTTCGCCTGTTCGAGCGCGCCATCGGCGTCGACGAGGCAGTAGGCGTTGGTCTCGCCGTCGCGTTCTTCGATGACGCGCAACGCGTTCTGGGTGGCCTCGACCGGTGAAAGCTCTCCGGTGGCATAAGCGGCGACGAGCTCGCTCGCGGTCAACTTGGTGTCGTTCATCCGGCCCCTAACCCTTGACGAAGCGTCTCCGACGGCACGTATCCGAGCTGCTTGTCCACGACATTGCGCAGTGGCTCCCCCGCGCGCCAGCGACGGAAGTTGTCCGCGAACACCTCTACCAGAGTAGTGCGCCAGCCGACGAAGTCGCCCGACATATGCGGCGAGATCAGCACGTTCTCCATACTCCACAAAGGACTTTCAGCGGGCAGCGGCTCGGTGTCGAAGACGTCGAGAGCCGCACCGCCGAGCGGGCCGTCCCGCAGCGCGCCGACCAGGTCGGAGGTGACGACCAGCTCCCCGCGGCCGACGTTGACGAACCGCGCGCCGGGCTTCATCGCGGCGAAGGCCTCGGCGTCGAACATGCCCTTCGTCTGCTCGGTCAGCGGGGCGACCGCGACGACGTAGTCCGCCTCGGGGAGATGACGGGCCAGGTCCGAGGAGGAGAACACGTCCCCGAAATCGGGATCGTCTTCACGGGGGCGACGGCCGACGCCGGCCACCGACATCCCGGCCGCCCGCAGCGACCGCGCGATCGACCGGCCGATCGGCCCGGTGCCGACCACCAGGACACGGCGTCCGGAGATCCGCTCACTCTCACGGTGCTTCCACTGCTTCCGCCGCTGCAGGTCCCACGACCGGACGAAATCCTTGGCGAACGCGAGGACGACCCCGAGGACGTACTCGGCTATCGCCCCGTCGAACACCCCGCGCGAGTTGGTGAGCACGACGTCGCTCGCCTGCAGCCCGGGGAAGAGCACCGGGTCGACACCCGCGCTGGCGATGTGCAGCCAGCGCAGCCCGTCGGCCGCATGCCAGGCACCGGGCACGGCGGTCGAAAGGAAGTCGTAGACGAAGAGCGCGTCGGCTCCGGATAACGCATCGGCCAGCCCGGCCTCGTCGGTGTAACGAACCACCGCTTCGGCTTCGATAGCGCGCATGTCCGGTGGGCGTGCGTCTCCGCAGAGCACCGCCAGCACAGGGGTCTCCGAGGGTTTCACGTTGACACCGTAAAAGTGGCTCGTATGATTGTCAACAATCCGAGGAACGACCCCCGGAGCACCGGACCTGTGGCAGCAGAAGTTCTCCGGAGGCTGAAACTTGGATTTCGACTTGTTGGAGTTCGAAGGCCCGTTGGCGCAGCGCGGCATCGGCGTGATCGCTCCCTTCGACCTCGCCCTTGAACGCGAGCTGTGGCGCTGGGTGCCCATGGAGGTCTCCCTCCATCTGGCGCGGACGCCGTACGAACCCGTGCCCGTCAGCATGGAGATGGCCCAGCTCGTCAGCGACAGCAGGCATCTCGCCGCCGCCACGAGAGACGTGCTCCACGTGGAGCCCGAAGTCGTCGCCTATCTGTGCACCTCCGGAAGTTTCGTCAACGGTGTGGACTACGAACGCTCCTTGACCAAGGCCATCTGCGACGCGGGCGCGCCGGACGCCGTCACCACCTCCGGGGCGCTGGCCGAGGTCCTGCACCAGCTCGACCTCCACCGGGTCTCGGTGCTGACGCCCTACGACGGCGACCTGACCGGGAAGCTGCACGACTTCCTGGCCGAACTCCACGTGCGCACCGTCTCGAGCGACCACCTCGGCCTGGGCGGCGGCATCTGGAAGGTCAGTTACCGGACCATCGCCGAGCGCATCCTCGCCGCCGACCACGCCGACGCGGACGCCATCTTCGTCAGTTGCACCAACCTCCCCACCTACGATCTGATCGAGCCGCTCGAAAGCGCGCTCGGCAAACCCGTCCTCACCGCGAACCAGCTCACGATGTGGGCCTGCCTCCGGCGGATGAACCTGCCGATCGTCGGCCCCGGCAAGTGGCTCCGCGAGGTCGATTGACCTCTTCCCCTACGATTGTCGACAATCTGCCTCCGGAGGTCCCGTGTCCATCTCGCCGCTCACCCCACCTGAGCCGCCGTCCGAGACGACCACGATCGGATTCATCTACCCCGATCACGCGGCCGAGGACGACTACCCACTCGCGGAACAGCTCCTCGGCGGGGACATGGCCGGGATCAAGTTGCCGGTCGAGCACATCTACGGGACCGATCTGCACGCCGTACCCGAGCTGCTGGACCTCGGCAGCGAGAGCCGGCTCGCCGACGGTGCCGCGCTGCTGGCCAAACACGAACCGGACGCGGTGGTGTGGGCATGCACCAGCGGCAGCTTCGTCTACGGCTGGGAAGGCGCCCGCGACCAGGCCGACCGGCTGGCCGCCGTCGCCGGCGTCCCGGCGTCGAGCACCTCCTTCGCCTTCGTCCACGCCGCCCAGGCCCTCGGCGTCCGGCGGGTCGCCGTCGCCGCCAGCTATCCGGACGACGTCGCCCGGCTGTTCGTCGAGTTCCTCGGCGCCGGCGGGATCGAAGTGGTCTCGATGGGCAGCGCCGACATCGACACCGCCGCCGAGGTCGGGGAACTCAGCCCGGAAGCCGTCGTCGAACTCGCGGTGAGCCGCGACCATCCGGCCGCTGACGCACTGCTGGTCCCCGACACCGCCATGCGGACGCTCGGCGAGATCAACACACTCGAGATCAGGCTCCGCAAGCCGGTGCTGACCGCCAACCAGGTCACCGTCTGGGAGGGCCTGCGGCTCACCGGGAAGTCCCCGCTCGTCCGCACACTGGGCGCGCTGTTCGGCAAGAGAGGCAACTGAACCATGTCCTTGCCGGATATCGAGCCGGTCAGCCGGGAATCGACCGCCGGGATCATCGCGCGCCAGCTGCGGGACGCGATCATGACCGGCGCCCTCCCTCCCGGCACCCAGCTCGGTGAAACCGACCTGGCCTCCCGGTTCCAAGTCTCGCGGGGGCCGCTGCGAGAGGCGATGCAGCATCTCGTCTCCGAGGGGCTCCTGCGCAGCGAGCGCCACCGCGGCCTGTTCGTGATCGACCTCGAACCCGGCGACGTCTACGACATCTACTCGGCACGCTCGGCCATCGAGCGCGCCGCGATGCTGCGAGCCCTGCGCGGTGACCGGGAGAAGGTCGCCACCGAACTCGAACAGGCCGTGGGCGCCATGGCCGTCGCCGCCGACGACGACGATCCGACCGCGCTCTCCTGGGCTGACCTCCGTTTCCACGAGGCGCTGATCGCCGCTTCCGGCAGCAAGCGGCTCGTCCGTATGGCCCGGACACTGCTGATCGAGACCCGGATGTGCCTCACCGCACTGCAGGGGACCTATCAGCGAGTCGAAGAGCGGGTCACCGAGCACACGCGGATCATCGAGGCTCTGCGCGCGGGCGACGAAGAGACCGCGCTTTCGCTGCTGGAAGCCCACATGGAGGACGCGGTGCAACGGCTGGCCCCGGGGACAAGCCTGCGAGAGGGCGAAGCTCCCGCGGTGCCTTAGGAATTCAGCCACGACCCCGCGCCCCCAGCACCGGCTGCCCGCCCGTCCCGCCGCGAAAATCCCTGTCCCACGGCCAATTGCCGTGCTCGTCCTCGTAAACCAGTTGTAGGGCACGGAAGTCGGCTCCGTACAAGAGGACGGCGGTGAGCAGGTGCGCCGACGGCGAGCTCAGCGGAACGACCTCGAGCGCGGGCCATCCCAGCGCCGCGGGCAGCACCTCACCGGAATCCGGCGGCCCCGACCGGACCACCTGCTGGGCGAAATAGTTCAGCAGCTGCCCCGATCTTCGCTCCCGCAAGCCGGTGACGACGAGCTCCGGCAGCCCGGCGTCGGTGAGCCCGACCGTATACGCGAAGCCGGGTTGAGCGGCTCCCCGCTCGACGGTCTGCACCATCCAGCCGTACTTCCGGATCAGCGGGCGGACCTCCTCGGTGAGGTAGTCGTCGCGAGTCTTCCCGGGGTTGTCGCAATGCCAGCACATCGGCACTCCTCCAGTCGTCGAATCCGATGATCGACACCGTGCACCGGGGCACCGACAAAAACTCGCGACTCGGGTGAGTGCCCGTGCGATGCGGAGACCTTTCCGTCTTGGCTTTCCTTTGCGAGGCAGGGAACTTCGCGAATTTTGGCGTTCTGGCCGACTTGAATTTCCCAGGCAAAGGTGTCGCGTTCGAGCGCGGTGCCCGTCACCGGCCCCACCCCCGCCCGACGGCCACTGCTCCCAATGTCACATTGGAGACGCTGAGCGTCTCCAATGTGGCATTGGGGGCATCGGTCCCGCAGCGTGGAGCAACGTCTCGACCGACCTGAGCCCCGGGCTGCCATCACGACACCTTGCCTCCCGATAAGTACGTGAAGGCCCCCTTCACTGCGCCTAGCGCAAGGAAGGGGGCCTTCACGTACTTCACATCGCGTCGCTCAGGCGAGCGAATCACCCCGTGATGTCATGAACGGACCGTTCATGACATCACGGACTTGACACGCCTCTATGCGGATGGTTCAAGATAGAGCGGCGACCACCGCGGACCCGAGTTCGGCGGTGGTGGACTTACCGCCGAGGTCAGGGGTTTGCACGGTCCCCTCCTCGAGAACCTTCTCCACCGCAGCGTGAACGTCTTGTGCCGCAGCGGTTTCCCCGAGATGGTCGAGCAGCATCGCACCCGCCAGGATCTGCGCCACCGGATTCGCGATGCCCTGTCCGGCGATGTCGGGAGCGCTGCCGTGCACCGCTTCGAACATGGAAGGGAACTCGCCGGTGGGATTGATGTTGCCCGAAGGCGCCATTCCGAGCCCGCCCGTCACGGCCGCCGCCAGGTCGCTCAGGATGTCGCCGAAGAGATTGGAAGCGACCACGACGTCGAGCCGGTCCGGCGCCTGGACCATCCGCGCGGCGAGCGCGTCGACATGGCACTGTTCGGCTCGCACGTCCGGATAGTCCGAAGCGATTTCGAAGAAGATCTCGTCCCAGAACGGCATCGAGTGAATGAGCCCGTTGGATTTCGTGGCCGAGCAAACCCGGCCCGTCCGCGTCTTCGCCAGCTCGAAGGCGTAGCGGATGATCCGCTCCACCCCGACCCGCGTGAACACGGATTCCTGTAAGACGAACTCGTTCGGCAGACCACGGTTGTGCCTGCCGCCGATCTCCGAGTATTCACCCTCGGAGTTCTCCCGGACGATCACCATCTCCAGCTCTTCTGCGCTCCGGCCCGCCAGCGCCGACGTCGTCCCCGGCAGCAACCGGACCGGCCGGAGGTTGACGTACTGGGTGAACGCGCGCCGCACCGGAATGAGGAGGCCCCACAACGACACATGATCCGGGACACCCGGGAAACCGACAGCGCCGAGGAAGATCCCGTCGAACCGGGAAAGCTGCTCGATGCCGTCGTCCGGCATCATCGCGCCGGTTTTGGTGTACCGCTCACAACTCCAGTCGAATTCCTTCCAGGACAAGGAGAAACCGTGTGACGCCGCCGCACGGTCGAGCACCTTGCGGGCCTCGATCGTGACATCGACGCCGATCCCGTCGCCGGGGATGCTGGCGATCCGATAAGAGTTCCCCGCTTGAGAGGTCACCGCTCGAGAAATCACAGAGCCACCGCGATGTACTTGGTCTCGAGGAACTCGTCGATGCCGACGGTGCCGCCTTCACGGCCGAGTCCGGACTGCTTGATCCCGCCGAACGGCGCCGCCGGGTTCGAGACCAAGCCCTGGTTGAGGCCGATCATGCCGGCTTCCAACCGTTCCGAAACCCGCAACGCCCGCTTGAGATCGGAGGTGTACACATAGGAAACCAGACCGAATTCGGTGTCGTTCGCCGCCGCGATGGCCTCGTCCTCGCTGTCGAACGCGGTGATCGGGGCGACCGGCCCGAAGATCTCTTCCGAGGCGAGCCTGGCGTCCTTGGGCACGTCGGTGAGCACCGTGGCCTGATAGAAGTTACCTGGACCGTCCACAGTAGACCCGCCGGTGAGGACGCGTGCTCCTCGCCCGGTGGCGTCGGAGACCAGGCTGCTCACCTTCTCGACGGCGGCTTTGTCGATGAGCGGGCCGACGACGACACCTTCCTCGGTGCCTCGCCCCATGGGCAGGGCCTCCATGCGCTCGGTGAGGCGCCGGGAGAACTCGTCGACGATGCCTCGCTGGACGTAGAAGCGGTTGGCGGCCGTGCAGGCCTCACCGATGTTGCGCATCTTCGCGGTCATCGCGCCGTCGATCGCCGCGTCGAGGTCGGCGTCTTCGAAGACCAGGAAGGGGGCGTTGCCGCCGAGCTCCATCGAGGTGCGGAGCACCTTGTCCGCGCACTGTTCCAGCAGCTTCCGCCCGACACCGGTCGAGCCGGTGAAGGACAGCTTCCGGGCACGGCCGTCCCGGATCAGCGGCTCCATCACGCCGCCGGAGTCCGACGTCGTGAGCACGTTCAGCACGCCTTCCGGCAATCCCGCTTCGGCGAGGATCGCCGCGAGGGCCAGCATCGAAAGGGGGGTCTGAGCAGCGGGCTTGATGATCATCGTGCAGCCTGCCGCGACCGCGGGCCCGATCTTGCGGGTGCCCATCGCCATGGGGAAGTTCCACGGCGTGATCAGCAGGCACGGTCCGACGGGCTGCTTCGTCACCAGGAACCGGCCCGCCCCGTTGGGCGCGACGGCGTAGCCACCGTCGATCCGGACGGCCTCCTCCGCGAACCAGCGGAAGAACTCGGCCGCGTAGGTGATCTCGCCCTTGGACTCCGCGAGCGGCTTGCCCATCTCGAGGGTCATCAGCAGCGCGAGTTCGTCGGCGCGCTTGATGAGCAGGTCGTACGCGCGGCGCAGGATCTCGCCGCGTTCGCGCGGGGCGACGGTCGCCCAGTCGGCCTGCGCGGCGACGGCGGCGTCGAGGGCGCTGACGCCGTCCGCCGGTGACGCGTCGGCCACCTCGCACAGGGCTTCGCCTGTCGAGGGGTCGAGAACGGGGAAGGTCTTCCCGCCTGCGGCGGGCACCCACTTGCCGCCGATGAACAGTTCCTTGTCGACCGCCTTGACTACGCCGGCCTCACTGATCGAGCTCATCCCAACGCTCCTCCATGTTGTCCCGAACGCCATGCTATGGATATTGTCAACAATCGACAACAGCTCAGCCGACCTAGGAGCGCAGCCCATGGCCCAGCTATCACCGCTGCTCAAGCAGGCAACGCCGGTCGTGGTCGACCACGGTGAAGGGGTGTACCTCTACGACACCGATGGCAAACGTCACCTGGACTTCACCGCCGGTATCGGCGTGACCAGCACCGGCCACTGTCACCCGCACGTGGTGAGCGCCGCGCGGGAGCAGATCGGCAAACTCATCCACGGGCAGTACACGACGGTCATGCACAAGCCGATGCTGGAACTGACCGAGAAGCTGGGCGGCGTCCTCCCGGAAGGACTGAATTCCCTCTTCTACTCGAACTCGGGCAGCGAGGCGGTCGAAGCGGCGCTCCGGCTGTCGAGGCAGGCGACCAAGCGGCCCAACGTCATCGTCTTCCAGGGCGGCTTCCACGGTCGGACCGTCGCGGCGGCGACCATGACGACGTCGGGGACCCGGTTCAGCGCCGGGATCTCGCCGCTCATGTCCGGTGTGCACGTCGCACCCTTCCCCTACGCGTTCCACTACGGCTGGGACGAGGAGACCGCGACGAAGTTCGCCCTCCGCGAGCTCGACTACCTGTTCGCGACGGTCTGCGCGCCGAACGAGACGGCCGCGTTCTTCATCGAGCCGGTGCTCGGCGAAGGCGGCTACGTCCCGGCGAACCCCGAGTTCCTGGCCGGGCTGCGGGAGCGCGCCGACAGGCACGGGATCCTGCTGGTGATGGACGAGATCCAGACCGGCTTCGGCCGGACGGGCAAGTTCTGGGGGCACGACCACTTCGGGGTGAGCCCGGACATCGTGCTCATCGCGAAGGGACTCGCCAGCGGGTTCCCGATCTCGGGCATCGCCGCGTCGGAAGAGTTGATGGCGAAGGCGCTCCCCGGTTCGCAGGGCGGGACTTACGGCGGAAACGCGGTGGCCTGTGCGGCGGCGGTGGCCACGCTCGAAGTGATCGAGCGGGAGGGCCTGGTCGAGAACGCCGCCGAACGCGGACGCCAGCTGCTCGAAGGCGTGCGGGTGATCGCGGACAAGTCGCCGTCGATCGGCGACGTCCGCGGGCTGGGGCTGCTGGTCGGTTCCGAGTTCACCACGCCGGACGGCGAGCCGGACACCGCGAAGGCACAGGCGGCCCAGAAAGCCGCTTCCGCCAACGGGTTGCTGTTGTTGACCTGTGGGGCGTACATGAACGTCGTCCGGATGGTTCCGCCGCTGGTCGTCGACACCGAACAGGTCGACGAAGCGCTGCGGATCTGGGGTGACGTCGTGGCGGGGGTCGAGTGATGGCCCGCTACATCACGATCACCCTCGACAAGCGCGGGGTGTCCTGCCGCGCCCGGCTGCTCGACGCCGAAGCCCCCCGGACCTGCCGCGCGGTGTGGGACGCGTTGCCGCAGAGCGGTTCGGCCTACCACGCGAAGTACGCGCGCAACGAGGTCTACACCCTCGTTCCGCCGTTCGCCGAACCGAAGCCGGGCCGCGAAAACCCCACGGTGACCCCGATTCCGGGGGATGTCGTGTACTTCGGGTTCGAGGCGTGGGAGATCGGCAACCCGGCGTACGGCTACGACGAAGACAGTGAGGCCCACAGCGACCAGGGCGCGACGGATCTCGCGATCTTCTACGGTCGCAACAACCTGCTGATCAACGGCGACGCGGGCTGGGTGCCCGGCAACGTGTTCGCGACGATCGAAGAGGGGCTGGCCGAGATGGCCGAAGCGGCGCAAGACCTCTGGCTGCGAGGTGTCGAGGGCGAGACGCTTTCGTTCGCACGCGCGTGAAAAACCCGTGGGCGACGAGGGTTCCCCACCCTCGCCGCCCACGGGCCGGCACCCCTCCCTGGCTTACTGCCGTTCGGCCGCGAGCCGGTATTCGACGCCACCGACCTCTTCGCCGCGCTGGTCGACCTGGGTCACGTGGACGGTGTACTGCCCACCGGCCGCCTCGGCACCGGCGGTGAAGCTCAGCCGTGCGTCGATCTGTTCTCCCGCCTTGAACGCCAGCCCGCTGATCCGGGCCCGCTGCGGGTTCACGATGGCCAGTTCGGTCTCGCCGACCCGTTCGATGCCCTCACCCTTCGCGCCGCCTGCCCGCCACCGCGCGGCGAGGTCGGGGCCGAGGTCGATGGTGATCCGTCCGGGGCCGGTGAACGGCTTGCCGGGCTGGGTGAAGACGATGTCACCGACCGCCGTGGGGTCGGGACCGTGCCAGCCGAACACGATCGGCCGGATCACCGGCACCTTGATCTTGAACGGGACCGCGTTCACGTTGTGCCAGGCGATGTTGTTGTTCTTCCGTGTGTTGAGGGAAGTGCTGACACCTTCCGTCGGCAGGTCGGTCGGCGAGAGCCACCGGGCCAGCAGGCAGAAGTGCGAGCCGATCGGGACCTTCCACGGGATGACGACCGTCTTGGTGCCGTAGGGCACGTCCACGTCGAGCTTCGAGCCGATGTAGTTCCACTGGTTCGGCCACTGGGCCACGGTGCCCTGCTTGGTGTACCAGACCTGCAGGTTTCCCTTCTCGTATGCGTCACCGTACGGGCCGGGGCGGTTCAGCGTGACGTGGATGAAGGCGTTGCCACCCTGGACGATCGGGTCATCGGTGGCGCAGAGGACCGTCGCCGAGAAACACACCCGGATGTCGGGGCTGGAGTAGAGCGAGCCGGACGAGTCCTCGTAACCGTAATCGGATCCGTTGTCCCGGATGAAGACGTCACTGCGTGCCTCCGGTGCGGCCTGCACCGCCGGTGCCACACCTGCGAACAAGGTCGCGACGGCCACTGCGGCCGCGGCGATCAAGGTTCGACGGCGTCGCGGGTTCCTGCTGATCATGTTTCCCTCCTTGGGCGAAACATTCGACCCGTTGACCGTCGGTCAGGCCGGTTGTGGAGGGGTTGTAGAGATCGTGTGCCCTAATTGGCCGATTTCGGTGAGTCTCCGCCCGGATACGCTCACCGAGATCACATGCCGGAGGGAGCAGCGTGCCCGGGCCAGGGGAATTACGGGTGCTGGGCGCGGTCGAAGCGATCGGCCCCACCGGGCGGGCGGAGTTGCACGGCGCCCGCCAGCGAGCCGTACTCGGCGTGCTCGCGCTGCACGCGGGCTCGGTGGTCCCGATCCCCCGGCTGGTCGACGTGCTCTGGGGTGAGGATCCGCCCCGCACCGCAGTGAAGACCCTGCACAGCCACGTCGCCAGGATCCGGCAGGCGCTGGAGGACTGTGGCTTCCCGCCGGTCCTGCTGACCCGCAAACCCGGGTACGTCCTGACGGTCGCACCGTCCTCAGTCGACGCTCTCCGCTTCGAAGAAGAGCTTCGTGCCGCCAAACGGAGCAACCCCGGCCAGGCGGTGGCGGCCTTGCGCGAGGCGTTGCGGCTCTGGCGCGGCGAAGCCTTCGCGGACGCCGAACTAGACGGCTGGGGGCCGCGCGAGGTCGAGCGGCTCCAGGAATTGCGGCTGTCCGCCTGGGAAGAACTCTGGGACGCCGAGCTCGAACTCGGGGAACACGAGGAGGTCCTCCGGGAACTTCCGCGGCTGCGGGCCGGGCAGCCGTACCGCGAACGGCTCGCCGCGCTGCACATGCTCGCCTTGCACCGCTGCGGAAGGCACGCCGAAGCCTTGGAGACGTTCCAGGCCGTACGCCGGGGGCTGGCCGACGAGTTCGGTGTCGACCCCGGCCCGGAACTGGTCGAACTGCATACCGCGATCCTGCGCCGCGCGCCCGAACTCGACGCGCCCGCGCGGGGTACGGCACCCGCGCAACTCCCCGCTCGTGTCGGGCACTTCACCGGAAGGCAGCAGGAACTCGCCTCATTGGACCTGCTCCTCGAGGAACCCGAGCCGCCGGTCGTGGTCATCTCCGGCGCGGCCGGGATGGGCAAGTCCGCGCTCGCCGTGCAGTGGGCGCACCGCATCGCGGACCGCTTCCCCGACGGCCAGCTCTTCCTCGACCTCGCCGGGCACGACCCGCACGAAGCGGTGTCACCGGGCGACGCGCTCGCCCATCTGTCGCGCGGGCTCGGCCTCCCCGACGACCGGCTGCCCGACGCGACGGCCGAACGCGCGGCGCTCTACCGCTCGCTGCTGCACGGCAGGCGTTGCCTGATCGTCGCCGACAACGCGGGCAGCGTCGACCAGATCCTTCCGCTCGTCCCGGGGACGACGAAGGCGATGCTGATCGTGACCAGCAGGCAGACCCTGGCCGCGCTCGGCAGCAGGCACGCCGTCCGCGTGTTCGCCCTCGACGCGCTGGCCGACCCGGAATCGATGGCCCTGCTCACCCGGGTGCTGGGCGCCGATCGGGTCAGCCGCGAACCCGGGCAGGCGGCGCGGCTGGCGCGGCTCTGCGACGGGATGCCGCTGGCACTGCGGATCGCCGCCGCGCGCCTGACCGGTGAACCGAACCGTCCGATCGCGGAGCTCACCCGCGAGCTCACCGGCGTCGGACGACTGGAAACCCTTGCGGTGCAAGGTGATTCCCGGACCGTCAAAACCGTCCTCGCGAGCGCCTACCTGCCGTTGGACCACGCCGCGGCACAACTGTTCCGGCTGTCGGGAACGACTCCGGGGACGTCGTTCAGCTCGGCGCTCGGGAGCGCGCTGTGCGGGGTGCCCGCCGAAGCGGGCCGGACCGCGGCCGCCGCGCTGTCCGCCGCGCATCTGATCACCCCGGCGGGCCCGGATCGCTATCGCCTCCACGATCTGATCCGCGAATTCGCCGTCGCGTGCGCCCGCGCCGACGAGACGACGGCGAGCCGCGCCGAGGCGGCGGACCGGCTGATCGACTGGTACCTGCACGTCGCCGCGGAGGCGAACCGGATCATCGACCCGAACCGCGATCTGGTCACCCCGGCGCTGCGTCACCCTCCCCCGGAGCGGCCGTTCCCGGCCGAAAGACGTGCGGCGCTCGCCTTCCTGGGCGCAGAACGAGCGAATCTGCTGCCGGTGGTGCGGTTCGCGCGTGAACACGGCCGCAACACCGCCGCCTGGCAGCTCACCTACCTGCTCACCAGCTTCTACGACACCACCGGTGGCTGGAACGAGCGGATCGGGCTCTGCCGTGAGGGGGCAGCCGCGGCGGCCGAACTCGACGATCCCTTGGCGGAGGCGGAAATGCTGCGTGCGCTGGGCGCGGCCTACTTCATGACCCGCAGGCTCACCGACGCGCTCGAAACCAACGCCCGCGCGTTGAAGGCCGCCCGTGCGGCGGGTGATCTCGAAGGCGAAGGCCATATCTACAACAACACCGCCAATGCCTACGCCGCCTTGCGCCGGTTCGACGAGGCGATCACCGCGTATCAGCTGGCGGTGGAGCGGTGCACGTCGGTGGGCAACCGGCTCGGGCGAGCGCTGTCGCAGCGCAACCTCGGTCACGCCTACATCCGCCGCGGCCAGCCGATGGACGGTCTCAGCCCGCTGACGGCCGCGCTGGAAACGTTCCGTGAACTGGGCAACGCCCGGCTGGAGGCCGCCACGCTGGACACGCTCGGCGAGGCCTACGAGGAACTCGGCGATCACGAAGTCGCGCTGGAGCATCTCGGCAAGGCGCTGGCGGCGTCGCGGGCGATCGGCGACCGGTGGCAGGAGTGGGAATCGCTGCTGCACGCCGGCCAGGTCCATCTCGCCCGCCGCGACTACCCGGCCGCCCGCGACGATTTCGACCAGGCGCTGCTGATCAGCCGGGACGTCGGGAACCGGCACAGTGAGGCGGCGGCGCTCGACCGGCTCGGCCGCGCCCACCTGGGGCTCGGCGACCTGGTCGCGGCGCGGGAGAACCTCGAGCGCGGCCTCGCGGTCCGGGCGGGGGTCCCGGATCCGTACGAGGAGGCTCACCTGCACCGCGACCTCGGTGACCTCGAAGCGAGGTGCGGCGACACGGCCGCCGCGGCCGCCCACTGGGCTCGAGCGATCGAGCTGTACCGGCGGGCGAACGCGACGGCCGACGCCGACCTCGTCACCGGGCGGGGGTGATCACCACGGTCGAGGTCGCGTACACGAGCCTGCCCTGCGACGGCTCGAAGAACTCGACCCGCGCCTTCCCCGGTTGACCGGGCAGGAGCGTGAATTCGGCGTATCCCCTCGTCTCACCGCGCTGGAAGGTGACGACACCGTCCTTCACCGGGACGTGGCCGGAGCCCTCGGTGCGATAGCGGACCGTGAGCGGCCCGGCCCACGGCCGGGAGAGCACGAGCGGGACCTTGCAGGTGGTTCCCTGCGAGAAGTTGGGCGGGATCGACCAGCAGATCTCACCCTCCTGGGTCGTCCCCACCGGCGACGTCTTGGCCGCGTCGTCGTCGGCCACCCAGGCGACGCCGACGCTGTGCCCGATCCGCAGGCCCTTCTCGCCGTAGAGCCGGAGGGAGAACATTTCGTCGTTCTCGACGAGTGAATCGGCGCGGACCTTGACCGCGACGGTCTGCGGATCCGTCCTCCCGGACCAGGTCAGCGTGCCGGTGACCGGCTGGTAGTCGACGCCCTCCTTGGCGGTGAACGCCGGATCGACCGGCGAGCCGTTGCCCTCGATCGTCCGGTAGTCGACCGAGCCTTGCGGCGCGCAGCCGCCGTCGTCGAGGGAAACGGTGAAGAGAAGGGTGGTGTACCCGGCGCTCGTTCCCTCGGCCTGGCTGACGCCGCTGACGTTCACCACGGGTGCCGTGCAGCCCGCTTCCCCGCCTTCGGCCACCGGTGCCGCGAACCCGAACGTGATCGCGAACGCCGCCCCCAGCGTCGCGATCCGTTTCATCCTTGGTCCCATCGAGCGTCCACCCCTTCCGGCGGGCCGCCGCGGCCCGTTGCGACATGGGTAACCGAGTGAGGTTGTCGTGAGGTTGTGGCGACCGGACGGCAAACATGAAAATGATTCATGGCCATCGTCGCCCACGACGTACTACGCTTCGGTAACCAGGCAAAGACGCGTGAGGAAGGGCAGTCGATGGGCGATGTTGCGGCACGGTTCGCCGAGATCGTCGGGGACACGAATTTGCTGGCAGGCGAAGCGATCCCCGAGGACTACGCACACGACGAGGCATTGACCACCTCTCCGCGGCAGCCCGCCTTCCTGGCGAAACCGGGGACCGCCGAGGAGGTCGCGGAGCTGCTCAAGGCTGCGGGTGAACACGGTGTGCCGGTCACCGCGAGAGGATCGGGCACCGGGCTTTCGGGCGGTGCCACACCGCGCGAAGACAGTCTGGTGATCTCTTTCGAACGCATGAACGCGGTACTGGAGATCGACACGGAGAACCACGTCGCCGTCGTCCAGCCGGGTGTCACGTTGTCCGATTTGGACGAAAAGACCACGGCGGCCGGACTCGGCTACACCGTTTACCCCGGCGAACTGAGCGCGAGCGTCGGCGGCAACGTCGGCACGAACGCGGGCGGGATGCGCGCGGTCAAGTACGGCGTCACGCGGCACAACGTCGTGGGCCTGCAGGCCGTGCTGCCGACCGGCGAGATCATCCGGACCGGCGGCAAGACCTCGAAGGTGTCGACCGGGTACGACCTGACCCAGCTGATCATCGGCTCGGAAGGCACCCTCGCGATCGCGACCGAGGTCATCGTGAAGCTGTACCCGCGCCTCCCGCACGGTGCCACGGTGTTCGCCCCGTTCGAGACCTTCGACGAGGTGATGACCGTCGTCCCGAAGATCATCTCCAGCGGGCTCGCGCCGCACATCCTCGAATACATCGACAACCTGACGCTCGCCGCGATCAGCTACAACGAGAAGCTCAGCCTCGGCGTTCCGGACGCCATCCGTGACTCCGCGCAGGCGTATCTCGTGGTGGCGCTGGAAAACCGCGACAACGACCGGCTGCACGCCGACATCGAAGAGCTCGGCGGGCTGCTGGCCGACGTCGGGGCGATGGACGTCTACGTGCTCGAGGGCAATTCGGCGCGCAAGCTCATCGAGGCCCGCGAGAAGGCGTTCTGGACAGCCAAGGCGGCCGGGGCCGACGACGTCATCGACGTGGTGGTCCCGAGGTCCGCGATGCCCGAGTTCCTGCGCAGGGCCAGGGAAATGGCGCTGTCGCGCGAGGCGGGCGCACTCGGCTGCGGGCACGCCGGCGACGGCAACGTCCACCTCGCCATCTTCTGCAAGGACCCCGAGAAGCGGAAGCAACTGCTGACCGACATCTTCGCGCTCGGCATGGAACTCGGCGGCGCGATCTCCGGCGAGCACGGCCTCGGGCAGGCCAAGTCCGGCTACTTCCTCGACCTGGAGGACCCGGCGAAGATCGCGCTGATGCGCCGGATCAAGGAAAGCTTCGACCCGGCCGGGATCCTCAACCCCGGTGTTCTTTTCGCTGAGAGGGCTTGAAAGTGAGTGAAATGAACGGCGCCCAGTCCCTGATCCGCACGCTCGTCGACAGTGGCGTCGATGTGTGCTTTTCGAATCCGGGCACCTCGGAGATGCACTTCGTGGCCGCGCTCGACACCGTGCCCGAGATGCGCGGCGTGCTCGGCCTGTTCGAAGGCGTCGTCACCGGCGCCGCGGACGGGTACGCGCGCATCGCCGACAAACCGGCCGCGACGCTGCTGCACCTCGGCCCCGGCCTCGGCAACGGGCTGGCGAACCTGCACAACGCGCGCCGCGCGCACACCCCGATCGTCAACGTGATCGGCGATCACGCGACCTACCACAAGCAGTACGACGCCCCGCTCGAATCGGACATCGAAGCCGTCGCCGGTTCCCTCGAAGGCTGGGTCCGCCGCTCCGAGCACACGAAGGACGTCGGCGCCGACGCTGCCGCGGCCGTCGCGGCCTCGCAGGACGCCCCCGGGCAGATCGCGACCCTGATCCTCCCGGCCGACGCGTCCTGGGGTGAGGGCGGCGAACCGGTCGCACCCATCCCTCCGCGGATCCCGCAGGCCGTCAACGCGACGACGGTGAAGAACATCGCCGAGATCCTGGCGAGCGGTGAACCGGTCGCGCTGCTCGTCGGCGGCAGCGGCTGCCGCGAGGCCGGACTGCTCGCGACCAGCAGGATCGCCACCGCGACCGGGGTGAAGGCGTTCGTCGAGACGTTCCCCTCCCGGCTCGAGCGCGGCGAAGGCCTGCCGACGATCGAGCGGCTGGGCTACCTCGCCGAGCAGGTCGCGTACCAGCTCGACGGGATCAAGCACGTGATCGTCGCCGGGACGAAGGCGCCGGTGTCGTTCTTCGCCTATCCCGGCAAGGCGAGCAACCTGGTGCCCGAAGGCGCGCAGGTCCATGTGCTCGCCGAAGTCGGGCAGGACGTCCCGCGCGCGTTGAACGACGTCGCGGCCTTGGTCGCCGCCGAGACGGAGCCGGTGCTGCAGGAAGCCGCCCGGCCCACACTGCCGTCCGGACCGCTGACGCCGCAGAACTGGGTCGAGGTGATCGGCGCGCTGCTGCCGGAGCGCGCGATCATCGCGGACGAGGCGAACACCTCCGGCCTGCTGCTGCCCGCCGCCACCGCCGGTGCGCCGCGGCACGACGTGCTGACCCTGACCGGTGGAGCGATCGGCTACGGCATGCCCGTCGCGACCGGGGCGGCCGTCGCCGCGCCGGACCGTCCGGTGATCAACCTGCAGTCCGACGGCAGCGCGCTGTACACGATTTCGGCGTTGTGGACGCAGGCGCGGGAGAACCTCAACGTCACCACGGTCCTGCTGAACAACCGCGCGTACGCGATCCTGCGGCTGGAGTTGCAGCGCGTCGGCGCGGACGCCAGCGGTCCCAAGGCGAACGAACTGCTCGACCTTTCGCGGCCGGACATGGACTTCGTCAAGATCGCCGAGGGCCTGGGTGTCCCGGCGACCCGGGCGACAACCGCGGAGGAGCTGGCCGAGCAGTTCCAGCGCGCGCTCGCCGAGCCGGGGCCGCACCTGATCGACGCGATCGTTCCGACCCTGTTCTGAGGGTGTGCGAGGAAAGTCCCCTTCATGGCGAATTTCGCCATGAAGGGGACTTTCCTTGCACATTGGGGCTAGTGGACCGAGGCGACCAGCGGTTCGGGCTGGCGTTGTTTCGGGACGAAGGCGGTCAAGGCGAGCCCCAGGAGCGCGGCACCGGCGGCGACCGCGAAGCTCAGCCGGAACCCCGTCGCGGACGGAACGGAAACCCCGCCGACGGTGATCGCCAGCGACGCGAGCATGGTCGCCATCACCGCGCTGGACGTCGACGTGCCGACGGATCGCATCAGCGAGTTCAAGCCGTTCGCGGACGCGGTTTCGGTGACCGGGACCGAGCCCATGATCAGCGCGGGCATGGCCGCGTAGGCGATGCCGACGCCGCCACCGATGATGATCGACGCCGTGATCAGCTCGAAAGCGTTGTCCATCAACACGGTCGCGAAGATGTACCCGATCGCGATGGTGACGGCGCCGGTCATCAGCGTCGTCCGCGGGCCGTAGCGCTCGATGAGCCGGGCCGAAACCGGCGAAAGCATGAACATGACCAGCCCGTTCGGCGCCAGGCAGAGCCCTGCCTGCACCATCGTCAAGCCGAGGCCGTAGCCGGTCGAGGCGGGCGCCTGCAGCAACTGCGGGAACGACAACGCCATCGAGTACAGCGCGAACCCGATCATGATCGACGCGAGGTTGGTGAACAGCACCGGACGCCGCGCGGAGACCCGCAGGTCCACCAGCGGATCGCGGCGCCGCAGCTGATAGGCGCCCCAGACCAGCAGGATCGCGACCGCGGTCCCGGCGAAGCCGAGCGTGCGGCCGCTGCCCCAGCCCCATTCGCCGCCCTTGACGATCGGCAGTAGCAGGCAGACCAGCCCGGCTGTCAGCCCCAGAGCGCCGAGGTAGTCGAACGGCGCGGGTGTCTTCACCGGCGACTCCGGCACCACGAACAGGATCAGCAGGCCACAGACGAGCCCGAGCCCCGCCGACGCCCAGAAGAGGACGTGCCAGTCCGCGTTCTGCGCGACCAGCGCCGATACGGGAAGCCCGATGGCGCCGCCGACGCCCAGCGTCGAACTCATCACCGAGATCGCCGCGCCGACGCGTTCGGGGGCGAGTTCGTCGCGCATGATGCTGATCCCCAGCGGGATCGCGCCCATCGCGCAGCCCTGCAGCCCACGGCCGACGACCATCAGCGCGAGCGAGCTGGTCAGCGCGGAGACCACCGAACCGGCGACCAGGAAGCCCAGGCTGATCAGCAGCAACCGGCGTTTGCCGTAGAGATCGCCGAGCCTTCCGCTCACCGGCATCACCACGGCACCGGCGACCAGGGTCACCGTCACCACCCATGACGCGTCGGACGGGGTCGCGTTGAGCAGCCGGGGAAACGACGGGATCAGCGGGACGACGAGCGTCTGCATGAACGAGGCCACCAGCCCGCAGGTGGCGAGCACGACGACGAAGACCCGGGGCGAAGGTGCCCGGCCGGCCGGTTTCACCATTCGCATCCCATGATCCGACCTTACACAGCACCTCCCTCTGTCGTGAATGGTTGACCGACGGGATCACAACCAGGTGCGGACCCCACCGTGCCCGGAACAGGTTCCGCGGCGATTCTGGCTGTAGCTATAGGAACCGTCCTTGCACAGGGCCGTCGCGCCGTCGGCCGCTCCCGGTCCGGTCGCCGGCCGGTGGACGCAGACGCCGTCGGTGTTGCGGTAGTAGTCGCTTCCGCACGCCGCCAGGTTCGGCGCCTTCGCCGTGGGTGTCGTCTTCGGGCGCGCCTTCGACGGCGGCGGTTCGACCTGCTTCGGGACCTCGACCGCGGCCGTCGTCGGCGGGACGAACTGCTGGGGCGTCGGTGTCGGTGTCGGCACAGCCGTGCTCGTGGTCGTGGGCGGCGCCCAGCTGCTGGTCGGCGTCGGCGGCATCGAGAACGTCGAGGATGTCGACACCGAGCCGGTCTTCGGCGTGACCCGCCCGGCGGGCACGGTCTCCACCCCACAGCCCCCGGCGACCAGAAGCCCGATCGCCAGTGCCATGCCCAGTTTCGTCGTTCTCTTCGGCATAACGGCCTCCCTGGCACGTGGTGGTGCCGCGTAGTCGGGAGATCGTTCGCCGGTGTTACCGCCGAAGAGGTCAGTCGACCATCGTGCCGCAACTGATGTTCAGTGCCGTCGCCGTCATGCCGCGCGCGTGGTCCGAAGCGGCGAAGGCGGCGACCCGGGCGACATCCTCCAAGGACGCCGTCCGGACCGGGCTTTCGAAGTCCGCCAACGACATCTCGACCAGTGGCGTGTTCGTCGATGGCCGCTTCGTCGAGCGCGTCGAACTGCGCGGTCCCGGCTTTCCCGCCCGCCGACCGGATTCCGCCGGCCACCCCGTAGACGATCGCGTTCCGGCCTTCGAGCAACATCGGATCCTCCTACTTCCCGTCCAGCGCGATGAGCCCTTCGGGCATTCCGTCCAGGTGGACGTCGACCCAGATCGGGAGCCACATGTCGACCTCGTGGAACCGGCGGAGCTCGGCCAAGCCGCTGAGCCAGCCCATCCAAGAGCCATACGGCGGCTTCTCGCCAGAGAATCCACTTTGGACGAACGTCAGCCTGGTACCACCGCCGGAGTCCTCGAGTTCCCAGGACGTCACGATGCCTTCCTCGTACGCGAGCGTCATCCTCTCGTCGGGTACCAGATCAACGATCTTCGCCGGGTCCGGATCCAGTTCCAGCGAGCCCATCGCCCAGCGTCCGCCGACGTGCATCTCGGCTTCGATCCGCGCGCCGAACCAGCGCGTGAACGCGGCGGGGTCGGTGATCGAGTGGTAGACCTCCGGTCGCGCCGCACCGATGCGCACTTCTTCCCGCATCACCGGGGAAGTGAGATCGCAGCGGGCGGTGATCGGACGTCCCTCGACGTGATCGACCAGGTTCGCGACCGCCAGCGCCCAGAACGTGTGCATCATGCCGAGCGGCGAGTCCGAGTCCGCCATCAGCTCGGCGAAGTCCGGCAGGCCGGTCTGGCTGTACGACAAAGAGGTCCCGTCTCCGTCTTCGGCCAGCTCGAGTTCGACGATCGTCTCCGTACCGTCGACGGTCCACGCGAACCGCAGGACGTTGTCCTCGGCCAGTAACAGCCGCTGACGCGGGACTTCGCCGTCCGGCGTGTACCGGCCCCAGAACTCGTAGCGGGACGGCAGGTCGACTTCCGCGTGTTCGGAAAACCACGTTCGCAACGCTCCGGGGTCGATCAGCGCGTGCCAGACGTCGTCGATCGGCGCGCGCACGCGCACCTGGAAGCTCGCCGGTTCAGTCACGAGCCTCTCCTTTCGGGTAACAGGCCACGGCGAGTTTGAAGGCGTCGCCTTCCGCTCCGCCGTAGCGGGTGAACAGATCCTGCAAAGTCGTCTTCAGTTCGTCGAGGAACTCCTGGCGGCGCTCCGGTTCCACCCGGATCTCGCCGGAGACGCCGATCGACGGCAGTTCCGGCGCGGCCCGGTCGAGCACGGCGACGTCCGCCTGGACCTCCTCCATGAGGTCCACCAGATAGCCGAGGCTCAGTTCGTCCCGCACCGCTCGCGGGCCGATCCGGCCGACCAGGCCCGGTGACAACCAGTACGAACGCGCGCTCGCCTGATACACGCCCTCGCTGATGCCTCGCACCCTGCGTTCCGACACCTGCGTCACGAGATCGGCTTCCACCAGCTTTTTCACGTGGTAGTAGACCCGTTGCGGAGTCTGGCCAAGCACCGCCGCCACCTCGGTGCAGGATCGCGGCTCCGCCAGTTGCCGCAGGACGTCCACACGCTGGGGCTTCAGCAACGCCTCCGCCTGATCCAGCCGCTCCAGGTACGCCACATCCTTCATCACGAAAATCATCTTGAACGTAAAAATCTATTTTGTCAATCGAACCGCATCGCGCTACTCTCGTGGTGTGGCGATCCTGCGGCGGTACACGGCGGAACTCGCGATCACCGTGGCGGTGCTCGCGAGTTCCGTCGCGGTCTCCCTCGGCGCGAGCGCGGAACAGCCACGCAACGCCGTGATCGGCTGGATATGCGTGGTACTCGCCTGCGCCGCGCTGTTCCTGCGCCGCCGCCACCCGCTCCCCGTCGCGATCTTCACCGCGGTGTGCTGCGCGATCTACTACCCGTACACCGATCCCGACGGGTTCGTGCTGCTCGCGTTCGCCTTCGCGCTGTACAACAACGCCTCGACCGGGCGGATCCGCAGCGCGGCGGTCGTCGCGGCGGCCTCGATGGGCGGCGTCGCGTTCGGCGAGGCGAGGGCCGGCGCCTCGCGACAGGTGGACAACTTCGCGTTCCTGCTGATGGCGGGCTGGTTCATCGCGCTGGTCGCGGTCGGAGCGGTGACGTACTACCGCCGCGAAGCCGAGCGCACCAAGGAGTCCGAAGCACAGCGAAGGGCCACCGGCGAACGTCTCCGGATCGCGCGTGAACTGCACGACGTCCTCGGGCACAACCTCGCGCTCATCAACGTCCAGGCCGGTGCCGCGCTGCACGGCAAGGATCCGGCGAAATCCGAGGAAGCGCTGGTCACGATCAAACAGACCAGCAAGGACGCGTTGCGCGAGCTCCGCTCCACCCTCGGCATGCTGAGGCAGGTGGATACGCCGAGTCTGGCGAGGGTCGCCGAACTGGCCGAGTCGGCGGGCGCGCACGGGCTGACCGTCCGCACCGAGATCGACGGCACGGCAAGGGATCTGCCACCCGACGTCGAGCACGCCGCCTTCCGCGTCGTCCAGGAGGCGCTGACCAACGTCGCGCGGCACGCCGCGGCGGACACCGTCGTGGTCCGGATCGGCTACACCGACCATGATGTGTCCGTGCAGATCGACGATGACGGCCGGGGTGGTGCCGCGAAACCCGGCAACGGGATCCGCGGGATGGCCGAACGAGCCGAAGCGCTCGGCGGCGAATTCGCCGCGGCCGCGCGCGAGGACGGCGGCTTCCGCGTCCGCGCCCGGCTCCCCCTGCGGGCGGCGCGATGATCCGGGTCCTGCTCGTCGACGACCAGCGGCTGGTCCGCGCCGGGTTCAAGTCCATTTTGGACGGCGAGGCCGACATCACGGTCGTCGCGGAAGCCGCCGACGGACGGGAATCCCTCGAAGCCTCGCACGAGCACAAGCCGGACGTGGTCCTGATGGACATCCGCATGCCGGTGATGGACGGGCTCACCGCGACCCGGCATCTGCTCGAAGACCCGGCGCTGGCCGGGATCAAGGTCGTCATCCTCACCACCTTCGACCTCGACGAGGACGTGTACGGCGCCCTGCGCGCCGGTGCCAGCGGATTCCTGGTCAAGGACACCGAACCGGAGGAACTGATCCACGGCGTCCGGGTGGTCGCGAGGGGCGACGCGCTGCTCGCGCCGTCGATCACCCGCCGCCTGATCTCCGAGTTCGCGGGCCGGGTGGCGCGGCCCGGGCCGTCGCCGGTGCTGAACCGGCTCACCGAACGCGAACGCGAGGTGATGAGCCTGGTCGCGGCCGGTCTGTCCAACGACGAGATCGCGAAGGAACTCGTGCTCAGCCCCGCCACGGCGAAAACGCATGTCAGCCGGATCATGACCAAGGTGGACGTCCGCGATCGCGCGCAACTCGTCGTGCTCGCCTACGAATCGGGCATGGTCACCCCTCGCTGGTTGACCCCGTGAACACAACTCCGGTAGTACGGGAAGCGCCTTAGGGGTACCCAGAAGTTGTGGCCGGATTGCCCGCCGGAGCCCGACGCCCCGCGGCACGGAAAAGCCGATGCTTTCCGCCATGGACACCATCAAGCTTTCCGAAAGGCGGCCTGGGGGCGGCCTTTCGAGGCTGGCAGGCTGGTCACAGCGCCATCGCTGGCTCGCCGTTTCGCTCTGGCTGCTCACCCTTCTCGGCGTCACCCTGGGCTCACAGGTGGCGGGCAGCGCCTACCACGACGACCATTCCCTGCCGGGAACCGAATCCCAGCAGATCATGGACCTGTTCGAGGCACAGGCTCCCGCCCGGACCGGCGCGACGGCCGAAATCGTCTTCAAGACCGGCGCCGGACTGGCCACCGCACGCGGCCCGATCGACTCGATGCTCGCCGAAGTGCGGAACCAGCCCCACGTCAAAGCGGTGACGAGTCCGTTCGACGACCCGTCCGCGATCTCGCGCGAGGGAACGATCGGTTACGCCGCCATCGCTTTCGACCTGGAGTCGAACGACCTGCCGTACGACGACATCGTGCGCGTCACCGACACCGCGAAGAAAGCGGAATCGGCCGGACTCCAGGTCGAACTCGGCGGTGAGCCGATCGAACGGACCAATGAGAGCGGCGGGCCGTCCGAGGGCGTCGGCTTGCTGGCCGCGCTGGTGGTCCTCGTCTTCCTGTTCCGCTCGATCCTCGCCGCCGGGCTCCCGGTGATCACGGCGATCTTCGCCGTCGGCAGCACGCTCGGCGTGATCGTGCTGGTCAGCCGGTTCGTCGACATCGCCGGCTACACGGCGCCGCTGATGATGCTGGTCGGGTTCGGTGTCGGCGTCGACTACGCGCTGCTGATCTTTTCCCGCTACCGCAGCGAAATACTCGGCGGTCTCGACCGCGAACAAGCGGCGCGGCGCGCACTCGACACCGCCGGCCGGTCGGTGCTGTTCGCCGGCGGAACGGTGATCATCGCCCTGCTCGGCCTGCTCGCGCTCGGTCTCGGTTCCCTGCGGGGAGTCGCTCTCGCGGTGGCGCTGACCGTCCTGGTGACGATGCTCGCGTCGGTCACCCTGCTGCCCGCGTTGCTCTCACTTTTCGGCCGGCGACTGGAAAAGGGCATTCGCAAGCACGCCGCGAAACGGGAACACGGCAGGACCTGGGGCAAACTCGGTGACGCGGTCCAGCAGCGGCCGATGGTCCCGCTCGCGATCGGGCTGCTCGTCCTCATCGGACTTTCGCTGCCGGCACTCGGCATGCGCCTCGGATTCGCCGACGCGGGCACGAACCCCGAGACTTCGACCACCCGCAAGGCCTACGACCTGATGTCGGAAGGCTTCGGCCCGGGCTTCAGCGAACCGCTGATCATCGTCACGGAGAACGGCGACGGCGTCGCGCTGCGACGGAAACTCGAGGCCACCCCCGGTATCGCCAAGGCGACGCCGCCGATGGGGCAGGGTGTCATGACGGTCCTCGCGTTCCCCACGTCGTCGCCGCAGGACGAGGCGACCGGTGAACTGGTCGAGCGGCTGCGGACCGAGGTGCTGCCGAGCCTGCCCGGCAAGTACCTCGTCGGCGGCTCGGTCGCGGCGGCGGTGGACTTCGCGGACGCCGTCGGCGACCGGTTGCCGCTGTTCGTGCTGGTGGTCGTGGGGTTGTCGGCACTGCTGCTGATGGTGGTCTTCCGGTCGATCCTGATCCCGCTCAAGGCGGCCGTACTGAACCTGCTGAGCATCGGCGCCGCGCTCGGCGTGATGACGGCGGTGTTCGGCGACGGCCTGTTCGGAGCGCAGCCGGGGCCGATCGAGGCGTTCGTGCCGGTGCTGATCTTCGCGATCGTGTTCGGGCTTTCCATGGACTACGAGGTGTTCCTGGTGTCCCGGATGCACGAGGAATGGCGGCGCACCGGCGACGCGCGGCACGCCGTCCGCGAAGGGCTCGCCTCTACCGGAGGGGTGATCACGGCGGCGGCGGTGATCATGATCCTGGTGTTCGGCGCGTTCCTGCTCAACCCCGACCGGATGCTGGCGCAGTTCGGCCTCGGGCTGGCGGTGGCGGTGCTGGTGGACGCGTTCGTGATCCGCTGTCTCGTGGTGCCCGCGGTGATGCGGCTGCTCGGGGAGCGCGCCTGGTGGCTGCCGCGGTGGCTGGACCGGCGGCTGCCCCACGTGGCGTTCGAACCTTCGTCGCGCTGACCCCGGACGCTAGGAAAGGCCCGTTCCTTGCAAAATTTGCAAGGAACGGGCCTTTCATTGCACTCAGCCGAGACGGCGAAGCGCCCTGCCGAAGACCCGGTCCACGGGAAAGTACCCGTGGTGCCGCGAATCCGCGCTGAGCGCCCGGTTGTCGCCCAGCACCACCAGATGCCGCGGCGGCACGACCGCACCGGCCTCGACCCGGCCCGCCGCTTCCTCGGGGACCGTGTCCCCGCCGACCGCGACCACTCGTTTGACGGTCCATCGCACCGGCAGCGGACCCGATCCGGGATTCTCGAGCACGACGACGTCCCCCACCGCGATGGCCTTGGGGCGCTGCCGCGCCAGTACCCGGTCACCCTCGTGGAACGTCGGCGTCATGCTGGAACCCGTCACGGCGATCACCGCCCAACGGCGCTTCACCCAGCGCAGCACCAGCAGACCGGAAGCCGCCGAAGCCAGCAGGGCCAGGATCTTCACGAGACTTCCTGAACGTATCCGTTGGCCTGCAACCGGAAGAGCCGCGAATAGGTGCCGTCCAACGACACCAGTTCGTCGTGGGTGCCCAGTTCCGCGACCCGGCCGTCGACGAGCACGGCGATCCGGTCGGCCGCCCGGACGGACCCGAGCCGATGGGAGATGAGCACACTCGTGCGGCCGGCCCGATGCTCGGCGAGCGAAGTGTGGATTTCGTGTTCGGCTTCGGCGTCGAGCCCCGACGTGGGCTCGTCCAGGATGAGCAGATCCCGCTGGTCCCGCAGGAACGCCCGCGCGAGCGCGACCCGCTGCCATTGCCCGCCCGAAAGCAGGACACCGGTTTCCGGATCGTCTTTGTCCTCCTCGCTGACGAAACTCCGGGAAAGAAGTGTCCGGTAACCGCGAGGCAGATTCGCGAGCGTGTCGTGGATTCCCGCCCGCTCGGCCGCGGCCGTGAGCCGCTCGTCGACGGGGCCCAGTTCGTCCGCACCGTCGACGTCGCCGAGCGCGATGTTCTCCGCCGCGCTCATCTCGTAGGTCATGAAATCCTGGAACACCGCGCCGAGTCTGCGTCGCAGTTCGTCGACCGGCAGGTCGCGCAGGTCGGCACCGTCCCAGAGGACGGCTCCACGGGTCGGATCGTAGAACCGGCACAACAGCTTCACCATCGTGCTCTTCCCCGTCCCGTTGTGCCCGACCAGCGCCATCGACTCTCCACAGGGGATGAACAGGTTCACCCCGCGCAGCACCCACGGATGCCCCGGCCCATAGCGGAACCAGACATCGCGGAACTCGATCCCCTGCCGCAGCGGCGAAACCGTTCCCGGCTCCGGCGGCACGGGGAGATCGGAGCCTTCCGTCGTCACGGTGCGGTAGTGCTCGAACAACAGCAGGGCGTTGTGCGCTGCACCGATCCGGCCGATCAGGTTGGCGAGTGAACCCTGCACGCCGGCGACGGCCGCGGTGAAGACCGCGATGTCGCCGACGGTCAGCTGACCCCGGCCTGCGGCCAGCACCGCCCAGACCAGCCCGGCACCGGCGACGACGGCGCTGAGCGCGCCCAGTATCCCCTGGACGCGCAACTCACGAAGATCGGCAAGGCGTCGTTGCGTGTTGGCCTTGCCGAGCTCGGCCAGCATCCGGCCCCGGAACAGCCTGCCGAGCCCGAGCAACCGGATCTCCTTGGCGGCGTCGAGGCCGGTCATCAACTGCATGTAAAAGAACTCACGCCGCTCGGTGGGGCTGAGACCGGTCAGCACCTGCGCACGGCGCTTGCTCAGTTTCAGTTCCGCGATGAGCGTCGGGACCGCGGCGACCATCACGACCGCGGTGACCGGGAGGCTGACCGCCGCCAGCGACACCAGGAACCCGACCGTGGTCAGCACGGCCTGGACGCCGCCCACGACCGAATCCAGGATCACGCCGGGACCGGAGTAGCTGTGCTGCTGGGCCAGGTGCAACCGGTCACGGTAGGCGGGCTGTTCGAGGCGGGCGAGGCCGGCCAGCCGTCCCGTCGCGAGATACAGCCGGTCCCTGGTGAGCAGGGTGACCCGGCGGGTGAGCTCACCCGAGAGGTACCGCCCGGCCTCGCCGAGCAACGCGACCGACACTCCCGCGACCGCGAGACCCACGGCGAGCAAGGTCAGCTCGTCCAGCCGGACCTCGGCGGCGACCACCCGGTCGAGAACCAGCTTGGTCAACCACGCGACGATCACCGGCAGCACACCCGTCAGCACGCTGATCGCGAGACTGCCCAGCAGGATCAGCGGCGCGGCGGTCCAGGCGACACCCAGTGCGACGACGGCCAACCGCGGGCCCGGAGAGTTCACCTGACCGCCAGGCGCGGCAGCACTTCCGGCTGGAAGCCGGCGGCCACGACCCGTCCACCGGGGCCGAGCATCGCCACCACGGGCGTTCCGCGTACCTCGAAGGCCTTGCTGACCACGCCCCCGACCGGCTCGACGACGACACGGGCCACCGGTGCCAGCCTGGCGACGAACTCGGCCGCGCCGTCGGCGTCTCCCTGGACCACGGCGAGAACGTGATCCCGGGGATGGTCTTTCGCGTGCTCGACGAAGTCAGGAAGCTTCTCGATACACGTATCGCACTCGACGGCGAAGAACCCCGCGAGCGTCTGCTCGGTGAAGCTGGACCGCGACACTTCGACACCATCGACAGTCCGCGCGGTGAAGTCCGCGACCAGATTCCCTTCGGCCACCATGACCGGCCCTGCGGGAACGCGGTTCTCGAGCGCCTTGCCGATCAGCTCGGAATGGGTGCGCAGCCTCTTGATCACCCCGAACGTCAGCACCAGATCGAGCACTAGCAGAGCGCCGACCAGGACGAGAACGGCGATCAGGATCCCCATGCCTACTCCTTGACGAGTTCCGGGACGTCCCGGAAAAGTTCCACGATGTCGTCGAAGCGCACGGCGACGAAGCCGACGACGAGACCGGCGCAAATCGCGACAGCCGTTCCCGGCAGGGCTCCGTGCGGTGCTTCGACGAGGGAAGCCACCGAGCCGGTCAGCGCGATGCCCAGCAACAGGACGTTGCGCACCACCTGGGGTACGCCGAGTGGCGCCGCGCTCCTGCCGAAGCAGTGACACGGCGCGCGTTCTCCGCGCGACAGCGACAGCGTGATCGCCGCGGTGAACACCGCGAGAAGCGCCGCCGCACCGGTGAATACCGGGAAGAGGGCACTCCACGACCGGACGGCCGAACCGGTGATCAACGCCGCCACGATGAAGAATTCAACCGCGACGACCATTCTCGCGACAATGGCGCGTTGCGCGCGCAGAATCAGCCTCAGTGGCCCTGCGGACGCCACAAAGGAACGAAATCCTTCGCCGCCGAATTTACCGGCGGCGGAGATACCGAATACGAGAGCAAGCGCGACGGCGCAGGCGATCGACAAGTACATGCGTTCTCCCCATGCCGGGAAAGGGAAGACGACGGCCGGAGCCGCCGTCTTCCGGCACTTCTCAGCAGCGGGTGCTGACCTGGTAACAGAGGCAGCTCACGCAGTCCTTGTAGAAATGCCACCTGCGCCCGGCCTCGTCGGGCCAGCACCCACAGAATTCGTGCGCCGCCGCCGGAACTTCGGGCACCACTTTGCCCAGTAGCCGATCACCGAGTTTCTGAACCAATTCGAGCATGACAAATACCACCTTCCCCAGTTCCAGTGAATTTGACGTGCATCAGCGGGAGAATAGACAGACAAAGGAGTTCGCGAAGACAGACCCTAAGCCAAGGAAATCATTACTCCAACCCCCAGTCGGCCGGCCCCCACCGATTCGGTCACGATAGCGGGAGAAATACGGCAAGGCAACAGGCTGCGGGCGCGCCACCCCTTTGCCGTACAGAAGGGGCCGTTCAGGACGATGTCTGTCCTGAACGGCCCCTTCGTGTCACGCCTGGCCGGGAAGTGGCCTACTCGTAGATCTCGCCCTTCGCGGCCTTCTCGACCAGCGAAGCGGGCGGGGTGAAGTGGTCGCCATAGCGCTCGGCCAGCTGGCGCGAGCGGTCGACGAAGCCCTGCAGGCCACCCTCGTACTGGTTGATGTACTGGATGACACCGCCGGTCCACGCCGGGAAACCGATGCCGAAGATCGAACCGATGTTGGCGTCGGCGATGGTGGTCAGCACACCCTCGTCGAAGCACTTCACGGTCTCGAGCGCCTCGGCGAACAGCATGCGCTCCTTGAGGTCCTCGAAGGGAACCTCGGCGCTGCCCGACTTGAACGCGTCGCGCAGGCCCGGCCAGAGACCGGTCCGCTTGCCCGCCTCGTCGTAGTCGTAGAAGCCCGAGCCGGTGGAGCGGCCCTTGCGGTCGAATTCCTCCACCATCCGGTCGATGACACCCTCGGACGCGTGCCCGTTCCAGGTGCCGCCGGCTGCCTCGATCGCTTCGCGCGTCTCCTTGCGGATCTTGCGCGGCAGCGTCAGGGTCAGTTCATCCATCAGCTGCAGCGGCGGCGCCGGGTACCCGGCCTGCGCACCGGCCTGCTCGATCGACGCGGGCTCGACCCCCTCGCCCAGCGCGGCGACGGCCTCGTTGATGAACGTGCCGATGACGCGCGAGGTGAAGAAGCCGCGGCTGTCGTTGACGACGATCGGGGTCTTCTTGATCTGCAACGTGTAGTCGAAGACCTTCGCCAGCGTGGCGGGCGAGGTCTTCTCACCGCAGATGATCTCGACCAGCGGCATCTTGTCCACCGGCGAGAAGAAGTGGATCCCGATGAAGTCCTCGGTCCGCTGGACGCCCTCGGCGAGCGAGGTGATCGGCAGCGTGGAGGTGTTCGAGCCCAGCACGGCGTCCGGGTTGACGAAGCCCTCGATCTCCTTGAAGACCTTGTGCTTCAGCTCGACGCTCTCGAAGACGGCCTCGATCACGAAGTCGACGCCGGCGAAGTCCTCCGCCTTGTCGGTCGGCTTGATCTTGGCCAGCAGCGCGTCGGACTTCTCCTGCGTGGTCTTGCCGCGGGAGAGAGCCTTCTCCTCGAGCTTGACCGCGTAGCCCTTGCCCTTTTCGGCGCCTTCGAGGGTGACGTCCTTGAGCACGACGTCGATACCGGCCTTCGCCGAGACGTACGCGATCGCGGCGCCCATCATGCCCGCGCCGACGACGCCGACCTTCTTGGCCGTGTACTTCTCGAAGCCGTCCGGCCGCGAACCGCCGGAGTTGATGCTCTGGAGGTCGAAGAAGAACGCCTTCGTCATGTTCTTCGAGACCTGGCCGGTGGCGAGGCTGATGAAGTAGCGGGTCTCGACGGTGATCGCGGTGTCGAAGTCGACCGTCGAACCCTCGATGGCCGCGGCCAGGATCGCCCGCGGGGCGGGCATGTTCGCGCCCTTGATCTGCTTGCGCAGGTTCGCCGGGAACGCGGGCAGGTTCGCCGCGAAGCCCGGGTTCGACGGGGTGCCGCCCGGGATCTTGTAGCCCTTGACGTCCCACGGCTGCACGCCGCCCTCGGGGTTGGCCTTGATCCACGCCTTCGCGGCCGGGACCAGTTCCTCGACGGTGCCGACGAGCTCGTGCACGAGGCCGAGTTCCTTGGCCTTGGCCGGGCGGTGCCGCTGGCCCTGCAGCAGGACGTTCAGCAACGCGCTCTGGATGCCCAGCAGGCGCACGGTGCGGACCACGCCACCGCCGCCGGGGAGCAGGCCGAGGGTGACCTCGGGGAGACCGATCTGGCTGCCCTTGACGTCGGCCGCGATGCGGTGGTGCGTCGCGAGCGCGATTTCGAGGCCACCGCCGAGCGCGGCGCCGTTGATGGCGGCCACGACCGGCTTGCCCAGCTGTTCGAGCCGTCGCATCTGGCCCTTCATCAGGGCGCTGCTCTCGGTGATCTCGGCCGCGTTCTCCGGCTTGGCCTTGATCAGGTCGTTGAGGTCACCACCGGCGAAGAAGGTCTTCTTGGCCGAGGTGAGGACGACACCGGTGATGCCGTCCTTCTCCACCTCAAGGCGGTCCACGACTACGCCGAGCGACTCGCGGAAGTCGGCGTTCATCGTGTTGGCGGACTGCTTCGGGTCGTCCAGGGTGAGCACGACGATGCCGTCGGCGTCCTGCTCCCAGCGGATGGTCTTCGCTTCAGTCATTGTCTCTTCCTCAGACCCGCTCGATGATGGTCGCGACGCCCATGCCGCCGCCGATGCACAGGGTGACCAGGGCGCGGCGCGCCTGACGACGCTCCAGCTCGTCCACGACGGTGCCGACCAGCATCGCGCCGGTGGCGCCCAGCGGGTGCCCCATCGCGATGGCGCCGCCGTTGACGTTGACCTTCTCCTCGTCGAGGTGCAGGTCCTTGATCCACTTGAGGACGACCGAGGCGAAGGCCTCGTTCAGCTCCCACAGGTCGATGTCGTCCGGGGTGAGACCGGCGATCTTGAGGACCTTCTCGGTGGCCGGGGTCGGGCCGGTGAGCATGATCGTGGGCTCGGAGCCGACGGTCGCGGTCGCCACGATGCGGGCGCGCGGGGTCAGGCCGAAGCCCTTGCCGATCTGCTCGTTGCCGACCAGCACCACCGCGGCACCGTCCACGATGCCGGACGAGTTTCCGCCGGTGTGGACGTGGTCGATGCGCTCGACCGAGTGGTACTTCTGCAGCGCGACAGCGTCGAAGCCGCCCAGCTCACCGATTCCGGCGAAGGCGGGCTTGAGCTTGCCGAGGCCCTCGACGGTGGTGCCCGGGCGACGGTGCTCGTCGTGGTCGAGGATCGTGACGCCGTTGATGTCCTTCACCGGGACGACGGACTTCGCGAAGTAGCCGCCGGACCAGGCCGCTTCGGCCTTCTCCTGCGAACGCACGGCCCACGCGTCGACGTCCTCGCGGGAGAAGCCCTCGATGGTCGCGATCAGGTCGGCGCCGGTGCCCTGCGGGACGATGTAGTTGTCGTACGCGGTGGCGGGGTCCATGAACAGCGCGCCGCCGTCGGAGCCCATCGGCACGCGCGACATCGACTCGACGCCACCGGCGATGATCAGCTGGTCCCAGCCGGAGCGCACCTTCTGCGCGGCGGTGTTGGTGGCTTCGAGGCCGGAGGCGCAGAAGCGGTTCAGCTGTACGCCCGCGACCGTTTCGGGAAGGCCCGCGTTCAGCGCGGCGGTGCGCGCGATCACGGCGCCCTGCTCGCCGACCGGGGACACCACGCCGAGGACGATGTCGTCGATCACGGCGGGGTCGAGGTTCGGGTGCCGGACCTTCAGTTCCTCGATGAGGCCGACCACGAGATCGACCGGCTTGGTGCCGTGGAGGGCACCGCCCTTGTTCTTGCCGCGAGGCGTACGGATCGCCTCGTAGATGTAGGCCTCACTCACAGAAAAACTCCTCCGCGTACGGCGCTGTATCAAGGATGAACACAGCCGGATCGTACCGGCCAGTAGCCATGCTAATGGTCATTAACATAAACCGCGATAACCCCATGGTGTCAATGGGTTGCGATGCACGCAACCCACGCTATCGTGGGTTCACCTATGGATCACCCGACCGAGCGTTCAGCCCGACCGCGCGACCGCAAGGCCCAGCTGGCCGGCCTCGCCGCGGAGCTGTTTCGCGCCCGCGGGTTCCACGGCGTCGGCATCAACGACATCGCCGCCGCGGCCGGGATCACCGGGCCCGCGCTGTACCGCCATTTCGCGGACAAGCAGGCGGTGCTGTCCTACGTCGTGCTGTCCGGCATCGACGACATGGAGGCGGCCACCCTCGAGACACTCGCCGACCTCGACACACCGGTCCCCGCCCAGGTCAACGCCCTTTTGGGCACCCTCGCCGCGCAGGCCGTGGAGCGGCGTGAGGTCGCCGCACTGTGGCGCTGGGAGGGCAGGCATCTGCCGAAAGAAGGCCGCCGGGAGATCCGCCGCCGGTCGGGCGCGGTGCTCGCGGCGTGGTCCAAGGCGCTGCTCGCGCTGCGTCCCGAACTGACCGAGGACGACGCCGAACTGTTGTGCTGGGCGGGGCTGAGCGTCTTCGGCAGTGTGTCCGTCCATCACACGTCCGTGGCGAAGAAACGCTTCGCACAGATCCTGGTGCAGCTGGCGGAATCGGTGCTGCATGTCACACTGCCCGAGCCCGCCGAGCCGTCCCCCGAGACGCCGTCGATCGCGCTCGGCGAGCCGTCCCGCCGCGAGCAGATCCTCGCGGCCGCGACCGAGCTGTTCGGGCAACGCGGCTTCCGCGCGGTCAGCATGGAGGAGATCGGCGCGGCCGCCGGTATCGCCGGGCCCAGCGTGTACCGGCACTTTCCCAGCAAGGCCGCGCTGATGGTGGCGATCGGGCATCGCGCGGCCGACAGGCTGGCGCTCGCCGCGGAACGCGCGCTGCGGACCGACGACGAACGCGACGCGCTGCGCAGGCTGGCGGCGTCCTATGTGCACACCCTGCTGCACACTCCCGAGCTGCTGGTGTCGTTCTCCGGCAGCCCAATGGAGTTGCCGGAACGCGACAAGGCGGACCTGCTCCGGGTCCAGCGGGACTATGTCGCGCGCTGGATCGCGCTGGCTTCGGAAGTCCGTCCGGAACTGAGCCTGCGCGAAGTGAAGATCACCGTCCACGCGGCGCTGACCATCGCGAACGACCTCGCGCGCACCCGCCGGGTCAACGGCCGCCCGAACATCGAGGCCGAGCTGACGACGCTGATGCACGCGGTTCTCGGCGTCTGAAAGTCAGCTTTGAGCAAACTCGCGTGTACTGCAAAGGAGTGAAGGGCACGATGTGCGCGTGCCCCTGCATCTGGTGACCCGGGACGAAGACCACAAGGTCTCCCCGCTGGAGCTCTTCTTCGATCTGGTCTTCGTCTACGCCATCACCCAGACCACTCAGCTGATGGCCGATCACCTCAGCCCGCTCGGCATCGGGCAGGGGGTGGCCATGATCGCCGTCCTGTGGTGGTGCTGGTGCGCCTACGCCTGGCTGGCCAACACCCTGCACGTCGACCGGGGCATCGCCCAGCTGGCGATGTTCGCCGCGATGGGGACGATGTTCCTCGTCTCGCTGACCATCCCGGAGGCGTTCACCGACCTGCCCGGCGGCCTGTACGCGCCACTGATGTTCGTCGGCTGCTACTTCGTCGTGCGGCTGCTGCACCTGGTCGCGTACTTCGGCGCCGCCCGGACGGATCCGGGCCTGCGCAAGGTGGTCCTGAAGATGTTCGTCGGCCTGCTGCCGAGCGTGGCGTTGCTGGCCGTCGCGGCGTTCTTCTCCGGCTGGGTCCAGCTCGGCATCTGGGCCGTCGCGATGCTGGCCGACTACGTCAACGTCTTCCGGACGCGCTCCTCGGACTGGCGGCTGCACCAGCCGGGCCACTTCGCCGAGCGGTTCGGGCTGATCGTGATCATCGCGCTCGGCGAGTCGATCGTGGCGATCGGCATCGGGATCAGCTCGTACCCGATGTCCTGGCCGATCACGCTCGCCGCCGTTTTCGGGCTGACGCTGGCATCGGCGATGTGGTGGATGTACTTCGCCGTCGTCGCGCACGTTTCCGAACACAACCTCAAACGCGCGGAGGGCGTGGAGCGGGTGCGGATCGGGACGGACACCTACACGTTCCTGCACCTCCCGCTCATCGCCGGGATCGTGCTCGTGGCGCTGGGACTGAAGAAGTCGCTGCTGTACGTGTCCGACACCGAACACCACAGCCTTTCCGACGGCCTGCACGGGACGCCGATCTGGGCGCTCACCGGCGGGCTGGCGCTGTACCTGATCGCGCTGAGCGGGCTGCGGCGGCGGAACCTCGGGTCCTGGAACGTGCGGCGGCTGGTGCTCGCGGTCGTCCTGCTGGCGGCGACGCCGTTGCTGGAACTGGTGCCGGCGATCGTGCTCGTGGGTGTCGTGGCCGCGGCGGCAGTGGGGCTGGTGATCGTCGAGCGGGCGGGCGCGGCTCGGGTGCGGCTGATGGCTGAGACGCCGAACCTGGGCTGAAGGGGCCCTTCGCCGAGTGCGACGCGACGAAGGCGCCCTTCACCGAGCAGGATGCGGGGAAGTCCCCTTCACGTACTTCAGGGCGACCACGGCGCTGGGTGGGTCGTGAGTGGCGATTCGGGTTGGGCCGAGGGTGTCTTGGTCACCTACCGGCTTCCGGCTGCGGTCGTTCACGGGGGCGGGCCGTGAAGGGCCCCTTGCCTACCTTGACCGTAGTGATGGAGGCCTTCACTACCTTCGTGATCGCCACAGCCGCCCCACCCGCACCAGTGGGCGAGTGATGACCCCCTTCCTTGCGTCTAGCGCAAGGAAGGGGGCCATCACGTACTTCCGGGTGACCACGGCGCCGGGTGGTTCGTGAGGGGCACTCACGTCCACACCCCTTCCCCTCGTGAGCAATCCGGGCGCCCTCACCACCCAAATCACTCACGAGCGTGACGTTCGACTCCCCCCTAGTAGCGCATCGGCCCCAAGGGAGTTAACCTACTCACGAGTAGGTAAGCGAGGCAGGGAGACTCACCGTGGGTGCGCCTAGGAAACGAGACGCGATGGGCTTCGGCCTGTCCGCGCTCACCCGGCTGGCCGGGAGCAAGGTCATTGAACGGGCCGGACTTCGGAAGCCCGTGCAGAACCTGGTCAGTGCCGGGACGCGCAACGGCTTCCGGGTCGCGGGCGCGGCGGGACGGACGTTCAAGTCCGCCCAGAAGCTCGGCAAGCCCGCGCGGCTCGCGCCGGCCGAGGACACGGGACTGTTCGACCTCACCCCGAGTGAGGACCAGCAGCTCATCGTCGAGACCGTGACGGAGTTCGCGGCCGAACAGCTGCGGCCCGCCGCGGCCGACGCCGACGCGAAGCTCCAGGCCCCCGAAGGCCTGCTGAGCCGCGCCGCCGAACTCGGGATTTCGCTCGTCGGCATCCCCGAGGAGCTGGGCGGCATCGGCACCGAACGGTCGGTCGTCACGAACGCGCTGGTCGCCGAGGCCCTCGCGCACGGCGACCTCGGACTGGCGGTCGCGGTACTCGCGCCGTCCGCGGTCAGCACCGCGCTGGTGTCCTACGGCGACGAGCAGCAGCAGGCGGACTACCTGCCCGCGTTCGTCGGCGAGAACGTCCCGGCCGCGGCGCTCGCGCTGCAGGAGCGGACGGCCTTGTTCGACCCGTTCAAGCCCGCCACCAAGGCCCGCCGCACTCCGAAGGGCTACCAGCTCGACGGCGTGAAGTCGCTGGTCCCGCGTGCCGCCGACGCCGAGCTGTTCATCGTCTCGGCCGACCTCGAAGGCCGCGGTCCGGCGCTGTTCCTCGTGGAATCGTCCAACGCGGGCGTCACCATCGAGACCGAACCGGCGATGGGCCTGCGCGGCGCGGCGACCGGGAAGCTGCACCTGGAGAAGGTCGCCCTGCCCGCCGGAGCACTGCTCGGCGGCGGTAAGGCCGAGGTCTTCACCGAGGTCGTCCGGCTCTCGCGGCTCGGCTGGGCCGCGCTGGCCGCCGGTACCGCGAAGGCCGTCCTCGACTACGTGGTGCCTTACGTCAACGAGCGCAAGGCGTTCGGCGAACCGGTGAGTCACCGGCAGGCCGTCGCGTTCTCGGTGGCCGACATCGCCATCGAGCTGGAAGGACTGCGGCTGGTCGCGCTCCGCGCCGCCGCTCGCGCCGAACAGGGCAAGCCGTACGCCCGCGAGGTCGCGCTGGCCCGGAAACTGGCCGCCGACAAGGGAATGCAGATCGGCAGCGCCGGAGTACAGCTGCTCGGCGGGCACGGCTTCGTCAAGGAGCACCCCGTCGAACGCTGGTACCGCGACCTCCGCGCGATCGGCGTGATGGAAGGCGCCGTCCTCCTCTAGGACTTTCGAAAGGCAATCATGATCAACCTTGAGGTTCCGAAGAAGGCCGGCACCCTGATCAACCAGGCGTACCAGGCCGCGGCCGAGGTGTTCCGGCCGATCTCGCGCAAGTACGACCGCGCCGAGCACACCTATCCCGCCGAGCTCGACATGTTCGCCGCGCTGCTGGACGGGCTGAACTCCTCCGGCGAGGGCGGCGCGGGCGCGGCGGGTGTCCGCCGGTCCGAAAAGAACGAGAAGCCGGGCAACCGCAACGGGTCCAACCTGAACATCGTGCTCGGCACGATCGAGATGTGCTGGGGCGACGTCGGTCTGCTCCTCTCGATGCCGCGTCAGGGCCTCGGGAACGCCGCGATCGGCTCGGTCGCCACGGACGAACAGCTCAAGAAGTTCTCCGGGCTGTGGGCCGCGATGGCGATCACCGAACCGGACTGCGGCTCGGACTCGGCCGCGATCACCGCCACCGCGCGCCTCGACGGCGACGAGTACGTGATCAACGGCGAGAAGATCTTCGTGACCGCGGGCGAGCGCGCCGACGCCGTCGTCGTCTGGGCCACTCTGGACAAGACGAAGGGCCGCGCGGCGATCAAGTCGTTCGTCGTCGAGAAGGGAACGCCCGGTTTCGAGGTGGTGCGCGTCGAGCACAAACTCGGCATCCGCGCCTCCGACACCGCCGTGCTGCGCTTCGAGAACGTCCGCGTGCCCGTGGAAAACCTCCTCGGCACGCCGGAGATCGACACCGCCAAGGGTTTCGCCGGGGTCATGCAGACCTTCGACAACACCCGCCCGCTGGTCGCCGCCATGGCCATCGGCGTCGCCCGCGCGGCGCTGGAGGAGACCCGGAAGATCCTCACGGACGCCGGGGTGACCATCGACTACGACAAGCCCGTCCACAGCCAGCACGCGGCCGCGGCCACGTTCCTGCAACTGGAAGCCGACTACGAAGCGGCGTACCTGCTGACCATGGAATCGGCGTGGATGGCCGACAACCGCAAGCCGAACTCGCTGCAGGCCTCGATGGCCAAGGCGAAGGCGGGCCGCTCGGTCGTCGAGATCACGCTGAAGTGTGTCGAGCTCGCCGGAACCTTGGGCTACACCGAGGAATCGTTGCTGGAGAAGTGGAGCCGGGACGCGAAGATCCTGGACATCTTCGAGGGTACGCAGCAGATCCAGCAGCTGATCGTGGCTCGCCGGATCCTGGGCAAGACGAGCTCCGAGCTCAAGTAGCGCCCGAAGTGCCGTGAAGGGGCCCGTGCAGCTGCACGGGCCCCTTTCCTGTTTATTCCCAACAAACTCCATCATCACGACAACACCATCAAGTGAACCGCCCCGACGTCCGGGCGGAGGTACTCTCGTACCTTCCCCGCCCGCCAAGGCCGGAGTCGCGATGAGACTCGCCGCTCGACAGTTCCCCCTTGCCGCACAGTGGTGCCTCATCGTCCTCGGCGTCACGATCTGCTACTTCGCGACCGGCCAGATCGGCATCCAGTGGGCGATCGTGCGGGAGCAGATCTCACCGCTGTGGCCGGCGGCCGGGGTCGCGCTGGCGGTGCCGATGTTGCTGGGGCCGCGGTTCTGGCCGGGGATCTTCCTCGGCGCCCTCCTGACGAACATCGCCATCGGGCCTTCACTCGCCACCGTCATCGCGATCTCCGCGGGCAACACGATCGGCCCGATGCTGGCCTACGCGGTGATGCGGCGGCTGGGTTTCCGCACCCAGCTCGACCGGCTTCCCGACGCCGTCCTCCTGGTGACGATCGGGGCGATCGGAGGCACGGCCGTCAGCGCCGTGCTGGGCACCGGCGTCCTGGTCCTCGACGGCGCGCTGGTCGCCGGGGACTTCTGGTCCACGGCGCTCGTGTGGTGGACCGGCGACGCGATGGGCGTCCTGACGGTCACTCCCCTGCTGCTCCTGGTGCCGAGGTTCCGGCTGCCGACGCGAGTCTCCCCGGCGCGCTGGGGCGAAGCGATCGCGTTGGCGATCGTGGGCACCGGCACGGCGCTCCTCTCGTCCACCACCCCGGCCAAGCTGTTCCTGGTCTTCCCGGTGCTCGTCTGGGCCGCGCTGCGTTTCCGGCAGGCAGGGGCGATGCTGTGCTCCTTGTGCGTCTGCACTCTCACGATCTTCGCCGCCGTGCGCGGGCTCGGCCCCTACGGTTCGTACGCGCTCGTCCCCCGCATGCTGCACGTACAGGCCTTCGACGCCACTGTCGGGATGACGGCGCTGGTGCTGTCCACGATCGTCCTGCAACGCGACCGCGCGACCGCCGAGATCACCGAAGCCTGGCTCCAGATCACCGAAATGGTCGACATGATCGCGCCACGCCAGTCGTTGCGCAGCGCCATGAACCAGCGCAGGAGCGAAGACCTCGCCGACTGAGGCTCAGCCGGCCTGTTCGTCGAGGAAGCGGTCGAGATAGCGCCACGTGGTCCCGCGGGCCTTCCGGCCGGTGAGGACGCCCAGGTGCCCGCCTGGCGCGGTCTTGAAGGTCACCGAAGGCGAGTTGTCCAGGAGGCCGGTGAGCCGTTCGACGGCCGCACGCGGGGCGATCGTGTCGTTCTGCCCGGCGATGACCAGCGTCGGCACCTTGACGCCGGACAGCGCGATGATGCGGCCGTTGAGGTCGACGGTGCCCTCGGCGAGGTCGTTGGCGCGGAAGAACCGGTGGTAGATCTGGCCGAACGTGCGCCCGGGGTAGGCGATCATGTTGTCCATGAAGTGGTCGACGGCCTCGATCTGCGCCAGGTAGTCCCGGTCATCGAGATTCTTCAGGATGGCCAGCGGCTTGGTGATCTCCTTGCTGATCCCGGTCGCGCGGAAGACCCGGCTGACCAAATAGGACGGTGCGCCGCCGAGCACGCGGTAGATCGGGGTCAGCAGGTGGCCGCCGGTGAGGTCCACCAGCGGGCGGAACGGGGCGATCAGCGGGATCGCGGTGAAGTCGAACGGCGACGCGATGGTCGCGATCGACTCGATCGGCAGGTCGGGCTGGTCGGCCGCGGTCAGCAAGGAGAAGATCCCGCCGAGGCACCAGGCGATGACGTGGACGGGCCGGCCGCCCGCGTCCTCGCTGACCTTGCGGATCGCGCGCGGGAGGACCTCGTCGATCCAGTGCTCGATGCCCAGGCGCCGGTCGGAGAACGCGACGTTGCCGTAATCGACCAGGTAGGTGTTGCGGCCTTCGTCGACCAAGTGCTCGGCGAGGCTGCAGCCGCGCCGCAGGTCGAAGCACAGCGCGGGCGCGGCGAGCGGCGGCACCAGCAGCACGGGCGGGCCGGACGCCGGGGCCTTGCCGTTCGTCAGCCGGTACACCGAACGGTTGGGGCCCTGGTCGATCAGGACCCGCGGCACCGGGCGGAGATCGGCGACACCACCGTTCAGCACCTTCCCGACGACGTTCGACGCGGCGGCGGCGAGCCGTGCCGGGGGTGTTGCCATGAGGTGCCTCCTGGAGGGATGAACGCGGTAATGGGCAATCTTGCCGCGTACGGGCGCACGACTCAACACCGTCGCCGCCCCAAGCCGTCCACTTCGGACGGTTGTTAGGCCGTCCGAGCTAAGAACCGGCCCCCTTTTCGGCCGCCGGGGCACTCCTCGCGGCACGCGATTCGTACTCCGCGCGAGCACTGGAATGCGTTGCGGAGGACAAAATCTTGTCGCCACCCAGGGCACGGAGCAGCCCTTCGCCGAAGCGGCGCGGGAGCAGTCGTGTGATCCTGCCCATGGCGTCCAGCGATGCGGGAACGAAGACGTCGAATTTGGGACGTCGCAAGGCATCGACAATGGCGTACGCCACATCTTCCGGCTGGACCGATTTGAAGAACTTCGCCTCGCCGAGCCCGCTGGCCAGCTCCGTGCGCACCACGGCGGGCATCACGCACGAGACCAGCACACCCGTTCCGTGCAGTTCCAGATGCACCGATTCCGACAAACCGACGACGGCGTGTTTCGTGGCGCAGTAGGTGGCGGCGCCGGGGAATCCGGCCTTACCGGCCATCGAAGCGATGTTGACGATGTGGCCGGTGCCACGCGGGCGCATGCGCTTGACCGCTTCCCGGGTGCCGTGGATGACGGCGTGCAGGTTGATCTCGAGCAGCCGCCGGGTGGCCGCGTCGTCCTCTTCGTCGAGCGGCGCGAGCGGCATGATGCCCGCGTTGTTGATCAGCACGTCGATCGGGCCGACGCGCCGCTCAACCTCGTCGAGGAACTCGGTGAAGCCCTTCGTGTCGGTGACGTCGAGCGGCAGCGCCTCCGCGCCCAGCCCGGCCGCGGTCTTCTCCGCGAGGACCTGGTCCAGGTCACCGATGACCACCTTGGCGCCGAGCCCGGCCAGCGCCTTCGCGGTACTCGCCCCGATGCCCTGCGCCGCTCCGGTGATCACGACGACCTTGCCTGCGAGGGAACGTTCACGCTTGGCCATGGGGGCTCCTCTGCGACTCCGCTGTCCGGGGCACTGTTGGCAATGTGTCAACTATGGTGCACCCGAAGCCGCGAAGAAGCCAGACCTAGGGACGCTGCTCGAAGACCTGGCCGATCCAGCCGTTGACGTCGAAGCGCTCGGTCGGCTTGAAACCTTGGCTCTCGTAGTAACGCTGCAGGTCACCGTCGCCACCGGCCCAGCAGTCGACCCGCACCAGGCCGATCCCGCGCTCCCGCGCCTCGGCCAGCGCGAACTCGACGAGCCGCGAGCCGACCCGGTGACCGGCGAACCGGCGCGAGGTCAGCAGCAGGCCGACGTAGATCTCGGGTTCGTCGACCGGCGGGACGTGCGGGAACCGGTCACCGAGGACGATCGCCCCGGCCGCTTCGCCGCCGACCTCGGCGATGTGCAGGCCTGGCCCGTCGGCGATCCCGCGCACCCGTTCGATCCGCTTCGGGATCGTGGACCACGGCTCGGTCCCCCACTGGCCCTCACTGCCCCGTCCGACCAGCCACGCGACGGCCTCGTCGAACATGTCCAGCAACGCTGGGAAGTCCCCAGAACCACCCTGCCGGATGATGAAATCGTTCATCCTTCCGTTCTACAACATCGTGAGGACGCGCGTGGCTGGTGTCAGGGATCGTCAGGCGACGCCGAGGTGCCGCGCGATCAGCATCCGCTGCACCTCCGAGGTCCCTTCACCGATCTCCAGGATCTTCGCGTCCCGGTAGAACCTGCTCACCGGGAACTCGTTCATGAAGCCGTACCCGCCGAAGATCTGCGTCGCCTCGCGCGCGTTGTCCATGGCGGCGTTCGACGCGACGAGCTTCGCGATCGACGCCTCCTTCTTGAACGGCTCACCGCGCAGCATCTTCGACGCCGCCGCGTAGTACGCCAGCCGCGCGGTGTGCGTGCGCACCTCCATGTCGGCGACCTTGAACTGGATCGCCTGGTACTCGCCGATCTTGTGCCCGAACGCCTCGCGCTCCTTGACGTACTTCAGGCATTCGTCGACACAGCCCTGCGCGAGCCCGACGCTCAGCGCGGCGATCGCGACCCGGCCTTCGTCCAAAATGGACAGGAACTGGGCGTATCCGCGGCCGCGTTCGCCGACGAGGTTCTCGGCCGGGACGCGGACGTCGTCGAACGAGAGCTCGTGGGTGTCCGAGCAGTTCCAGCCGACCTTGGAGTACTTCGGCGCCACCGCGAAGCCCGGGGTGCCGGACGGGACGATGATCGCCGAGATCTCCTTGCGCCCGTTCTCCTTCACGTCGGTGACGGCGGTGACCGTGACCAGTTTCGTGATGTCGGTGCCGGAGTTGGTGATGAACGACTTGCTGCCGTTGATCACCCAGGTGTCGCCGTCGAGTTTCGCGCGCGTGCGGGTGGCGCCCGCGTCCGAGCCGCCACCGGGTTCGGTGAGCCCGAAAGCGCCGAGCGCGGTGCCGGCGCACAACTCCGGGAGCCACTTTTCCTTCTGTTCCCGGGTGCCGAACCGGTAGATCGGCATGGCGCCCAGCGAGACCCCGGCCTCGACGGTGATCGCGACCGACGAGTCGACGCGCGCCAGTTCTTCCAGCGTCAGGCACAGCGCGAAGTAGTCGCCGCCCATGCCGCCGTACTCCTCGGGGAAGGGCAGCCCGAACAGGCCCATCTCGGCCATCTTCGCGACGATCTCGTACGGGAACTCCTCCCGTTCGTACAGGTCGCCGATGACCGGGGCGACCTCGGAGCGCGCGAATTCCTCGACCGTCTTGCGCAGCGCCTCGTACTCGTCATCCAGCCGAAAGTCGATCATTGGCCATCCTTTTGGGGTGTCACAACGGCTACCGTTTCGTCCAGCGCGACCTGTTGGCCCGCCCGGACGGGGAGTTCGCTGACCACGCCGTCGATCGGCGCGGTGATCGTGTGCTCCATCTTCATCGCCTCGACGACCACGAGCGGCGTTCCCGCGCTCACGACGTCGCCCGCGGCGACCTTGACCACGAGCACGGTGCCGGGCATCGGGCTGGTGACCGGTCCGGCGCCGCCCGCGGCACCGGCGGCCGCCCGCAGCCTTTCCCGCTCACCGATCGCGAAGCTGTGGCCGTCCCGCGCGAGCCAGACGGTCTTCCCGCGGCCGGCGGCGTGCCGGTAGCGGTGGAAACCGGTGGGGTGCCGGACTTCCAGCAGGTCGCCCTCGCGCCGCGCGGAGACCCGCACGGCCTCGGCGCCGTCGACGCTGACGAGCGCGTTCGCCGGGGTGCCCTGCACCCGGACGACGGCTTCGGAACTTCCCGACTTCAAAGTGAAGTCGATCCCGCCGGACGCGCCGAGCCGCCAGCCGTCGGGAACGTCCCAGGGATCGATGACCGATCCCTGCGGCTGCAAGGAAAGCAGCCTGTCGAGCGCGGCGGCCACGAAGAACTCCGGCGGCACCTCTTCGGAGACCAAAGTGGACAGTTGCCGGTCGACGAGGCCGGTGTCGAGCTTGCCGTCGCGGACGTCGCCGTCGGCGAGGAGCCCGCGCAGGAACGCGACGTTCGTACCGAGGCCGAGCAGTGCGGTGTCGGCGAGCGCCAGATCGAGCCGGTGCAGCGCGGCCGCGCGGTCCGGTCCCCAGGCGATGACCTTGGCCAGCATCGGGTCGTAGTTCGAGCCGATGACCGCGCCCTCGCTCATCCACGAGTCGACGCGCACGCCCTCACCGGACGGTTCGTGGACCGCGAGCACGGTCCCGCCGGTGGGAATGAAACCTCGAGCGGGATCCTCTGCGTAGACGCGGGCTTCGATGGCGTGGCCGTCCAGCCGGACGTCGTCCTGCGACACGGTGAGCACGTCGCCCGCGGCGATCTTGACCTGCCACTCGACGAGATCGAGCCCGGTCACCAGCTCGGTCACCGGATGCTCGACCTGCAGCCGCGTGTTCATCTCCATGAAGAAGAACTCGTCGGGTGCCTTGGCCGACACGATGAACTCGACCGTTCCCGCGCCGACGTAGCCGACAGATCGGGCGGCCTCGACAGCGGACGCGCCCATCTTCGCGCGCGTCGCCTCGTCCAGCAGGACCGACGGGGCTTCTTCGATGATCTTCTGGTGCCGCCGCTGCAGGCTGCACTCGCGCTCGCCGAGGTGGATCACGTTGCCGTGGGTGTCGGCGAGCACCTGGATCTCGATGTGGCGCGGCGTGGTGACGAACCGCTCGATCAGCAGGGTGTCGTCACCGAAGGAACCCTTGGCCTCACGGCGGGCGGATTCCACGGCGGCGTCCAGTTCGGACGTCGCGTTCACCAGCCGCATGCCCTTGCCGCCACCACCGGCGGACGGCTTGATCAGCAGGGGGTAGCCGACCTTCTCCGCGGCGGCGGCGAAACCGCCCTCGGGAATGTCCACATCGGACGCACCGGGCACGACCGGGACGCCCGCCTTGGACACCGTCGCCTTGGCGCGGATCTTGTCGCCCATGGCGTCGATGGCCTCGACCGGCGGGCCGATGAAGACCAGCCCGGCTTTCGCGCAGGCACGGGCGAATTCCGCGTTCTCCGCGAGGAAACCGTAGCCGGGGTGCACCGCCTGCGCTCCCGTGTCGAGCGCCGCCTGGACGATCGCCGGGATGGACAGATAGCTTTTCGCCGCTTCGGCCGGGCCGATGCGGACCGCGGTGTGCGCCTCGCGGACGTGCTTGGCATCGGCGTCGGCGTCGCTGTACACCGCGACCGAACGGATGCCGAGACCCCGCAGCGAACGGATCACGCGGACGGCGATCTCCCCGCGGTTGGCGACCAGAACCGTGTCGAACATGCTCACATCCGGAAAACGCCGTAGTTGACATCGGAAAGTGGTGCGTTGGCCGTCGCGGACAGCGCGAGGCCGAGCACCGTGCGGGTGTCCGCCGGGTCGATCACGCCGTCGTCCCACAGCCGCGCCGTCGAGTAGTAGGGGCTGCCCTGCGCCTCGTACTGCTCGCGGATCGGGTCCTTGAAGGCCTCTTCGTCCTCCGTGGACCATTCGCCGCCGCGGGACTCGATGGCGTCACGGCGGACGGTCGAAAGCACCGACGCCGCCTGCTCACCGCCCATCACCGAGATCCGCGCGTTCGGCCACATCCACAGGAACCGGGGCGAGTACGCGCGGCCGCACATCGAATAGTTGCCCGCACCGAACGAGCCGCCGATGACGACGGTCAGCTTCGGCACGCGGGCGCAGGCCACCGCGGTGACCATCTTCGCGCCGTGCTTGGCGATGCCGCCGGCCTCGTAGGCCTTGCCGACCATGAAACCGGTGATGTTCTGCAGGAACAGCAGCGGGATCGAGCGTTTGTCGCACAGCTCGATGAAGTGCGCGCCCTTCATCGCGGACTCGGCGAACAGCACGCCGTTGTTCGCGATGATGCCGACGGGGTGGCCGTGGATCCGGGCGAACCCGGTGACCAGCGTCGAGCCGTACTCCTTCTTGAACTCGCCGAACCGGCTGCCGTCGACGATCCGCGCGATGACCTCGCGGACGTCGTAGGGCACGCGCGGGTCGGTCGGGACGACGCCGTACAGCTCGTTCGGGTCGGCGACCGGGGCCTCGGTCGGGAGGACGTCCCACGGGCGCGGCGCGCGCGGCCTCAAAGTAGACACGATCGAGCGAACGATGCGCAGGGCGTCCGCGTCGTCCTCGGCCAGATGGTCGGTGACACCGGACTGACGCGAGTGGACGTCGCCGCCGCCGAGTTCCTCGGCCGTGACGACCTCGCCGGTCGCGGCCTTCACCAGCGGCGGGCCGCCGAGGAAGATCGTGCCCTGGTTCCGCACGATGACCGCTTCGTCGCTCATCGCCGGGACGTATGCGCCACCCGCGGTGCACGAGCCGAGCACCGCCGCGATCTGCGGGATCCCGCGCGCGGACATGGTCGCCTGGTTGAAGAAGATCCGGCCGAAGTGTTCACGATCCGGGAAGACCTCGTCCTGCCTCGGCAGGAACGCACCGCCGGAGTCCACCAGGTAGACGCACGGCAGGTTGTTGTGCAGCGCGACCTCTTGGGCGCGCAGGTGCTTCTTGACGGTCATCGGGTAGTAGGTGCCGCCCTTGACCGTGGCGTCGTTGGCGACGATCACGCATTCGCGGCCCGAGACCCGCCCGATCCCGGTGATGATCCCGGCCGACGGCGCCTCGTCGTCGTACAGTCCGGTGGCGGCCAGCGGGGACAGTTCCAGGAACGGCGACCCCGGGTCGAGGAGGGTGTCGACCCGGTCGCGCGGCAGGAGTTTCCCCCGTTCGACGTGCCGGGTGCGGGACTTCTCCGGGCCTCCGAGCCGGGCCGCGTCGAGACGCTTGTGCAGGTCCTCGACCAGTTCGGCGTGGGAGGTGACGCTGCGGGCGTATTCGTCGCTGCCGGGGTCGGCGGAAGTGCTCAGTACGGGTGTGTCCATGGCTCCTCGTCGCCAAGTTAGCCGTCGTTAACTCGCCCTCGTAGGTTAACGGCCACTAACCTCACTTGTCCACCGCACCCCGTATGCGCGTGAAGGCCCCTTCCCGCGGCCCTGGTTTTAGATGACCAGCCGAGGGAAGGGGGCCTTCACGCGCAAAACGTCAGCCGATCGCGGAGACCAGCGGGTTGTAGTAGCCACCGCGCTGGCCGGTGGCCGTCGGGTGGTACGAGTTCACGATCGGCCAGGTGAGGCTGTGCAGGTAGTCGTTGGCCGACGAGCAGATGTTGTGCCCGGTGAAGGCACCCCGCACGTCGACGAACTTCGCACCGTGCGCGGAGGCACGGGCCGAGAGCACCGACGCCAGCGCGTCGGAGCCCGAGTTGATCGCGGAGCGCTTGGTGTCGCTCAGCCCCACCGAGCACGAACCCGGCACCGTGTAGAAGCGCGGGTACCCGAGGACGACCAGCTTCGCGCCGGGCGCCTTCGACTTGATCGTGCTGTAGACGTTGTTCAACAGCCCCGGCAGCGTGTTGTTGACGTAGTTCTTCGCGGTGTTGACCCGGTTGATGCAGGTCTGGTCGCTGCCGGTGGTGCAGGTGGTCATGACGTCGGCGAACCCGGCGTCGTTGCCGCCGACCGACACCGTGACCAGCGTGGTGCTGGAGGTGACGTTCGCGGCCTGGCTCAGCACGTCGCCGGTGCGCGCCCCCGAGCACGCGACGAACTTGAACGAGGTCCCGGCGTGGGCGTTGGCCCACAGCTGGGGGTAGGAGTTGGCACTGCGCATGCAGTCGCCCGAGTTCCCGTAACTGCCGGCACCGACGCCGGACGAGTACGAGTCACCGAGCGCCACGTAGTTGGTCGCCGCTTGAGCGGTACCGGCGAGCCCGAACGTGGCAAGGACAGCGACCCCCAGGGCCGCAACCGATCGAGTGAAGGAAAGCGCTTTGATCCGAGCAGGGACGGCCATGGTCACTCCTTCGTGACAAGTTAACGAGACACAGCATTACCAGGTGGTAGCTCGACACAAAAGGGTCATTTCCCCAGGTAACCCGCTTGGCCCAGGCTGGAAGTACGGCCGCGTGTTAGCGCTCGCTAACACACGGCCTTAATATGGCCAGATGCCGGCGAACCCCACCCCACTCGTGAACGGCGAGAAGGCGAACAGGCGCGAACAGATCATGGCCGCCGCCGCCGAACTCTTCGCCCACCACGGTTTCCACGGTGTCGGCATCGATGACATCGGCGCCGCGGTCGGCATCTCCGGCCCGGCCCTGTACCGGCATTTCCGCAGCAAGGACGCCATTCTCGGCGAGATGCTGAACTCGATCAGCCGCTACCTCCTCGACGGTGGGACGGCCAGGGCGAGCCAGCGGGACGAGCCGGGTGAGGTTCTCGAAGCACTGGTGAATTTTCACGTGGACTTCGCGCTCGCGCATCCCGCGTTGATCACCGTCCAGGAGCGGAATCTCGCCAATCTCACCGACAGTGACCGCAAACAGGTCCGCGCCATGCAGCGTCAGTACGTCGAGGTCTGGGTGCGCGCGATCAGCGACGCCGTCCCCGGGATCGGCGAGCGCCAGGCGCGCTCGGCGGCGCACGCGGTCTTCGGGTTGATCAACTCGACGCCGTACAACCGCCATCTCGGTGACAGCGAACTGGCCGAAATGCTCTGTCGTCTCGCGCTGGGTGCACTGCACGCCGCGAAGTGACCACGTCCGGGTTTCGGTCTATCCCCACTTTTCCGTCCTCTGGTGTTTGATAGGCACGTGGAGCCGGACAGGAGCGAGTACGAGCGGAGGCTCGTCGAAAAGGCGCAGCGTGCGCTCGTGGCGATCAGCCTCGGGGAGGACGCCGAGGCGCTCGACGAGCTCGCGCCGACTGCCGTCGAGCCGCAAGCCCGGTCCGAAGAGACCAAAGAGCTCGTGATGATGCTCTTCGGCGAATGCAGCGCCATGGTGTCGACACTGGGTGATGGAGGAAGTGCGCCGGTCAAGGTGCAGGTGTTCGACGAGGACGGTGAAGAGGTCTCGATCGATCAGGCGGATCCTCCCGTGCGGACCGCCGTGCGCACTCTGCTGGCCGAGGTGCACGGCAACAGCGAGGCCGCGCAGGAACAGGTCGAGATCGCGCTCGCCAACGCCGCGCCGGACGAGGTCGACAGCCTGGTGCTGCAGGCGCTGCGCTGGACGATCCGGCTGTCGGCGGAATGCCTGGACCGGGATCTGCCGGTGGCACCCTGGATCTCCGACGCCGTGGCGGACTAGACGTCGGCCAGGTCGGTTGACTGTCCACTCGGGACACTTTGAAGCGACCAAATATCTGATTGATGCCTATATGCGCGCTTTGCGACGGGGGCGTGAGTGGCGATGTGGGTTCTATTGAGGAGAAGGGCAAACGTGGCGTGCTCGTGCCGTTTTCGGCGTCGGGCGTGGGGCAGGTGTTGTGCTGGGTGGCCCTGTTCCTGGCCGGGGCTGAAGGTTCAGGCCGTGTGGGTCGGGTTGGTCGTGAGCGCCACATCAGCCTCCCGGGACGTCGCGAAAGCCACTTTCGCGACGTCTGATGTCCCGAAAGTGGCTTTCGCGACACGGCCACTCGGCACCGGACGAGGCAAAGGACACCTTCATCCCACCGCCAGCCTCGCCCACGAACACGCCACCGTTGACTCACCCCTCAATAGATGAGCTTCGTGACCCAGGTGCCTAGCCGAGAAGCAGCTTCACCAGCCGGGCGATCTGCTCGGTTTCGATCAGGAACGAGTCGTGCCCGTAAGGCGAGCCGATGACGGCGAACTCCGCCCCGGCGACACCGTCCGCGATCGCCTGCGACTGGTACAGCGGGTAAAGCCGGTCGCTGTCCACCCCCGCGGCGACCGTGCGCGCGGTGATCCGGCCGAGCGCGTTCTCGACGCCGCCCCGCCCACGGCCGACGTCGTGGGTGTTCATCGATTCGGTGAGCACGACGTAGCTGCCGGCGTCGAACCGGCGGGACAGTTTCCCCGCGTGATGATCCAAATAGGACTCGACGGCGAACCGGCCGCCGCGCAACGGGTCCTCGTCGTCCTGATAGCGGCGGCCGAACCGTTGCGACAGTTCACCTTCGCTGCGATAGGTGACGTGCGCGATCCGGCGGGCGATGCCGAGGCCCGCGTGGGGGCCGCCACCGGGGACGTCGTGGTAGTCGCCGCCGTGCCAGCCCGGATCGGACCGGATGGCGTGCAGTTGCGGCGCGGCCCAGGCGATCTGGTCCGCCGAAGCCCGCGCCGTCGACGCGAGGACGAGCAGTGACGCGACCCTGTCCGGCTCGCTCACCGCCCATTCCAGCGCGCGCATCCCGCCCATGGAACCGCCGAGCACCGCGGCCCACCGGCCGATGCCCAGCGCGTCGGCGAGGACGGCCTCGGCGGCCACCTGGTCCCGGACGGTCACGGCGGGAAACCTGCTGCCCCAAGGACTTCCGTCCGGATGCGGCGAAGACGGGCCGGTCGAGCCCTGGCAGCCGCCGAGCACGTTCGGGACCACGACGAAGAAGGCGTCCGTGTCGACGGCCTTGCCGGGACCGATCAAGCCGTCCCACCAGCCCGGGCTGATGTGGCCGTCCTCCGCCGGGCCGACGGCGTGACTGTCCCCGGTGAGCGCGTGCTCGACCAGGATCGCGTTGGAGGCGCCGGAATTCAGCGTCCCCCAAGTCTCGTAGGCGAGGGTGAACGGGATTTCCGGCCCGGTTTCGAGCGTATGGACGCCGGTGACGAACCGGCGGCGACCGGGTGGATCCCCCTCCCGCCACGCACCGGTGGCGGGAGGGAGATCCGGAGCCTGGGTCACAGAGCCGCCTTGGCCGCCCGGAATCCGGCCTCGAGGTCGGCCTTGAGGTCTTCGATCCCTTCCAGGCCGACGGCGAGCCGCACGAGGCCCGGCGTCACCCCGCTGGAGACCTGCTCCTCGGGCGTGAGCTGGCTGTGCGTCGTCGAGGCCGGGTGCACGATCAGGCTGCGCACGTCGCCGATGTTGACCAGCTGGCTGTGCAGTTCCGTACCGTCCACAAAGGCCCGTCCGGCGTCGACACCGCCCCGCAGGTCGAACGAAAGCACCGCGCCGGCGCCCTTCGGCAGGTACTTCTTCGCGGCCTCGTGGAACGGGCTCGACGGCAGGCCCGCGTAGTACACCTTTTCGACCTCGTCGCGCTGTTCCAGCCATTCGGCCAGCGCCTGCGCGTTGGAGACGTGCCGCTCCAGCCGCAGCGACAGCGTCTCGATCCCTTGCAGGATCAGGAAACTGTTCAGCGGCGCGATCGCGGCACCGGTGTCGCGCAGGATCTGGACGCGCGCCTTGGCGGCGTACGCGCCGGGGCCAAGCGCCTCCCAGTACTTGAGACCGTGGTAGCTCGGGTCGGCCTCGTTGAAACCGGGGAACCGCGCCGGGTCCTTGCCGAAGTCGAAGGTGCCGCCGTCGACCAGCACACCGGCGACCGTGGTGCCGTGACCGCCGAGGTACTTGGTCGCCGAGTGGACCACGATGTCGGCGCCGTGTTCGATCGGGCGGACGAGGTACGGGGTCGGCACGGTGTTGTCCACGACCAGCGGGACACCGGCGTCGTGCGCGGCGTCGGCGACCTTCCGGATGTCGAGGACGTTGCTGCCGGGGTTGGCCAGCGTCTCGGCGAAGAACAGCTTGGTGTTGGGCCGGACCGCCGCCTTCCACTGCTCGATGTCGTCCTGGTCCTCGACGAACGAAACCTCGATGCCCAGCTTCGGCAGCGTGTAGTGGAAGAGGTTGTAGGTACCGCCGTAGAGCGACGGGCTGGAGACGAAGTGGTCGCCCGCGTTCGCGAGGTTGAGGATGGCCGCCGTCGTCGCCGCGGTCCCGGAGGCGAACGCCAGCGCCGCGACACCGCCCTCGAGCGCGGCGAGCCGCTGCTCCAGGACGTCCTGCGTGGGGTTGTTGATCCGCGTGTAGATGTTGCCGGGCTCGGCGAGACTGAAGAGATCGGCGCCGTGCTGGCTGTCACGGAACACGTACGAGGTGGTCTGGTAGATCGGGGTCGCCCGCGCGCCGGTGGCGGTGTCCGGCGCCGCGCCCGCGTGGATCTGCTTGGTCTCGAACGACCATCCGTCCGCGCTCATCGCGATTCTCCTAGCGGTTCAAGGGTTTCGGCTGTGGTCACCGAAGCTAGCTCCGCCGAACGGAGCACCCAACCACTCTCAGGAGGTGGGATTCCGCTCCTGAAGAGCGAACCTGTTGCCCTCCGAATCGGTGAACATCGCCCACCAGCCCCAGGGCTGCTTCTCCGGACGCGCCGGGAACTCGACGCCCTTCGCCATGAGCTCCTCGCAGGTCTTTTCGATGTCGTCGGCATAAAAGAAGAAGTTGGCCGTCGGGAGTTCATCCCGCACCGCGAAGCGTTCGAGGTCCTCCGGGGCGGTGCTCAGGACCAGTGCCGTCACACGATCGGGGGAAGTGACCTCGACCCATCGGTTTCCTTTGTCGTCGTACGGCACGTCGGTGGTGATCTCGAAGCCGACGACCTCGGACCAGAACTTCTTCGCCCGTTCCTGATCCCGTACCCCGACGACGATCTTGTGGACACCTTGAATCGGCATGCCCGGCTCCCTTTGTATCCATCATGGATATAACGATATCGGAGTGTATGCTTCCCGGATGGCCGACGGCAACCCGCAGCTCACCCCCGCGGCGTTCCAGACCCTGCTGGCACTCGCGAACGGCAAAGGCGGCCGCGCGCACGGCTACGCGATCATGGGTTTCGTCGACGAGTTGAGCGGCGGAACCGCCCAGCTCGGGCCCGGCACGCTGTACCGGACCCTGGCCCGGCTCGTCGCCGACGGCCTGGTCGAGGAGGCTCCGGACGCGAGCGAGGACCAGCCGCACGACTCGCGCCGCCGCTACTACCGGCTGACCCGCGCAGGCCGGGAAGTCGCCGCCCGGGAGGCGGAGTTTCTTAGCAGGCTCGTCGCGGTGGCGGGCCAGGCTGGACTGCTGAAGCGCGCGGAGTCGGCGTGAGCCGGGCGCTCGGCCTGGTGCCGCATCTGTTCGTCAAGCACGTCGACACGTCGATCTCTTTCTACGGCAAGGTGTTCGGCGCCGTGGAACTGTTCCGCAACGTGCTGCCGGACGGGGTCGTGCTGTTCGTGGAACTCGCCGTCGGTGACGCGCGGCTGCTGGTGAGCCAGGAGATCCCGGCGCTGGACGCCCTCGCGCCGTCGACCCTCGGCGGCACGCCGATGCTGCTGACCTTGGAGACCGACGATCCCGACGACCTCGTCCGGCGCGCGGTGTTCGCGGGTGCCCGGGTGGAGGCGCCGGTCGAGGAAATGTTCTTCGGCGAACGCTACGGCCGGATCGTCGATCCCGACGGGCATCGCTGGGCGCTGACGACCAAACGGGAGCGGTTCACTCCCGAGGACATCGACGCCAGGACCCCACCCGAGGTCTGAGTAGGTGCGACAGGTGACCGGCGGACGTCTCCTCGGGCAGCGCGTCAGCGCGATGAAGGGGCACCCTCGGCGCTCGGCGTGAGTGATCTTCGAGACGGCCCCTTCGGCGTGTTTTCGTCAGCGGGCGCAAAATAAGGCATGGTTTCCGTACGCAGTGTCGTCGACCGGGTCGGGCCGACACTGCTGCACGCTCTTCAGGTCCCCGACGAGTCCCCCGCCGTCGGCGACGTCGTCATCGCCGAGCCCGGCAACACCCTCGCCGCGGGGGACCTCGTCCTCGGCGTCGCGATCACCGAAACGTCCGAAGCCGCGGAACTCGTCAAGCACAGCGCGGCCAAAGGCGCCGCCGCCGTCCTGCTGAAACCGCCGCTCGCGGCGAAACCTTCGGTCAAGCGGGCTGCGAAAACGGCGGACATCGCGTTGATCGAAGTGCGCCCGGCGACATCGTGGGCCCAGCTCGTCTGGCTGCTCAGGACCGTCCTCGACGCGCTGGCCGACGAGTCCGACGCCCTGGAGGACGGTGGCGGACCCGGGTCCGGTGACCTCTTCCGGCTCGCGGACGCCGTCGCTTCGGTGGTCGACGCGCCCGTGACCATCGAGGACACCAACTCGCGGGTGCTCGCCTACTCGGCGAGGCAGGATCTGACCGACTCGGCGCGCGTGTCCACGATCATGGGCCGCCGCATCCCCGACGACGTGCTCGCGCGATTCCGGTCACGAGGGGTGTTCCGCGAGCTTTCCCGTGGGCGGCAAACGATCTTCGTGCCCGCGCAACGCGACGGCACGCTGCCCCGGCTCATCGTGCCGATCCGGATGGGCGGCGAACTGCTGGGGTCGATGTGGGCGGTCGTCGCGGGCCCGGTCTCCGACGAACGCGCGGCCGCCTTCGCCGACGCGGCGCCCGTCGTCGCCCTGCATCTGCTGCGCCGTCGCGCGCACACCGATTCCCAGCGCCGGGTCTCGGCCGAGCTCCTGCGCGCCGTGCTCGAAGGGAAGGCCAGCCCGCGCAAGGCGATCGCGGAACTCGACCTGTCCGAGGAGCCGCATCGCGTCGTCGTCATCGAGGTTTCCGGCGGCGACGGCCGCGACGACGAGGGGCTGCGGCTCGCCCTCCTCGAACGGATCTCGCAGGGCGTCGGCAGGCGGCCGGTGGCCACCGAACTCGGCGGCGTGCTCTACGCCGTCGTCCCGGACGGTGACGGCTGGGGCGAACTCCGGGCCGCGCTGGAAGCCCTGCCCGCGTCGAGGAAGGGCGGGACACCGCGGGCGGCCGCGGGGTCCGCCTGCGAAATCGGCGAACTCGCGACGTCCCGCGTCCAAGCCGACGAGGCGTTGGGCCTGCTGCGCGCGAAGCTCGTACCCGGTCGCGTCGTGGTCTTCGACGAGGCGTGGAAGGAGCTTTCGCTGCACCGGGGAGCGACCGCGGCCAGCACGGCAAAGGTCGCCGAACTGGGCCCGCTCGGCTTGTTGCGCGCGCACGACGAAGCCCACGAGAGCGGCTACGTCGACACGCTCTACCAGTGGCTCAGGCATCCCGGCGACCCGCGCGCGGCCGCGAAGGAACTTCGAATCCATCCGAACACTCTGCGGTATCGCCTGCGGCGGCTGCTCGACCTCGTCCCGTTGGATCTCGACGATCCCGACGTCCGGCTGGCGTTGATCACGCAGCTCGTTTCCCTGCGCTGGAGCTGATCGGCATTCGACTAAAGAATGTTCACTAACGAACACTTTGTAGTGCGACAAAATCTTGAGCAGACGTCATGAAAGGGTCTTTCAGGACGCGCTTTGATCAGCGCTGTCGTCTTGAAAGACCCTTTCCTGACATCCGGACGGCTAGTGCGCGCTGGCGCGATATCCGTCCTCAATGGTCTGCCGCACCGCGGCGAGCAGATCCGCACCGGGGTAAAGCGGCAGAAGCACACCGGGGCCACCGTCGACCCGCAGGGCGGCTTCGTAGCCATGCCCGGGAGTTTCGACCAGACCCACGATGACATCAGCCGGATTGCCTTCGGTGTCGACGGTGCGGACACGCCGCTCCCGCCGCCAGTCCTGATTTGTCATGCGCAACAGAATGGCAGCTTACCGGCCAGTAAGATCAACATCTTGACTCGATCGTGCTGCATTTACCGTTTCGCAGGTTGCACGGCCGCGCCCACCCCCAGCGAACGCGGCCGTACGTCATACCCGATAACCGAGGTCGTCGGCGGCGAATCGCTTCGGCACCATCCGGACCCAGACGGTCCCTTTCACCTCGGGATCATCGTGCAGGTAAGAACGAAATCGCGCATCCCATTTGCACTCGTCGGCCCCGAGATACCGGCTCAGCAGCCGCCGTCCACGTGGGACGTCGAACGGCAGCACCTCCGCTTCGCCGCGCGCGAGAACTTGCCGTACCAGGCCGGTGCCGACATCGCAGACGTCGACGGTCAACGCGATCGACGGTGACTCGCGCACGAGTCCGGCCAGCCGCGCCCACGGTCCGGTGAGGATCCAGAAGGCCCGGTTCTCCCAGAGATACCAGGTCGGGCGCACGGTCGGCCCCGCCGTGGCGACCCTGGCGGTCAGCGGACCGGCGAGGAATGCGTCGACGTCGAACATCAGACCTCGAGCAACGTCTTGCCGAGAGCGCCACGCGACTGCATCACCGCGTGCGCGTCCGCCGCCCGTTCGAGCGGGAACCGTTGACCGATCAGGGGTTCCAGCCGCCCGGCGGCGGCCTCGGCGAGCGCGGACCCGGTGAACGCCCGCATCTCCGCCTGGCCGCCGATGTCCCGGATCACCGTGACCCCGCGCGCGGCCGCGTCCTCTTCGGACACCTCGGTCCACGAGCCACTCGAGAGCCCGTAGATCAGCATCCGGCCGCCGGGCTTCAGCAGTCCGAACGACGTCCTCCCGACCTCTCCGCCGACACCGTCGAACACGACGTCGACCTCGCCGGCCTTCGCCGCCCAGTCCGGCTCGCGGTAGTCGACCGCCAGATCGGCGCCGCGTTCCCGGACGTGCTCGGTCTTCGCCGGGCCACCGGCCGCGCCGACGACCTCCGCCCCCGCGGCCTTCGCGAGCTGGACGACCAGTCCACCGACCCCGCCCGCCGCGGCTTCGACCAGCACGCGCTCCCCCGGCCGGACGCGCGCGGCGGTCACCAGCGCCGTCGCCGTGCGGCCGTCGGCGAGGATCGCCACCGCGGCGTCGAGGGCCAGCCCGTCCGGCACCTCGAAGACGGAATCGGCGGCGACCGCGACCCGCTGCGCGTACGCCCCGGAGCCCCCGGTCGAGGTCACGACCCGCTTCCCGACCAGACCGAGGTCGACTCCTTCACCGACGGCGCTGATCACACCGCCGACGCCGTTGCCCGGGATCATCGGCAACTCGGCGCGGAACGGCCCGCCTCCGCCGGCGCGGAACTGGGTCTCGACGAACGTGATGTTGGCGAACGCCACCTCGACCAGGGCCTGGCCCGCTGCGGGCACCGGATCCGGGGCGTCACCCGCGACGAGCACTTCGGGCCCGCCGAACTCTCTCAACCACACGGCTCTCATGTGACCCAAGGTGCAAGCTCCAGTTCACTGGAGGTCAAGTGGTTGTTCCCGGAAAACCATGATCGGTGCTCAACCTTGTCCCGCGCGCACGATGACACCGCCGTCCGGGTGGCTCACCGTGAGTGGCAGCACCTTTGTTCTCAACCCGCCGCAGGAGGCAGTCCCGTGCGTATCGCCGTCCCCCGTGAAATCAAGAGGCATGAGTACCGCGTGGCGCTCACCCCGGCGGGCGTGCACGAACTGACCGGGCGCGGCCACGACGTCTTCGTCGAGACCGGCGCCGGCCTCGGCTCGTCCATCACCGACGAGGAGTACCTCGCCGCGGGCGCGAAGATCCTCGCGACGGCGGAGGAGACCTGGTCCGAGGGCGAGCTCGTGCTCAAGGTCAAGGAGCCGATCGCCGAGGAGTACCCGCGGCTGCGCGCCGACCAGGTGCTGTTCACCTACCTGCACATCGCCGCGGACCGGCCGCTGACCGACGCGCTGCTGGCCGCGGGCACCACCGCGATCGCGTACGAGACGGTGCAGACCCCGAACCGCGCGCTGCCGCTGCTCGCGCCGATGTCCGAGGTCGCCGGTCGGCTGGCGCCGCAGGTGGGCGCGTTCTCCCTGATGAAGCCGAGCGGTGGCCGCGGCGTGCTGCCCGGCGGCATCCCCGGTGTCCACCCGGCGCGCGTGGTCGTGATCGGCGGCGGTGTCGCCGGGATCAACGCGGCGCGGGTCGCGCTCGGCCTCGGCTCGGACGTCGAGATCCTCGACACCAACGTCGACCGTCTCCGCCAGATCGACAACGACTTCGGCGGCCGCATCCGCACGGTGACCTCGAACGCGCTGTCGGTCGAGCAGTCCGTGCTGGAGGCCGACATGGTCATCGGCGCGGTGCTCGTGCCCGGCGCGAAGGCGCCGAAGCTGGTCTCGAACGACCTCGTTTCGCGGATGCGCCCGGGCAGTGTGCTGGTGGACATCGCGATCGACCAGGGCGGCTGCTTCGCCGACTCGCGGCCGACCACGCACGACGAGCCGACCTACAAGGTCCACGAGTCGGTGTTCTACTGCGTCGCGAACATGCCGGGCGCCGTCCCGCGCACGTCGACCTACGGGCTGACCAACGTGACGCTGCCGTACGCCGTCCAGCTGGCGGAGTTCGGCTGGCAGAAGGCGCTGCAGGCGGACGCTTCGCTCGCGAAGGGCCTCAACACGCACGCGGGCGCCCTGACGAACGCCCCGGTCGCGGCCGCGCACGGCCTGCCCGCCACGGATCTGGCCGCCGTCCTGGCCTGACCCCCAAGCCACACTCCCACGCGAGGGACCTTTGTCACCCCAGTGCAAAGGTCCCTCGCTCCTTTTCGAAGTACATGAAGGCCCCCTTCCTTGCGCCTAGCGACAGGAAGGGGGCCTTCATGTACTTCGGAGAACCTCGGGACCCAGACATAACGGCGGCCCGCTCAACCAACCTGGGGGTCATTGGGAGCGGGCCGCCTCCTACATCGTAGGTAATAAGTCGCCGTCGCGCTGCATGGGGTTGCCAAGTCTTCGGAAATATTTCTTCACGAACCGCCCCAACGGTCGGTGAATTTCCGCGCCCTGGACCGCATAACCGGTAGTCAGCGGCCATTCGGCCCAGCGGCGGGTGCGCTGGGGGACGGAGTCGTCACCGCACCGAACGTGACGAAGGTCGCTTTCGGCGGATTGACCCCTTCCGCGGGTGCGGACTCACCGGGTGAGGCAGGATGTCGCGTGATCGGCCTTCGTCAACAAAAGGGGACGGTATGCACGACGGCAGTGGCCGCATCGCGGTGCAGAATTTGAGCAAGCAGTTCGGTGCGGTCAACGCGGTCCAGAATCTGAGCTTCACGGTGGAGCCGGGTTCGGTGACCGGGTTCCTGGGACCCAACGGGGCCGGGAAGACCACGACGCTCCGGATGCTGCTCGGGCTGGTGACGCCCACGAACGGCACGGCGACCATCAACGGGCGCCCGCACGACCAGCTGGGCAATCCGGCACGGGTCGTCGGTTCGGTGCTGGAGAACGAGGGCTTCCACCCGGGACGCACGGCGCGGAATCACCTGCGCGTGTACTCGGCGGCGATCGGGATGCCGGATCAGCGGGTGGACGAGGTGCTGGGTCTGGTCGGCCTGTCGTCGGCGGCGGACCGCAAGGCGGGCGGGTTCTCGCTCGGCATGCGGCAGCGGCTGGCGCTGGCGACGGCGTTGCTGGGGAACCCGCAGGTGCTGGTGCTGGACGAGCCGACGAACGGTCTCGACCCCGAAGGCATCCTCTGGCTCCGGAACTTCCTGCGCGCGTACGCGCGTGAGGGGCGCACGGTGCTGGTCTCGAGCCACCTCCTGAACGAGGTGGAGCAGACGATCGACCAGGTCGTGATCATCAGCCAGGGCATGACGCGCTACAACGGCTCGCTGGACCAGTTGCGCAAGAGCAACCAGTCCCGCGTGCTGGTGCAGTCCGCCGACGCGAACGGCCTCGTCGCCGCGCTGCAGGAAGCGGGCATCACGCAGGTCTCGCCGATGCCGGACGGCCGGGTCGCGGTCTCCGGTGCGACGGTGCAGCAGATCGGTGACATCTCCGCCAAGGCGAGCATCGCGGTCTACGGCATGCAGGAGGAGACCGCGGATCTCGAGCGGATGTTCTTCCAGCTGACCCAGGGCCAGTACGCGGCGCCGCAGCCCGGTTTCCAGCAGGGCCCGCCGCCGGGCTACCAGGGTCCGCCTCCGGGTTACCAGGGCCCGCCGCCCGGGTATCAGGGGCCGCCGCCCGGCTACGCGCCGCAGAACACGCCGCCGCCCGGTTTCGCGCCGCCGAACACCCCGGCTCCCGGATTCGCACCGCCGCAGCAGCAGTTCCAGCAGCAGGGTCAGCCGCCGCAGCAACAGCAGTACCAGCAGGCGCCGCCTCAGCAGCAGGCGCAGCAGCAGGGCCAGAACGAGGGCTGGGGAGGCCAGGGCTGATGGGCAACCTGATCAAGGCGGAGTTCCGCAAGACGCTCACGCTCAAGGCGTGGTGGGCGCTGATGATCCCCGCGGTGGTCTTCGCTTTCGCGTTCGCCCTGTTCTGGGGCATGGTCACGAACGACTTCAGCGACTTCCTCGGTCGCTCGGACACTCGTGAACTGACCGAAGCGCTCGGCATCTCGACCGGCGAACTGCCCGTCGGCCTGCTCGCCCTCGGGCACGGCATCAACATCGGCACGATGATCCCGATCATCTTCGGTGTCTTCGCCCTCGCCGGCGAGTACACGAAGAAGACGATCACCACGACGTTCCTCACCGCCCCGAACCGGGTTTCGGCGTTGAGCGCGAAGATGATCACCTACGTCGCCTGGGGCGCGATCTACGGCGTGATCATCGTGGGCGCGGCGAGCCTCGGCACCGTGATCACGGTCGACAGCGCGCGCCTGCCGACGGCGGGCCAGTGGCTGGGCGTGCTCGGCGCCGGTGTCCTCGCGACGATCCTGGCGACCCTGTTCGGCATCGGGGTCGGCGCGGTCTGGCGCAGCGTGATCGGCAGCATCATCACGCTGACCATCTGGATGCTCGTGGTCGAGAACGTCCTGGTGTTCGTGTCCTTCGGTGCCTGGGACATCACGTGGCTCGGCGGGGTCCTGCCGAACGGCACGGTCAACGGCATCGTGGGCGCCATCGGCGCGGAGGCCTTCGGCGCCGCCGGCGTGAAGGTGCCCGGCCTGCAGGACGAGACGGCGTGGGCGCTGCAGTACGCGGCCGGCGCCCCCGGCGCCTTCTCGTGGTGGGCCTCGGCGCTCATCTTCTTCGGCTGGACGATGGTCTTCTTCCTCGCCGGCTGGGCCGTGAACCAGAAGAAGGACATCACGTAGGTCTTCACCAAAGCGCGACATGAAAGGCCCGTTACTTGCAAATTTTGCAAGTAACGGGCCTTTCATGTCACCAGGCTCTCCCCCGAAGCGGCCGATCCTGTCGGTCGCGCCGCATAGGCTGGCGGGGTGACTACTGCTCCACCTCGCCCGCGTCAAGCCAGTCCGGTACGTGAGACGGCCCCGGTGTCCACCGGAGGCTGGATCCGACGCCTGGCCGCTTCGTGCTGGAAACACCCTTGGCTCGTCGTCCTGTCGCTGGGCGCGGCGATCATCGGCGTCGGGCTGCAGGCCGCCGGTCCGCTGCTGATCCGGGAGGCGCTCGACGGCGCCGTCGCGGGCGACACGTCCCGTCTCGGCGTGCTCGCCGCCGTCATGGCGGTGTTGCAGGTGCTGACCTTCGGCAACGCCTTCGCCCGCCGGTACGTCGGCGGGCGGCTGGCGCTCGACGTCCAGCACGATCTGCGCCGCCAGGTGTTCAACGCGGTCTCCCGGCTCGACGGCGGCAAGCAGGACGCGTTGCGCACCGGGCAGGTCGCCTCGCGCGCGATCTCGGATCTGCAGCTGGTCACGTCGGTCCTGATGCAGGTGCCGCTCTCGGCGGGTTCGGTCATCTTCGCGCTGTTGTCCCTCGGCGCGATGCTGTGGATGTCGCCGACGCTGACCCTCATCGCGATGGTGGTCGCCCCGGCGATCGCGATCATCATGGCGGTGAGCCGGAAGCGGCTCTTCCCCGCGACCTGGGCGGCCCAGCAACGCGCGGCCGACGTCGCGCAGCAGGTCGAGGAGACCGTCACCGGCGTGCGCGTCGTGAAGGGCTTCGGCCAGGAGGCGCGCGAAGTCGCGAAGCTGGAGAAGACGGCGAAAAAGCTCTTCGCCGAACGCATGCGCGCCGCGCGGCTTTCCTCGTTGCCGACGGCCACGACGGCGGCGCTGCCCGCCGCGGGTCAGGTCGCGGTGCTGGCTGTCGGCGGCGTCCTCGCGTTGAAGGGCGAGGTCAGCCTGGGCACGTTCCTGGCGTTCGCGACCTACCTCTCCATCCTGATCGGCCCGGCGAGGATGATCTCGAGCCTCGTCGTCCAGGCCCAGCTGACCAGGGCGGGCGCGGAACGGGTCAACGAACTGATCGACGCGCAGCCGGACGTCGTCGACAGCCCGGACGCGCGGCCGCTGCCCGAAGGCCCGCTCGGCGTCCGGCTGGAGGACGTCTCCTTCGGCTACACACGGTCGGATCCCGTGCTCGACGGTCTCACTCTGGAAGCCCTTCCCGGCGAAACACTCGCACTGGTCGGCACCGCCGGTTCGGGCAAATCGACGATCTCCCTGCTGCTGCCCCGGTTCTACGACGTGCACAGCGGTTCGGTCCAGGTCGGCGGCCTCGACGTCCGCGACGTCCGGCAGCACGACCTGCGCAGCACGATCGGCGTCGTCTTCGAGGAGGCGTTCCTCTTCTCCTCGTCGGTGCGCGACAACATCGCCTACGGCAGGCCGGACGCGAGCGACGAGGAGATCCGCGCGGCCGCGCGGGCGGCGGAAGCGGACGAGTTCATCCAGCGCCTCCCCGAGGGCTACGAAACGCTCGTCGGCGAGCGCGGCCTCACGTTGTCGGGCGGACAGCGTCAACGGCTCGGCCTGGCCAGGGCGCTGATGACCGATCCGCGTGTGCTGGTCCTCGACGACGCGACCTCCGCCATCGACACGGTCACCGAAGCGGCGATCCACGACACCCTGCGCTCGGTCACCGCGAGCCGCACGACCCTGCTGATCGCGCACCGCCGCTCCACCCTCGCCCTCGCCGACCGGATCGCCGTGCTGGACAAGGGCCACGTCGTCGACATCGGCACCGAGGAAGAACTGCTGGCACGCTGCCCGCTGTTCCGCGAGCTCGTCGCGGGGCCTGGTGACGACGTCGAGGAACCGCATCGCTGCGAGGGCCTCGACTGCGGCCCCTCGGGAATCACCCCCGCCCTGTGGCCGGAGCAGGACAAGTCCGACGAACTGGCGGGCGAGCGCAAGGCCACCGGCGGCGAGTGGGACGTCGACCTGCCGCCGACCGGCGAGCTCCTCGAAGGCGTCCGGAAACTGCCGCCCGCCACGGACGTCCCCCGGCTGCCGGGCACCGACGTCACCGCGCCCGAGCCGAAGTTCCGCCTCGGCCGCCTGCTGAAACCGGTACGCGGTCCGCTCGCCGTGGTGATCGGGCTGGTCGCGGCGGACGCGCTGGCCACCATCGCGATGCCCGCGCTGTACCAGCAGGGCATCGACAACGGGGTGCGCGCCGGGGCGGAGGCGGTGATCTGGCTGACCGCCGGGATCGGCGCGCTGGTGATCCTCGCGGACTGGCTGGTGATCTACCTCCAGACCAAGATGACCGCGCGGGTCGGCGAAACGGTGCTGTACTCGCTGCGCGTGCGCAGTTACGCCCATCTCCAACGACTCGGGCTCGACTTCTACGAACGCGAGCTGTCCGGGAAGATCATGACCCGGATGACGACCGACGTCGACGCGCTCTCGACATTCCTGCAGACCGGTGTCGCACAGGCCGTGGTGAGCGCGCTGACGCTGGTCGGGATCGCGGCGGCGCTGATGATCACCGACATCGGGCTGGCGGCGTACGCGCTCGCGGTGCTGCCGATCCTCGTCGTGGCGACGGTGTTCTTCCGCCGCGCCTCGTCCAAGGCGTACACCGAAGCGCGGGAACGCGTCAGCGTCGTCAACGCGGACATGCAGGAGAACGTGAACGGGCTGCGGGTCGCGCAGGCGTACACGCGCGAAGAGCGCACGGCGGAGAAGTTCGCTTCCCGCAGCGACGAGTACCGGCGTTCGCGGCTGCGCGCCCAGCGCCTCGTCGCGACCTACTTCCCTTTCGCCGCGATGCTTTCCGGGCTGGCGGAGGTGGTCGTGCTGATCGTCGGCGCGAACCGGGTCGCGGCGGGCACGCTGTCGGCCGGTGTGCTGGTGGCGTTCCTCTTGTACCTGGGCCAGTTCTTCTCGCCGATCCAGCAACTTTCTTCGGTGTTCGATGGCTATCAGCAGGCGCGGGTCGGGCTGTCGCGCATCGGCGAGCTGCTGCGCACGCCGACTTCCGTTCCGGAGGCGGAGAAACCGGTCGCGGTCCCGGAGCGGCTGCGGGGCGAGGTCTCTTTCAAGGACGTCGATTTCGCTTACACGGCAACGGATGAGCCCGCCCTGACGCAGCTTTCGCTGGAGGTCTCGCCCGGCGAGACCGTCGCACTGGTCGGGGCGACGGGTGCCGGGAAATCGACGGCCGTGAAGCTCGTCGCGCGGTTCTACGACGCGACGGGCGGCGTGGTCCGGATCGACGGCACCGACATCCGCGAGTACGACCTGGCCGCGCTGCGCACGCGAATGGGCGTGGTACCCCAGGAAGCGCATCTGTTCTCGGGAACCGTCGCGGACAATGTGCGCTACGGCAGGCCTTCCGCGACGGACGCGGAGGTCGAGGAAGCGGTCCGGTCCGTCGGCGCGCTCGACGGTGTCGCCGCGCTCCCCGCCGGTTTCCATCAGCCCGTCGGTGAACGCGGTCGGTCGCTTTCGGCCGGACAACGGCAACTCGTCGCCCTCGCCCGCGCCGAACTCGTGGACCCGGACGTCCTCCTGCTCGACGAGGCGACCGCGGCTCTCGACCCGTCCACCGAAGCCGCCGTCCTGCGCGCGACCGAACAACTCGCGCGCCGCCGTACGACGTTCGTGGTCGCGCACCGCCTCGCCACCGCCGCCAAGGCGGACCGGATCGTCGTCCTGGACCACGGCCGGATCGTCGAACAGGGCACGCATCCGGAGCTGGTCGCGGCAGGCGGCCACTACGCGCGCCTGTGGGCCCTGGGCTGAGTTCTCGTGAGTGGTAAGGACGGTTCTAACCGTCCTTACCACTCACGAGCTACCCGACCGAACGGATGAGTGGCCAGCGCTCCCAATGCCTTGAAGGCCACCTTTGAGACGGTGACCGTCTCAAAGGTGGCCTTCAAGACAACTGAGTGGAGTTGCGACCGGCCCGGTGGATCGAGCGCACCGCGCCACCTTCGCCCTTACCACTCACGAGCCTTGAGCGGCAGCCAGATCCAGCTGGAACTGCGCCCCGGGAGCCCCCGGTTCCCACCCACACTCCAGCCCCAGCCGAATGGCCCGTTCGACATCCGAAGGCAGCACCGCTTTCGACGGCACTCCCAGGTAGTTCGACGGATGCCCGTGATCCGTCCGGACCAGCAGCACCGCACCCCGGGCGTCTTCGAGTTCCACCGCGTACGACAGGAAACAGCCGTCTTCTTGCGAAAAGGTCGGCTTCCGCCGGATGTTCCACCGATAGGCGGTCTCGTCGACCACGATCCGTCGCGATCCCTTGCGCAGCAATGCCGCACGCATCCCCGACGGCAAGGGAATTTCGGTCGCGCGCGAACAACGACGTCTGTCACCATCACGGCAAATGAACGAAGAAATCCCGGCGCGGCAGATCCGCGCCGTCCGCACCGAAACCACGATCCGCGTCTATCAGGCGTATTCACCGGCCATCGCGGACGCCGCCCTCGAGGCGGGCACCTTCGTGCCGCCGTTCAAACGCGAACGGATGACCTGGATCAAGCCGTCCTTCCTGTGGATGGCGTACCGCTGCGGCTGGGCGGCCAAGCCCGGCCAGGAACGCGTGCTCGCCCTCGACCTCACTCGCGAGGGCTTCGCCTGGGCGCTCGGGCACGCGGCGCTCAGCCACTACGACCGGGACGTCCATCCCGATCGGGAGACCTGGCAGCGCGAGGTCAAGGCCAGCCCGGTCCGCGTCCAGTGGGACCCGGAACGCGGCATCCGCCTCGGCCCGCTGAAGCACCGTTCGCTCCAGATGGGGTTGAGCGGCGAGGCCGTCGATCGCTATGTCGACAAATGGATCACCGCGGTCACCGACGTCACCTCGACCATGCGCGAGATCGGCGCCCTCGTCGCGGCGAATCGCATCGACGACGCCGAAGCGCTGCTACCGGCGGAGCGCCCGTACCCCGCCTAGGCGTGCCAGGCGAGGCCGCTCATCCCGGCGACCTCCAGGTCCCGTTCCGAGGCCCACCGGAAGGTCCCGGGCCGGACGTGCACCCCGGCCGTCACCGCCCAGTCCGGCTCGTCGGGTTCGACGTGCTCCATCTCCTTGAAGTCGGAGAGCGTCGGCCACACCGCGGAGCACGAGTCGCACATCAGCACGACCTTGCCGGACTCGGTGACCAACGGGCGCACACGTCCCTCGTCCCAGAACGAAGGACACTCGTCCAGCCACATCGCCTGCCACCACCCTCGTGGGCGATCGGCGGCCGGCACGACACCGGCCGCATCCTCCGCCCAGCAAAACCCGCCGACGTGAACTCCAGGCTGTCCCGGCACGACCACCTCACCAACCTTTACCGACCAAACAGTGACCTGACCTGCACAGACGGTGAAGCGACACCAAAGGTCCCCCGCTCCCCCGAACGGCCGCGACCCGGTCGGCCGAGTGCTTCGGTTTCGATCTCTTGATCGAGACAGTGACCCATCGCCTAGTGCGCCACGCCTCACACAGGCCAGTTCCATCACACGACCGCCACCGAGGGGGTTAGCCTGGTAGGCGCATCAGCGGTGTTCAAGATCTCGAGACGGATAGAGGCGAGTCCAAGCCGTGTCCAGCAGCAGCCCTGCGTCACAATTCGGCCCCAACGAGTGGGTTGTCGAGGAAATGTACGACCAGTTCCTCGCCGACCCCACCTCAGTCGATGCCGCCTGGCACGACTTCTTCGCGGACTTCAAGCCAACGCAGGCCGCGCAGACGAAGGCTGACGACGTCCGTCAGACCTCCGCGGAGACCGCCAAGGACGGCTCGGGCACCAACGGCCAGGCCTCCGCGCCGTCGCCGCAGACGGTCCGCAACGCCGAGTCCACCGCGAAGCAGACCGCCCCGGCGAAGACGGCTCCGAAGACCGAGGCGAAGCCGGCCGCGAAGCCCGCTCCGAAGGCCGCGGCTCCCAAGGCCGCCGCGAAGGCGCCCGCCAAGCCCGCCGAGAAGGACGCCGAGCCGGAGTCGAAGCAGCTCCGCGGCGCCGCGGCGGCCATCGCGAAGAACATGGACGCCTCGCTGTCCGTGCCGACGGCGACGAGTGTGCGCGCCGTCCCGGCGAAGCTGATGGCGGACAACCGCATCGTCATCAACAACCACCTCAAGCGCACGCGCGGCGGCAAGATCTCCTTCACGCACCTCATCGGTTACGCGATGGTCCGTGCGCTGAAGAACTTCCCGAACCTGAACCGGCACTACCAGCTGATCGACGGGAAGCCGTTCGCGATCACGCCGGAGCACGTGAACTTCGGTCTCGCGATCGACATGAAGGGCAAGGAAGGCTCCCGCACGCTCGTCGTGGCCTCCATCAAGGCCACCGAGAACATGACCTTCATGCAGTTCTGGCAGGCCTACGAGGAGATCGTCAAGAAGGCCCGCAACGGCAAGCTGACGGCCGACGACTTCGCCGGCACCACGATCTCGCTGACCAACCCCGGCGGCATCGGCACCAACCACTCGGTGCCGCGGCTGCAGGCGGGCCAGGGCGCGATCATCGGCGTCGGCGCCATGCAGTACCCGGCGCACTTCGAGGGCACCAGCGAGAAGGCCCTGGTCGACCTCGGCGTGTCCAAGATCATGACGCTGACCTCGACCTACGACCACCGCATCATCCAGGGCGCGGAGTCCGGCGAGTTCCTCAAGCGCATCCACGAGCTGCTGCTCGGCGAAGACGGCTTCTACGACGACGTCTTCACCAGCCTGCGCCTGCCGTACGAGCCGATCCGCTGGGTCGCCGACATCCCGGACGGCCCGGTCGACAAGACCGCGCGCGTGATCGAGCTGATCGACGCCTTCCGCATGCGCGGTCACCTGATGGCCGACACCGACCCGCTGAACTACCGGCAGCGCAGCCACGCCGACCTCGACGTCCTCTCCCACGGCCTGACCCTGTGGGACCTGGACCGCGAGTTCCCGGTCGGCGGTTTCGCCGGCCAGGAGCGGATGAAGCTGCGCGACATCCTCGGTGTCCTGCGCAACTCCTACTGCCGCACCGTCGGCATCGAGTACACGCACATCCTCGACCCCGAGGAGCGCCGCTGGATCCAGGACCGCGTCGAGGTCCCGCACGAGAAGCCGGACCCCGCGGTCCAGAAGTACGTGCTCTCGAAGCTCAACGCCGCCGAGGCGTTCGAGACCTTCCTGCAGACCAAGTACGTCGGCCAGAAGCGCTTCTCCCTCGAAGGCGGCGAGACGGCGATCCCGCTGCTCGACACGCTGCTGGACAAGGCCGCCGAGCACGAACTCGACGAGGTCGTCATCGGCATGCCGCACCGCGGCCGCCTGAACGTGCTCGCCAACATCGTCGGCAAGCCGATCGCGCAGATCTTCCAGGAGTTCGAGGGCAACCTCGACCCGGGCCAGGCGCACGGCTCCGGTGACGTGAAGTACCACCTCGGCGCCGAGGGCAAGTACTTCCGCATGTTCGGCGACGGCGAGACCAGGGTGTCGCTGACCGCGAACCCGTCGCACCTGGAGACCGTCGACCCGGTCCTCGAGGGCATCGTCCGCGCGAAGCAGGACATCCTCGACAAGGGTGGCGAGGGCTTCACCGTCCTCCCGGTCCTCATGCACGGCGACGCGGCCTTCGCAGGCCAGGGTGTCGTGGCCGAGACGCTGAACCTGGCGCTGCTGCGCGGCTACCGCACCGGCGGCACCGTGCACGTCATCGTCAACAACCAGGTCGGCTTCACCACCGCGCCCGAGCACTCGCGTTCGAGCGAGTACGCCACCGACGTCGCGAAGATGATCGGTTCGCCGATCTTCCACGTGAACGGTGACGACCCCGAAGCCGCGCACTGGGTGGCCAAGCTGGCCGTCGAGTACCGCCAGGCGTTCCACAAGGACGTCGTGATCGACCTGATCTGCTACCGCCGCCGCGGGCACAACGAGGGCGACGACCCTTCGATGACCCAGCCGGCGATGTACGACATCATCGACACGAAGCGTTCGGTCCGGAAGACCTACACCGAATCGCTGATCGGCCGCGGCGACATCTCCGTCGAAGAGGCCGAGGCCGCGTTGCGCGACTTCTCCAGCCAGCTGGAGCACGTGTTCAACGAGGTCCGCGAGCTCGAGAAGCACGTGGCGAAGGCCAGCCCCTCGGTCGAGGAAGAGCAGCAGGTCCCGGCCAAGGTGCCCACCGCGACCACCAGCGAGGTCATCGAGCACATCGGCGACGCGTTCCTCAACGTCCCCGAGGGCTTCACCCCGCACCCGCGGGTCAAGCCGGTCATGGAGCGCCGTCACAAGATGTCCCGCGAAGGCGGCATCGACTGGGCCTTCGGTGAGCTGCTCGCCTTCGGTTCGCTGGCCATGGAAGGCCGCCTGGTGCGGCTGTCCGGCCAGGACTCCCGCCGCGGCACCTTCACCCAGCGCCACTCGGTGCTGATCGACCGCAAGAACGGCCAGGAGTACTCGCCGCTGGCCAGCCTGGCCGACGGCCAGGGCCGCGTCATGATCTACGACTCGGCGCTGTCCGAGTACGCGGCGGTCGGCTTCGAATACGGCTACTCCGTGGCCAACTCCGAAGCGCTGGTCATGTGGGAAGCGCAGTTCGGTGACTTCGTCAACGGCGCGCAGACCGTCATCGACGAGTACATCTCCTCCGGCGAGGCCAAGTGGGGCCAGCTCTCCGACGTCGTGCTGCTGCTGCCGCACGGCCACGAGGGCCAGGGACCGGACCACACCTCCGGCCGCATCGAGCGTTTCCTCTCGCTGTGCGCCGAAGGCTCGATGACCGTCTCGGTCCCGTCCACCCCGGCGAACTACTTCCACCTCCTCCGCCGTCACGCCCTCGACGGAGTCAACCGGCCGCTGGTGGTCTTCACCCCCAAGTCGATGCTGCGCAACAAGGCCGCGACCTCGCAGGTCGAGGACTTCACCGGCCAGACGAAGTTCATGTCGGTCATCGACGACGCCGTCGTCGACCCGGCGAAGGTGCGCAAGGTCCTGCTGACCTCGGGCAAGCTGTACTGGGAGCTGGTGGCGGAGCGGACCAAGCGCGAGACGAACGACATCGCGATCGTGCGCGTCGAGCAGTACTACCCGCTGCCGAAGAAGAAGCTGCTGGCGGCGCTCGAGCGCTACAACGGCGCTCCCGCGGTCTGGGTCCAGGAGGAGCCGGAGAACCAGGGCGCGTGGCCGTTCTTCGGCCTGAACCTGCCGCGGAAGCTCCCGGAGGTGTTCTCCAGCCTGGACGTCGTGTCGCGCCGTCCGATGGCCGCGCCGTCGGCCGGTTCGTCCAAGGTGCACGAGGTCGAGCAGAAGGCGCTCATCGCGCGGGCCTTCGACTGATCGCCTGAGAAGTCCGTGAAGGCCTCCTTCCCTACCCTCAAGGTAGGAAAGGAGGCTTTCACCGTTTCGGGTGTCGAAACCGGTGGACCCCGTTCGTATAGGGGTAAACAACCGAAGGAGACACCATGAAAACCGTGCTCGACGGCCTCCTGCTCCCCGAATCCGCCCGCTGGCACGACGGCCGTCTCTGGCTGGCGAACTGGGGCACCGGCCAGGTCCTCGCCGTCACCCCGGACGGCGAGAGCGAGGTCATCGCGAACGTGCCGACCACGATGCCGTTCTCGATCGACTGGCTCCCCGACGGCCGTCTGCTGATCATCTCCGGCCCGGAAGCCCGCCTGCTCAACGCGGACCTGAGCACCTACGCCGACCTAAGCCCCGTCGCCGCCTTGTGGAACGAACTCGTCGTCGACAGCCGCGGCAACGCCTTCGTCAACGGCTTCCACGACCTCCAGGCGCCCGGCGTCATCGCCGTCGTCACGCCGGACGGCGAAGTCCGCCAGGTCGCCGACGGCATCCTCTTCGGCAACGGCATGGCCATCACGCCCGACGACTCGACGCTGATCGTCGCCGAGTCGTACGGCAACCGGCTCACCGCGTTCGACATCGCCGAAGACGGCTCGCTGTCCGGCAAGCGCGTGTGGGCCGAACTCGGCGGCGATCACCCCGACGGCATCTGCCTCGATGCCGAGGGTGCCGTCTGGTACGCGGATGTGGCGGGCAAGTACTGCGTCCGGGTCCGCGAAGGCGGCGAAGTACTTCAGAAGGTCGAAACCGATCGAGGCTGCTTCGCCTGCACGCTCGGCGGCGAGGGCGGACGTTCGCTCTACATCCTCGCCGCCGAATGGCGCGGCTGGGAAAACCCGTTCGGCGACGGGCCGACCGGGCAGGTCCAGGTCGTGGAAGTCGCCTAGCCGATCGCCTCGGAGGTCGCCTTCGCGACCTTCAGGGCGTTCTCCTTGCACTTCGTCTGGTCGACCTTCCCGGAGGGGTCGGGGCCGGTCACGATGATCTCCGCCTCGACGTTGCCCTGGTGGAACTTGATCTGGCACTGGCTCGCGGAGTCGAGCTTGGCGTACAAGGCCTTGGTGGACTTGGCCATGGTGGGGATGAGCACGCCACCGTCGTCGACGGCGTTCTCGATCGTGGCCTTGGCCCAGGCCTCCCCCGCGCCCGAACCGGGCTCCTTGGACTTGGAGAGGTACATCGCCACCGACGCGGAAGGCGCGTCGGGTTCCCGCCAGGTGCAGAACGAACGCGTGTAGACGATCTCGTTGTTCGAGGTGCTCGCCGGCTCCTCGCCCTTCGGGGGCTCCAGCGGTGGCAGGTTCCTCACGCCGGTCCCGATCTTCTCGCAACCGGGCATGGAGGTGTATTTGTCCGGCGGCCCGGACTTCTTGGACGACGTCGGCGCCGCGGCCGAAGACGAACCGGAATCGTCGGACAACAGCAGGAACGCGGCCACTCCGCCACCGCCGAGCAACACCACCGCGCCGATCACGAGCCCGACGATAAGGCCGGTGTTCGACTTCTTGGGCTGCGGTGGGCCGTATCCGGGCTGCGGGTATCCGGGGTAGCCCTGCTGCGGATAACCCTGCGGTGGATACGGCTGCTGAGGTCCCTGCTGATAGGGCGGTCCGGGCTGCATGCGCAGAGGGTAAAGCCTCGCGACGGTCCTTAGTGGACGAACCCCGCAACTGGTGCCACGTGATCCTGCTCGCTCGACTCCACGCTTCGCGTGCTCGAACGGCGATCACGCGTGTCTGGATGGCGATCACCCGTGATCGCCGCCTGATCACGGGTGATCGCCGCTCAATCACGCGTGTTGCCCCTCTGGACACGGGAAGGCCCCCTTCCCAGCAGGAGGAAGGGGGCCTTCACATACTCCAGGGTGGATCAGAGGGTCAGCGACCAGCTGTTGAGCGTGCCGGTGTCGACCCGGTACACGTCCTGCACCTTCAGCTTCCAGGCGCCGTTCGCGGCCTCGGCCGCGGCGTTGACGGTGTACGTGGTGTTGATGTTGTCGGACGAGTCGTTGCTCGAACCCTTCAGGCGGTACGAGGTGCCGTCCGGCGCGACCAGGTCGATGACCAGGTCACCGACGTAGGTGTGGGTGATGTTCACCGCGACCTTGGTGGTGGCCGAGGCGTTGCGGGCGCAGTTCGCGACGGTGACCGTGCTGGTCACCGCGGCACCGGCGTCGGGGATGGCGACGGCGCCGCTGCTGGTCTGCGTGCCACAGGGCGTGGGCTCGGGGCCGGGGCCACCGCCGGTACCGGTGTAGAGCAGCACGTTCGGCGAACCGGTGCCCGGGCTGGTCACCTTGCCCTTGGTGCCCGCGTTGACGAGCGCGTCACGGACCTGGGCGGGCGTGGCGGTCGGGTTGGCCGAGGCGTACAGCGCGGCCGCGCCGACGACGTGCGGGGTCGCCATCGAGGTGCCGCTGATGGTGTTGGTGCCGTTGTTCAGCCACGTCGACGTGATGCCGCTGCCCGGCGCGAAGATGTCGAGGCAGGTGCCGATGTTGGAGAAGTCGGACTTGGCGTCGGTGTTCGTGGTCGAGCCGACGGTGATCGCCTCGGGCGTGCGGGCCGGGGAGGTGTTGCACGCGTTGGCGCCGTAGTCGTTACCGGCCGCGACACCGTAGGTGACGCCTGCCGCGATCGACCGCTGGACGGCCTGGTCGAGGGTCGCCGAAGCGCCGCCGCCGAGGCTCATGTTCGCGACGGCGGGCTTGACGGCGTTCGCGGTGACCCAGTCGACACCGGCGATGACACCGGCGGTCGTCCCGGAACCGGAGCAGTTCAGCACGCGGACGGCGACGAGCTTGACGCCCTTGGCCAGACCGTGCGCGGTGCCGCCGATGGTGCCCGCGACGTGGGTGCCGTGGCCCTGGCAGTCCGTGGCGTCGTTGTCGTTGTCGACGGTGTCACGACCGTGGGTCGCGCGTCCGCCGAAGTCGGGGTGCGTGGTGAGGATGCCGGTGTCGACGACGTACGCGGTGACGTTCGACGCGGTGGTGCTGTAGCTGTACTTCTGGTCCAGCGGAAGGCTTTGCTGGTCGACCCGGTCCAGGCCCCACGAGGGCGGGTTCAGCTGGTCCGCCGAGATCGAGACGGTCTGGTTCTGCTCCACGTAGGCCACCGCGGGGTCGGCGGCGACACGCTTCGCCTGCTTTTCGGTCAGCGCGCCGGAAAAACCGCGGACCGACGACGCGAAGGTCTTCTCGACCGTTCCGCCGTGACGGTTCGTCAGGTTCTTGGCCGCGGCTTCGACCGAGGAGCCGTCCTTCAGCACGACGATGTAGCTGTCCTTGATCGCCTTGGCGCTACCCGCGTTGACGATCGAACCCTCGGCCGCCGACGCGGCGGTGGTGCCGCCGAGCGCCGTGAGCACGGCGACGGCCGCAGTGACACCGAAGACAGGCAGGCGTCTTTTCAAGGTTCCCAGGGAATTGTTCAAGATATTCCTCCCAGGCAGGGTCGACCCACGGGCATGAAAATCCCGCCGGATCGTTGGGGGTGAATCAGAGGTGAAGCGCGTTCCACTAGGAGCGCAGGCTGAGACTAAATCGCGGATTCACCCCAAGGAAGACCTTGCATTACGGACATCTCGGTAGTAATGGGCGGACTTCCGGCGCAGGTCGGGCACCGTTCAGCCCCCGCCTTTAGTCGCGTTTTGCGCCCGTACGGCCCACGAAGAATGGGGAATCCGCACACCTTGTGGTCGCTTTCCCGCCCACCGGACGTTTCAGCGAAGTGAAAGTACACACGGATGGCCGCCTACTAAAGTCGCGACCTCGCCGGGCGGAAATCGATTTCCATCCTACCTTCGGATGGAGCACACTCGGGCCCATGCAGCTCCGACAGGAAATCCCGGCCGACAGCGAGGCGATCCACGCCGTCCACCTGGCCGCGTTCGCGAAACACAGTGTCCCGGTGGTCGAGGCGAAACTCGTCGACGAACTCAGGGAGGACGGCGATCTGATCGGCGCACTGTCCATCGTGGCCGAACGCGACGGGAAGGTCGTCGGACACGTCTGCTGCAGCCCGTCCCGCCTCGGCTCCGACGAGAAGTCGACGGTCGGCCTCGGCCCGCTCGGCGTCCTGCCCGAGTACCACGCCTCCGGCATCGGCTCCGCGCTCGTGCACGCGGTGCTCGGCGCGGCGGACGCGCTCGGCTACGGCGCGGTGGTCCTGCTCGGCGACCCGAACTATTACTCCCGCTTCGGCTTCGTCCTCGCCGGACAGCACGGGATCACACCACCGGTCGCGGAATGGGCGCCGCACTTCCAGGTCCGCACCCTTCGCGCGTACACCCCCGGGCTCCGGGGCGAGTTCCGCTACTCGCCCGCGTTCGACCGCCTCTAGCCCTTCCCGCGTTTCGTCCTCTAGTTGCGGTACTTGCACGCGCGACCACCGCAACTAGAGGACGAAACGCGGCAGTCAGGAGGGCGCGAGGAGGTTGTTCCGGCGCAGGAACTCCTCGGCGACGTCGAGCGGGTTGCGCTTCTCCTCGCTGAACTGGACGTTCAATTCGGTCAGCTGATCGGTCGTGAGCACCGCCGAAACCCGGTTCAGCGCTTCGACCTCCTTCGGCGACAGCGTCCCCTTCGCGACAAGAGGGACGATGTTCTGCGCGGGGAACATGTTCTTGTCGTCCACCAGCGGGACGAACCCGTTCGCGGCGATCGTCGACGACGTGCTGAACAGGTCCGCGACCTGGATGTCGCCGGACTTCAGCGCGGCGACCGTGACCGGGCCGCCGGTGTCGGTCGTGCGGATCTCGGCGAACTCGCAGCCGTAGAGCGCCTTGATCTTGTCCTTCCACCGGCTGCTCCACTGGCCGGGACCACCGAAGACGAGTTCCTTGCACCGCTTGCCGAGATCGGAGAAGGTCTTGATCCCGGAATCGGCGAGTTCCTTGCGCACCACCAGAAGGTCCTTGTCCTCGGCGGGCGCCTGGTCGAGCACCTCGAACCCGGACGGCACCTTCTGCTTCAACTGCGCGTAGACCTCCTGCGGGGTGGTCGCCTGCGTCTCCTTGTCGAAGTAGCGCAACAGGTTCCCGCTGTAGTCCGGCACCACCGAAAGCGACTTGTCCTGCAGTGCCTTGACGACGACCTCGCGGCTGCCGACCGGCGGGCGCACGGTCACGTTCTCCGCACCCGCGTTGCGCAGCGCGCCCGCGTAGATCTGGGCCAGCAGAAGACTTTCCCCGACGTCGGACGCGCCGATGATGATGTCACCGGTCGTACCGCCTTCGGCGCCGCCGGCGAGCGGGTTGCCACAGCCCGCCGCCAGCAAGGCGATCCCGGCGAACAGCGCCGTCACCGTCCGCTTCATACCTTCGCCTTCTTCCCGCTCGCGGCCTGCGCCAGCCGGACTCCCTTGGGCACCAGCGCTCGCTGGACACCCGCCAGGACGAGATCCAGCAGCACGGCGAGCAAGGTCGTCAGGATCGCGCCCGCGACCACCTGGGGATAGTCCAAAATGGCCAGTCCGTCGAGGAGGAACCGGCCGAGTCCGCCGAGCCCGACGTAGGCCGCGACGGCGGCCGTCGCCACCAGTTGCAGCACCGAGTTCCGCACCCCGCCGAGCACCAGCGGCAGCGAAATGGGCACCTCGACCTTCCACAACCGTTGCCAGCCGGTCATTCCGATGCCCTGCGCCGCGTCGACGACGCCGTGATCGGTCGCCTGCAGGCCCGCGTAGGTCCCGGCGAGGATCGGCGGGATGGCGAGCACCACGAGCCCGATGATCGTCGAGATCTCGCTTTCGGTGAAGAGCAGGAACAGGAAGGTCACCAGCCCCAGCGTCGGCAGTGCGCGGATCGCGTTGCCGCCGCTCACCAGCAGCACCGCGCCGCGGCCGGTGTGCCCGACGTAGAGCCCGAGCGGGATCGCGATGATCAGCGCGAAGACCAGTGCCAGCAAGGTGTAGCCGAGATGCTGCAGCAGCCGGTTGAGAATGCCCTCCGCGCCCTGCCAGTGGGCAGGGTCGCCGAACCAGTTCAGGACGTCGCCGATCATTTCGCCCCCGCCGTGGTCGCCACCCGGTCCCAGGGTGTGAGGAGATTGCGGAGCTGGACCAGCACCAGATCGACGATCAGCGCGAGCAGCAGTGTCGCGACGATCCCGACGACGATCGGCGAGAAGTACTCACGCTGGAAGCCGTCGGTGAACAGCACGCCGAGCCCGCCGGTGCCGATCAGCGCGCCGACGCTGACCAGGCTGATGTTGCTGACCGAGGCCACCCGGACGCCCGCCGCGAGCACCGGCACCGAAAGCGGCAGTTCCACGCTGAGGAACCGGCGCGCGGGTTTGTAGCCGATCGCCGTGGCCGCGGCGACGACATGCGGCGGGACGGCGTCGAGCGCGTCGAGCACCGGGCGCACCAGCAGGGCGGCGGTGTAGACGGTGAGCGCGACGATGACGTTGACGCTGTCGAGGATCTTCGAGCCGATGATGCCCGGGATCACCACGAACAACGCGAGCGACGGGATCGTGTACAGCAGGTTCGACACGACCAGCAGCACGGAACGCGCGGCGGCGAACCGATGGCCGAGCCAGCCGGCCAGTACCGCGATCACCAGCCCCAGCACCAGCGGGATCAGCGACAGGTAGACGTGGTCGAGCAGGTCGCCGAAGAACTGCGAGCGGTTGTTGGCGCTCGCGAGGTAGCGGCCGAGTTCCGCGAAGAAGTCCCCCATCAGGAACCCAGTGGCAGCGCTTCGATCACGTCGAGGACTTGCTTGGCTCTGACCACGCCGAGGACCTTGTTTTCGGCGTCGACCACGACACCGAGGCTCGCGGGCGACGAAAGCGCCGCGTCGAGCGCGCCGCGGATCGGCGAACCCTGGACGTACAGCGAACCGCCCGCGACGAGATCGGTCTCGGCGAGTTCTCCGTCCACAGTGGACCCGGGGCGCAGCCAGCCGCGCGGCTGCCCGTCGTCGTTGACCGCGACCAGCCACTCGTCGGACGGCCCGGAGACCGACTTGCCGACCTCGACCCGCTTGACGTCTTCGACGACGATGCCTTCCGCGGAAAGGAAGGAAAGCCCGCGATAGCCGCGGTCCTTGCCCACGAACGACGCGACGAAGTCGTCGACGGGATGCCGCAGCACGTCCGACGGCGTGCCGTACTGCGCGAGCACACCACCGACCCGGAGCACGGCGATCTTGTCGCCGAGCCGCACGGCCTCGTCGATGTCGTGGGTGACGAACACGATCGTCTTGCCCAGCTGCGACTGCAGGCGCAGCAGCTCGTCCTGCAGTTCCTCGCGGACGATCGGGTCGACGGCGGAGAACGGCTCGTCCATCAGCAGCACCGGCGAATCCGCCGCGAGCGCCCTGGCGACGCCGACCCGCTGCTGCTGGCCGCCGGAAAGCTGGGCGGGGTACCGCTTGCCGAGTTCCGCGGGCAGGCCGACGGTTTCGAGCAGCTCGGCCGCCCGCTTGCGCGCCTTGGCCTTGTCCCAGCCGGTCAGCAGCGGCACGGTGGCGACGTTGTCCAGGACTGTCCTGTGTGGAAAGAGGCCGGCGTGCTGGATGACGTAGCCGATGCCGCGGCGCAGCAGCGCCGGGTCGCCGTCGCTGACGTCCTTGCCGTCGAGCAGCACGGCGCCGGAGGTCGGCTCGACCATGCGGTTGATCATCCGGAGCGACGTGGTCTTGCCGCAACCGGACGGCCCGACGAAGACGGTGATGGTGCCGTCCTCCACGGTGAGGTTCAGGTCGTCGACAGCGACCGTCCCGTCCGGATACCGCTTGGTCACGCCACGGAACTCGATAGTCACGTGTCTCTCCCCATGTCTGGTCGAAAAACCGTAGCCCAGATCGGCCCTGTTGGCACGGTGTCCCAGGAGCGTGCCTCACAGGACACGGCCTAGGCTGCAGGCCGTGAGTCCTTCCGTCGATGACGTCCTCGCGGCGCACGGTGTCCACGTGCGACCGCTCCATCAGGTGATTTCCCTGCTCCGGACGGATTGGCGTGACCTAGGCGAGCTGATCCGGATCAGCACCGCGCCGCGCCGGAGTGTCGAAGACGTCCTGAACGCGCTCGGCGACGACCTCGAGCGGAACGAGTCCCGCCTCCGGCTCACCCCCGCCGCCCGCGAGAAGTACGCGCGCTTCGGGGCACAGGACCGGAAAACCGATCCCGACCTGCTGAAGACCATCACCAGCTACGTCGAGAACGTCCCGGCTCCGCTGGCCGCGCTCGACCACGTGCAGGCGACTCCGGAGACCGTGCTGAACCGCGCGCTGTGGCTGGACGAGCGCTACGACCTCGACACCGCGAAGCTGCTGTTCCTCGGCGACCACGACCTCACTTCACTGGCCGTCCGCGCGCTGCGGCCCGACGCGGACCTCACCGTCGTCGATCTCGACGATCGTGTGCTGGCCTACATCGACGAGCTCAGCGAGCGATCCATCCGCACCCTGCACACGGATCTGCGCGTCGGCCTGCCACCGTCGGTGACCGGGCGGATGGATCTCGTGTTCAGTGATCCGCCTTACACCCCCGAAGGAATGGGCCTTTTCGCGGCGCGTGGGGTCCAGGCGCTCAGCGAACCCTCGGACGGGCGTTTGCTGCTCGCTTACGGCTACAGCCCCCGCCACCCCGCCCTGGGCGCACAGGTGCAGCGGGCGCTGGCGACGCTCGGGCTGACCTTCGAAGCGATCCTGCCGGGCTTCAACCGGTACTTCGGCGCGCAGGCGATCGGGAGCGCGGCGGACCTCTACGTCTGCCAGCCGACCGCGAAGTCGAAGAAGAACCGCGGCGGCAAGGGGAAGGCCGCGATCTACACGCACGGACCGCAGTCGGTGGAGTCCGCGGGCGCGGCCAAGCCGTCGCTGCTGGACAAGCTGCACGAAATCGCCACCGAAGGCGGGCTGGCGCTGGAGTCCCGGCCGGTCGACTGGTCCGTTTCCGGGCCGGAAGGCGACGCGGTCGCGATGGACCTCTCGGCCGACCCCGGCCCGTGGCTGCTGCGGACCCTGCTCGGCACCAACGCGCGGCGGCTGGCGCTGCTGGTCCCGAACTCGCATCCCGACCTGACGAACGCGGAGGCGCAGGGCGCGCTCAACCGGCTGGTCGGGGCGAAGTACAAGCTGCGGCTGCTGCGGAGCACCCCGGACAACCGGCACGCCATCGTCGTCGCGGACGCCGTCGAGCACCAGGAAGACCTGCTGACCCGGGCGCACGCGCGGCTGGCGAACGTGTCGCTGGACCTGCCGCCGGAGCTGACGGACGCGCGGCTGATCGACCTGCCACGGCACCGCCTGGCGGAACTGCTCGCCTGACGCTCCCGGCTGTCATCGGAACTTCATCGAGCCGTACCTAGGTTCGGCCCCATGAACGAACCGCGCGGCCTGCCGCTGACTGGTGTCGTGCCCGCCCCGCCGTACGGGTCCCCCTACCCTCCGCCGCGACCCACGACCAGCGGCCTGGCGATAGCCGCGCTCGTGCTGGGACTGACCGGCTGCCTGCCGCTGACGTTGCTGCCCGCGATCATCCTGGGCATCGTCGCGCTCGCCCAGACCGGTCCGGGAAAGCGGCCGGGCCGCGGTCTGGCCATCGGTGGCCTCGCGGCCGCCGGGGTCTGGACCGTCGGCTGGGTCGCCCTGCTCGGGAACACCATGGCGGACCCGGACCGCTACACCGCGAACCCACCGAGCGCGGGCTGCGCGACCCCTTCGCCCGGTTACGCCACCGTGTGCACCTTGAAGCCGGGCGAATGCTTCGAGCAGCCCGAGGTCAACGCCACCTACACCAGTGTCGAACTCACCACGTGCGGTGGCGCGCACAGCACCGAGACGATCGGGGCCTTCATCGCGCCGGACGGTCCGTGGCCCGGTAACGAGAAACTGAAAGCGGAGGCCTTGCCCCGGTGCGACCGGATCATGGCCAAGAACGTGGACCGCCCGCGGCTCGACGCGGCCGGAGTCGACGCCTACCTGAGCTACGCGGGCCCCGATCGCGTCGGCTGGGAGCACGGCGTGCGCACCGTGCACTGCACGATCTACTCGCCCGGCTCACAGCTGACCGGTTCCGTACTCGCCTCCGGCGCCGATCTGGCCCTGCCGACCGGCTGAGACGCGCAACCCCCGGACGCAATGAACGGGACTTTCCTTGCAAATTTTGCAAGGAAAGTCCCGTTCATTACACGCTTGGGTCCGTGAAAGGGACCGTCACACCACGCCGTCGGCCTCGGCGGCCTTCGCGACCGCGGCGGCCACCTCGGGCGCGACGCGCGGGTCCAGCGGGCTCGGGACGATGCGGTCCGGGCCGAGGTCGTCCTGCGCGACGGAGAAGATCGCGTCGGCCGCGGCCAGCTTCATGTTCTCGGTGATCGCCCGCGCGCCGGAGTCCAGCGCGCCGCGGAAGACGCCGGGGAACGCCAGCACGTTGTTGATCTGGTTCGGGAAGTCGCTGCGCCCGGTCGCCACGATCTTGGCGTACCGCGACGCCGCCGCCGGGTGGACCTCCGGGTCCGGGTTCGACAGCGCGAACACGATCGCGTCGTCGGACATGCCGGCCAGCAGGGTCTCGTCGATGGTCGCCCCGGACAGGCCCAGGAAGACGTCGGCGCCCTTCAGCGCCTCACCGAGGCCGCCGCGCAGGCCGCTCGTGTTCGTCGTTTCGGCCAGCTTCTGCTTGATCGGGTTCAGGCCCTCACGGCCTTCGTGGATGATGCCGCGCGAGTCGAGCACGGTGACGTCCGCGACGCCGGCGTTCTGCAGGATCCTGGCGCAGGCCACACCCGCCGCACCCGCTCCCGAGACGACCACGCGCTGGCCGGAGATGTCCTTGCCGAGGACCTGGTTCGCCCCGCGCAGCGCGGCCAGCGTGACGATCGCCGTGCCGTGCTGGTCGTCGTGCATGACCGGGCAGTCGAGGGCCTCCTTGAGGCGATCCTCCAGCTCGAAGCAGCGCGGCGCCGAGATGTCTTCCAGGTTCACCGCGCCGAACGACGGGCGCAGCCGGACCAGGGTCTCGATGATCTCGTCGACGTCGGTGGTGTCGAGCACCAGCGGGATGGAGTCGAGGCCTCCGAAGGTCTTGAACAGGACCGACTTGCCCTCCATGACCGGCAGCGACGCGCTCGCGCCGATGTCACCGAGGCCGAGCACCGCCGTACCGTCGCTGACCACCACGACCAGCCTGTCCGCCCACGTGTACCGCTTCGCCTTGGCCGCGTCCTCGGCGATGGCCAGGCTCACCTTCGCCACACCGGGCGTGTACGCGACCGAAAGGTCACGGGGCGAGGAGATCGGGCGCGTCGCGGCCACGGAGAGCTTGCCGCCCTCGTGTCCTTCGAAGATCTCGGCGTCGGTCACTGGCGTGGTCATCGTGGTTCCCGTCATTGCTTCCGCCGTGTCTAAGGACGGCGAAGTCTCGATTCGAGCGAAGGTCATCGGGTTTCTCCTGGGACTGCGAGCGGGGGAACTGGCCGGTGAGCAGGCCGAACAGGGCATGGCCCAGCCACCTGGGGTAACTCGTCCTCCGACACGGCAGCCCAGCGCGGTAGCGCCGGCCTGTCGGCGAAGCGTCCATTCGGCCATCGGTGCCGTGGGTGTGGCGACGGCCGCGGACGCAGCGGTCAGATCATTGTGACAGGCATACGGACCAGTGTGCCCCTCTGGTGCGGTTGATGTCACAAAGAGGCCCGGCTTTCCGCAGCTCAGGAGAGGTTTCCCAAGACGTCCGTCCGGCTTGGGAATGGCTCGTTAGCATTGAGGCCATGCAAGCCAGGCGCCTCAGCATCCCCGACTGTTTCGAATTCACCCCTCGCGTATTCCCCGATCACCGCGGTCTGTTCGTGGCGCCGTTCCAGGAGGAGGCGTTCGCCGAAGCGGTCGGACATCGGCTTCGCCTGGCACAGACCAACACCAGCGTTTCCCGGCGCGGCGCCGTCCGCGGCCTGCACTTCGCGGACACCCCGCCCGGGCAGGCGAAATACGTGTACTGCCCGAGCGGTTCGCTGCTGGACGTCATCGTCGACCTCCGCGTCGGCTCGCCCACCTTCGGCGAATGGACGTCCGTACTGCTCGACAGCGCCGAGTACAAAGCGGTCTACATCGCCGAAGGCCTCGGTCACGCTTTCATGGCGCTCGAAGACAAAACGGTGATGGCCTACCTCTGTTCCGAGCCGTACAACCCGGCCGGCGAACACGGTGTCAACCCGATGGACGCCGATCTCGCGCTGCCGTGGCCGCAGGATGTCGAGCCGGTGGTGTCCGAAAAGGACACCTCGGCGCCCTATCTGAAGGAAGCCTTGGAGCAGGGATTGCTGCCGAAGTACGACGAATGCGTCGCGTACTACGAAAAGCTGCGGGCCGAGGGCTGAGTCAGCGCGACAGGTCCTCCCGCAGCACCCGATCCACGTTCCGCTCCGCCAGCGCGGTGATCGTCACGAAGGGGTTCACCCCGGTGCTGCCCGGGATCAGCGACCCGTCGGTCACGTAGAGGTTCCGGTAGCCCTTGACCCGGCCGTACAGGTCGGTGGCCTTGCCCAGCACCAGTCCGCCCAGCGGGTGGTAGGTGAACCGGTTCTCGAACGACCGCGTGTCCCCGAACAGATCGCTCCGGTAGACCGTGCGGTTCGCCCGGTTGATCTTGTCGAACAAGGACTTCGCCGCGGCGATCGACGGCCGCCCCTGCGCGGCGCTCCACCGGAGTCGCGCGGAGTCGCTGGCGGCGTCGTAGGTGAAGTGGCCGCGTTCGGGGTTCTTCGTGATCGCCAGGTACAGGCTCAGCCACGTCTCGATCCCGGCGGGGACCGGCGCGACCTCGGCGAAGACCGGGTTCACCGGGTCGTCCCACGCGTCGATGCCGAGCGCGGGCATCCCCGACTGCAGCGAGCCGCCGAGGTCCCACGCGTGGTTGGCGCGGCCCAGCATCACGTTGCCGTTGGTGCCCCAGCCGCGGCCGACCTCGTCGTTCAGGTCGGGCAGCGTCCCGGTTTCCCTTGCCCGCACGAGCAATTCCGTCGAACCGAGGCTGCCGGCGCCGAGGAAGAGGTACTTCGCGCCGAGTTGTTTCCTCGCCACGACCGCGCCGTCCTCGGACGTTTCGTGCACGGTGAGGACGTACGTGCCGTCGGTCTGCCGGGTGATCCCGCGGACCTGGTGCAGTGTCTTGATGGTCACCTTCCCGGTGCCCAGCGCGGCCGCGAGGTAGGTCTTGTCGAGGGAACGCTTGCCGTGGTTGTTGCCGTAGATGACTTCCGAGGCGAGCGCCGACCGTGGCACCGTGCCCGCTTCCTCCCGCTTCATGTACTCGAAGTCGTAGACGCTGGGCACGAACACCGTCTTGAGCCCCGCCCGCGCCGCCGCTTTCCGGGAAACCCGCGCGTAGCGGTAGGAACGGCAGGTTTCGAACCAGTCCTGGTCGATGTGGTTCACCCCGAGCTCCTGGTTGGCCCGGGGGAAGTAGGTCCCGTACATCTCGTCCGCGTCGACGGCGGGCAGGATCTCCTCGAAGTACGACCGCTTCGGCGTCACGGCCATCGCCCCGTTGACCAGCGAACCGCCGCCGACGCCTCGTCCGACGTACACGGACATCTCACCGTGATTCACCCTGTCGAGGACACCGGGGTACCGCTTGATGTCCCGGTTGGCCAGGTCCAGCCAAAGGAACGACGCGAGCGGCGCCTGCGTGCGGTCCTTGAACCACATGGCCCGCCTGTCCGGCTTGAGCATGTCGCAGAAGACGTTGCCGTCAGGACCGGGCTCGTTCCACAGTTTGCCCATCTCCAGCATGACGGTGGGAATCCCGGCTTCGCCGAGGCGCAGCGCGGTGACCGCGGCGCCGTAGCCGGTGCCGACGACCACGGCCGTCGAGAAGCCCGGGGCCGTTTCTTCGGCCCGCGCGGTGGAAATCGTGGTGAGCCCGAGAGCGGCGGCGGAGTTGAGTGCGGTGAACCCGAGGAACCTGCGGCGCGACAATGGGGACATGGGCCGATGATCACCCGCTGCTCGCGGCGCCTTCAAGACCGAATCCGAAATGGATTCGCGTCAGCTGGGTAAACACCGTTAAGTTTCACTCGACCGTGGTGATTTCCGGGATCCCCTGGGGGTCTTCCCCGATGTGACCCAGACCGCGACGGACCACTCTTTCGAGTCATGAGACGCCTTCTCGCCGCGGCCGCGGCCGCACTCTCCGCCGCCGCCCTCGTCGTCCTGCCCGGCCACGCCTTCGCGGCGTCGTCCCCCTTGCCCGAGTTCGACTTCTCCGCCTGCCCCGCCCCGCCCGCCAACGCCGACCCCGGCACCTGGCGCTGCGAAGCCTTTGTCTCCCAAGGAGTCCTGACCATCGGCGACCGCGAGATCCCGCTCGGGGAAATGCGGCTGACGTTCTCCGAAGGCAAGGTGGACGGGAAGTTCGCGCAGGCGTTCGGCGAACTGCGTCACGCTCCCGCACGGATCAGCGGCACCTTCGGGGCGAGCATGCAGCTGAAGTACGGCGGCTACTCGGACTTCCTCTCGAACGACGAACGCCGCGGCGAACTGGACCTGTACGCGGCCCTGCGGCATCCGTTGCTGCCCAAGGGATGCACGATCGGCACGCTCGACGCGCCGCTCCACTCGGTGGTCAAGGACGATCCGGCGGTGCCCTTCGAGGTGATCTCGAAGAACCCGCAGACGGTGAAGTTCGGCGTCGTCGACACCCAGCTCGCCCTTCCTCGCACGACCGGCTGCGGACCCTTGACGCAAGTAGCCGACCACTTGCTCGGCCTGCCGTCGCCGAGCGGGTCGAACACCTTCAAGCAGGTGACCTACGTCCAGTTCAAGCCCCTCTGACTCCCGCGATTAGTCCTCTGGTCGCGGTAATTGCACGCGCAAGGACCGCAACCAGAGGACGAAACGCGGAGCGAGGTGGGCGCTTACTTCTTCTTGGTCACCCAGATGGTGATGGTCGCGGTCACGACGGGCTTGCCGTTCGTGTCCGTGATCGTCACCGGCACCGGGAGCTCGAATCCCTCGTCGCCGAATTCCGGCAGCTCGGGCAGTTCGGCGACGGCCCGCAGGCCGGTCTCGGCCTTCGCCACGTAGGAGACCGTCATCCCCTTGGGCAGCCAGCGATGCGTCGTCGGGACGGTCGCCTCGGCGAGCATGCCCATGGCGATCTCGGCGAGGTTGCACGCCGCGATCGCGTGAAAGGTCTTGATGTGGTTGTAAACACCCCACCACTTCGGGGACGTCACCTCGCACCGGCCGGGCCGCAGTTCGCGCACCGACGGGAGCACCGTCCGGAAGTACGGCACACGCAGGCACATCGCCGCCGAGAACAGCTGTTTGCCGACCGGCTTCCCGGCCAGCCGGTTCCACATCGCGTAGGTCGGATTCTGCGCCATCACGGTCTCCTCATCATGTTACTCACCAGTAGCATAACCGGACCGCAGGCTATATTCGCAACCGTGGCTAATCGGCTCTTCCTTCTCCGGCACGGTCAGACCGAGTGGTCCGTCAACGGACGGCACACCGGGCGCACCGACATCCCGCTCACGGCCGCGGGCGAAGGGCAGGCCCGCGCGGCGGGCAGCACCCTGCGCGCGGTGCTCGGCGGCAGCCCCGCCCTCGTCCTTTCCAGTCCCCGCACCCGCGCGCTGCGGACGGCCGAGCTGGCAGGCCTGCGCGTCGACGAGGTCACCGAAGAGCTGTCGGAATGGGATTACGGCGACTACGAGGGCATCACCACCCCGGTGATCCGCGAAACCGTTCCCGGCTGGACGGTCTGGTCGCATCCGATCCCCGGCGGCGAAAGCGCGGAAGACGTCAACGCCCGCGCGGACAAGCTGATCGACCGTGTCCGCGAGCCGCTCGGCAAGGGTGACGTGATCCTGGTCGGCCACGGGCACTTCAGCCGTGTCCTGGTCGCGCGCTGGGTCGGGCTGCCTTCGACGGCGGGCGTCCACTTCGGACTCGACCCGGCCGGCGTCGCGGTGCTCGGCGACGAACGCGGCGAGCCCCAGATCGAACACCTCAACCTGCTCCCCACCACCGAGGACTGAAATGGGCGACGACCGCATCCGGCGGATCCGCGAAGAAGACATCGACGCCGTGGTCCGGCTGGTCTACGACCTCGCCGAGTTCGAACGAGCGCCGGACGAATGCCACCTCACGCCTGAGCAGCTGCGCGTCGCGCTGTTCGGCGAGGCTCCGGGCCTGTTCGGGCACGTCGCCGAGGTCGACGGCGAGATCGTCGGCTACGCGCTGTGGTTCCTGAACTTCTCCACGTGGCGCGGCGTGCACGGTATCTACCTCGAGGACCTCTACGTCCGCCCCGAGCAGCGCGGCTCCGGCCTCGGCAAGGCACTGCTGGCCACGCTCGCGGCGGTCTGTGTCGAGCGCGGTTACGCCCGCCTCGAATGGTCGGTGCTGAACTGGAACCCGGCTCAGGGGTTCTACAAGTCACTCGGCGCGGTGCCGATGGACGAGTGGACCGTGGACCGGCTCACCGACGAGCCGCTGAAGGCGCTCGCCGCCCAGGCCTAGTTCCTGGCCAGGGCCGAGGCTCAGACCGCGTGGGCCGGGTTGGTCGTGAGTGGCGTTTCGGGTTCTGTCGAACGTGTCGTGTTCGGGCGAGATCCGTCTCCAATCACGCGAGTCACGCCCTCGCTCACCTTCGGTTCTGACACGACGTCACCTTCGACTCACCCCTCGATCAGGAGTCCCGCTCCTCGCGTTCGCGACGCGCCGCACGTCCCGCGGCGCCGTCGCGTTCGGCGGCTTCTTCCTCGGTCTCGCCTTCCCGCAGCCCGAGCGCCCACGCCCGCGACGGGCGGCGGAACAGCAGCACGATGACGGCGACGCCGATCAGGCCCAGCGGCACACCCCACAGCGGCTGCCCGGACGGCCCCGCGCCGTACCAGCCGACGCCGACCAGGATCAGCGCGACGACCACCCCGGGCGACCTCGCCCAGGTCTTCCCCAGCACCAGTCCGGCCGCGCAGGCCAGTGTTCCGGCGGCGAGGACGAGGTAATAGGCGACCTCGGCCAGCAGGTTCTCCGGTCCGGCCCGGCCGTTGACCAGGAGCAGGACCGCGAACACGATCAGGGCGAGCCCCGGCAGCGCGGTGACGACGCCGGCGAGGCGGACTTCACGGGGCGCGGGCGAGAACTTGTCGGCGATGGACACGGCGAAACAGCCTTCCAGGCTTTCGGACACGGCGCTCCACCAGGGCGGGTCACCGTACGTGAGCACTTTCGATCGTATGCCACCCGGTCGGCCGTTTTCGTCCGGCCGCCGACCGGAAAAAATGAAGGCGTCGTCGATGAGCGGGCGGTCGGCCCGGGTGCACTTGTCACGACGAGCAGGGGCCTGCTCCGGGTGTTTCGTGATGCCCGGAGCACTGAGCTTCGCGTCACCTGACGCTCCCCTCTTCGGGCGGACGTCACCTACCCTGCGGAAGTGCGTGCCATCCTCGTCGTGAATCCCCAGGCCACCTCGACCACCGCCGGTGGCCGTGACGTGCTGGCGCACGCACTGGCCAGCCAGGTCAAACTCGACGTGGTGGAAACCGACTACCGCGGCCACGCGATGGCCGTGGCGCGGTCCGCCGCCCGTGACGGGATCGACCTGGTGGTCGCCCACGGAGGCGACGGCACGGTCAATGAAGTGGTCAATGGTCTGCTCGCGGATTCCGACGGTGCTCCGGGCGACATCGGCGACGTCCCCATGCTCGGGGTCGTGCCGGGTGGTTCGGCGAACGTCTTCGCCCGCGCGCTGGGGATCGCGCACGATCCGGTGGAGGCGACGCACCAGCTCCTCAACGCCATCGAGAACGACCGAAGCCGCAAAGTCGGGCTGGGACTCGCGGACGGCCACTGGTTCACCTTCAACGCCGGAATGGGCTGGGACGCCGACGTCGTCGGCCGTGTGGCCAAGCGACGGGGCAAACAGACCACGGCGGGGCTCTACCTGAGGGCCGCGGTGGCGTCCCATCTGCGGCCTCCGCTCGGCCGTCCGGCCCTCACGGTCCGGATCCCGGGTGAAGAGCCCACCGAAGTGCTGACCGCTTTCGTGTCGAACACCGATCCATGGAGTTACCTGGGGGACCGTCCCGTCCACCTGAACCCGGGCAGCTCATTCGACACCGGATTGGGCCTTTTCGCGTTGAGCGGTCTGCGATTGCCCACCGTGTTCAAGCATGTACGGCAGGCATTGCTCACGAAGAGCGACCAACGCGGACGACGTCTCCTTCGTCACGATGACCTGCCGATGATCCGCATCGACGCTGCTGAACCGGTAAACTTCCAGGTGGACGGCGACCTCGTCGGCCAGCGGAAGCGAGTGGAGTTCTTCAGCGTTCCGGGTGCACTGACAGTAACCGTCTGAGCACCGGACCACTGATCGCCTGCGGCAAAGTGCAACCTGCCGCTCATCGACGCAGAACCTCCGCTCACCGCATCGGCCTTCCCTTCGGAGGGCCGTTTCGGAACGAAACCGCAGGTCAGAAGCGTCGCTCGGCCGGGTGAGCTGACTCACCGATCTTCAGAAAACCCTTGTCGAAACGGGTGCTTCGTGAAAGCATTCACAAGCACCCAAAAAAACGACCGCCATGACGACTATGGCGCGGAGTACCGCGCCGTTATGAAGGAGCTCAGAAACATGGACTGGCGCCATGACGCGGCCTGCCGAGACGAGGACCCCGAGCTGTTCTTCCCGGTGGGAACCAGCGGTCCTGCTCTGTCGCAGGTAACTCAGGCGAAATCCGTGTGCCACCGCTGCACCGTCGCTTCCGACTGCCTGGCCTGGGCTTTGGCCAGCGGGCAGGACGCAGGCGTCTGGGGCGGGATGAGCGAGGACGAGCGACGGGCCCTGAAGCGCCGTCGTACGCACATCGGCACGCGTACCTCTGCCTGAGTTTTAAGAAGACTCAGCACGCTTCATCGAAGTAACCAAAATCGAGTAGCACCCCAAGCTTCGGGAATCCCGCGGCGCAGTGGCTGTATGGCCCTGCGTTGCGAGGTGACACCTACCCGACTTGAGCTTAACAAGCGAGGCCAACACGCCCCCACGGGGGTCCGGCTTCACCGGACTTTCTCCAAGTCCTCCCGCGGAACCGTTACAGGGCCGGCGCCATCTTTCTCTTCGGGCGCCGGCCCTAAAACGTGTCCGGGTGAGACAGTCCACAAAGGACGATCAAAGAGGACTGTCCACTACGGCCACTCAGAGCCGGCGGGAAAGCGGGATCCGCAAAGCCGCTTCGGTGCCGGCCCGGCGACCGCCGGGTTCCTCTGCCTCCCCGCGAAGTCCGCGAAGGGACAGCGATCCGCGCAGTTCCGATTCCACCAGCGTCCGCACGATCTGCAGGCCGAGGCCGTCGCTGCGTTCCAGTGAAAAACCCGACGGCAATCCGCGCCCGTTGTCGCGGATGACGACGTCGAGCCAGCGGGCCGACCGCTCCACCTCGAGTTCGACCTTGCCCGGCCGTCCGCCGGGGAACGCGTGCTCGATGGCGTTCTGGACCAGTTCGGCCAGCACCATCACCAACGGCGTCGCGATCTCGGCGACGACGACGCCGAACGAGCCCTTGCGCGAAAGCCCGACCTGGGACTCGGCCGTCGCGACCTCGCCGACCATCGGGAGCACGTTGTCGAGCAGCTTGTCGAGATCGACCCGCTCGTCCACCGAGATGGACAGCGCCTCGTGCACCATCGCGATCGACGAGACCCGGCGCACGGACTCGCCGAGCGCGAGCCGCGCCTCCTCGCTGGAGGTCCGGCGCGACTGGAGCCGCAGCAGCGCGGCCACGGTCTGCAGGTTGTTCTTCACCCGGTGGTGGATCTCGCGGATGGTCGCGTCCTTCGAAAGGAGGGCGCGGTCACGGCGCTTCACCTCGGTGACGTCGCGCACCAGCACGAGCGCGCCGGCGGGCTGCCCCGCCGGGCGCAGCGGAAGCGCACGGAACAGCACGACGGCACCGCGGCGGGAGTCCGCCTCGGTCCGGCTGCTGGGCTTGCCGTCGAGCGCCTCGATGATCCGGTGCGACACCTCGGTCGCGTCGAACGGGTCACGGATGAGCGACCTGGTCAGCGGCGCGAGACGCTGGCCGACGAGGTCGGATTCGTGCCCCATCCGGTGGTAGGCCGACAGCCCGTTCGGGCTGGCGAAGACCACGGTGCCGGTCGGGTCGAGGCGGATCAGGCCGTCGCCGACGCGGGGGCTGGTGTGCGTGTCCGTCTGGTTCCCCGGGCTGGGGAAGGTGCCGTCGACGATCATCTGGCACAGGTCGCCGGCGCTGCCGAGATAGGCGATCTCGAGCGGGCTCGGCACCCGCGAGGCCGCCAGGTTGGTCTCGCGGCTGAGGACGGCGATCACCGTGCCGCCGAACACCACCGGGATGGCCTCGCGGCGCATCGGCAGGTCGCGGTACCAGTGCGGGTCCTCTTCGCGGCAGATCCGCACCTCGCGGCTCGCCTTGGCGAGCTGCGGATGCTCGTCCACGGTGAACCGGGAGCCGACGACGTCCTCGGGATGGGCCGTCGGCGCGGTCGTCGGGCGCGCGTGCGCGACGCAGACGTAGTCGCCGCCGTCGGGCTGGAGCTCCTCCGAGACGGCGACCCAGAGCAGGAAGTCGGCGAAGGACAGGTCGGCCAGCAGCTGCCATTCGGCGACCACGGTCTGGAGATGGTCCGCGGCTTCACCGGACATGCCGGTGTTCTCCGCGAGCAGATCGGAAAGGGTGGACACGTCCCCATCCAAGCAGGGTGAGGGCCGCATGACACACTGAACAGGTTGACCCTGGCCCAGCGGTGTCGTACCACCCCGCGAGGGCCACTCGGACGAGGAGTGAAACATGTCGAAGCGCGCCCGCAAGCGTCGCGACCGTAAGAAGAACGGCGCGAACCACGGCAAGAAGCCCAACTCCTGATCATCGATCAGACAGCGAAGGCCCCCGCACCGATCCGGTACGGGGGCCTTCGTGTGTCTTGAGCCGGGTTATTCGAAGGTCTGCTCGATCCGGACCTCGGTGCGCTCGATGGTGATCGCGCCCTTGGTCTGCACGGTCTGGCGGATCGAGGCCCGCAGCCGGGACTTCAGGTCGTCCGGCGCGTGGTCACCCCCGCACTTGCGGGCGAGCAGCTGCTTGATGTGCTCGTCGATGCCGTATTCCTCGAGGCACGGCGGGCAGTCTTCGATGTGCTTGCGCAGTGCCTCGTCGCGCTCGGCGCTGCACTCCTTGTCCAGCAGCAGGTAGATGTCGGCGAGGGCTTCCTCGCACTTGACCTTGTCGTCCGCGCCGGAGCAGTAGTCGTCGTTCATCGCCCCGCCACCTCCTGCCGGTTGCCCGCGCGGATGAAGCCCCGTTCGCGGGCGACGTCGGCGAGCAGGTCACGGAGCTGGGCGCGGCCGCGGTGCAGCCGGGACATCACGGTGCCGATGGGCGTGTCCATGATCTCGGCGATCTCCTTGTACGCGAAGCCTTCGACGTCGGCGAGGTAGACCGCGAGGCGGAACTCCTCGGGCAGCTTCTGCAGCGCTTCCTTGACGTCGGCGTCGGGCAGGTTGTCCATCGCCTCGACCTCGGCCGAGCGCAGCCCGCTGGAGGTGTGGCTCTCCGCCTTGGCGATCTGCCAGTCGGTGATCTCCTCGGTGGGCTGCTGCACCGGCTGGCGCTGACGCTTGCGATAGCCGTTGATGTAGGTGTTCGTGAGGATGCGGTACATCCACGCCTTGAGGTTCGTACCCGCCTTGAAGGACGCGAAGGCCGCGTACGCCTTCAAGTACGTCTCCTGGACGAGGTCCTCGGCGTCGGCGGGATTCCGGGTCATCCGCATGGCGGCCGAGTACAGCTGGTCGAGCAGGGGCATCGCGTCCCGCTCGAAGCGCTCGGCCCGCGCGGCCGCCTCTTCGGCGTCCGTGCCCGTGTCCGGCGCGGGATTCTGCGTGCTCGGCAAACCGTTCCCTTCTCGATCGGCGTCGATGCGCTTGTGCGCATGAGACGACATCGAGTTTACGCGCGGACGGATCACCTGGCCGCCCGGCGTGCGCGGGATCAGGATTCGGGGAGCTTCCAGTGTGGTGGGCACGTGCGTTCCAACAGTGTTGCCCGGTCGGGCATTCCCGGCGCCCTCGTAGACTCCGGCCATGGCAGGCAAGGGAACCCCGGCGACGGCGCTGCTGGCGAAGCAGAAAGTGCCGCATGTCCTGCACGCCTACGACCACGATCCGAGGGCCGAGTCGTACGGCCTCGAGGCCGTCGAGGCACTGGGGCTCGAACCCGCGCGGGTGTTCAAGACACTGGTCGCCGACGTCGACGGGAAGCTGACCGTCGGCGTGGTCCCGGTCACCGGCCAGCTGGATCTGAAGGCCCTCGCCGCCGCCTCGGGCGGGAAGAAGGCGAAGATGGCCGACCCCGCGGCCGCTCAGCGCGCGACGGGGTACGTGCTCGGCGGGATCTCGCCGCTCGGGCACCGGAGCCGGCTCCCGGTGGTGATCGACACTTCGGCGGAGAAGTTCGAGACCGTGCACTGCTCGGCGGGGCGTCGCGGTCTGGAGGTCGAGCTCGCTCCGGGCGATCTGGTGCGCCTCACCGGGGCCACCGTCGCCCCCATCGCAGGCTGACCGCGGAGGCACTGGCCCAGATCGTCACCCAAGCCCCTGATCCCACACCCTCCCAGCCCCTCGCAAGTAGGTGACCGGTTGCGGTCCTTGCACACGCAAGGACCGCAACTAGAGGACGAAACGCGGGGTGGGGATTCACCCTCGCGGGGGAAGCGCCTCGGTCCCTGGCGGGAAGATCACCGGCTCCACCTGCGGAATCGTCGTCGGCAAGCGAACGACGATCCCTGGGGAGCGACACCATGACCAAGACCGTGCCCGACGTGCCGAGGTGGGCGAACCTCGCCGCCCACGCCACGCTGCTGGCGACCCTGCCGTCCGGGCTGTGGCGGATCGCGATGGGCCTCGGCGTGCCGGTCGGGTTCACCGCGCAAGGGCTGACGGAATTCGGCATCCCCGGCTGGGGCACGGCCTACGTCTTCGGGCTGAGCCTCCTCGCCGAGGCACTCGCCTTCCTCACCCTCGGGCTCGTCCGGCCGTGGGGTGAGGTGTGGCCGCGCTGGATACCGGGGCTGCGGGGCAGGCGGATCCCGCCGCTCGCCGCGATCGTCCCGGCCGCCGCGGGCGCGATCGCCCTGACCCTGCTGAGCCTCCAGGCGTTGTCCGGCTGGAACGAGGCCGGGTCGTCGATGGCGCGGGGCAGCTGGGAGGACTCGCCGGTCTACGGCGTCGTCATGGCCGTCTGTTACGCGCCGCTGCTGCTCTGGGGTCCGCTGCTGGCCGCGGTCACCGTGCACTACGCCCGGCGGCGGTTCTCAGGCGAGCGGCCTCAGCACACGCTCGAGCCACTCGGAAGCCGCGCGTGACACGCCGTCGAGGTCGGCGCTGAGGTTGTGGTCACCCTTGAGCACCACGATCTCGTGATGCGGGCCCGCCTTGGGCAAGCCGAACGGGTCCCGCTCGCCCTGGACGACCAGGGTCGGGACCTCGACGGCGTCCAATTCACCCTGGCGGGTCTTCTCCGGCTTCCCCGGCGGATGTTCGGGGAAGGCCAGGCAGAGCACCGCCACCGCCTGCCCCACGGCGGCGGTCCGGCAGGCGACGCGGGCCCCGGAGGACCGGCCGCCGAACACGAGCGGGAGATCGTCGAACCGCTCGGAGATCTCGTCGGCCACGGTGAGCCAAGCGGTGTCGAGCTGGGTGGCGGGCGCGGGAGCCCGGCGGCCCGCCACCCGGTACGGCTGCTCGACGAGCGCGACGTGGACGCCGGCCGCCTGCGCCGCCCGCGTGACCGCGACCAGATCCTTAGCCCCGATCCCGCCGCCCGCGCCGTGGCCGAGCATCAGCACCGCGACACCCTCCTCGGCGCAGTGCAACTCGGCCCGCGCGGGGCCGTAGGCGGTGTCGATCTCCAGTTTCGTCATGAGCTCGGCAGGTCGAAGAGCGCGCTGTCGGCGGCGGGTTCGACCCGGTCCAGCAGCTCCGGGCCGTTGTTGCGGACGTTGTTGACCAGGCTGGACACCGGCCGCAGCTCGATCGTGTCGACCAGCTCCGCCGAGGGCGGGACGAGCAGGTCGGTGACGTCGGGCAGGTCGGGGTCGAGCCAGGTGTCCCACTTCTCGCGCGGCATCAGCAGCGGCATGCGGTGGTGGATGTCGGCGAGCCTGCCGACCGAGTCCGTGGTGATCACGGAGAAGGTGATCAGCGGGTCGGCGTCCCGGTCGTCCTTCGGCCGCCAGGTCTCCCAGATCCCGGCGAACGCCAGCGATCCGTCACCGGGGCCGGTCATGAAGAAGGGCTGCTTCTCCTTGCCGTCGCGCCGCCACTCGTACCAGCCGTCGGCGGGGACGAGGCAGCGCCGCGCGGAGACCGCCTTCTTGAAGGACGGCTTCTCCTTGGCCGTCTCGGCACGCGTGTTGATCATCTTCGAGCCCACTCCGGGGTCCTTCGCCCAGAACGGGACCAGGCCCCAGCGCATCATCCGCAGCGACCGGACGGGCGGCTCGTCTTCGAGCACCGCGCCGTCGGCGTCACGCGGATGCCGCTGCACCACCGTCGGGACGTCCTTGGTCGGCGCCACGTTGTGATCGGTCCGGATCCGGCCCTCGGTCAGGTCCACCGCGGCGAATTCGTCGATCAGCGCCGCGGGGTCCTTGGTGGCGGCATAACGCCCGCACATGCGAAAACCTCCCTAATCGACAGTCATCGTTACACGCCGGGCAGACGATGGCGAGCAGCATGGGATCATTGTTCCGCGGTGTTCGAAGAGCAGGAGGCGGTTTGGCTGGCAAGGACTGGCGCAAGCTGGACGAATCCGATGTGCGGATCCGTCCCGGCAAGGGCACCAGGCCGCGCAGCAAACGTCGTCCCGAGCACGCCGACGCCTCCACGGCGATGGTCATCGGGAAGGACCGCGGGCGCTGGACCTGCGCGATCGACTCGGATCCGGAGCGCGTCGTCACCGCGATGCGCGCCAGGGAGATGGGCCGGGTCTCGGTGGTCGTCGGCGACACCGTCGGCATCGTCGGCGACGTGAGCGGCAAGCCCGACACCCTCGCCCGGATCATCCGGGTGGATGAACGCTCCAGCGTGCTCCGCCGGACCGCGGACGACACCGATCCGTTCGAACGGGTGGTCGTCGCCAACGCCGAGCAACTGCTGATCGTGACCGCGCTGGCCGATCCCCAGCCGCGCACGGGCTTCATCGACCGATGTCTCGTCGCCTGCTACGCGGGCGGCCTCAAGCCGGTCCTCTGCCTGACGAAGGCCGACCTCGCGAGCCCGGACGAGCTCCTCGCCGGTTACGCGGGCCTCGACATCCCCGCCGTGGTCACGCGACACGACGAGTTCCCGGACGAACTGGTCGGACGGCTCAAGGACCGGGTCACCGCGCTGGTCGGGCATTCGGGGGTCGGGAAGTCCACCCTGGTCAACCGGCTGGTGCCGGACGCCGGGCTGGCGACCGGCGTGGTCAGCGCGGTCGGCAAGGGCAGGCACACGTCCGTCGCGGCCGTCGCGCTCTCGCTGCCCGGCGGCGGCTGGGTGGTCGACACCCCGGGCATCCGCTCGTTCGGTCTCGCGCACGTGACCGCCGACGACATCGTGCTCGCGTTCGAGGAGTTCGCCGCGGCGGCCGAGGAGTGTCCCTCCGGCTGCGGTCACCTCGGGCCGCCCTCGGATCCGGACTGCGCGCTCGACGACGTGGTCACCGAGGGTCACGCAAGTATGGACCGTTTGGAGTCTTTGCGTCGCCTTTTGGGCTCCCGAGCTGGACATGACGACGATCGGTAACTAATTTCGCCCGCGCGCGATAACCCGTTCGGATTAGATCAACTTTTCTGAGGGGTCCACTTGAAGCGCGTAACCATGCTCGCCGCCGTCACCACGGCCGCCGTCCTGGCGCTGTCCGCCTGCGGTGGCGAGAAGCAGTCCGGCGCGACTGCTCCCGTTCCTTCCGAAGCGAAGAGCTCGCTTTCGTCGCCGCTCGGCGACCCGATCCAGCTCGCGGCGCTGACCCGCGAGAGCACCAAGAAGGCCAAGTCGTCGAAGATGACGATGGAGGCCGTCGCGGGCACCGAGAAGAACACGGCGTCCGGCCAGGGGCTGTACGACGGCGAGAACAGCAAGCTCTCGATGATCATGGACGCCGACGGCAAGAAGCTCGACATGCTGTTCATCGACAACGCGCTGTTCTTCAAGCTCGACGCGGAAGACAAGGCCGAGCTGAAGACCGACAAGGCGTACGCGAAGATCGCGGCCGACGGCCAGGACCCGATCTCGCAGCTGCTCGGAAAGATGATGTCGAAGGCCGTCAAGGACAGCGACCCGTCCCGCATCCTCGAGCAGGTCTCGAAGGCGGGCAAGATCACGAAGTCGGACCAGGTCGAGCTGAACGGCGAGCAGACCAACCACTACGTCATCGAGATCGAGGCCGAGAAGGCCATCGCCCTCATCATGGGCGACATCGGCATCCCGCTGCCCGCAGAGGCGTTGAAGCAGCTCGACGCGAAGCTCAAGGGCAAGAACGTCACCATTCCCACCGAGCTGTGGCTCAACGCCGACCAGCTGCCGGTGCAGGTCGTCTCGGACCAGACCGCGTTCGTGAAGGCCATGGGCGCCCCCGGCGACGGCGTCGCCAAGACCACGGTCAAGTACACCGACTGGGGTGTCCCGGTGAACATCACCGCGCCGCCCGCCGACCAGGTCGGCGACATGGCGGAGATCATGAAGAAGGCCGGCCAGTAAGCATGCGCCCGACTTTCAAGCTCGTCGCGGCGGCCGCGGCCCTGACCCTCGTGGTCACGGGCTGCGGCACCCGCCCGAGCGCGCCGGCCGAGAACAAGGGTGGCGAGCTCGCGCTGGCCACCCCGTTCACCGACGCGCTCGGCCTCGTCGAGGCCGCGAAGCAGGGGACGCGGAAGACCAAGTCGTCCAAGGCGACCATCGACTCCGCACGCGGAGACTCCAAGATCACGGGCACTTTGCTGGCCTACTACGACGGTCCCGCCTCGAAGATCGAGGCGAACCTGACCATCGACGGCGAACCCGGCATCCTGCGCCTGGTCGACCAGACCCTGTTCGTCAAACTCCCCCCGTCCGAGAAGGCACAGCTCAAGACGGACAAGAACTGGGGGAAGATCGATCTGAACAGCGAGGACCCCCAGACGAAGGCCATGGGGAAGGCGCTGCAGAAGTCGTTCGAGATGGGCGACCCGGCGAAGCTGCTGGAGATGGTCGAAAAGACCGGCCGCGTCCTCAAGTCGGAGCAGACCCAGCTCGACGGTGTCCCGGTGAACCACTACTTCGTCGAATTCGACGCCAAGAAGCAGTTCGACCTGTTCTTCGGTGACGACATCCCCGCCGACCAGCGGGCGAAGGTCGAGGAACGGCTCGCGGGCAAGGATCTGCGGATCCCGTCCGAACTGTGGCTCAACGCCGAACAGCTTCCGCTGAAGATGACCATGGACATGACCTCGCTGATGAAGTCGGTGGGAGGTCGCGAGACCGGCGAGATCAAGTCGACGTACACCTACAGCGACTGGGGAACGCCGGTGAACGTCGTTCCGCCTCCGGCCGCCGAGGTGGGCGACTACGCCGAAATGGCGAAGCAGGGAATCTAGGTCCCGCTCGCGCGCGAAGGCCCCCTTCCCTCGGTTCAGCCGCGGGAAGGGGGCCTTCACGCGCTCCCCGACAATCGGACGGTGGAAATTCACGCGCCAGGCACTACGGTGGTGGTACAGACCATTCACCCGAGGGAGTCCTATGCGTGCCACCGGATTCGCCGCCGTCTGTACCGCTCTCCTGCTGCTGGGAGGCTGTTCCGGCGAAGAGAAACCGGCGGCGCCACCGGTCAAGGACGCGGCGCAGCTGGCTTCGGCCGCCGCCGAGGGCACGCAGAAGGCCCGCTCGTCGAAGATCGCGCTGGAGACCACCGCCGAGGACGGCCGCAAGGTCGTGGTGACCAGTTCCGGGCTCTACGAGGGCCCGAACAGCAAGTTCTCCATGGTCGCCGAGGTCGCGGGCGAGAAACGGGACCTGATCTTCGCCGACGGCGTCCTCTACTACCACCTGTCCGACGCGCAGGTCCGGGAGCTCAAGACCGACAAGGAATGGGTCAAGATCACCGCCGACGGCAAGGACGCGCTGTCCGCGGCCAACGGCGAGCTGATGACGAACGTCGTCGAGACGCTGGATCCGACGCGCACGATCGACCGGATCTCGAAGTCCGGCAAGATCACCAAGTCCGAGCAGGCCGACCTGAACGGCACGGCCACCACGCACTACGTCCTCGACCTTGGCGGTTCCCCCGCCGAGGTGTGGGTGGACGCCGAGCAGCGTCCGGTGCAGGTCAACCTCGGCAAGACCACGGTCAAGTACGACAGCTGGGCGTCCGACGTGGTGATCATCGCGCCGCCGCCCGAGGCGATCGGCGACAGCCGCTGAGCCGTTCCCCCGTTCGGGGCGAGGTCCCCGGCTGTGTTTCGCTTGAGTGCCCGACTTTGAAAGCAGGTCCTCATGCGGAGAACGGCCCTGCCCGCCGTCGTCCTCGTCCTCGGTGCGCTGCTCGGTGCGTGTGACGGCGAAACCGTCTCGTTCACCGACGCCCGCGCGCTCGCCGACGGTGCCACCGCCGCCATCGACGGCAAGGCCGCGAAGTTCGCCACCGACGTCACCGCGGGCACGATGCGCTCGAAGAGCCAGGGGCAGGCCCGGGTCGCCGCGCTGGCCATGACCACGGACTTCCTCGGCGAACCGCTCGAACTCCGGCTGATCGACAAGACCGTCTTCGCCAAGGTCCCCGAGAGCGCCCGCGAGGACGTTCCCGGCGGGAAGCCCTGGGTCAAGGTCTCTAAGGACGGCACAGTCGGCGCCGACCCATTCTCCCAGGTCCTCGGCGGAAACATCGACCAGCTGGCGAAGCAGAACGATCCCGGCCGCGCGCTCGATCAGGCGCGGCAGGCCGGCACGCTCACCGAGTCCGGGCGTACCGAACTCGACGGTGTGTCCACCGAGCACTACCGGCTGGACATCGACATGGCCGCGCTGGGCGGTGATCTGCCCGCCGGGCTGTCGGCCGAGGCTCTCGGGGAACTGAACGGCAAGCTCGGGAAGATCCCGATGGAGATCTGGCTCGACGACGCGCGTCAGCCGGTGCAGGTCGTGCTCGACCTCGCCCCCGTCCTCGCCGCTTCGGGTGTCCCGGACGCCGCGATGGCCCGGATCGTCACGCGCTACAGCGAGTGGGGCACGCAGGCGGACATCCAGGCGCCGCCGCCGGAGGAGATCGGCGAAATCCCGGCGGGCTGACCCTGTCACGTTCCTCGCGCCCGTCTCGTCCAGAGGGGGAAGGCGAACAGGAGGACGGACATGCGCGTGATGGTGATCGGGGCGACCGGGGTGCTGGGGCGGCCGCTGGTGCGGCGCCTGCTGGCCGAAGGCCACGAGGTGAGCGGGCTCGCCCGCGGTGAAGGCCGCGTCGCGGCCGTGAGCGCGACCGGCGCGAAGCCGGTGACGGGTTCGCTGTTCGACGTCGATTCCCTGGCCGGGGCGCTGCGCGGGCACGACGCGGTGGTGAATGTCGCGACCCGGATCCCGGGCGGGCGGAGCGCGATGACGTCGGCGGGCTGGGCGGAGAACGACCGGCTGCGGACCGACGGCACCCGGACGCTCGCGGCCGCCGCGCGCCGGGTCGGCGAACTGGGAATCGTGGTGCAGGAAGGGATTTCGTTCGTCTACGCCGACGGCGGCGACGGCGAACTGGACGAGGACGCGCCTCTCGCGCCCACGGGGCACATCGCGTCTTCGACGGTGGCGCACGCGAACATCGCGGAACTGGCGGACGAGGGACGCACCGCGATCAGGCTGCGGATCGGGCTGCTCGTCTCGGACGACCCGATGACCACCATGATGCTGACGGCCGCGCGGCGCGGTTCACCGCTGATCATCGGCCGCCGGACCGACTGGACCGCGGCGATCCACCCGGACGACGCGGCGGCGGGCGCGATCGCGGCGCTGCGGGCACCGGGCGGCGTCTACAACCTGGCAGCGGATCCGGTGCGGAAGCGGGAACTCGGCGAGGCGATGGCGGCCGCGGCCGGGGTCCGCCGGGCCCGCGCGCTGCCGAAGTGGCTGGCGAACCGGGTGGGTCCGATGGCGGTGCTGGCGCGTTCGCAGCGTGTCGTCTCGACGCGGCTCACCGAGGCGACCGGCTGGCGTCCCGAACGCCCGGTCCCCGGCCCGTCCTGGTTCTGACCACCCCGCGTTCAGTCCTCTGGTTGTGGTAGTTGCACGCGCAAGGACCGCAACCAGAGGACGAAACGCGTGGGTTACAGGAGTTCCAGCAGGAAAGGGAGTTCTTGGGGCGCGTACCAGGCGAGTTCGTGGTCTTCGGCGTCGCCGAGGGTGAACTCCGCGTCCGGGTCGCCTAGGTCGGCCTGGTCGATCACGGCGGCGGCGGCCTGCACGGACTCGGCCGCCTCGGCCGCGTCGACGTGGATCGCGGCGACGTCGGCGAGCTTCACCGGCCCGGCCAGCCGGACGACGGCGGCGTCGAGATCCGGGCGCAGGGTGACCTCGTCGAGGTCTGCCGAGATCACCACCCGCCGCGGCTCGGGCTTCTCCTCGGCCGCGATCAGCCGGAGCGACGCCCTGGCGGCGTCGAGCAGCGCGGCGTACTCGAGTTCTTCGTCGGATCCGCTGGCGTAGGACTCCCGCAACGCCGGGGTCAGCGCGAACCCCGTGCCGCTCCGCGCCCGGAACTCACCGGCGGTTTCGAGATCGCGCAGCATCGCGATCGTCCCGGGTAGATAGACCCTCACCAGTGCGCACCCTTCAGCTCTTCCAACGATTCCTCGATCATCCCGGCGAGCAGGTCCACATCGGACACGGCCTTGCGGTCGCCGTTCAGTCCGAAGTAGACACCGCCGTGATACGAGGTGACCCCGATCGCCAGCGCCTGATTGCGCACCAGCGGCATGACCGGGAACATCTCCACCATCTTCGCCTGTCCCGCGTAGAGCGGCACCTGCGGGCCCGGCGAATTCGTGATCAGCACATTGAAAATGCGCCCCGACATCGACCCGGCGGCCCGCGCGCCCAGCGAATGCAGGGTCGCCGGCGCGAAGCCGCCGACCGTCAGCAGCCCGCGCGCGGCGACCGAGCGGCCCGAATCGAGGTGATCCGCCATCGCGTGGCCGATGTGCTGCAACCGCAGGACCGCGTTCGGCTCACCGACCGGGAGATCGACGAGATAGGCGTCGACCTGGTTCCCGACCAGCGCGGGCGTCGAAAACTCCGCCGTCTCGGCGTCGCGGACGGCCATCGGCACCAGCGCGCGCACGGTGGTCGTCGCGGTCAGGTTCGAGCCGCGGGAGAGCAGCCATTCCCGCAGCGCGCCGGAGATCGCCGCCAGCACGACGTCGTTCACCGTGCCGCCGTGCGCGGCGCGGACCTTGCGGAAGTCTTCCAGCCGCGTGCGGACCACGGCGAACATGCGGCCGCCGGAGGTGCGGACGTTGAGCGGCCCGGACGGCGCCGGATTCACCATGGTCTTCAACGCCGACGCGACATCCCCGACCGTTTCGGTGACCTTGCCCGCCATCGCGGTGGCGTCGTGGGCGATGGAGCGGACGTTCTCCACCAGTTCCGTCGGCCGCTGCACCGTCTCGGCGACCGCGTCGAGGATCAGCTGGGTGCGGCTCGGTTCCCGGCGCGGATGCCAGTTGTCGTCGAACGGTTCCGGCTCCTGCGGGGTGGCGTCGAGGATCAGCTGCCCGAGCTCGATCGTGCCGATCCCGTCCACAACGGACTGATGCGTCTTGGTCACCAGCGCGACGCGGTCCCCCGCGAGCCCCTCGACGAAGTACGCCTCCCAGAGCGGCCTTCCCGGATCGAGCCGCCGCGACATCAGCCGCGCCACGAGATCGAACAGCTGGCCGTCGGAACCCGGCTGCGGCAGTGCGGACCGGCGGACGTGGTAGTTGAGGTCGAAGTCGACGTCGTCGACCCACACCGGGCGGGCGAGATGACCCGGTACCTCCAGCACCCGCTGCCGGTAGCGCGGCAGGAACGCCAGGCGCTGCCCGATCAGGTCGAGCAGCTGCTCGTAGGTGAAGCCGTCGCGCGGTCGTTCGAAGATCGCCACGCCGCCGACGTGCATCGGGGTCGAGTGGTCTTCCACGTACAGGAACGAGGCGTCCAGCGCGGAGAGGCGGTCGGGCATGAGCCGATCCTTACATAGTGGGACACTCGCCGGTGTGGGTGATGACTCGGTGATCTCGCCGAAGGACCGGTTCCTGACGGTGTACGGCCGGAAACCGGTGCTCGAGGCATTGGACGACGCGGCGCTCGAGGTGGACAAGGTGATTCTCGCCGACACCGTGCGGGGACAGAACGCCGCCGAGATCGAGCGCGCCGCCAAGGCCGCCGGGGTGCCGGTGCAGCGGGCGAGCGCGCACCGCGTGAAGGTGCTGGCCGGGAACGGCAAGCAGGACCAGGGCGTCCTGGCCGACGTCGTCGCGCCGCGCATGCGGTCGCTGCACGCGGCGCTGTCCGGCGGCAGGCCGCCGTCACGGGTGCTGCTGCTCGACGGGATCACCACTCCGGCGAACGTCGGGATGATCCTGCGCACGGCGACCGCCGCCGGGCTGGAGGGTGTCGTGGTGCCGCGGCGCGGGGTCGCCGCCCTCGATCCGATGGTGGTCAAGGCCTCGGCCGGGGTCGCGTTCCGCGCGCCGGTGCTGCGGTGCGGCAGCGCGCGCGAGGCGGCCGAGATGCTCACCGAAGCCGGGTACGGCATCTACGCGCTGGGCGCTTCGGCCCGCTCCTCGGTGTTCGACGTCGAACTGCCGCAGCGCGCGGCGTTCGTGCTGGGCGGGGAGACGAACGGCGTGGGCGCCGAGGTCGGCGAGCTGGTGACGGAGTGGGTTTCGATCCCGATGCCCGGCGAAGTCGAATCGCTCAACGTCTCGGCGGCCGCCGCGGTGCTCTCGTTCGAGCTGGTGCGCCGCGCCAAGGCGTCGGGAACAAGGCGCTGAGCTCGGTCAACGTCTCCTCGACCGACGTGTGGTGCACACCCGCCATCCCGGCCGCCACCGCGGCTCGGACGTTGTGGGCGGCGTCGTCGACGAACACGCACCTTTCGGCGGGCAGGTCGAGCAGCCCCGCGGTGAGCAGGTAGACCTCGCGCTCGGGTTTGGCCACGCCGACCTCGCCGGAGAAGACGAGCGCGTCGAAGAACGGGTCCAGCGTCCGTTTGGCCTCGTCCGACGCGCCGGGGGCGTTCGAGAGCAAGGCCGTTTTGATGCCGCGCTCCCTGGCGGACCGCAGGAAGGCGTACAGCTCGTCCGCACCGGCGTCCGTGAGCACTCCGACGTAGTCGATGACCAGCCCTTTCAGCACCGGCCCACCGTACACAAGCGATCACCGCCCGGTTCATCCTCTCGGGCGGTTCGTGTCGCACCTCGGTCCACCGCCGGTCCCTTAGTTGCTGGGCGCGGCCGAGGGGGCCGCGGAGGGGGACGATCACATGACTTCGTACGTACTGAGACGACTGAAACCGTATGAACCGCCCTGCCGTCCCGACGGCCGTCCGGAGCGGCGGCTGCACCGGGTACCGCAGCCGGACAACCAGCTCACGCTGGACCTGCCGCTGTCCGGCGAACGGTTCGAGGAAACGCCGCCGCCGGGGCAGGGACCCGACACGCTGGACGGGCGCCAGGTGGGCAGGCTGCTGACCACCATCCTGGAAGCCTGCGACGGGCGCCGTCCGGCGGTCCAGGTACGGCCGATCCTCGACCCGGCGCTCCACAGCGCGCTGCTCGACCGCGGCCGTCGCCGTCCGCCGGGCGGCTACCGGCCGAAGTCGATCCATCTGTGCCACCCGGCGGACGGCGTCATCGAGGCCTGCGCGACCGTCGAACAGAACGAGCGCTTCCTCGCCTTGGCCGCGCGCTTCGAGCGGACACCGGCAGGCTGGGTGTGCACCCGCTTCCACCTGTTGAAGCCCCCGCGACGTGTTTCCGCGCTACGGCTCGCCGCATGACGAAGGGGCCTTCGCCGCGTCTGTCTCGTGCGGCGAAGGCCCCCTTCTCGTTCACTGTCTCAGCGGCGCGGGCCCTTCTTGCCCTTCTTCTGGGAGGCGCGCTGCGCGGCACGACGCTCCCGGCGGGTTCCGCTCTGGTCACCGTCGTCGCCGGCACTGTCCGAATGCGACTCGACGCCGCCGTCCTCGGACGGGCCCGACATGGTCAGCCCGGACTGCGAACCGCCCCCGAGACCCTTGCCCCGCAAGGCGGACGGCACGGATTCGGTGTCGGTCGCCGGACCCTGCGGCGGCGTCGGACGGGCGTGCCGTCCGTCGCCGTTGGCGGCCTGGCCGTTCCCGGAGCCGACACCGGCGGGCAGCGCGGACGCGGACTCCGGCGACGGGGCGGCGGGCTCGGCCTGCTCGACCTGGAGGTTGAACAGGAAGCCGACGGCCTCCTCCTTCAACGACTCCAGCATCGCGCGGAACATGTCATAGCCCTCGCGCTGGTACTCGATGACCGGGTCGCGCTGGGCCAGGGCCCGCATGCCGATGCCCTCCTTGAGATAGTCCATCTCGTAGAGGTGCTCACGCCACTTGCGGTCGAGCACGGTGAGCATGACCTGACGCTCCAGGCTGCGCATCGCGCCTTCGCCGACCTTGCCGTCGATCTCGACCTCGCGCTCGTCGTACGCGCGGTGGGCGTCTTCGAGCAGCGCCTCGCGCAGCCTTTCGGCGTCGAGGTCGTCATCCGCGGTGAGGTCGTCCCAGGTGACCTTGACCGGGTACAGCGTCTTGAGCGCCGTCCACAGCTTCTCGTGGTCCCAGTCCTCGGAGTAGCCCGAGGAGGTCTCCTCGGTGACGTACGCGTTGATGACGTCGACCAGCATGTGCTCGATCTGCTCGCGAAGATCTTCGCCCTCGAGGACGCGCAGGCGCTCGGCGTAGATCACCTTGCGCTGCTCGTTCATCACCTCGTCGTACTTGAGGACGTTCTTGCGGATCTCCATGTTCTGCTGCTCGACCTGCGTCTGCGCGCTCTTGATCGCCTTGGAGACCATCTTGTGCTCGATCGGCACGTCGTCCGGCAGCCGCATGGTGGTCATGACCCGCTCGACCATCGTCGCGTTGAAGCGGCGCATGAGCTCGTCACCGAGCGACAGGTAGAACCGGGACTCGCCCGGGTCGCCCTGACGGCCGGAACGACCGCGGAGCTGGTTGTCGATCCGGCGGGACTCGTGCCGCTCGGTGCCGAGCACGTACAGCCCGCCCGCCTCGCGGACCTCGTCGGCCTCGGCCTTGGTCTCCGCCTGGATGTCTTCGAGCACCTTCGGCCACGCGGCCTCGTACTCCTCGGAGTGCTCCACCGGGTCGAGGCCGCGCTCGCGCAGCACCTCGTCGGCGATCAGGTCCGGGTTGCCGCCGAGCACGATGTCGGTACCGCGGCCCGCCATGTTGGTGGCGACCGTGACCGCGCCCTTGCGCCCCGCGCGGGCGACGATCAGCGCCTCCCGGTCGTGGTGCTTGGCGTTGAGGACCTCGTGCGGGACACCCAGCTTGAGCAGCAGCTTCGACAGGTGCTCGGACTTCTCGACACTCGTGGTGCCGACCAGCACCGGCTGACCGTTCTCGTGCCGCTCGGCGATGTCCTCGGCGACGGCCTCGAACTTGGCCTGCTCGGTCTTGTAGATGAGGTCGGCCTGGTCGGCGCGGACCATCGGCTTGTTGGTCGGGATCGGCACCACACCCAGCTTGTAGGTCTGGTGGAACTCGGCCGCCTCGGTCTCGGCGGTACCGGTCATGCCCGCCAGCTTGTCGTACAGCCGGAAGTAGTTCTGCAGCGTGATCGTGGCGAGAGTCTGGTTCTCGGCCTTGATCTCGACGCCTTCCTTGGCCTCGATCGCCTGGTGCATGCCCTCGTTGTAGCGGCGGCCGTGCAGGATGCGGCCGGTGAACTCGTCGACGATGAGGACTTCGCCGTCACGGACGATGTAGTCCTTGTCGCGCTTGTAGAGCTCCTTGACCTTCAGCGCGTTGTTCAGGTAGCCGACCAGCGGCGTGTTCGCGGCCTCGTAGAGGTTGTCGATGCCGAGCTGGTCCTCGACGAACGCGACGCCCTTCTCGCTGACACCGACGGTGCGCTTGCGGATGTCCACTTCGTAGTGGATGTCCACCTTCATCAGCGGGGTCAGCCGCGCGAACTCGACGTACCAGCGCGAGGACTGGTCGGCCGGGCCGGAGATGATCAGCGGCGTCCGGGCCTCGTCGATGAGGATGGAGTCCACCTCGTCGACGATCGCGAAGTTGTGGCCGCGCTGCACGCAGTCCTCGAGGCTCCACGCCATGTTGTCGCGGAGGTAGTCGAAGCCGAACTCGTTGTTCGTGCCGTGCGTGATGTCGGCGGCGTACTGCTGGCGGCGGACCTCGGGGGCCTGGTCGGCCAGGATGATGCCGACCTCGAGGCCGAGGAAGCGGTGGATGCGGCCCATCCACTCGGCGTCACGTTTGGCGAGGTAGTCGTTCACCGTGATGACGTGCACGCCCTTGCCGGACAGCGCGTTCAGATAGGCGGGGAGCACCTGGGTCAGGGTCTTGCCCTCACCGGTCTTCATTTCGGAGACCTGGCCGAGGTGCAGCGCGGCGCCGCCCATCACCTGGACGTCGTAGGGCCGCTGGCCGAGCACACGCCAGGCCGCCTCCCTCGCCACCGCGAACGCCTCCGGCAGGAGGTCGTCGAGTGACTCGCCGTCCGCGTTCCGCTTACGGAACTCGTCGGTCTTGGCCCGCAGAGCGGTGTCCGAAAGTTCCTTGACGTCGTCTTCGAGAGTGTTGATGTGATCGGCGATGTTGCGCAGCCGCTTCACCATCTTGCCCTCGCCCGCGCGGAGCAGGCGGTTCAGCACCATCCGGTCGACCTCACTAGCTGATTGTGATCGCACCCGAGCCGATCCCGGGCAGTCTCGTATGCGGCGGCGCCGGGTTTCGCACCGCCGTCCGACCCCCATCGTAGGGAACACCTCGGTGTTCGCGCACGCACCGTCGGTCGGTACCTGACGAGACCGGGGCGGGCCCCGCCGGATCCGGACGAGACGGCGGCCCGCACGCCGAACGCGTGCGGGCCGCCGTCGTAGGCGTTTATGGTGTCGGAGGGCCGGCTAACTCAGCCGGATGACGCCGTAGTCGAAGCCTCGCCTCCGGTAGACGACGCTCGGGCACCCGGCGTCGGAGTCGTTGAACAGGTAGAAGTCGTGACCGACCAGTTCCATCTCGTAGAGAGCCTGGTCGACCGTCATCGGAACCGCGTCATGCTTCTTCTCGCGGACGACGCGACCGGGCTGGTGTTCGGTCACCCCGTCATCCCAGCGCTGCTGCTGGGGCATCTCGAAGTCGTCACCGCTCTCGACAGCGAAACCGTTGGCCATGGGTTCGGCCTCGGGCGCTTCGAGTACAGCGGTACCCGCGAGATGTCGGGTGTCGGTGGTCATGCCACCGGCGGCCGCCATCGAAGTCGCCTCGGCGACGGATTCCGGGCGGCTGCGGCCATAGTGCACGCGCCGGCGGTCGTGTGTCTTCCGCAACCGGTTCTCGAGCTTGTTCAGTGCGGAATCCAGCGCTGCGTAGAAGTCGCCCGCACACGCTTCGGCGCGTACGGCGGGGCCCCTGCCCTTCCCGGTGATTTCGACGCGCTGGCAGTTCTTCGACTGCCGGCGATTGGGCTCATGGAAGAGCTCCACGTCGTATCGGATGACCTTCTTGTCGTAGCGCTCTAGCCGGGCCAGCTTTTCGCTGACGAGTGCCCGATAGTGGTCGGGCACCTCCACGTTGCGGCCCTTAACGACGATGTCCATACACGACCTCCCTCGCTGAAATGACTGCGAGCTGTAGATGTGTTCACTAGGGCGCCGGTAAAGCGGGGACGAAGCCCGGATCGCGGGCGATGAGAGAACTCGGCATGCGGCCACGACGTCTCGTGTCGGATGTCCGAGCGCGGACTCAGCGCGGCTCCGGCGCCAGGGACATGGGCTGGTCACCTCCCTGCCTGCCGGGATTGCTGATAGCGCTGCACGTTAGCTGCAACACGCCCCGAGCAACAGCCCCCGAGCCGGGGGATATCAGGACGTGAGACCCCGTCACCGCACGCGACGAAGGGACCGTGCCCAGCGGGACAATCCGGCCTGTCGGGCGTCGTCCCGGTGATTTGTTTTCACGCGGACGGCGCAAGCCTCCGGACAGGAAAAAGCCGAGGGTGACGCCACCAAGGGAATCCGCCGCCACCCCGGTGGAGTGGCGAGCCGTTGGAGTGTTCCCCGGAAGCTGCCTCATATCCCGTCAACGTCCTTGTACCCATTCCCGTTCCCGATCATTCATCACTCTTGTAGGTGACCCCGTGATCACCCGGCGGCGGCCAGCGCGACCACCGCGGAAACGTGAATTCCGCTTATGTCCAATAGGCGCGCACAAGCGGCGGCCGTCGCTCCGGTTGTGATCACGTCGTCAAGCAGAATGACCTCCGACGGGTGAACACCTCGGACGAGGCGGATGCGGCCGTCGAGGTTCACCGCCCGCTCGGCACGGGTGAGCCGCGCGGCGTCTCGAACCCCGGCCCCGAGTTCGAGCACCGGCGCGACCGTCGCCGGTTTTCCCTTGCTTGACAGCACTTTTACGCACTCCTCGGCCATCCGCCGGACGTGCGGGCCGCCTCGGACCCGCGAGGCGTGCCGTCTCGACGGGACCGGGACGAGGCAGCGTTCCGGCTCCGGCCCTGGCAGGTGGACCAGGGCTTCGGCGAGGGCCCGGCCCAAGGACGGGGCGAGATCGCGGCGGCCGCGTTCCTTGTAGGCGAGGATCAGGCGGCGGGCCTCGTCGGCGTAGCGGGCCAAGGCGTAGACGGGCACGAGACCGGCCGTCGGGGCGCGGGTGATCTCGCTGAGCGAACCCCAAGCGGTCTGACAGGTGGCGCAGCAAGGGGCGCCGGGGGCGCCGCAGGACGCGCAGCGGGCGGGGATGAGGAGATCCAGGAGTTTGGACATGGCGTCGAGGGTGGCGGCGGGGACCGACAGTTCCTGGGGCCGATGTGTCGCGAGAGGTCCCTTTTGGACGCTTTCCGTCCTAAGGGGACCTGTCATGAGGGCAATCGAGGAGAAGGCCGCGGGGTTGGGACTCTCGGGCGGGTAGGCAGTCGAAGAGAAGGTCCGAAGGTCCGTGAAGGCCTCCTTCCCTACCTTGAGCGTAGGGAAGGAGGCCTTCACGGACCTTCAGACCAGGATCGGTCGATTAGCGTCGCTAGGAAAGCTAGCGATACTAAAGGTCCCTTGCTCCCCCTCCGGAGAGGGCAAGGGCGCGCGGAGTACGACCAAAGGTGCCGGCCCGTGGCGGGTCTCGTGAGTGGTAAGGACGGTTAGAACCGTCCTTACCACTCACGAGACCTGACCAGGATGCTCAGCCCGGGTAGAACGGGTCCGCGTCGGTCACCGTGTGCGCCTGCGGCCGCCAGACCTCGCCCAGTTCGGACGCGACCCACAGCCCGCCCGCGTCCGCGACCAGGTTCTGCCTGCTCGGCGCCGCGGTGACGCCGTGGACCGGCGGGGTCAGGTTCGAGCTGTTGAAGGCGTCCATCCGCTGCCCGTCCAGCGGCACCTTGACCACCGGCAGCGTGCTCGACGACGTCGCGGCGATCAGGTGGTCCTGGGTCGCCCAGTCGACGTCGACGACGTCCTTGAGGTCGCGTTCCTGCAGCTTCCGCGGCGAGCGCAGCGCCACCGAGTCCGCCGTCCGCACGATCGAGGCGACCACCAGCTGCCCGTTGACCACGGCGGCCAGCCGGGATCCGTCACGCGAAAGGCGCAGTTCGGTGATCTGGCCGAGCCCGGTGAGCTGGGTCGCGTCGACGCCGGCCTTCACCCAGCGGCCGTCCGCGGCCAGGGTGACCCTGGCGACGGTGTTGTGGTCGACGACCGTCCAGACCTCGCCGGAAGCCCCGCCGCCCCGCGCGACCGGCCGCCAGGTGGGGCGGCTCAGGCTGCCGCCGAACAGATCCACCGAAGCGAGATCCCGGTCCAGTTCGCCGACCCGGAGCCATTGCCTGCCGTCGCGCTCTTCGACCACCGCGAGCCGTTTCCCGTCGACGGATTGCGCGGCGCTGACGACCTTGTACCCGCCGTTGCCCGCCGGGCCGCCGACCGGTGCCCCGTCGCCGAGCGACCGGACCCGCCCGTTCACGGTCATCAGCCCCTTCAGCTCCGAGTTGGGGGCGATCTCCGTGTTGTAGGGCAGCAGTTCGCTGGCCCGCCAGTATTCGTTGCCCGGCACCAGCGCGCTGCCGTCGGCGAGCAGCCGGATCCGGCTCAGCGTCACCGTCTGCAGGGAGAGGACGATCTGCGCGGCGATCAGGTTCCGGTCCGCGAGGCTGGCCCCGCCGATCCCGGTCAGGTTGATGTCCAGTGTCCCGTCGTCCGTGCTGCGCACGTTGGTCTCGGTGGCGACCTGGTCACCGAGCAGGTCCTGGACAGCGCCCTTCAGCCCTTCCGACGGGCCTTGCAGCACCAGGTCCATCACCCGGCCCGGCAGCCCGGCCTGCGGTTTCGCCGCGACGTACCGGAGATCGGGGACGAAGGTGCCGGAGTCGGCCGAGTAGAAGCTGATCGGCACCCGGAAGTAGTTGGTCGCGAAATCCTTGTCGGTGACGGCGAGCTCCTGCGGCGGGTCCACGATCCGCCACTGGCCGTTCTGCTGCTTCCGCAGCTTGAACTGCTGCGAGTACTCGGTCTTGAGCGGGATGAACGCGCTGTCGGGGCTCAGGTTGCCGAGTTTGAACCCGCGGACGTTCACCACCTGCTCGTCCGGGTCCCCCGTCGGCGACGACGTGTCGTAAACGGTGCCGAAGGTGTTGTCGATGATCGTCAGCCCCGGCGACGGCTTCCAGTTGCGCCGGGCTTCGTCGTCCAGGTAGACCCGCGCGTCGGCGTTCGCCGTGCCCGGCGTCGCGGAGTTGCGGATGAACTGGCGGGTGACGGTCAGCGAGTCGATCCCGGCCGCGGGCTCGGGGACGTCCACCGGCGCCTGTCCGGGTTTGTCCCCGGGAACGACGACGGGCTGGGATTCGAGCGGGATGTTCGCGCAGCCGGCGACCAGCAGGAACACCGCGAGCAGGGTCAACAGCCGCTTCATCGGCCGACCTCCTCGGGTTCGGCGAGGATCGCGTCGGGTGCCGGGCGGACTTCGAGCAGTCCGGAGGACAAACCGTGCGGATCGGTCGGTTTGTGATCGGGCGGCGGCAGGACCAGCGGACTCTCCCCCATCGGCGTGTCCTGCTGGCGCGGCAGCACGAGCCGGAAACAGGCGCCGTGACCGGTCTCGCCCCACGCGTCGAGCACACCGCCGTGCAGCCGGGCGTCTTCCTGGCTGATCGCCAGGCCGAGGCCGGTGCCGCCGGTGCGGCGGTTGCGGGACGGGTCGGCCCGCCAGAACCGGTTGAACACCAGTTCCGCTTCGCCGGGCCGGAGCCCGACGCCGCGGTCGCGCACGGTGATGGCGACCGCGGTCTCGTTGACCGCCAGTGTCAGCACCACCGGGTTCCCTTCGCTGTGGTCGACCGCGTTGGCCAGCAGGTTGCGCAGGATCCGCTCGACGCGGCGCGCGTCGACCTCGGCGGCCGCCTCCTCGTCCGGAAGGATCAGCTCGACCGAACTGCCCGCGTTGCCCGCGATCACCCTGACCTGTTCGACGGCCCTGGTCGCGATCGGCCGGACGTCGATCAGTTCGGCCGAGAGCTCCTCGACACCCGCGTCGAGCCTGCTGATCTCCAGCAGGTCGCCGAGCAGTGCCTCGAAGCGGTCGAGCTCGTCGACCAGCAGTTCGGTGGAGCGGGCGAGCCCGGCCGGGAACTGCTCGCGCGACGCGTGCAGCACGTCGGCGGCCATCCGGACGGTGGTCAGCGGGGTGCGCAGTTCGTGCGAGACGTCGGAGGTGAACCGGCGCTGCAGCCCGCCGAAGTCCTCCAGCTGGCGGATCTGCCGCTGGATGCTCGCGGCCATCTCGTTGTAGGACACGGCGAGTTTGGCCAGATCGTCCTCGCCGAGCACGGCGAGCCGTTGATCGAGGTCACCGCCCGCGAATCCTTCGGCCGCCGCGGCGGCCTGCCGGACCGGCCGGACCACCTGCCTGGTGACCAGGTTCGTGATCCCGGCCAGCAGGAGCAGCAGGACGAGACCGCCGACGAGCAGCGTGTTCTGCACGGTCGAGACGGTGTTCTGCTCGCTGGTGAGCGGGTACAGCAGGTAGAGCTGGAGCGGGTTGATCATCGTGGTCACCGGGGCGCCGAGGATCAGATACGTCGTCTTGCCGCCGTCCGGTTCGGTGACCGTGTGCATCAGGTAGCTGACCTGCTCGGTCTCCACGAACTGGCGCAGCCGGACGGGCACCCGGTCGTAGGGACCCGCGGAAGCCGGCGTGTTCGACTGGTCGCGGCCGCCCGCGACCAGCACCGGTTCGAAGGTGCCCGCGGCCGATCCGGCGCCGTCCTGCGACGTCGTCGTGCTGGAGATCTTCTTCAGCGCGTTCTTCAGCCGCGCCGTCATCGCTTCGGGCGACTCGGTGCCGACACCGACCAGCTCGCTGGCCGCGGTCTCGACGACCGCCCTGGTCTGCGCGATCGCCGCGTTCTGCTTGGTCTCGAGCAGCCTGTCGGTGATCTGGTTCTGCAGCACCATGCCCAGCACGAACACCACGGCCGACGACAGCGCCAGCGTGGACACCGTGACCCGGAACTGCAGCGAATGCCGCCACAGGTCGTTGAACAGGACGACCTTGCGGCGCACGAAAACCACGATGCGCCGGAGGTGGCGCATCGTGGTTTGGGCAAGCCTCGGCAAGCGTCCGCTCATGGGGTCGTCACGGCGGGCCGGCCTTGTACCCGACGCCGCGAACGGTCAACACCACCTCGGGGTGTTCCGGGTCCTTCTCGACCTTCGAGCGCAGACGCTGGACGTGCACGTTCACCAGGCGGGTGTCGGCGGCGTGGCGATAACCCCACACCTGCTCGAGGAGCACCTCGCGGGTGAACACCTGACGGGGCTTCCTGGCCAGCGCGACCAGGAGGTCGAACTCGAGCGGGGTCAGCGGGATGGCCTTGCCCTCCCGCGTCACCTCGTGGCCGGGGACGTCGATCGCGAGGTCGCCGATCGTCAGCGACTCGGCGGGCTCGGCCTCGGTGCGGCGCATCCGGGCGCGGACGCGGGCCACGAGCTCCTTCGGCTTGAAGGGCTTGACCACGTAGTCGTCGGCGCCCGACTCGAGCCCGAGGACGATGTCCACGGTGTCGCTCTTGGCGGTGAGCATGACGATCGGCACACCGGACTCGGCCCGGATCGCCTTGCAGACGTCGATGCCGTTCATCCCGGGCAGCATGAGGTCGAGGAGGACCAAGTCCGGTTTCAGCTCACGAAGCGCGGGCAGCGCCCGTGAGCCGTCGGCCACGACGGCTGTGTCGAACCCCTCCCCACGCAGCACGATGGTGAGCATCTCCGCGAGAGCAGGGTCGTCGTCGACGACCAGAACGCGTGCCTTCATAAACCTATGTTCGCACTAGTTTCCCCGCGCGAGCGCGCGACCCGGCGATGTGACCACCAGAAAGATCATCGAATCGGGCAAATTGCTCCATCCGAGTAGGGTCTTCTGCCCCTAGAGGGCCCGCCGGAGCTTGGTGAACGGGCGCGCGGAGTCGATCGCGAAGACGCCGGTCAGAGCTTCGCCGCGGTGATAGGTCGCGACAAAACGCTTCGAAGCGACGTCTCCTTCGGCGATCCGCACGTCTTCCGTGGCCACTCCGGCGAATTGGAGCCGCCGTCCGTACTGATCGGACCAAAAGTAACCGTGTCGTGCGAAATGCGTGACGGTCGAGCCGGCGAGCAGGTTCGCGACCGCGACGCCCGCCTGCTCGCAGGCGGCGGTCCAGTGTTCGGCGCGGACCCGCCCGCCGCGCAGCAGGCAGTGGTACCGCGCGACGTCACCCACCGCGATCACTCGGGGATTCGCTGTGACACAGCCGGAATCGACCAGCACCCCGTCGTCGACGGCGAGCCCGGAGCCGGTGAGCCATTCGGTGACCGGTCGCGCCCCCACTCCGGCGACGACGAGATCGGCGGGGATCTCCCGGCCGTCGGCGAGCCGCACGCCGGTGACGCGATCGGTCCCGGCGAATCCGGCGACGGGAACGCCCGCGATCAGGCGGACGTCGCTCGCCGCGTGCAATCCGGCGCACACCGTGCCCATTTCCGGGCCGACGACCGACGCGAGCGGAACGGGCGTCGCCTCGATCACGGTGACGTCGTGCCCGAGCAGGCGGCAGGCGGACGCGACCTCCGCGCCGATGAAGCCCGCGCCGATGACGACCACCGGACCCGGCCCCGCCGCGAGTTCCCGTTTGAGCGACACGGCGTCATCGAGCGTCCGCAGCGTGTGAACGCCTTTCAGACACCTGGCCGCACCAAGGGTTCTGGCGACAGCGCCGGTCGCGATGACGTAACCGTCCGCGACGATCGTGGTGCCGTCTTCGAGCGTCACTCCGTCGCGACCGAGTTTCTCGGCACGGACACCGAGACGCCATTCCGCGTCGAGATCGTCTTGCCCGGCGAGCGCGAGGTCGTCGGCGGAAACCTTGCCCAGCAAGAAGTTCTTCGACAGTGGTGGCCTGTCGTACGGCGGTTCGGCGCCGATCATCACCAGCCGTCCGTCGAAACCCTGCGCGCGCAACTCCTGCGCCGAACGGAGTCCCGCCAGAGAGGTCCCGACGACGGCGACGGTTCTCAAGCGACGTCCCGCTGAGCGCGGGTGTCCACGTAGATCACCCCGTCGGCGACGACGACCGGGTACGTGCGCACGGCGTTCTTGGCAGGCAGGCAATCCGGGACGCCGGTCCGCAGGTCGAACCGCGCGGCGTGCAGCGGGCATTCGACGAAACAGTCCTCGATCCAGCCGTCGGCGAGCGACGCGTCCTGGTGAGTGCAGGTGTCGTCCAGGGCGTAATAGCCGCCCTCGGCGTGGAAGACCGAGACGGGGACGGGGCCTTCGAGGCGAAGAGCTTCGCCCTCGGGCAGTTCGGAGACGGAGCAGGCACGGATCATCGGGGCCTCCGGGGAAAGGACCGACGGTTTGTTGATGTTGCGTATTACGAGACAGAACGTGCTCTGCGCAACAATCACCCCCGAGGGGCCGGTGAGTCAAGGGATTCGCCCACTCAGCCGAGCGGATCGGGGCGAAACGGCTACTGTTGCGTCATGCGGAACCAGGACGCGGGGAACGCAACGCCCAGTCAGGTGCAGTCCGTCGATCGCGCGATCAGCGTGCTGGAACTGCTGGCGCGCAACGGGGAAACCGGGATCACCGAGATCGCGGGCGAACTCGGCGTGCACAAGTCGACCGCCTCCCGCCTGCTGAGCGTCCTGGAGAACCGCGGCCTCGTCGAGCAGCTCGGCGAACGCGGCAAATACGCGATCGGCTTCGGCGTCGTCCGGCTGGCAGGCGCGGCCACCGGCCGGATGGACCTGGCGAAACTGGGCAGGCAGACCTGCCAGGGCCTGGCGGAGACGCTCGGCGAGACGGTCAACATCGCGATCGCCGACGACGGCGTCGCGATCAACGTCAGCCAGGCCCGCGGGTCGGCCGCGATCAGCACGCAGAACTGGACCGGTCAGCGCACTCCCCTGCACGCGACCTCCAGCGGGAAGGTGCTGCTCGCGCACCTGGGGGACGTCGAGCGCAAACGTTTGCTCCGGCGGAAACTCGAACGGTTCACGCCGCGGACCACGGTCGATCCCGACGAGCTGACCGCGGAACTGGAGCGGGTCGCCGAGGACGGGTACGCGGCCTGTTTCGAGGAACTGGAGCTGGGGATGCACGCGGTCGCGGTGCCGGTGCTCGGCCCCGGCGGCGACGTCGTCGCGGCGATGAGCGCTTCCGGCCCGTCGTACCGGCTCTCGAAGCAGCGGGTGCGGCAGATCGTGCGGCCACTGGCGGAGGCTTCGGCGGATCTTTCGGCACAGCTGGGGTACTTCGCCGAGTGAGGTGACCGGCCCTTTCACGCCCTTCACCCGTGCAATGAAAGTCCCCTTCATTGCAAATTTTGTTCATTGCAAATTTTGCAATGAAGGGGACTTTCATAGCACGCGCGAGTTGAAGAGGGCGACCGCTTCGGGCTCTTGACAGCGCGGCGGCACGTGCCGCACTTTGTTGCTGAAGACGGAACAACGTGCCTCATCCGCAACAGCGCCTGTCACCCCGATGCCCGCGTGTCCTTTGTGGACTCACCGGGCAGGCAGGAGGTTCCCTCACCATGGCCCTCAGACCCCGTGTGGTCGTGATCGGCGCCGGCATCGTCGGCTGCGCGATCGCCGACGAACTGACCGAACGCGGCTGGACCGACCTCACCGTGCTGGAACAGGGCGACCTGTTCACCACCGGTGGGTCCAGTTCGCACGCGCCCGGCCTGGTCTTCCAGACCAACGCCTGCCGCACGATGACCGGATTCGCCCAGTACACCGTCGGCAAGTACGGCGCGCTCGACCTCGACGGGCAGCCGTGTTTCCGGCCGGTCGGCGGGCTGGAGGTGGCCACGACGCCGGAGCGGCTCGCCGATCTCAAGCGGCGGCACGGCTGGGCGACCGCGTCGGGCATCGAGAGCAGGCTGATCGACCCGGCCGAATGCGCCGCGCTGCATTCGCTGCTCGATCCGGCCAGGGTGCTCGGCGGGTTCCACATCCCCTCCGACGGGCTGGCCACCCCACTGCCCGCGGCCGAGGCGCAGGCCCGCCGCGCGATCGGGCGTGGCGCGAAGTTCCTCGCGCGCCAGAAGGTCGTCGGCGTCGAAAGCGCGGGCGGGCGGGTCACCGGCGTCACCACCGAGACCGGGAGCTTCCGCGCGGACATCGTGCTCTCGTGCGCCGGCATGTGGGGCCCGGTGGTCGGTGAACTGGTGGGCCTCACGATCCCGCTGGTCCCGATGGCTCACCAGTACGCCCGCACCAGTCCCCTGCCGGGGCTCACCGGCACGACCCGGCCGATCCTGCGGCATCAGGACGCCGACCTCTACTTCCGTGAACACGGCGACCGGATCGGCATCGGCGCGTACGGGCACCGGCCGATGCCGTTGCCCGCCAACGAGATCGGCGCCGGTGAGGGCATGCCTTCCGAACTCGCATTCACCCCGGCGGACTTCGAGGAGTCCTGGGCCGCCGCCGTCGGCCTGCTGCCGTCGCTGAGCGAGACCAAGGTCGAAGAGGGCATCAACGGCCTGTTCTCCTTCACCCCGGACGGGATGCCGCTGCTGGGCGAGCACCCGGACCTCGACGGATTCTGGGTGGCCGAAGCCGTCTGGATCACGCATTCGGCCGGTGTCGCGCGGGCGATGGCGCAGTGGCTGGTCGACGGGCAGGCCGAAGCAGATCTGCACGGTTGCGACCTCGCCCGGTTCGAGCGAGTCCAGCTGGCCCCGGACCACGTCATGGCGCGCAGTTGCCAGAGCTTCGCCGAGGTGTACGACATCGTCCATCCCTTACAGCCCATGGAAGAACCGCGGCCGCTGCGGACGAGCCCGTTCTACGAGCGGCAAGCCGGACTCGGCGCGTTCTTCCTCGAAGCGGGCGGCTGGGAGCGGCCGCATTGGTACGAGGCGAACGCGGACCTCCCCGAGGTGGAGAGCATCCCGGCGCGCAACGACTGGGCCGCGCGGTACTGGTCCCCGATCGGCGGCGCCGAAGCGCTGGTCGCGCGGCGGCGGGTCGCGATGTTCGACATGACGCCGCTGAAACGCGTCGAGGTCACCGGCCCGGGCGCGTTGCCGTTCCTGCAGACGATGACCACGAACCAGCTCGACAAGAAACCCGGCTCGGTCACCTACACGCTGCTGCTCGGCGAGGACGGCGGCGTGCGCAGCGACCTGACGGTGGCGAGACTCGGCACCGAGCGGTTCCAGGTGGGCGTCAACGGCAACATCGACCTCGACTGGCTGCGACGGCATCTGCCCGGCGACGGCGCCGCGCAGATCCACGAGACCACCCCGGGGACCTGCTGCATCGGCCTGTGGGGGCCGCTCGCCAGGGCGGTGCTGCAACCACTGTCCACAACGGACTTCTCACACCGGGCGATGGGCTACTTCAAGACGAAACAGGCGTACGTCGGCCTGGTGCCGGTGACCGCGATGCGACTGTCCTATGTGGGCGAACTCGGCTGGGAGCTGTACACCAGCGCCGATCTCGGCCGCGAACTGTGGGACACGCTCTCCGACGCCGGGCGGCGGCACGGGATCATCGCCGCCGGACGCGACGCGTTCTCCAGCATGCGGCTGGAGAAGGGGTACCGCCTGTGGGGCACGGACGTCACCGCCGAGCACGACCCGTACGAGGCGGGCCTCGGGTTCGCCGTCCGGATGGACAAGGGCTACTTCATCGGACGGGACGCGCTGGCGGGCCGCTCGGAGGAGACGGTCACCAGGAAACTGACCTGTCTCACCGTCGACGACCCGTATTCCGTCGTCCTCGGCAAGGAGCCGGTGTACGCCGACGGCCGTCCGGCCGGGTACGTCACCAGCGCCGCGTACGGCTACACCGTCGGCAAGAACATCGCGTACGCCTGGCTTCCCGCCGGACTGTCCGTACCGGGCAGACCGCTCGAGATCGAGTACTTCGGCGAGCGGATCCCCGCCGTCGTGGCCGGTGAACCGCTGTTCGACGCCGGGATGAGCCGGATCAGGAGCGCCGCATGAGTCCTTACGACGTCATCGTCATCGGCCTCGGCGGGATGGGCAGCGCGGCCGCGTACCGGCTCGCCCGGCGGGGGCAGCGGGTGCTGGGCATCGACCAGTTCGCGCCGGTGCACAACCTCGGGTCCAGCCACGGTGGCTCGCGGGTCACGCGGCAGGCGTACTTCGAGGATCCCGCGTACGTCCCGCTGCTGTTGCGGGCGCACGAACTGTGGGACGGGATCGAACGCGACTCCGGCCGGAAGATCTTCACCCGCTGCGGCGGGATCATGCTCGGCGGGCCTGACTCGCGGACGGTGTCGGGAAGCCTGGCCAGCGCACGGAAATGGGAGCTGCCGCACGAGATCCTGGACGCGCCCGAGATCCGGCGCCGGTTCCCGACGATGCGCCCGGCCGACCACGAGATCGCGCTGTACGAGGAGAACGCCGGTTTCGTGGTGCCGGAAGGCAGTGTGGCGGCACATCTCCAGCTCGCCGCGCGGGCCGGGGCGGATCTGCACCACGAGGAGAAGGTCCTTTCGTGGCACCAGACCTCCACCGGCGTCCGGGTCGGGACGGCGCAGAACTTCTACACGGCGGACCAGCTGGTGATCTGCCCCGGTGCCTGGGCTCCGCGGCTGCTCACCGAACTCGGCGTCGAGTTCACCGTCGAACGCCAGGTCCAGTACTGGTTCGCGCCGTCGGGCGGGGCGGAGCCGTTCCGTGCGGAACGGCATCCGATCTATGTCTGGGAAGGCGAGAACGGTCGCCAGTTCTACGGTTTCCCCTCGCACGACGACACCGGGAGCGTGAAGGTCGCGTTCTTCCGCGGCGGCGAGACCTGCACGCCGGAGACCATCGACCGGACGGTGCACGCCGAAGAGATCGACACGATCTCGGAGTTCGTCGGCCGGAAGCTGCCGTCGCTGCCCGGCGGGTTCCTGCGCGCGGCGACCTGTATGTACACGAACACCCCCGACGAGCACTTCGTCATCGCGCGCCATCCCACCCGCGATCGCGTCGTGGTCGCCTGCGGGTTCTCCGGGCACGGCTTCAAATTCGTCCCGGTGGTCGGCGAGGTGCTCGCCGACCTGGTGGTGGACGGCACCACCGCGCATCCGATCGCCCTGTTCGACCCCGCCCGGCTGACCGGGGTGGCCCGATGACCCGCGCCGAACCACTGATCCCGACCCTGGGCGGCCGGTACTACACCGATCCCGGGATCTTCGCGGCGGAGCAGGAAAAGATCTTCGAACTCGGATGGTTCTGCGCGGTGCGGGCGGCGGACCTGCCGTCTCCCGGGGACTTCCGGACCGTCCAGGTCGGCCGGGAGAGCGTGATCGTCACCCGGGCGCGTGACGGCGGGCTGCGCGCGTTCCTCAACGTCTGCCGCCATCGTGGCGCCCGGCTGTGCACCGAGGAGAAGGGCACGGTGAGACGCGCGTTCCAGTGCGCGTACCACGCCTGGACCTACGGACTCGACGGGAAGCTGATCGCGGCGCCGAACCTGGCGAGCCTCCCGGACATCTCCCGCGCCGAGTACGGGCTGCACACCGTGCACCTGCGGGAATGGCTGGGCTACGCGTGGGTCTGCCTCGCCGCGGACCCGCCGTCGTTCGAGGCCGACGTCGAAGGCGCGGTGCGGGACAGGCTCGGCGAGCTGGAAGCGATCGAGCGGTACGGCCTCGACGGGCTCTCGGTCGGGCGGCGGATCACCTACGACGTCAAGGCGAACTGGAAACTGATCGTCGAGAACTTCATGGAGTGCTACCACTGCGCGACGATCCATCCCGAACTGACCGAGGTGCTGCCGGAGTTCACCGGCGGGTACGCGGCGCAGTACTACGTCGGGCACGGCGCGGAGTTCGGCGAGGACGTCGACGGGTTCACCATCGACGGCGGTTCGGGCTTCGGGCGGCTGGACGGTGTCGCGAGCGAACAGGACAGGCGGTACTACGCGATCACCATCCGGCCGCAGGTGTTCGTGAACCTGGTGCCGGACCACGTGATCTTCCACCGGATGTACCCGCTCGCGCCGGACCGGACGGTCGTCGAATGCGATTGGCTCTATTCGCCGGAGGTCGTGGCGTCGGGCCGGGACGTGTCACGGTCGGTGGAGCTGTTCCACCGCGTCAACGAGCAGGACTTCGACGCGTGCGAACGCTGCCAGCCCGCGATGGCGTCCCGTGCCTACCGCGGCGGCGGGGTGCTGATGCCGTCCGAACACCACATCGGCGAGTTCCACGACTGGCTGCTCTCGCGACTAGAGGACTAATCGCGGAGCAGGCCGGTGGCCAGCGCGGGGGTGTCCACACCGGCGACGCCGTCGAGAACGTGCCAGGGCGCGAGCCAGCCCGTCGCGGCGAGTTCGTCGTAGACCACCGAGCATCGCTTCTGGAGCGCGTCGTCGGTCTCGAAGGAATCCCGCGCGCGGTCGGCGTCGCTCTCCGCGCGGCGCTGCGCGCGGTCGGCGGCGACGTCGGCGGTGACCCGCAGCAGCAGATGCGCGACGGGCACCGGAAGGCCGAAACGGTCGATCTCCAGTTCACGGAGCCATCGCACGAACTCGCCGTCCGCGCCCTGGTGGAGCCGGGCGGCGCCGTACGCGGCGTTCGACGCGACGTACCTGTCGAGCAGCACGACGTCGTGATCGCCGAGCCGGTCGCGGATCTCGTCGCCCGCGCCCCGCCGGTCGAGCGCGTAGAGCATCGCCATGCCGTAGACGGAGTCGGCGAGGTCGCCGTGCCCGCGGTGCAGCGCTTCCTTCACCAGGTCGGCGTGCACGCTTTCGCCGTAGCGCGGAAACGCGATGGACGTGACGCTCGCACCGGCCGCGTTCAGCGCACCGGTCAGCGCGTCGGCGAGCGTGCGCTTGCCCGCGCCGTCCAGACCTTCGATCACCACGAGTCGTCCCACACGCACAGAATATGACCAGCACCGCGAAGCGGTTCGGTTGAGGGCGGCGGCGGGGGCATGGATGGATTAGGGCGCCGTGGTCGACCGGCGGGCCAGACGGGGTCAGCACACGTCCGGCCCACCGGTCCGCTAGGGGATGCGCCTCTTCGAGTGCAGGAAGAAGCCGGCGACACCGATGAGGAGCAGGCCGCCGAAGATCAGCAGCGGGACGAAGCCGGTGTCCTGCGCATCGGGCGCGGGGCCGCCGTCGCCGCGGGGCATCACTTGGGCGTTGTAGCCGCCGGCCTTGCCTTCTTGGGCGTACGGCGAGTTCGCGAGCATCGCGCCGTACCGGCCGGAGACCGTCTTCTGGTACTCCGCGAGGGTCGCCGAAGCACCGGCCGCGTAACCGCTGGCGCCCGAGTCGAGCAGCGTCACCCGGCCGTCGCGCAGCGCGTACCAGGCGTCGACCTGGGGTTCGTGAAGCAGCGTGGCGCCTTCGGGCAACCGCCGGGCCAGTGCGCCTTCCCGGTCGCCCGACGCGATGTTGCCGACGCGCCAGGCACCGTCGTCGCCGCGGACCGACCAGACTGTCGCGGTCTGCCCGTCGGACGCCGTCACCGGGACGGCGACGTAAGCGAGCTGTCCGGCGACCGCGCCGTCACCGGCGACGAAATCCCTCGAAAGCTCGTAAACCGGGAAGGTTTTGTCGGCGACGTGGACAACGCTGACCGACGGCGTGCGGCTCGAACCACCCGTCTGTGTGAAGAAGCGGCCGATTTCGGCACGCAGAGTGGGGTCGTCGGCCGCCGCCTTCGCGGCCGCGAGATCTTCACTCGACAGTTGGTCCGCGCGCGCTCCGGGCGCCGAGATCAGCAGGGTGACCGCGACCAGCCCGGCGAGCCCGAGGAACCGCCGCGCGCTCATCGCCGGATCCCGGTGAGAGTGTGCGTCCAGGTGAAGGACTTGTTGCCGGCGTAGAAGTCGTAGGTCGACCAGTTGTAGCGGTTACCGGTGGGCAGTGGATCCCCCCACGAGACCCACTTCCGGCCGGCGTCGGCGCCGTAGAGCACGTGCATGTGGCCGCCGCCCGAAGCCCAGCCGACCCGGGTCTGCACCGGCCGGTCCGCACCGGTCTGCGCCTGGACGTCGGCGTAGGAGATGCGGCTCTTGAGGTAGTTCCCCGGGGCCGAGAAGCCCAGCTTGCCGAAGGCGCGCCGGACGTCACCCAGCGTTCCGGGGCGGTCGGCGCACTCCGGGCGGCGCTCGTCGTGAGCGATCCGGCAGAATTCGTTCTGGGCGACGGTCACACCGTGGTGTGCCGCGATGGTGTTGCCGGAAGCCACCCAGCACCACTGGGACTTCTGCTGCACCTGCATGGCGATGGGGTTCCGGTGGGCAGGCGGCTGGGGCAGGGCGCTCGCCGGGGACTGGACCGCGAGCCACGCCACGAGACTCGCGGCGCCCGCGGCGCAAACCCTCCTCGAGAACACAGGCACAACGGGCCTCCTGGTCACCATGGCGAACCAATGTGGTCACAACGGTGAACAGCAGGCTCACACAGAGCAAGATGGGCACTCGGTGGAACGGACCGTTCCGGGGCGTTTCCACACCCCGGAACGGTCACTCTTCCGGGGTCAACCACCCCGAACGGGGGACGTAGTGTTCACAGTGCGCTGCTAACGTGAACGTTCCGCGGTGTTCACGCTCAGCGCACACACTGGTCTGGTGAAGGGACGAGCGGTGACACGAGACGGGGACACCCCGACGATCATCGACGGCACGCGTCGTCAACCGCTCGAAACCCTGCCCAAGGAGCTCGTCGAGGCCTTGCGCAGCGGCGAATTCCACCACGCGCTGCGGCAGGCGATCGCCTATCGCGGCCTCTCGCTCGCCCGGCTCCGCGCCCATCTCGGACTCCGCGGCGTCCAAATCGGACAGTCGACCCTGAGCTACTGGCAACGCGGATTGCGCCAGCCGGAGGTACCCAAGGCGCTCCCGGCGGTCCGCGCGCTCGAATCGGTGCTGCAACTGCCCGCGGACGCGCTCGTCGTGCTGATCGGCCCGCGGACGGCGCGGGCGCGCGGGCACCAGATGGCCGCGTCGTTCCACGACATCCGGTCCGGCGACATGGGATCGATCGTCGATCAGCTGCTGGCGGAGCTGGGCGCGTACCCGTCGTCCAATCGGTACAACGCCGACCTCGAGATGCTTTCGGTGCACGACACGATCACCTTCGACGCCGCGCACCGGCAGATCGCCCTCCACACCCGGCTGGTGTGCCGCGCGCGGCGTCACGGCCCGGACCGGTACGTCACCGTCTACAACGGCGACCCCGGCTGCCACATCGGCGACGTCGACCTGATCACCGCCGAGGGCTGCCGCGTCGGCCGGATCCGGCGCAACGCCGAGGCCGAGACGATGGCGACCGAACTGCTCTTCGACCGGAAGCTCGCCGAGGGCGAGATCCACGTGTTCTGCTTCGAGGTCCGTGACGACTCCGGCACCGCGTCGCCCGGGTACTTCCGGATGCTGCGGGATCAGTGCGCGAGCTATCTGGTGCAGCTGAAGTTCGCGCTCGGCGCGCTGCCCGCCCGCTGCACACGGCAGTTCCGGACCCGCGACGACGCCGTCCCCGTCGAGTCGGAAGAACTGCCGCTCGACATGGGCGGGGTGACCAGCGGGTTCTTCAGCGACGCCGGGCCGGGGCTGGCCGGCATCGAGGTCGAGTGGCGCTAGCGAGTGCAATGAAGGGGACTTTCATTGCGAAATTTGCAATGAAAGTCCCCTTCATTGCAGCTCAGTACCGGTAGTGATCCGTCTTGAAGGGACCTTCGACGTCCACGTCGATGTACTCGGCCTGGTCCTTGGTCAGCTTCGTGAGCTCGCCGCCGAGAGCGTCGAGGTGGATCTTCGCGACCTTCTCGTCGAGCTTCTTCGGGAGGCGGAAGACCTCCTTGTCGTACTCCTCGTGCTTGGTGAACAGCTCGATCTGCGCGATCACCTGGTTGGAGAAGCTGTTCGACATCACGAACGACGGGTGCCCGGTCGCGTTGCCCAGGTTCAGCAGACGACCCTCGGACAGCACGATGATGCTCTTGCCGTCGGGGAACACCCACTCGTCGACCTGCGGCTTGATGTTGATGCGCCGGATGCCCGGGTAGCGCTGCAGGCCCGCCATGTCGAGCTCGTTGTCGAAGTGGCCGATGTTGCCGAGGATCGCCTGGTGCTTCATCCGCGCCATGTGCTCGATGAGCACGACGTCCTTGTTGCCGGTGGTCGTGATGATGAGGTCGGCCTCGCCGAGGACGTTCTCCAGCTTCTTGACCTGGTAGCCGTCCATCGCCGCCTGCAGCGCGCAGATCGGGTCGATCTCGGTGACGATCACCCGCGCGCCCTGGCCGCGCAGCGATTCCGCGGCGCCCTTGCCGACGTCGCCGTAACCGCAGACGACCGCGACCTTGCCGCCGATGAGGACGTCGGTGCCGCGGTTGATGCCGTCGATCAGCGAGTGCCGGATGCCGTAGCGGTTGTCGAACTTCGACTTGGTGACGGCGTCGTTCACGTTGATCGCCGGGAACAGCAGCTCACCGGCTGCGGCGAGCTGGTAGAGCCGCAGCACGCCGGTCGTGGTCTCCTCGGTGACACCGCGGATGCCTTCGCCGATCTTGGTCCATTTGCCGGTGTCGGCCGCGACGGAGGCGCTCAGCAGCTGGAGGAACACGCGGAACTCGTCCGAGGTGTTCTCGTCCGGGGAGGGGACGACGCCCGCCTTCTCGAACTCGGTTCCCTTGTGCACCAGCATGGTGGCGTCGCCGCCGTCGTCGAGGATCATGTTGGGACCCTCACCGTCCCAGGTGAGCATCCGCTCGGTGCACCACCAGTACTCCTCCAGCGACTCGCCCTTCCAGGCGAACACCGGGACGCCCTTGGGCTCCTCGGCGGTGCCGTGCGGGCCGACGACGATCGCCGCGGCGGCGTGATCCTGCGTGGAAAAGATGTTGCAGGAGGCCCAGCGCACCTCGGCACCCAGTGCGACGAGGGTTTCGATCAGGACCGCGGTCTGTACCGTCATGTGCAGCGAGCCCGAAACCCGGGCTCCCCGCAGGGGATACACCTCGGCGTACTCGCGGCGCAGCGCCATCAGGCCCGGCATCTCGTGCTCGGCGAGGCGGATCTCCTTGCGGCCGAACTCGGCGGCCTCGAGATCGGCGACGGCGAACTCGATGCCGTTGCGGGTGTCGTGCCGCTTGGCAACGCTTTCGGGGGTCATATGCGCGCTTCCTCCAAGGTTGGATGACAACAGAACAGTACCGTTGTCGGCTCAAAGCCCACTGCACTGTTTGGAGGCCTTCACCGTGGTCATGCCGGGTCCCGATACCCGCGTCGTCGAAATACGCGTACCCGGGCTAGTGGGCACGAGCGGTGAAAGTCTGCTGGATTCGACGTCGGTGGTCGACGTCGCGGGCGACGGGATCGGCAGGCTGATCCGGCCGTCGGACCGGCTGCGCCGCCCCGCTCCCGGACCGGTGCTGCCCGCGCTCGGCCGTTCGATCCCGCGCATCCTCGAAGGCTACCTGTGGAGCGGGATGACCTCGGGGGGCGCGGCGAAGGCGACTTGGGCGCTGCTGTTCCCGTTCTCGCTGGCGAACGTCGCGCACTGGATGCTCCCGCCGGTCCCGGAGGGCAAACGCTTCGCGGCCGCGCTCGGCACGGCGTGCCGGGCGGTGCTGCGGGTGGCCTCGCTGCTGCTGACGATGCTGTTGATCAGCCAGCTCGCGGTGGTCTCGCTCGACCTGTTCGCCGCGCAATGCCTCGCCCCCGGCTCGACGTGCCTGGCGGGCGCGCCGTCGTTCCTGCGGGATTTCGCGCCGCTGCGGACGGCCATCGGGGTGGTGCCGCTGCTGGTGCTGATCTTCGTGCTCGACCGGATCCCGTCGTCGGACTGGCGGTCACGGAATCGGCTGCACCGCGCGCACAGTCCGGCCCCGTTGCAGCCACAGGACATGCCGCGGACGCCGGGCCTGCGCACGCTGCACACCGTCGCCGCGCTGACCTGCCTCGCGCTTCCGTTGCTCGGCGGGCCGTTCCGGCTGCCGACGGTGACGTTCGACCTCGTCGTGTGGATCTGCGCGATGGCGCTCGTCCTCGCCGCGCTGGTGGCCTCGACCGTCGGCTTCTCCGCCGGGCCGGTGGTCCGCGGCGGGATGATCGCGTTCGCCGTCGCGCTGGTCGGGATCGCCGTCGTCCGCCGGACGCCGCTGCCCGCCGGACTGCCGGGCGGCGGGCTGGGCGGGGCGGAAGGGACGGTCGAAGCGCTGGGCGCGGCGATGGTCGCGGTGACCGTGCTGTTCGCGCTGATGCTCATCCCGGCGGCCTTGTTCGGCCGTTCGACCTGGAAGCACCTGCCACGCCGGTTGCGGCCCTGGCTCGGCGGCTGGGCCGCGGCGCCGGTCGTCGCGCTGGCGGGCCTGCTCGGCGGCGGCTTCGGCGCGGGGCTCGCGGTCGCGCTGCGGCAACTGGTCGGCGCGAGCGACCTCCGGCTCCCCGACACCTACGTCCTGGTGACCGTGCTGTGGGGCGCCGGGCTCGCGCTCGCCGTCGTACTCGGCTTGCTGGGCTTCGCGGTGGCCGTCCCGCTGCGGCGGCTGCGGCGAGGCGTCCCGAAGATCGTCGGGCTGATGGAGATCGGCAAGGCGCAGGAAGAGGAGGCCGCCCACGTCTGGGCGCGCGCCTCGTGGGAACGCAAGCATCTGCACCATCTGGCGCTCGCGGTGGCACTGGCGATGGCGGCGGGCGGCGGCGCGCTCCTGGTGCTGCGCTTCGGTTTCGGCCCGCTGGGCGAGTGGTCGAAACCGATTTCGGGGATCGGGGTGTTCGCGCTGGGCGCCCTGGCCGCAGGACTGCTGCGCGTCGTTTTCGCCGCCGCGACGACGCCCAAGCGCAGCCGTCACCTCGGCGCGCTGGCGGACCTCGTGTGCTTCTGGCCGCGGGCCGCCCATCCGATCGTTCCGCCGAGCTACGCGCTCAAGGTCGTCCCGGAACTCGCGGACCGGGTCAAGGAACATCTGGCCGATCCGGGCACGCGGGTCGTGCTCTCCGGGTACAACCTCGGCAGCCTGCTGACCGTGCTCGCCGCGGCGCGCGTGCTCGCCGACCTCCCGCCCGAGGACCGTGAGCGCGTCGGGCTGCTGACGGCGGGCTCACCGCTGCAATGGGGTTACCAGCGAGCCTTCCCCGCGATGCTGCCGCAGGCGCAGCTGGCAGGGCTGTACGAGGATCTCGACGGCCGCTGGCGGGCGCTGTGCCGCGGCACGGACATCTTCGGCGGCGGCGTCACGACGTGGCGGCACCGGGTGGTGTCCGGGAAACTGCTCGGCGACGGCTACCTGGCCACCGGCGGAACGGGTCCGCTCGCCGCCGAAGCCGACGAGCAGGGTGTCCTGGTGCTCGGCGGCGATCACTGGCTGCCGGACCCGATGCGCGGGCCGACCGGGCGGCACCGCTGGGCACCCGGCGTCCTCAAGCACACGGATTACGTCGTCGACGCCGAATGGGACAACGCCGTCGCGATGGCCGCCGGGCTCGGCCGCCCCCGCCCGTCGAACCCTTGGGGCGAGCAGGGATCGCTGTTCGGGGACTTCCCGCAAATGCGCTGAAGGCCCCCTTCACGAGGAAGAGGGCCTTCAGGCATCAGCTAGTTTCAGTCGGCCTTGCGACGCACGCGCAGCAGGACCAGGACGCCGGCACCGGCCAGCACCAGCAGGCCACCGGCCCACAGCAGCCAGGCGTTGTCGAAACCGGTGTCCGCGAGACCGCCGCCGTTGCCACCGTTACCGCCCACGTTCGGGGCCGGGGCGGAGGTGCTGGTCGGGGTGTCGGACGGCTTCTCCGTGGTCGAGGTCGGCGCGGTCGTCGGCGGCTTGGCCGTCGAGGTCTTCGTCGGCTCGGACGGCTTCGGCTGCTCGGTCGGCTTGGTCTTCTCGCCGCACGCGTACCACTTGTCGATGTTCGCCTTGCTGCCGTCGCGGTTGAACGGCGCGCGCAGCTCGGTCCACGGCGGGGTGTCGGAGAGCTTGCGCTTGCCGGGCTCGTAGACGTTGTAGCCGTCGTCGCCACCGAGGACGACGATCGCGGTCACCTTGACGCCCTCGCCGAGGCCGGTGATGTTGAGCCGCTTCTCACCGGCGCCACCGGTGAACTTGAAGTCCGCGTCGGACAGGGCCTTGCCGCCGGCCTTGACCTGCTCGCACTTGCTGATGTTGCCGGGGATCGGCTTGGCGCGGTCGTCATCGGAGTGACAGGCCAGCGCCGAACCGGCGGTACCGAGCAGGGCGGCGGTCGCCAGTGCGACGACGGTGACGGCGGAACGGACACGCCGTCCGGACATGATCTGCATTCAGAGCTCTCCTGTACCGATCGGGGGACAAACGAGCAAAGCGCGGTGCCTCATTCGAGGGATGAAGGTCAACTCGCGGTGCTTCTACACGAGTTCCGTTCACCCGACAGGGTGAGGCGAGAGACCGGACGCTATCGCACACCGATTTCACACCGAAACCGGGGCCCCCGACAAAGCGGCCCACCATCCACAGAGGAATGGTGGGCCGCCGAAACGAGAATGATCAGTCCGAAACGGACTCCGTCTTCTCGGCCTTGTTCTGCTTGCCGAGCACTGAATGGCGACGGCTGTAGACGAAGTAGACGACGACGCCCAGCACCATCCACGCGATGAACCGCAACCAGGTCAAAACGGTCAGGTTGAGCATCAGCCAGAGGCAGGCGGCGATCGCCAGGATCGGGATCAACGGCACCCACGGCACGCGGAAGGCGCGAGGGAGATCCGGTCGCTTCTTGCGCAGCACCATCACACCCGCCGAAACGAGAATGAAGGCGAACAGCGTGCCGACGTTGACCATTTCCTCGAGCTTGTCCGCCGGGAAGAACGTGGCGGCGACGGCGACCAGTGCGCCGACGACGATGGTCGCCCGCTTCGGCGTCCCGTTCGGGCCGGTCTTCGCCAGGCTGCGCGGCATGAGGCCGTCGCGCGACATCGCGAAGATGATCCGGATCTGGCCCAGCATCAGCACCATGACGACGGTCGTCAGACCGGCGAGGGCACCGACGGAGATGATGTTGGCCGCCCAGTCGACGCCGTTGACCGCGAACGCGGAAGCGAGGGTCTTCTTGCCGCCGTCACCCGCCGAAGTGGCGAGGTCCTTGTAGTTCACCATGCCGACGACCACGAGCGACACCGCGACGTACAGCACCGTGACGATGGCGAGCGAGCCGAAGATGCCGCGGGGCACGGCCTTCTGCGGGTTGCGGGTCTCCTCCGCGGTGGTCGCGACGATGTCGAAACCGATGAACGCGAAGAACACCAGCGACGCCGCGGCCAGCAGGCCGAAGACGCCGAACGAGCTACTGCTGCTGCCCGCGAACACCGAGAAGAGCGACTGGTCGACCCCGGTGGCCGACGACTCGGCGCCGGACTGGGCCTCCGGGATGAACGGCGTGTAGTTGGCGGCCTTGATGTAGAAAATGCCGAGCACGATCACGAACAGCACCACCGCGACCTTGATCCCGGTGATCACCATCGAGAACCGCGAAGACAGCTTCGTGCCGACAGCGAGCAGCGTCGCCAGCACCAGCACCACGATCAGGGCGCCCCAGTCGACGGGGACGCCGCCGATCTCGAACGTCGTTTTCGTGCCCTTGCCGAAGATGTAGGAGAGCACGGTTTCGAGATAGGCCGACCAGCCCTTCGACACCGCGGCCGCGCCGACCGCCAGCTCCAGGATCAGGTCCCAGCCGATGATCCACGCCATGAACTCGCCGAACGTGGCGTACGAGAACGTGTACGCGCTCCCGGCCACCGGGACGGTCGACGCGAATTCCGCGTAACAGAGAGCCGCCAGCGCACAGGCGATGGCGGCGAAGACGAACGAGAGCGAGACCGACGGCCCGGCGTAGTCGCCTGCCGTGCGCGCGGTGAGCGTGAAGATCCCGGCGCCGATGACGACGGCGACACCGAAGACGGTCAGGTCCCAAGCGCTCAGGTTCCGCCTGAGTTTGGTCCCCGGTTCGTCGGTGTCCGCGATGGATTGCTCAATGGATTTCGTACGCCACAGACCGTTTCCGGGCACCCTTGACCTCCTACACCTGACTGCGGTTCAAGGGACCCTATCGCCCGATCGTGGCGGCAGCGCGGTGGGAGAGCAACGAAGTACCCGAAGGTCGCGGCGGTGATCGGCGGAATACGGACAGTTGCCCCGCATGGTGATCACGGATCCCTCGCTTTCGCGCCCCCGGACACCAGGAAAGGCCCGTTCCTTGCAAAATTTGCAAGGAACGGGCCTTTCCTGGCGCACTGGAGCCGGTTCGAGACCGGCTCACGCCAGCGAGCGGTCCAAGTCCGGCTCGAGGTAGATCAGCTTCGCCGTCGGCACCTTCGCGCGAACCCGCGCTTCGGCGTCGTCGATGGCCTGCGCGACTTCGGCGGTCTCCAGCCCGGGCACCAGCGCGAGCTTCGCGGCCACCAGCATCTCGTCCGGGCCGATGTACAGCGTCCGGATGTGGATGACCCGCTCGACCTTGCCCGCGGCGAGTTCGTCGACGATCGTGTCGAGGTCGGGCTCGGAGGCGCCCTCGCCGATCAGCAGGCTCTTCATCTCGATGATCAGGATGACCGCGATGACGCCGAGCAGCAGGCCGATCGTGACGGTGCCGATGCCGTCCCACACCGGGTCGCCGGTGGCGACCGAGAGCCCGACGCCCGCGAGCGCGAACACCAGGCCGAGCAGCGCACCCGCGTCCTCCAGGAGGACCACCGGCAGTTCGGGGGTCTTGGCCTGGCGGATGAACGCCCACCAGCCCGCGTCGCCCTTGATCTTCTTCGACTCCTGGATCGCGGTGTAGAAGGAGTAGGACTCCAGTCCGATCGCGACCACGAGGATGCCGACGGCCACCCACGGCGAGGTCAGCGCCTCCGGCTCGCTGATCTTGTGGATGCCCTCGTACAGCGCGAACACCGAGCCGAGGCTGAACAGCATCAACGCGACGATGAACGAGTAGAAGTACCGGTCCCGTCCGAAACCGAACGGGTGCGTGCGGGTCGCCGCGCGCTGCGAGGTCTTCTGGCCCAGCAGCAGGAGGCCCTGGTTCGAGGTGTCCGCGAGCGAGTGCACGGACTCCGCGAGCATCGAAGACGACCCCGTGATGAGGAAGCCGGTGAATTTGGCGGCCGCGATTCCGGCGTTCGCCACGAGCGCGGCGATGATCGCCTTGGTTCCGCCACCTGCAGACACGTGCAACTCCCCTGGTGTCCTGAAAAATGGTGTCCCGATATGCCGGGTTCGAAGGCTAGCAGTGCAGATGAGGCCCGTGGCGCCGGGCGGGACAGGTCACAGAATTGTCGGATCCCCTCGCTAGTCTCGCCCCTCTCATGACCTGGGAGGTGCCCGTGCCGCGATTCGGCGTGCTCGGACCGTTGACGATCGAGAGCCCACCCGGGCGGCGCACCGCGCCGCGCGGCGATCATCAGCGTGCCCTGCTGGCCGTCCTGCTGCTGAACGCGAACTCGTCCGTCCCGGTCGACGCCCTGGTCGAGACCCTCTGGCCGGAGACACCGCCGAAGTCGTACTCCTCGAATCTGCACACCTACGTCTCCCGTCTGCGGGCGCGGTTCGAGGGGCTGGCGATCGAGCGTGACCCGCTCGGGTACCGGCTGATCGTCGAGCCCGGCGACCTCGATCTGCTGTCCTTCCGCGAAGCCGCGGCGGCGGGAAAGGCGGCGGCGCGCGCGGGCGATCCGGCGTCGGCAGCCGGGCACTATCGCCGGGCGCTGGCGGAATGGCGCGGGCCGGTCCTGTCGGGACTGCATCTCCCCCGGCTCGACGCGGACGTCGCCCGGCTCGAGTCGGAACGCCTCGCCGCTTTCGAGGACTGTGTGGACGCCGAACTGTCCGACGGCAGGCACGGCGAGCTCACCGGCGAACTCCAGGCGATGATCACCGAGCATCCCCTGCGCGAGAGGCTGGCCGCGCAGCTGATGACCGCGCTGCACCGCGCCGGGCGGCAGGCCGATTCGCTGGCCGTCCACCGCGAGCTGCGCACCACCCTCGTCGAGGAACTCGGCGTGGAGCCCGGCGCCGAGGTCCGCCGCGTGCACGCCGCCGTGTTGCGCGGAGAGGATCCGGTGCCGCCCGCCAAGGCCGCGCCGGTCTTCCCGATCTGCCAGCTGCCCCCGGACATCGCGGATTTCGCGGGGCGCGAGGGCGAGGTCTCGAAGCTCTCCGGGCTGCTCGGCGCGAGCACGGGCGTCCCGGTCGCGGTGATCACCGGCGAACCCGGCGCGGGCAAGTCCACCCTCGCGGTCAGCACCGCGCACCGGCTCCGCCGGTCCTTTCCGGACGGGCAGCTGTTCATCCCGCTCGCGGGCGCCTCCAGCCCGCGGGACCTCGCCGACGTCCTCGGCGACCTGTTGCGCGCGCTCGGTGTCACCGGCCCCGCCATCCCGGACGACGTCGAGGCCAGGGCGGCGGTCTATCGCGGCCGTCTCGCCGATCGGCGGGTCCTCGTGGTGCTCGACGACGCCGCGGGTCCCGATCAGGTCCGCGCGCTGCTGCCGGGAACACCGGGCAGCGCCGTCTTGATCACCAGCAGGCAGCGGCTTTCCGGGCTCGCCGGGGCGGATCGCCTCCCTCTCGCACCGCTGTCCGGCGCCGAGGCGATGACCCTGCTGGCACGGCTGGCCGGGCCGGATCGGGTGGGCGCCGAACGAGCGGACGCGGAGCGCATCGCCAAGGCCTGCGGCAATCTCCCGCTCGCGCTGCGGATCGCGGGCAGCAGGCTCGCTATGCGGCCGGGCCTGCCGCTCGGGAAACTCGCCGGGAAGCTGGAGGACGAGGTCTCGCGCCTCGACGAACTCCAGGTCAGCGATCTCCAGGTGCGCGGCAGCATCGCCTTGAGCCATCAGGCCCTGAGCCCGGCCGCGCGGCGCGCGTTCCGGTTGATCGGCCGCTCCCGCACGCTCGATCTGCCCGCGTGGGCGGTGTCGACCCTCATCGACTGCGCTGACAGCGCTGACAGCGAGGACGCCGACGAGGCCATCGACGAACTCGTCGAGGCGAGCCTGCTCGAGGCCACCGGTGTCGATCCGACCGGTGAGCAGCGGTTCCGCCTGCACGATCTCGTGCGCGTGTTCGCCACGGAACTCGGCCGGGAACTGGAGACCCACGACGAGCGGGTGGCTACCGTCGCGAAGGTGTCGGACGCGGCGCTGTGCCTCGCCGACACGGCGGCCCGCCGCCTGCCGAGGACGGTGCCGATGCCGTTGTCGGATCAGGACTTACCCGCGCAGCCGTTGCCGGCCGAACTGGTCGAGCGGCTGCTGCGCGATCCCGGGACGTGGTTCTCCGTGGAGCGGGCCAACCTGGTCACCGCCGTCTCGTCGCTGTGCGCCGTCGGCTGGCTGCGAAAAGCGTTGCGGATACTGGAAAGGCTGAGCACGTACCTGTACCTGCACAGCCACTACACCGACATGAGGACGGCGTACGAGACCTTGCGCGACGCCGCCCGAAAGGCGGGCGACAGGCACATCGTGGTCATCGCCGAGGCGAACCTGACGGTGTTGCTGCACGCTCGCGGCGAGTACGAACGCGCCGTCGAGGGGTATCGAGAATGTTCGAAGGAACTGGCGGAGCTGGGTGATCTGGCCACGCGAGCGTGGGTGGAGACCAATCTGGCGCACTGCCTCGTCGGGCTCGGCCGGGCCGGGGAATCGCTGCACGCCGCGACCCAGGCCCGCGAACTGTCCACTGTGGAGGATTCGGGGACCCATGCGCGGCGGGCGGAATCCGCCGCGCTGCACAGGCTGGGCAAGATCTCCGAAGCGCTGGAGATCGATCGCCGGATCCTCGCCGAGGCGAGGGAATCGGCCGACGACCGCCGGCTCGGCATCGCCCTGCAAGGGCTTTCGTGGTCGCTGATGCTCGACGGCCGCCCGGAAGAGGCGCTGGAGACGGTCGAGGAATCCGTCCTGGTCCTGCGCCGGACGACGGCGAGGTCGGCACTGGCGAAGTCCCTGCGCACGCAGGGCGCGATCCTCGCCGGCGCCGGACGGCGCGCCGACGCGGTGAAGGCGTACGAGAACGCACGGCGCCTGGCAGGCGCGCTCGAAGAACGGCCGCGGGAGCTTTCCTGCACCCGCGCGATCGCGGCGAGCTGGATCGGCGACGGCCGCGCCGATCGCGCGATTCCCGTGCTGCGCCACTGCCTCGGCGAATTCCGTGCCATGGGCGGGAAACCCGCGACCGGCCTCACCCTGCACGTCCTGCGCAGGGCGTACGAGGCCGTCGGGGAAACGGAGGCGGCCGAGGCGGCGGGTGAAGAGGCGAAACGATTGGATGTCCCCCACGACGCCAACGCTTCGGCCCTTGTCCGGTTGCTGTTGTCGCTCACCGAACCCGCCCCGGCCTGACCGGGTGGTGCCCGACCCCTCAGACGAGCACCACCCGGAAGTCAGCCCACGGAGAGCCGCCGGCCCGTATCGGGACGAGCCGACGACAACCGCAGGGTCACCCCTTCGGATGATGATCGCGGAACCCGCCACACGGAACGCACACAGTTCGGGCCAAGGACGCATTCATCGAGGAGAAGGTCAAGCGTGTCGTGTTCGGGTGGGAAGGGCGTTCACGCGAGTCACGCCTTCGCTCACTCAACAGTCCTCTGGTTGCGGTCCTTGCACGTGCAAGGACCGCAACCAGAGGACGAAACGCGGAGAGGTCAGCAGGTGCCGGCGGTGGCGCGGAAGACCTGGGTGCGCTCACCGGAGAGCGGCCGGACGCGGACGGCGGGGTCGGCGGCCGGGAGCCACACCGACTGGCCGCGGCGGAGTTCGACCTGTTCGCCGTCGTCGGCGGTCACCAGGAGGCTGCCCGCGGTGCACAGCAGGATCTGCGGGCCGACGTCGTGGACGGCGACCTCGCCGTCGTCCCCGGCCTCCCACTCGATCCGCGACAACTCGAACTCGGGCGCGTCGGTGCGGTACACCGACAGGCGCTCCTCGCGCTCGCCGCTCTGGACCGGCATCTCGCCGCACGCGAAGTCGACGACGCGCAGCAGCTCCGGCACGTCGACGTGCTTGGGGGTCAGCCCGCAGCGCAGGATGTTGTCCGAGTTCGCCAGGATTTCGACGGCGGTGCCGTGCAGGTACAGGTGCAGGTTGCCGGCGGGCAGGTAGATCGCCTCGCCCGCGCTGAGGGTGAGGCGGTTGAGCAGCAGCGCCGCGAGCACGCCCGCGTCACGCGGATGCGACTCGCCGAGTTCCAGGATGGTCCGGCATTCGACGTCGAACTCGCCGCGTTCCTGGATGTGCTTCACGCACGAATCGAGGACCTCGGGCAGCAGTTCGTCGAGCGCGGCCTGCGGCAGGGTGATCCAGGTGGTGAACAGCGCGCGCAGCCCGGCCGGATCCGGCTGGGCGTCCAGCAGCACCGCGTACTTCGCCAGCCCCGGCGTCTCGATCGCCTTCAGCAGCGCGATCGTGCGTTCCGGGTCGCGGAAGCCCGCCAGCGCGTGGAACTCCGTCAGCGCGCAGACGAGTTCCGGTTTCGCCGTCGGATCCGGGTAGTTGCGGTTCGAGGCGTCGCGCGGGATGCCTGACGACTCCTCGCGCGCGTAGCCCTCCGCCGCCTGTGCGGCCGAGGGGTGCGCCTGCATCGAAAGCGGCTCTTCGGCGGCGAGGATCTTCAGCAGGAACGGCAGCCTGCCGCCCCAGCGCCCGGCGCAGCCCTCGCCGAGCTGGCCGATCGGATCGGCTTCGACGAGCTCCAGCAGGCTCCGCTCGGTGCCGTCCGGGCCGATGACGTGGGACGGGTCGCCGGGGTGGGCGCCCATCCACAGTTCCGCCTCCGGATGCGGCGCCGGCACCGGACGCCCCAGCAGCTCGGGGATCGTCGTTCTCGACCCCCACGCGTAGGGCCGCACGGCATTGCGCAGCAGCTCCACTGTCACCTCAACTCCTCGCCGGGCACGGGTGGTGCCGGCCCTCATTTCCTACGTCGCACCCGGGGCTCACGCCGTTGCAGGCGTGTACCTCCCAGCGCCGCCGATGCTGCCGACGGCCAGCCCCAGATAGACCGCGGCCAGCTCGAAACGCAGCGCGAGAACGGCCGCACGCACGATCTCGTCCGTTTCGATCTCTTCGGCGGGGGCGATCACATCCGCACCGGGCAGCAGGTCTTCCGCCTGGTAGCGGGCCGCCTCCGTGGCCGGCCCCGTCCGAACCGAGAGGAGCAACACCCTCGGCACGACGCCGACCCCCTCCTCCGGGTCCGCGAAGATATCGCGCTCCACGCCCCCGGACAATGCCGCACGCCGCAAAGCGGGCCTTGCCAAGGCCTGGCGATAGTCCTCGACATCACAGACGAGGGCCGCGTGGGCGGCGAAAGCGTGGGCCGCGTGTTCGCCGACGGCGACCGCGACCGGGTCCAGCCCCCACAGGAGCGGCTGGCGGTCGGCCAGCTTCAGCGCCATCGCCTTGGCCGGGTTCGCGAACGAGTCCCTCGCCAGGTAGTCCTTCTCGGCTTCCGCGTCGAGGTGGTCGGCGAGCTGCTCCAGATCGGCCACCAAGAGGCCGAGCGCGTTCGCGGTCAGCAGCGCGGCGGCGAGCCCGCGCGGGAAGGCCATTTCCGGCGGGACCGGGAGCCTCGGCGCGAGGATCAGTCCCTTGCCCGCGACGGCGGCCGCGACCGGGCCCTCGCCGGGAGCGGACAGCACGACCGTCGCACCGAACCTGGCGGCACGCTCCAGCGAAGCGGCCAGCTCACGATCACCGGCGTCGTCGGTGTGCGCGAAGACGACGTCGAGGGCACCGATCCAGCTCGGCACGACCTCGGCGACGACCACCGGCACCGGGCAGGCCGGGGTCAGCAGCGCGGCGACCAGCCTGGTCAGCGTCCGGCTGACGCCGGGCCTGTCGATCAGCACGAGCGAGCGCGGGCGCCCGACGTCCAGGCGATCGCTCAGTTCGAGCTCGGCCGCGGCTTCGGCGGTCGCCCGGACCTGGGCGCCCGCCATCGCGGCGGCACGGAGCAGCCCCGCGGTGTCGGCCTCGGCCAATCGCGCGGGATCGTCGAGCAGGGAATCGTCAGGGACCGTCGGCATGGGCGCCATCCGGGGTCGTCGGCTCGGTGGCTTCGTCCAGCAACAGTACCGGGATTCCATCACGGACCGGATACACGCGACCGCACTCCGTGCAGGTCAGCGCGTCCGCCTCCGGGTCGGCCGTCGTCCCCGGCCGCAGCGGCGCGTGATCGGGGGACGGGCAGGCCAGGATCTCCAGCAACTGTGCGTCAAGCGTGACGGCCATGGTCTCTCCCTACCTGTGGGACATCTCTATGTGTGTTTTCACGACACATTCGTTACCCACGGACGATCGCCAATACGTCTTCGGTCAGCGCCCGGACGGCCTCGGCGTCGGCGGCCTCGACGTTCAGGCGGAGCAGCGGCTCGGTGTTGGACGGGCGCAGGTTGAACCAGCCACCGCCGGGAAGCTGCACGGTGAGCCCGTCCAGTTCGTCGATCTCGACGCCGTCGCGCGCGGCGAAGGTGTCCTTGACCGCCATCATGCGCGCGACCTGGTCGTCCACGGTGGAGTTGATCTCGCCGGAGGCCGCGTAGCGCGAGTACTCCGCCGTCAGCTCGGACAGCGGGCCCGTCTGCTCGCCGAGGGCGGCGAGGACGTGCAGCGCGGCCAGCATGCCGGTGTCGGCGCGCCAGAAGTCGCGGAAGTAGTAGTGCGCGGAGTGCTCGCCGCCGAAGATCGCGCCGGTCTTGGCCATCTCGGCCTTGATGAACGAGTGCCCGACCCGGGTGCGCACCGGCTTGCCGCCGTGCTCGGCGACGATCTCCGGTACCCCCTTCGACGTGATCAGGTTGTGGATGATGGTGCCGCCCGGCTCCTTCTCCAGCTCACGGATCGCGACCAGCGCGGTGATGGCACTCGGCGACACGGGCTCGCCGCGCTCGTCGACGACGAAGCAGCGGTCGGCGTCGCCGTCGAACGCGAGACCCGCGTCGGCGCCTTCCTCGCGCACCTTCGCCTGGAGGTCGACGATGTTCTTCGGGTCGAGCGGGTTGGCCTCGTGGTTGGGGAAGTTGCCGTCGAGTTCGAAGTACATCGGCACGACGTCGAGGGGCAGGCCCGCGAAGACCGTCGGGACGGTGTGGCCGCCCATGCCGTTGCCTGCGTCGACGACGACCTTCAGCGGACGGCTTCCGGACAGGTCGACGAGCTTGCGCAGGTATGCCGCGTAGTCCGCGAGGACGTCCTTCTCGGTCACCGAGCCGCGCTGGCCCGCGAAGGTGGGGACACCCTGCTCGACGGTGTCGCGGATCTCCGCGAGACCGGAGTCCTGGCCGACCGGGGCGGCGCCCGAACGGCACAGCTTGATGCCGTTGTACTGCGCCGGGTTGTGGCTGGCGGTGAACATGGCGCCCGGCAGGTTCAGCGACCCGGAGGCGAAGTACAGCTGGTCGGTGCTGGCGAGACCGATCGTCACGACGTCGAGGCCCTGCGAGGTCACGCCGTCGGCGAACGCGGCGGACAGCTCGGGCGAGGAGTCGCGCATGTCGTGGCCGATGACGATCGCGTCCGACTCGGCCTTGATCAACAGGGCGAACGCCGAGCCGAGGTCACGGACGAGCGCCGCGTTCAGCTGTTCACCGACCACGCCGCGAATGTCGTAGGCCTTCACGATGCCCGAAAGGTCTGGCACGCCTGCTCCCCGCCAATAGTCTCGTTACAACGCCCTCTGGCGCCTCGAAAGCCTACCGGCGGGCCTTGGTGTCAGGCTCGGCCGGGCAGGACGCGCAGGTGGCCGCGCCTGCCAGAGGGACCCTCGGGTTCGGGGCCGGGCGCGGGCTTGTCGGAACGGCCCGCTTCGCGCACGGCCTCGGCCAGCGCGGTCAGCTCGTCGGCGGAGGGATCGGGAGCGGCGAAGGCCCCCTCGTGCCGGACGACTTCCCAGCCCTTGGGCACGGTGAGCCGGAGGGCGTGGGCCTCGCAGAGGTCATAGGAGTGCGGCTCGCTCGCGGTGGCCAGTGGCCCCACTACGGCTGTCGAGTCGCTGTAGGCATACGTGAGCGTGGCGACAGCGGGTTCGAGACAACCCGTTCGCGAACACTTTCGTACGCTCCGCACGATCGAGAACGATAGCGCGTCCCCGGCCAGGTGTACCGGCGACACGCGCTTTGATTCGCCGAGCGCGTACCCTTCGGATCGTGGCGACGGCTCGTGATTCCCGACAGCGACGGCGGATGCGCCGGGACCGGCACGGCCGGGGCCTGCGCGGAGCGCTGTATCCGTCGACCCTTCCCGCCGCCGCTAGCAGGGCAGAAAGGTTCGACGCGCTGGTTTTGGACGCGCTCGAACCGATCGAAGCGCGGTGGCGGCACGAGCTGACGAAGCTCGACGTGGCCGTCGACGACGTTCCCGAAGTTCGCTCGGATGGCGCACCGGCCGGAGTGGACGGCGTACTGCACGACGGCGCCGTCCCGCTCTCACGGCTCGTGCCCGCCGGCGTCGACCGCGCCGGACTGCCGACGCGCGCCCGCATCGTCCTCTACCGCCGCCCCCTCGAAGCACGCGCGAAGGACCCGGGCGAACTCGCCGAACTCGTCCACGACGTCCTCGTCGAACAGGTGGCGGGCTACCTGGGCGTCGAACCCGACGTCATCGAAGGCGACTGACTCTCCCACACCGCCCCGACCCCAGCCCCCGCCCTTCCCCGGGGGGCGTCCCCAGCCCAGCGTATCGCGAGGGACCGACGGGACCTGCGGAAACGATGCTGAAGCCCCGAGTTGTCCACAAGGGGACTGGCCTGTGGACAACTCACTCCTCGTGCAATGAACGGGCCTTTCCTTGCAAATTTTGCAAGGAAAGGCCCGTTCATTGCGGGGGGGGTGTCCCTATGGAAATTGTCAAGCGGCTGATGTCGTGGGGTGTTGGTAGTGGGTGTGGTTGCGGAGCATGGCGTAGAGGACGTCGCAGCGTCGTCGTGCGAGGCAGATGAGGGCTGCGTTGTGTTTCTTGCCTTCGTCGCGTTTGCGCTGGTAGTAGGCGCGGCTGGTCGGGTCGGAGAGGGCCGCGAAGGCGGCGAGGAAGAACGCGCGTTTGAGGCGGCGGTTGCCGGTTCTGGCGGGGTGTTCGCCCTTGATCGAGGTCCCGGAGCGGTGTGTGACCGGGGCGATGCCGGCGTAGGCGGCGAGGTGGCCGGAAGATTTGAAGCCTGAGGCGTCGCCGATTTCGAGGAGGATGCGGGCGGCGGTCCTGACGCCGATGCCGGGCATCGAGGTCAGGACCTGGGCGAGAGGGTGCGCATCGAGTATCTCCTCGGCTTCGGCGGCGACGGTTTTCCGTTGTTGGAGAACGGTTTTCAGACTGTCGGCGAGTCTGGGGAGGATCTTGTCCGCAGCGGCGGTGCCCGCGACGGTGACGGTCTGTTCGTCCAGCGCGGCGAGGATGTCCTCGGCCAGTTTCGCGCCCATGCGCGGGGCGTGTGTGGTCACGATCGCGGCGAGTTTGCGGCGCCCGGCCTTGCGGATCCCGATCGGTCCGCCGCAGCGGGACAGGATTTCCAGCACCGCGAGATGACTGATTTTGGGGCCGAGAACGCGTTCGAGGGCGGGGTGGATGCCGGTGAGCAGGCCGCGGATGCGGTTGCTGACACGGGTGGCCTCGGCGGCGAGGTCGTCGTCGAACCCGACGAGCACGTCCAGCTCGGCCAGGGCCTCGTCGTCGACGTTGAGCTGGCGCAGAGTGTGGGGCAGGGTGCGGGCGGCGTCGGCGATGACATAGGCGTCGCGGGCATCGGTTTTGGCGTTGCCGGGGTAGAGATCGGCGATGCGGCGCATCGCCAGTCCTGGCAGATAAGCCACGTCGTGGCCGCAGGCGCGGGCGACCGCGACCGGCAGCGCCCCGATGGTCGCGGGCTGATCCACGACCACCAAGATCTGCCCGTGAACGGCGAGTTTGTCGAACATCGCCCGCAGTTTGGGCTCGGTGTTGGGCAGCGGCGCGTCGTGCAGCCGTTTCCCGGCCGGGTCCAGGCCGACCGCGTGATGCTCGCCCTTGCCGACGTCCAAGCCGAGGAAAACCGCGTAGTCGCTGGTCATCGAAGGTATCTTCCGTCCGTCGTGCACGGTCACCAGTCGAGCACCAAAGGCCGGCAGCCACGTTACGACGAGACCTACCCGAAGGCGGCCGTGTCCCTATCAGCGGTCCCTCGATGCCACCAAACCCGGTGACACCACCCCCCGGATCATGGGTACGACTGGGGGACTAAGTCATGCCGGGCCTGGCGACCACGAGCCCCTCAACCAGGAGCCACGAAAAAGGTAACGGGGAGGGGGAAGCGCGGGGGTCGCCGGGTGGAGGCACCGATGTGGCATTGGGGACGTTGAGTGTCCCCAATGTGGCATTGGGGGCGTCCGCGTCAGGGGCTCAAAGGAGCTCAAGTCCGTGAAGGCAAGTCCCGCCGCCGCGTAGGCACGGCCGTCAGCAGCGTGAACAGCACCGCGGCGATCTGCGCCAGCAGCAACAGGTTCCGCGTGGTGCCCTGGTGCTCCACCACCACCTCCGAAGGCGTGGGAGGCACCGAGACCGCCACCTGATGCCCCCAGGCCCGCACGATCGGCACGGCCTTGCCGTCCACGGTCGCCTGCCAGCCCGCCTCGAATTCCGCGGCCAGCACGAGCAGCCGTCCGGTCGGCCCTTCCGAGACGCGCACCCGCACGTCCGGCAGTCCGGCCTGCACCGGCGCCACCCCTGGCGACGCCCCCGGCGCGCCCTTCCCGGTCACGGCCGCCTGCGCCAGTTCCGGCGAGATGAGCGCCACCTGACCGCCCGCGGGCAGCAGCCGCAGCACCGGACGCCCGTCCGAGGTCGGCGCCGCCGCAACCACCAGATCCCGCGCGAGTTCGACGAAAGCCGAACCGTCCGCACCGGCGGGCAGCACGACGTACAGCACACCGGAAGCCGCAGCGGCCGCGAAGGCCTGCTTGACCGCGTCCGGCGAACCGGTCAGCAGGTCGCGGCGCCACGAGGCCAGTCTGTCTGCGCTGCCGGGTGTCGGCGCGAGTTCGTCGTCGCCGTAGAGCGGCAACCGGCCCCCGGTCTGCCGAACGGGCTCACCCACGACCAGGACCGAGCGTCCGCTGGAGGCCAGGTCGTCGACGGCGAGCGAGGGACGCGCGCCCGACCTCAGCGGGCCTTCCCGGCCGGCGGCGACCGCGCCGGTCACCAGCGTCAGCAGCACGAGCACTCCGGCCACGGCCGTGACCTTCGTCAGCCACGGCGCGGGCTCGACGGTCGTCCCGCCGCGCTGCCAGGTGGCCAGCACCGTCCACAGCAGCCCCGCGCCGATCACCAGCAGCGGCACCCCGGCGTACCCGGTCGCGTGCGCGCCGCCCGTCATCGGCGTCACCGCCACGAACCGCACCGCCACGAGCCCGAGCACACCCAGCACGACGACGGCGACACCGGCGCCCGCGCCCTTCGACGGCCGGACCACCAGCGCGACGATCGCGGCCGCGACCAGCGCCACCCCGATCGGCCAAGCGCCGGGACCGCCCGGATCCAGTCCGGCGAGGTCGGCACCGGACGCGGCCGTGGCGGCACCGCCGAGCCCGTGCAGCAGCAGTTCCGGATGCCGTAGCAGCACACTCGGCCACGGCAGCAGCAACGCCAGCGGCAGGAAGACCACGATGCCGACCGACGCGATCCGCCGCGCGAGCCCGGTCGGCGAGGGCAGCACCACGAACCCGACCACCAGCCCGACCAGCGCCAGCGCGTGCGCCAGCGGCGAGAAGGCGCCGATGAGCGCCAGCCCGATCGCGCTCAGCGCGGAAACGTGCAGCCATCGCGAGTCCGCGCGGACCAGCAGCCCGACGATGCCCGCGATCACCAACGGCAACAGCAGGTGCACGACGACGACGTCGAGCCGCCCCTGCGCGACCGAAGCCGTGGCGGCGGGCAGCACGCCGTACGCCGCCGCGACGACGGCACGAACCCAGCGACGCACGCGAAGGTGCCGAGTGGCCACGTAGGCGCTCAGGGCGGCGAGCGGGATGTCCCCGATCAGCAGGATCGCGACCAGCGCCGCGGGTCCGCCGATCGGTGTGAAGATCGCTCCGAGGGTGCCCAGCACCGGCAGGGTCGCGGGCGCGGGGCTCGCCGTCCCGCCCGCGATCGCGTGCCACGGCGCGAGATACGACGACCAGATCTCGCCGAGTCCGCCGACAGGCAGCAGTTTTCCGCCGAAGAGGTCCAGTCCGAGCCGGGAACCGTTGACCACGAAAGCGAGCGCCGTCAGCACGACCAGCATGAGGACCGGCGGGGCGAACACGGTCGCGCCGAGCACCCGCTTGCGGTCGACCTCGACGAACACGAGTTCCGGCTCCGGCCGCCGCCCGCCGTCACGCGGCACCGGCGACGGTTTCGGCCTGCCCGCGACGGGTTTCTCGGATACGTCTTCGGGGACAGCGACCGCGACGACCGCGCTGGGCCGCCGGAGTCCCGTCCCCCGCGAGCCGACCCCGCGCATCGCCCCGGCGGGCAGCGCCCCGGGGCCGACGGGGCGATCTTGCCCGGCCCGCAACGCCTCCGGCGGGATCCAGGCGCCTTCCTGGTCCGCGCTCTCCGGCACGGTCCCGAGGGCGAAGTCCCGTTCGACACCTCGCCGGACGAGGCCGACGACACCGGCGCGGACCGCGTTGCGCATCCGCGTCGCCCGTCCGGTGAACAGGCCGCGGACGTCACCGGGCCGGTCGGTCTTCCGGCGTTCGGCGCGGGCCGCGCGCAGTCCGCCGCGGCCGCGCAGCAGGTACCAGGTCGCCGCGAGTTCCGCGCCCGCCTCGCCGGTGCGGCGCAGCAGCAGGAACGCGAGCGCCCGGAAGAGCGCGAAGAACGGAATTCGAATCAGGCCGAACCAAAAGGACAACGGGGAGCAATTGACGAGGAACACCCGGAGCCCGTGCGCGCGGTTCGCCGTCGCGAGGGAAAGGCCGAGCGCGTCCGGTTCCCGTTGCCCGGTACTGAGCGCGCGGGCGTGCCGGAGCCTGGCGTCCGCCACCGAGAGCACGCGGCCGCCCGCGGCGTTGGCGCGCCAGCCGAAGTCGAGATCCTCGCGCAGCAAGGGAAACCCGGGGTCGTAGCCGCCGAGGTCGTGCCAGACTTCCCGCCGCACCAGTGATCCCGCGCTCGGCACGGCGAGCACCGCGATGTCGGCCTCTTCGGGCGAGATCTGCTGCCGGTGGCCGATGGCGTCGGTCGACAGTCCGGCTTCGACGATCAGCCGCGGGTCGCTCCAGTCCACCGCGAGGGGACCGAGCACCGTCGCCTCGGGCTCGTTTTCGGCCGCTGCCAACAGATTTTCGAGACAGTCCGGTTCCGGCGCGCAGTCGTCGTGCAGCAGCCAGAGCCAGCCACCGGGATCTCCCCAGCGTTCGATCGCGTGCTCGACGGCCTCGCCGACCGCGGCACCGAAGCCGACATCATCCGAAAGTGTGAGAATCCCGTCCAGAACGGGAGTGGTGTCGGTACCGCCGACGACGCCTTCGGGCGCGGCCGCGTCGGCGAGGATCTTGGCCGTCCGGTCGGTGGAGCCGGTGTCCACGGCGAGTACGTGCCGGGGCCGGACACCGCTGCGCCGGAGCGCGGAAAGCGCCAGTGGCAACCAGTTCTCGCCGTTGTGACAGACCACAATGGCCAGTACGGGGACCGTGCGCAGCACAGGTGACGCGGCAGTGCGAGACAACGGGCACTCCAGATGTGGCGGCGAAGTCGAGTGCCGCCACCCTACGACGCGACCCTGTCACCCGTTGGTGGCCCCACTATGTGGATGCGGGGCAGGAAGCGATCTCCGGCGCACTGGAGGTGCCGGAGATCGCCGTCACACAGCTCGCTTTTTCAGTTTCCTACGCTCACGTTCGGAGAGCCCGCCCCAAATACCGAACCGCTCGTCATGCGCGAGGGCGTACTCGAGGCACTCGTCCTTGACCTCGCAACCGAGGCAGATCCGCTTGGCTTCGCGGGTGGAGCCGCCCTTCTCGGGGAAGAACGCCTCCGGGTCCGTCTGCGCGCAGAGGGCCCGTTCCTGCCAGTCCTGCTCTTCCGCGGAGGCATCGTCGAAAAGCTCGGTGAGATCGCCCAGTTGCTGCTCCGGGACCTCACCCCAACCCACGACTTGCCCCCATTCCCTTCCATCTGCTTCCAACCGCACGTCCGCCTCCTCGCTGTCCACGCACTCCCCAGGCTGGCGGTGTTGAAACACCATCCGCCGCCCCCTTCCAGCGACGAATGACATCACTGTGATTACACCCGTGTAGTGCGGTCAGGTCAAGCGGAGTAGCGAGTTCGGGGGATACCCGCGCCCCATCGCGCAAGGGGACACGCCGGTAACTTCACATCGGGCATACGGAAGACTGGTGGAGTGCAGAGATCAGCAGTGCGGCCCAGCCCGATCTTCCTCGGCATCCTCGCGGTCACCGTCCTGGGCGGTGTACTGGCGGCTTTCGGTGATGCGACCACGATTTCCAGCCAGAAGTACGACCCGCTGATCATCGCCGGGGTGGTCCTTCTCGTCGCCGGCGGCTGGGTCGCGTCACTGACGCTGCACGAGTTCGGGCACGCCGTCGTGGCGTTCCGCGGCGGTGACCACAGCGTCGCCCACAAGGGTTATCTGACCATGGACGTCCGGAAATACACGGATCCGGTGCTGTCCATCATCCTGCCGTTGGTGTTCCTCATCATCGGCGGCATCCCGCTGCCGGGTGGCGCGGTGTGGATCGAACACGGGCGCCTGCGGTCGCGATCCGTCCAGTCGTGGGTGTCGCTCGCCGGGCCGCTGAGCAACCTCGCCGTCGGCGTGGTGCTGGCGCTCCTCGTCGCGCTGGTGCCGATGGCGAACGGGCTCGTGATCGGGCTCTCGTTCCTGGCGCTGCTTCAGATCGTCACGTTCCTGCTGAACATCCTGCCGATCCCCGGCCTCGACGGCTGGGGCGCGATCGAGCCGTACCTTTCGCCCGGTGCGCGCGAGTTCGGCGCGAAGGTCCGGCCGTGGGCGCCGATCGCGCTGTTCGCCGTGCTGTTCCTTCTGCCGGGAGCCAGCCCGCTGCTGTGGAAGGTGTCCTACGCGATCTTCGACACCGTCGGGGGTTTCAAACTCGCCGCCATGTACGGCCAGGACGCGTTCACGTTCTGGAACTGAGTTCGCCGTCGGGGTGTTCGACGAACCACTCGTGCGCCCGTTTCCAGACTCGTTTGAGGCCGGACCGCTCGCCGAGGTAGTCGCCCGCCATGCCGACGACCGGCAACTTCCCGAGCGCACGGTGGAAAAGGCGGCCACGAGGCCGCTTCTCCAGTTCTTCGACGATGCCCAGTAGTCCCCGGCCGAGTCGCCACAGCGTGCCCGCGGCCGCCTTCAGGGTGACCTTGCCGTGCTTCTTCTTCGCTTCGTCGAGTTCTTCGGTGAGCTTCGCCGCTTCGTCGTCTTCGGCGGCCTTGTCGTGTTCGGCGTGCTTGCCCGCCGCGACCACCGGATCGATGTCGCGTTCGAAGAGCACCCACGCGATCAGCCGGACGCGGGCGCCGACGTCGGTCACGCCGTACTCCCCCGCGATCGCGCACAGCAACACTCCTTGCGACGCCGAGCCGAGCGCGTCCTGCACGGGCAGCCTGTCGGCGAGCGCGCCGCCGAGGCCGGGGATCGCGGTGATCAACGCGGTGAACCGGCCGACCCGGTTAACCCACCAGTCGGTCCGCTGGTAGTTCGTCATCTCCGCCCAGGCCGCGGTGCCGGGCACCTTGACCGAGGTGATCCCGTCGAGCAGCTTGTCCTTCAGTTTCGGCTCGACGCCTTCCAGCGCGTCCTCACGCCGCCCCCTGGCCTGCAGGCCGAACGGATCCGCGTCGCGCAACGCGTCGACCATCGGACCGCAGGCGCGGACGAACGGCCGCAGCACCGCCACGACCTGGCGATCCGAAATCGCTTCACCCATCTTCGCCTCCCTTGGCGGCTTTCGCCGCCGTGCCCAGACCGCTGCCCAGCGCCAGCGCTCCCGGAAGGGCGCCGCCGCCGATCAGCAGCAGTGCCCGCCAGTCCTGTACCAGCACCAGATCACCACCGGGCCCGGTCACACCCATCCCGAGTACGACAAGTACCCAGACGAGCAGCGGAATCACCGAAAAGGAGGGCCGGACCACTTTCGCGGTCGTCCTCACCAACAGCGGCGTGGTGATCACCGCGAGGACCACGGTCACCGGGAACGGGGCGTCACCGAGTTTCGGCAGCACGATGCCGTCGAGCCGCAGTGGCAGGAAGAACAGTTCGAGCAGACCGAGCAGAAGCGCGGCGAAGCACAGCACCACCAGCATCAGGCGCCGTCCGGTCGAGAGCGGCTGTGACGGGACGGTCACTTCGCGAGTCCCCCGAACAGGTCGGCCGCGGAACCTTCGGCCGGTCCGTGGGCGAGCACGAAGTACTCGTCCGGGGTGATCGGCTGCGCGACGTCGTTGCTCAGCGCGAAATGGTCCGCGAGATGCGGCGCCGCGGGCACGCTGACCTGGGTCTCGTGCGCCCGCAACGCGGCGGCCTTCGCGGGGAGGTGCGCGCCGATGTCGAGGACGGTCGTGATCGTCTCGTCCGGCGTCACCGGCAGTTCACCGTCTTCGGGGACACGGAACGCCGAGCGACCGCGCAGCGCGGCGAGCCCGGCGATGACGGCGTCGCGGGAAGAAACGGTATGGAAGACCCGCTCGACCGAAGCCGCCTTCGGCGCGGCGGCCATCGTGATCTCGTGCGCGCGGATGTGGTCGGGATGCCCGTAACCCCCGAAAGCGTCATAAGTGACGACGACCTCGGGCCGGACCTCGTCGAGGATCTCCGCGAGCTGGGCCGCCTGCTCGTCGGGGTCGCCGCCGGAGAACGCGCGTGGATGCGCCGCGGACGGCGTCCCGGCCATCCCCGAGTCACGCCAGCGCCCGATGCCGCCGAGATACCGGTGCCGGGTGACGCCCAGCGCGGCACAGGCCGACGCCAGTTCGCCCGCGCGGTAGCCGCCGAGCTGATCGGAAGCCCACGAACCGAGCCCGGCGAGGGGTGGCGGGATGATCTCGCCTTCCTCACCGAGAGTGCACGTGACGACGGTCACGTCGGCGCCTTCGGCCGCGTAGCGCGCGATGGTGCCACCGGTGGTGATGCTCTCGTCGTCCGGATGGGCGTGCACGAGGAGCAATTTGGGCCGCGCGGAGATCACGGCTTGAAGACTAATTCGAACACGGCGCGCTTTCCTTTATAGGGTGTCGGGAACGGAAGCCCCGAGCACCGACCTTAGTCGGGCCACTCTCGGTTATCCTCGCGCGAGTCACGGGCTTTGCGCCGTGACCATATGTACCCCCACGAAGGGCATCTTGGTGAGCACTGAAGCAGCATCGTCGGACCTCGGCGGCGTGTCGGGTTCGGTTCTGTCCATCTCCGACCTGAGCGTCTCGTTCCCGACCGACGACGGCGTGGTCAACGCCGTCAAGGGCATCGGATTCGACGTCAAGCCTGGTGAAATCGTCGCGGTGGTCGGCGAGTCCGGTTCCGGCAAGTCGGTGACCTCGATGTCGGTGCTCGGGTTGCTCCCGAAGACGAGCCGGATCGCGGGCGAACTCCGCCTCGGCGACCGCAACCTCGCCGACCTCAAGGAGAAGGACCTCCAGAAGATCCGCGGCAACCAGGTCGCGATGATCTTCCAGGAGCCGATGACCGCGCTGAACCCGGTCTACACCGTCGGCTGGCAGCTGCGCGAGGCGCTCCGCTCCCACCAGGACATCTCGAAGGAAGCCGCCGACAAGCGTGCCATCGAGCTGCTGGAGATGGTCGGCATCCCGAACCCGCCGCTGCGCTTCAAGCAGTACCCGCACCAGCTCTCGGGCGGTCTGCGCCAGCGTGTCGTCATCGCGATGGCGATCTCGTGCGACCCGAAGGTGATCATCGCCGACGAGCCGACCACGGCACTCGACGTCACCGTGCAGGCGGAGATCCTCGGCCTGCTGCGCAAGCTGCGCGACACCCTCAACACCGCCATCGTGCTGATCACGCACGACATGGGCGTCGTCGCCGACCTCGCCGACCGCGTGGTCGTGATGTACCAGGGCAACATCGTCGAAGAGGCGCCGGTGCGCGACCTGTTCGCGTCGCCGCGGGAGGAGTACACCCGCAAGCTGCTCGCCGCGGTGCCCGTGCTCGGCCAGCGCCCCGAAGGACGCCGCCTGCTCGACGACGCCGGCATCTCCGCCGACAGCGACGAGGCTTCGAAGATCGCCGAGGAGATCCGGCTCGAGGACAGCGAACTCGCGGCCGTGATCGAGGAGAACGCGCCCGCGCTCGAGATCAAGAACCTCGTGCTGGAGTACCCCGGCCGCCGCGGCCAGGCGAAGAACCGCGCGGTGGACGACGTCTCGCTGAGCATCGCCAAGGGCGAGATCGTGGGCCTGGTCGGCGAATCCGGTTCCGGCAAGTCGACCGTCGGCCGCTGCGCGATCCGCCTGCTGACCCCGACCGAGGGCACCGTCTCGATCGCGGGCAAGGACATCACGAACATGTCCAACAAGGATCTGCGCCCGCTGCGCCGCTACTTCTCGATCGTGTTCCAGGACCCGGCCTCCACGCTGGACCCGAAGATGACCATCGGCGAGTCGATCGCCGAGCCGATGGTGCTGCACAAGTTCCTGGCGGGCAAGGCGCTGAACGAGCGCGTGGCGTCCCTTTTGGACAAGGTCGAGCTCGGCGGCCACTACCGCAACCGGTACCCGCACGAGCTGTCCGGCGGCCAGCGCCAGCGCGTCGCCATCGCGCGGGCGCTCTCGCTCGACCCGGCGCTGCTGATCGCGGACGAGCCGACCTCGGCGCTGGACGTCTCGGTGCAGGCCCGGGTGCTGGACCTGTTCCTCGACCTGCAGCGCTCGCTGCAGTTCGCGTGCCTGTTCATCAGCCACGACCTCGCCGTCGTCGACCTGCTGGCCGACCGCGTCGCGGTGATGCAGCACGGCAAGCTCGTCGAGGTCGGCACCCGTGACCAGGTGCTGCACTCGCCGCGCGAGGAGTACACGCGCCGTCTGCTTTCGGCCGCTCCGGTGGCGGACCCGGTGCTGCAGGCCAAGCGGCGTGCGGCCTGGGAGGCGGGCAAGCTCGCTCCGGTCGCTGACTGACGCTTCTGGAAGTACGTGAAGGCCCTCTTCCTTGCGCTAGACGCAGTGAAGGGGGCCTTCACTGCGTCTGATGCCATGAAGGGCACCTTCGGCCATGGTCGGCACGGCGTCGTGAGTGGCGATTCGGGTAGGGCCGAGGGTGTCTTGGTCACCTACCGGCTTCCGGCTGCGGTCGTTCACGGGGGGCGGGCCGTGAAGGGCCCCTTGCCTACCTTGACCGTAGTGATGGAGGCCTTCACTACCTTTGTGATCGCCACGGTCGCCGCTTTCGCTCCACCCTCACCAGTGGTCGCAGCGGCTGCGTGTGAAGGCCCCTTCCCTCGGCTCAGCCGAAGAAACTCGACCCTCACGTACTTCAGGGTGACCAGGGTGCTGGAGCGGGGTGGGTCGGGGTGGGTCGTGAGTGGCGATTCGGGTTAGAACCCGAATCGCCACTCACGACCCACCCGACCCACACCTGAAGGCTCCCCTCCCCGCACCCGGTACACGAAGAAGGCCCCCTTCCCGAGGGAAGGGGGCCTTCACGCGTTAAAGCAGGTGTTACGCCTTCATCCGGCGCTGCCGCGGGTCGAAAGCGTCCCGCAGGCCGTCACCGATGAAGTTGATCGTCAGCGAGATCAGCACCAGCACGACGAACGGGCCGAAGAACAGCGCCGGCCGGTTCTGCAGCTGCGAGTAGTTCTCGAGGATGACGCGGCCGAGCGAGGTGTCCGGCAGCTGCACCCCCAGCCCGATGAAGGACAGCGCCGCCTCGATCAGCACGGCCTGCGCGACCGCGAGGGTCGCGTTGACCGTGATGAGACCGACCATGTTCGGCACCAGGTGCTTGAACACGATGTGCATCGTCCCGGCGCCGGACGCGCGAGCGGCGTCCACGAACTCGCGCTGCGACAGGGACATCGACTCGGCCCTGGCGATACGGGCGATCGACATCCAGCCGAAGGCCGCCAGCACCATCGCGACGATGTACCAGGCACCACCGCCGAACACCTTCGCCAGGATCGCCGCCGCGGCGATCTGCGGGACGATCAGGAACAGGTCCGTCACCCGCGAGATCGCCGAATCGGTGAACCCGCGCAGATACCCCGCCATGGCCCCGAAAACGGTGCCGATGGTGGTGGCGACGATCGACACGATGAGCGCGATCAGGAGCGAGTACTGGGTACCGCGCAGGATCTGCGACACCATCTCCTTGCCGACCTGCGTCGTCCCGAGCGGGTAGTCCCCGCTGGGCTTCGCGAAGGACGGGAAGGAACTGTCCTCGTAGTCGTACGGCCAGAAGATCGGCATGATGATCACGGTCAGCACGAGGATCAGCAGGATCGCCGTACAGATCATGGCCAGCTTGTGCCGCAGGAACTTGCGCAGGACCAGCTTGCCCTGACTCCGGGGCTCGGGCAGCGCTTCCGGGGAAAGCTTGCCGTCGGCGGTGTCCGCCGTGATTAGGGAATTCAAGTCAGCCAACGCGAATCCTCGGGTCCAGGATGCCGTACATCAGGTCGGCGATCAGGTTGGCGATGATGATGCTCGTGGCGATGACCACCAGCCAGCCCATCATCACCTGGGGATCGCTCTTGGTCACGGCTTCTACGAGCAACTTACCCATGCCGTTCCAGTTGAACACCGACTCGGTGATGATCGCGCCCGAGAGCACGGCACCGAAGTTGACGGAGAACAACGTGGTCACCGGGATCAGGGCGTTCCGGAACGCGTGGCGGAAGATGACCCGCCCGTTGGCGAGGCCCTTGGCCCGCGCGGTCCGGACGTAGTCGGCGTTCAGCGTCTCCAGCATCGAGGCCCGCTGGAACCGGCTGTACGCGGCGAAGCTGATCGCCATGATGGACAGCGTCGGCAACAGGTAGGCGCCCACGTAACTGGCCAGGAACCCGCCCGGACCGTCGAAGTTCAACGATTCAGGGCTCGTGGTGCGAATCCAGGGATTACCGAGCACATCGGACAGTCCCAGGTCCCGGACCCAGCCGTTGAACTGGATCGCGTATCCCTTGAGGACGATCGCGACACAGAAGATCGGCATCGAGAACAGCAGGAACGCCAGCGTCGTCGCGATGTAGTCGATGATCGAGTACTGCTTGACAGCGGCGACGACACCGACGAGGACGCCGAGGACCAGCGCGAGCAGTTCCGCGCCGACGACGAGCTTGGCGGTGACCTCGAACGCGGCCATGACCTTCGGGAACACCGGGGCCAGCGCGTTGCCCTGGGCGATCGAAATGCCCCAGTCCCCGCTCACGAAGCTGCCGAGCCAGTCGAAGTACCGGAGAACGATGTTCTTGTCCAGACCGAGCTGACTCGCGATCTGGTTCAGGGTCTCCGGACTCATGGCGGGGTTGCTTCTCAGCTCACCCAGCGGGTCGCCCGTGCCGGCGACCATGATGAAACACAGAAAAGTCCCGACCAGCAGGACGGGGATCGAGATCGCCAGACGGCGAAGGATGTAGATCACCAGGTTCAACGAACTGCTCCTCATCCGGGCCTGGCCGCCGAAGTACTGGACCGCTGCCCGGTTGTCCACCGTAGTGGCGGTAACCCTACGGTCAACAGCTACTTCCGGCGGGTACGGGGCCCGGCTTTTGACCGGGCCCCGTACCACCAGGATCGCGTAGGCGAATGGTGAGAAAAAGCGGGCCTAGACCCTACTTCTTCTGCTCCCACTCACCGACGTTCCACAGGACACCGTTGTACGACTGCATGTAAGTGCGGTCGATGCCCTTGAACGCCCACATGGACGGGGTCTGGAACAGCGGCAGAGTCGCGTACTCGTCCGCGATCGCCTGGTCCGCCTTCTGGTAGTTCTCCAGCTGCACGGCCTCGTCGGTGGCCTTCACGGCCGCCTCGAAGGAGGAGTCGATCGTCGGGTTGGACAGGCCCTGGTAGTTCTGGCTGCTGTCGTCGACCCGGGTGATGTAGATCGACTTCTGCTCGGCCTTGAACGGAGCGGCCGACCAGCCGAAGAGCGCGACGTCGTAGTCGCCGGCCGCGAGACGGCCACCCTTCAGGAAGTTGGCGTCGGTTTCGTCGGTGATCTCGATACCGGCGAGCTTGGCCTGCGAGATCACGATCTCGACGGTCTGCGTCCGGCGGGCGTTCTGGTTGTGCGAGATCTTGAACGAAGCGCGCTTGCCGTCCTTGGCGAAGATGCCGTCAGCGCCCTTGGCCCAGCCGGCCTCGGTCAGCGTCTTGGCGGCGGCCTCGGCGCCGAGACCGGCCTTGCTGCCGTACAGGTCCTTGAAGCCCTGCTCGCCCGGCATGAACACGATGCTGTTCAGCGGGGTCGCGTCGGCCTGGACTTCCTTGAGCAGCTTGTCGGTGATCTCCTGGCGGTTGACCACCTCGAAGAACGCCTTGCGCAGCGACTTGTCCGCGAAGATCTTCTTGTAGTTCAAGTCGAAGTGCTCGAAGGTCAGCTGCGAGCCCGAACCGTAGGTCACGCCCTGAGCCGAAAGGCTCTTGAGGGTGTTCGCCGCGGTGGCGTCCGGCTGGGTCGACGCCGCGACGTCGATCTCACCGTTCTGCAGCGCGGTCGCCATGGCCTTGGTGTCCTCCATCGCCCTCACGACGATCTTGGAGGGGCCACCCTTGCCACCGATCCACTTCGGGTTCTTCTCGAGCGTGACGGCCTTCTGGTTGGCGTCGAACGCGGTGATCTTGTACGGGCCGGACGCCGGCATGTTCTCGGCCTTGAAGCCCTTGAAGTCGTTCGACCAGAACTTGCCGGCGGCGGTCAGCTGCGCCGCGTCGCCGGTCGGGGCCAGCTTGGTGATGTCGGGGATGTTCGTGTTCTTCTCGATGATGTGCGCGGGCATGATCGCGGTCGAGTTGAACAGACCCTTGTAGTCCAGGTACGGCTCGGTGTACTTGGTCTCGAAGGTGAGGTCGTCCTTGCAGGTCGCCTCGTTGATCAGCGAGTAGCCGGTGGTCGAGGCCGCGAGGAAGGCCTGCTTGCCGTCCGCGGTCTTCGCCTTGCCGCTGTGCGCCAGCCACGACAGGTACATGTCGTCACAGTCGAACGCCGCGTCGTCGGACCACTTGACGTTCGGCTTGATCTTGTAAACGACGGTCTGCGGCTCCTTGGTGGTGACCTCCCAGGAGTCGAACACGTCGTTGTTCAGCAGCACCTTGTTGTTGCCGTCGAGCACGTCGGCACCGGCGAGCACGGCAGTCAAGATGTAGGTGTTGTACGACGAGTTGGTGTCAGGCGTGTCGTTGTTGTAGCCCGAGTACCCGTCATCGATGCCCACCGTGACGGTGCCTTCGTACCCCGGGGTGTCCGCGAGTTTGAAGTTTTCGCCGTTCTGCGCCTTGCCGACCGCCATGCTCTTGATGTCGGTCGACGACCCGTTCTGGTCGGTACTGCCGCTGTCGCCACCGCTGCATGCGCTCAGCACAAGCGCGGAGGCCGCGACGAGCGACCAGGCGGAGACTGCCTTGGACTTCCTCATGAAGTGTGCCCTCCTAGCACTGGGCTCCTGAGATCGGAACAGGACCCCACACCGCTCCGGTGAGATGGCCCGGAGCCTATGACACGCCAAGCAACACTCATTTGGCGCACTGCGGGTGCACGCTAGAAAGGAAATGCACGAACAGTCACCAGTTACGGGGGGATCGTGACCAAAGGGTAACTTGCGGCTGACATCGAGAAATACAGTGGTTACCTGGAGGAATCAGTCGGCCACTCGAACGTGCCGGGAAAGGTCACCCTCCAGGGGCGAACTTCGACTCGAATCGGCTACTTCGGACCGCGCGTCCAGTTCACGGCCGACCCGAAAGGGCCCACCATAGGAGGACCTGCGGTTACTCCGGAAATACCAGAGCCGATGGCCAGGGTATCGGCCAGCTGGAACAACGGAATGGCAACATTCCGACGCCACAATTCCGGTTCCAGGGTCGAAAGCGTGTCGGCGACCGGCGTGGTGCCGGTCAGCGCGGCGTCGATCGACGGCTGCAGGGCCGGGTCGCAGAAGCCCAGCGGGTTCCCCGGGACGACGGCCTTGGTCTTCTCGGTGAGCTGATCGGGGCGGCAGCCGAAGGTGGACGCCAGCGCCGACGCGACGTCCGCACCACCGGTGACCTGGCCGATCACGGCGATGTCGATGCCGACGTTGCCCGCGCCCTCCGGCGTCGTCTGCTGGATCCCGTTGAGCACCGGCATGGCCAGCAGCGTCGAGAACAGCTCCCTCGGCTGTGGGGCGATCGCGTTGACTTCGATCCCCGCGGCCACCAGTTGCGCCGTCAGCTCCTTGGCGATCGTCGCGTACGGCTCCTGCTTGGCGGGTGAGGCGACGACCAGCGAAAGGTTCTTCCCGTTCTTGCGCCAGGTCCCGGCTTCCTTGGTGTACCCGGCGGATTTGAGCAGTTCCTCGCCCCTGGCCGGATCGGCCGTCGACGGCGGGCCGGGCGCGGGGATGGTCGACTGGAAGCCGGTGGCCGACGGGACGCGGACCTGGGCGTCGGCGCGGAGCTTGTCCGACGGGCCGCCCTCCGCCGCCTCGGTGATCAGCTTGCCCCGGTCGATCAGCGCGGTGACGCCTTCGCGCACCTTCGGATCCGACAGCGTCGGGCTCACCGGCCGCAGGAGGATCTGCGCGACCGTGGGGCGGGCGACCGTGTGCAGCTGGACCGCGGAACCGAGCTCGCCGAGCCGTTTGAGACCGGTGCCGTCGGTCCTGGTCATCACGAACTGGTCGTTGCCGCTGCGCAGAGCGGCCAGTGTGCCGTCCTGATCGGCCGCACGGAGCACGATCCGGTCCAGTGCGGAGGGTTTCTCCCAGTAGCGCTCATTGCGCTCCAGGACGACCTCTCCGCGCGCCGTGTCGAGGCCCTTGATCGAGTACGGCCCGGCGACGGCCGGGAACGTGCTCGCCAGCGCGCCCTGCCAGCCGTTCGGGGCGTCCTTGAGCAGGTGCGCGGGCAGGAGGTTGTTGAAGAGCGTCTGCCAGCCCGGGTACGGCTTGCCGAAGGTGACCTCGACGCGCTTGCCGCCTTCACGCGACTGGATGTCGGAGATCAGCCGGTAGCCTGCGGCGCCGATGACGCCGGGCTGATCGCGCATCGCCTCGCGGAGGTAGGCGAAGTCCTCGGCGGCGATCGGCGCGCTGTCGGACCAGGAGGCGTCCGGCCGGATCGTGTAGGCGACCGTGAACGGCTGCTGCGAGACGACCTCGGCGGACTTCATCAGGTTCTTGTCCAGCTCGAAGCTGCCGTCGTCCTTCGGGCGGAACACCGACGGGAGCAGCAGCTGCGACAGCGCGGACGTCACCTGGGAGGCGTCGGCGAGGTTGTGCGGGTTGTAGCCGCCGAGAACGTCGTCGACACCCACGACGACCTGCGAAGGCGCCTTCGTGGTCGAGGTGCTCACAGGGGAGGCCGAGGAGCTGACCACGGGTGGGGGCGGGGTGTTGCTGCAGGCAGCGAGGAGCACGGCCGCGCACGCCAGTATGGGCGCCGCTGTGTTCACTACCCGCACGCCTGAATCCTCCTGGTTTGTCCCTCGCCCCGCCGCCATAGAGCTACCACGCCCGGCACGGCCCTGACAGCGAGATTCCCATATCGGCCCGGCCGTCGCCCGACCGGATGCCGCCCCTCCGGTGGACGTCCGGGACCCCCGGGAGGTTCCTGCCCGGACCGAAGGAAACTTTTCGGCCGGGGCGAACAGCCGCCGGAACGCGCCGGAAATCGGTTCCGCGAGCCCGGAACATTCCGGAACGCCCGCCGGAATGTTCGCCACCGGACGATTCATGGCAAAACGATCGTGATCACTTCCCCCGTGCCGTTCTCACGTCGTTTAGCGAAGGGAAGCTCTCCGACGAGTCCTCATCGGACGCATTTAGGATCCCCCGTTTTCACGGCGGCGTTCTCGGGACCGCACTCTCGCGGCCGGGGGAAGACCGTTCCGGCGTTGTGAACACCGTCCAAAAAGGAGAACGACTTCGCCCTCGGAATTGTCGGGAAAGGACTCCTTTTCACAAGAAACACCCGATCGAATACGGTGCGTGACCGCCGGAACCCCGGAATGACGAAGGGGCGCTTGCTCACGGTGAGTGAGCAAGCGCCCCTTCGGCGCGTTTACGTCAGCGCGCGGAGATCAACCGCGGTTCTTGTTGCGGTTCCGCTCCTTGGCGCGCTGGTTGACGTCCAGCGTGACCTTGCGGATCCGGACGACGTCGGGGGCGACCTCGACGCATTCGTCGACGGAGCAGAACTCCAGGGCCTCTTCCAGGCCCATCTTGCGCGGGCGGGCCAGCGTCTCCATCACGTCGGCGGAGGACTGACGCATGTTCGTCAGCTTCTTCTCCTTGGTGATGTTGATGTCGAGGTCCTCGGCGCGCGGGTTCTCGCCCACGACCATGCCCTCGTACACCTCGGCGCCCGGCTCGACGAAGAAGGTGCCGCGGTCGGCCAGCTGGATCATCGCGTACGCGGTGATCGGGCCGGAGCGGTCGGCGACCAAGGAACCGGAGTGGCGGGTGCGGATCTCGCCCGCCCACGGGAAGTAGCCCTCGAAGACGTGGTTCGCGATACCGGTGCCGCGGGTCTCGGTGAGGAAGTCGGTGCGGAAGCCGATCAGGCCGCGCGCCGGGAGGACGTAGTCGAGCTTGATCCGGCCCGAGCCGTGCCCGCCCATGTGCTCCATGCGGCCCTTGCGTGCGGCCAGCAGCTGCGTGATGCCGCCGAGGTGCTCCTCCGGGGAGTCGATCGACAGGCGCTCGAACGGCTCGTGCAGCTTGCCGTCGATCATCCGGGTGACCACCTGCGGCTTGCCGACGGTCAGCTCGAAGCCCTCGCGGCGCATCTGCTCGACGAGGATCGCCAGCGCCAGCTCGCCACGGCCCTGGACCTCCCAGGTGTCGGGACGCTCGGTCGGCAGCACCTTGATGCTGACGTTACCGATCAGCTCCTGGTCGAGGCGGGCCTTGACCAGACGGGCGGTGACCTTGTCGCCGCCGCTGCGGCCGGCCAGCGGCGAGGTGTTGACACCGATGGTCATCGAGATGGCGGGCTCGTCGACGGCGATCCGGGGCAGCGCCTCGGGGTTCTCGACGTCGGCCAGCGTGTCACCGATGGTGATCTCGGGGATGCCCGCGATGGCGACCAGTTCGCCCGCGCTGGCCTCGGTCGCCGGGACGCGGGTGAGCGCCTCGGTGACGAGCAGTTCGGAGATCCGGACGTTCTGGATGGTGCCGTCCTCGCGCATCCAGGCCACGGTCTGGCCCTTGCGCAGGTTGCCGGAGTGGATGCGGATCAGCGCGATCCGGCCGAGGAAGTTCGACGCGTCGAGGTTGGTGACCAGCGCGCGCAGCGGGCCTTCCCGGTCCGCGAAGGGCGGCGGCACGTGACGCAGCAGGGTCTCGAACAGCGGGTCGAGGTTCTCGCTCTCGGGCACCGCGCCGTCGGCGGGCTGCTCGAGGCTCGCCTTGCCCGCTCGCGCGGAGGCGAACACGACCGGCAGGTCGAGGATCGCGTCGAGGTCTGCGTCCTCGATGTCGCCCGCCAGGTCGAGAAGCAGGTCGTGGGTCTCCTCGACGACCTCGGAGATCCGGGCGTCGGGACGGTCGGTCTTGTTGACCACGAGGATCACCGGCAGGCCGGCTTCGAGGGTCTTGCGCAGGACGAACCGGGTCTGCGGGAGCGGACCCTCACTGGCGTCGACCAGCAGGACGACGCCGTCGACCATGGCCAGTCCACGTTCGACCTCGCCGCCGAAGTCGGCGTGGCCGGGGGTGTCGATGACGTTGATGGTCACCGGGCCGTTCTCGGTCTCGCGGTGGATGGAGGTGTTCTTCGCGAGAATGGTGATGCCCTTTTCCCGCTCGAGTTCCCCGGAGTCCATCACGCGGTCGACGAGTTCGGCGCGCTCCTCGAAGGCGCCGGACTGCCGGAGCATGGCGTCGACGAGGGTCGTCTTGCCGTGGTCGACGTGTGCGACGATGGCGACGTTGCGCAGGTCGGGCCGGGTCTTGCCGGAATGGCGGCCGGCATCGACTGCGGTGGCGCTGGCTGCGGGCACGCGAAGGCTCCAAAGGTTTCAAGTTCGGGTGTGGTGCCCGCGCCGCCTCGAGTGCTCACTCACGCGATCGAGTAACGTCGGCCGACTTTGGCCATACGCAGACCACACCAGGGTACCTGTAGCCGAACTGTGAGCACCCCCACGCCCCAAGATCGGTTAGCCTCACCTAACGTGAAGGCGTCGCCGACGCAGTCCGACGAGGAGCTCGAGTGGGCAAGAAACTTCCCGACGACCCGCGCAAGCTCGTGCGCAAATGGATGAAGTCCGGCAAGGTCAAGAAGAAATGCTGCAGGTCGAAGTCACGGTGCGGAAAATGCCCCGTTCTCGCCCTGAAAAAGGCGAAGACGAAGATCGCGAAAGCGGCCTGACAGCGTCCTCGTGAAGATCGTCAGTGCACCACCGCCTCGTTGACCGCCCGCAGTTCCGGCGCGGTCCGGGTCGGCGAGAATTCGATCACCTCGTAGGCGGCCATGTGCTTGATCGAGAAGGGGTCGGTCGCGAGGATCGCGTCCAGCTTTCCCCTGGCCATGGGCCTGGTGATGATGACGCCGCCGACGCGGGGGTTCCGCCTGCCGGAGGCGAGGAAATTCCCGTGCTCGTACTGCTTGGTCAGCCAGTCGGCGTGATCCGGGAGCACGTAGTCGACTTCTTCGATAGGCGCGGTGTAGGTCAAGAGGACGACATACATGAGACGACGGTAGACCCGGATCGCCAATATGACGGGTGTACTGCCCCGGCCGATATGAAGTGTTGACGCGACGTGCCCGGAATGAGTGACGCGCGCCTTTCCTCCCCCGCAAGTAGTCCTCTCGATGCGGTAGTTAGATGCCGAACTACCGCGACAAGAGGACTACTTGCGGGACCTGGGTAGGATGACGGGCATGCGCGCGCAGAACGCCCAGTGGTGGCCGCCCTCCGGCGGCCCCGCAGTCCTGCGCTGAACCACACCAGCGCACCACCAGGCCGCCCCACCGGGCGGCCTTTTTCGTGCCCGGACCCTGGGGCGGCCCGAATCCGGAAGGAAGAAGGCAGATGATCAGGTTGTCCGGGATCACCCCGTCCGGCCATGTCCACGTCGGGAACCACCTGGGGGCCATCCGGCGCTGGGCGGACGAGGGCGGGCCGGACGACCTGTACTTCGTCTCCGACCTGCACGCGATGACGAACTCGCACAATCCGGCGAAGCTGCGCTCGATGGCTTCCGAACAGCTGGCCGTGCTGATCGCGGCCGGGATCGAGCCGGACCGCGTGTTCGTGCAGTCCGACATCGCCCGCGAGCTGGGCGCCCTCAACTGGGTCCTCGAGTGCACCTGCAACTACGGCGAGGCCGCCAGGATGATCCAGTTCAAGGAGAAGTCGAAGGGCCAGGCTGGCGTCCGGCTGTCCCTGCTGACCTACCCGGTGCTGATGGCGGCGGACATCCTGCTGCAGGGCGCGGGCGAGGTCCCGGTCGGCGAGGACCAGCGGCAGCACGTCGAACTGGCGAGAACGCTGGCGAAGCGGTTCAACTCCACTTACGGCGACGTGTTCACCATGCCGAAGGCGGTGCTGCCGCCCGCCGGCGCGCGGATCATGGACCTCGCCGTGCCGACGCGGAAGATGTCGAAATCGACGCGGGAGGAGGCCGGGGTCGTCTTCGTCCTCGACGAGGCCGACCAGGTCAGGCGGAAGGTGAAACGCGCGGTGACCGACGGCGGGTCCAAGCCCGCCTACGCGCCGGAATCCCGGCCGGGGATGGCGAACCTGCTGGACATCCTCGCGGCGTGCGTCAAGGAGAAGCCCGAGGTCCTCGCCGACCGGTACGACTCCTACGGCCAGGTGAAAGAGGCCGTCGCCGAGGCGCTCATCGAGGAACTGCGGCCGGTCCGGGAGGGCGCGCTGGCGCTGCTCTCCGACCCCGGTGAGCTGGAGCGGGTCCGCAAGGCGGGTGCCGTCCGGGCGGCGGAGCGGGGCGAGCACCGGCTCCAGTCCGCGCTGCGGCTCATCGGCGCGGGCTGAACGCGCCTGGATCCGGGTCGCGAGACGCTAGGAAAGGCCCGTTACTGGCAAATTTTGCCAGTAACGGGCCTTTCCTAGCGTCCGGCACCGGGGAGCAGGGCGTGCAGAGCCGGGAGCAGGACGCGGTCCGCGGGGAGCCAGTCGAGATCGTCGAGCTCGTGCGCGGAGACCCACCGGACGTCCTTGTGTTCCACCGCCCGCGGCTCGGCCCCGGCGGTGACCAGCGAAGCGGCGTAGATCCGCAGCACCTTCCCGTTCGGCAGCGGGACGTCGTCGCCGACCCGGCCCCCGACCGTCACGGCGACGTCCAGCTCCTCCTGGCATTCACGCGCCAAGGCGGCCTCGTCGCTTTCGCCGTCCTCGACCCGCCCGCCCGGCAGTTCCCACTGCCCGGCGTGGTCGGCGGGCCAAGCCCGCTGCTGCGCCAGCAACTGTCCGTTCCGCACGATGGCGGCACCCACGATCACCACGCGCCACACCCTACTGAGGCCGCGCCGCCTGCCAGACGATCTGGAACCGCGCTCCGCCATCGGGTGATTCACCGACGCGCACCCGGCCCCCGCGCCGCCGGACGGCCTCCGCGACCATCGCCAGCCCCAGCCCAGTCCCGCCGGAGGAACGCGCCCGCGAATCGGAAACACGGTAGAAGCGGTCGAAGACCCGCTCCCGGTGCTCCGGCGCGATACCCGGCCCGTCGTCGTCGACCACCACCCGCACGGTGGACCGCGCCGCCAGCACCGACACCACGATCTGCCCCCGCGCGTACCGGCCCGCGTTGCGCAGCAGGTTGCTCAGCACCAGCTCGACCTCGGCGTGGGTGGCCAGCGCCCACGCCGTCCCGACAGTGCCGCTCACGCGGATCTCCGGCGCGTCCGCGGGCATCCGCGCGACGGCCGCCCGGATCTCGCTCACCAGCTCGACGGGTTCCGCGGGCGGTACCTCCCCCGCGTCCGACCTCGCCAGCGCCAGCAGCCCGTCGAGCAGCGCGGAGAGCCGCTCCGCCTCTTCGAGGACGTCGGAGAGCGTCTCCTGGGCGAGCTCGGGATCGGGATTGGTGACGGCGACCTCGGCCTGCACACGGATCGACGCGACCGGCGAGCGGAGCTCGTGCGCGGCGTCCCCGGTGAACCGCCGCAGCCGGTCGGCGCCTTCCTCTTGCCGCGCCAGCAGGGCGTTGAACTCCTCGGCCAGCGCGCGGAGTTCGTCATGCGAATCCGGCAGCGGGAGCCGCGCTCCCGGCGGGAGCGCCCGCACCGACCCGCGCATCCGCGCCACCGGCCGCAGCGCGAACCGCACCAGCAGCCAGGTCGCGATCCCGGCCCCCACCGCGCCCAAGGACGCGACCGCGAACAGCCACAGCCCACCGGAGTGCACAGCGGTCGCGAAGCCGACCAAGCCCGCGCCCACGACGACGATCCGTTGCTGCCCGTCGGGCGCGGTGACCACGGTGCCCGCCCAGCGCCAGCTGTGCTCACCGCCGGTCGTGACCGATTCCCCCGCCTTCAGCGCGCGAACTTCCGTGGGGCCGAGGTTCGCGGGTGGCAGGCCGTCCACCGGGCCGCCACCGGTGTCGAGGACACGGACGGTGACCGCCGAGGCCGTCGGCCGCCGCCCTGCCGAGACATCGGCCTTCGCGGTCTCGAGCTGGGCGCTCAGTTCGTCGTCGACCGAGCCGATGAGCAACGGCTGGAGATTGTCCCCGGCGACCGCCGCCAGCCCGAGCAGGAACCCGAGCGTGACCGCGGCCGTGAGCAGGGTGATCCGGACCTGGAGCGAACGGCGGCGCCACCAAGACGGCGAGCCGATCACCCCTGTCCCGCCGGGGCGATCACTTCATCGAGCTGCGCGTCCGAGGCCAAATATCCGTGCCCCCGCACGGTCCGGACCAGGGCGCCCGCTCCGACGGCGTCGAGTTTGCGCCGCACGTAGCCGACGTAGACCTCGACGACGTTGCGGGTCGCGGCCTGTTCGTCACCCCAGACGGCGCGCAGCAGCTCGTCCTTGGTGACCACCGTTCCCGCGCGGCCCGCCAGTACCTCCAGCAGGGCGAACTCGCGCGGGCTGAACGCCACCTCGATGCCGTCGTAGCGGACCTGCCGCAGGCTCCGGTCGACTTCGAGCGCGCCGATCCGCAGCGGCCCGCGGATCGCGTCCGGTGTGGCCCGCCGCAGCACCGCGCGCACCTGCGCGACCAGGACGACGAACGAGAACGGCTTCACGAGGTAGCCGTCGGCGCCGAGGTCGAGGCCGTCGGCCTGGTCGACCTCGCCGTCCTTCGCCGAGATCATCAGCACCGGCGTGGTGACGCCGAGCGCCCGCAGCCGTTCGAGCACGCGGTAGCCGGAGAGACCCGGGAGCATGATGTCGAGCAGCACGACGTCGAAGGAACCCGTCTGCGCGAGCCGCAGGCCGCTGGGCCCGTCGGCCGCGGTGACCACGTCCATGTCCTCGGCGCGCAGCCCGCGCTGCAGTGCCTTGCGCACGCCGGGTTCGTCGTCGACCACCAGTACTCGAGGTTTCACGTCCTTCATCATTCACGCTTTCACCAGCTCACGCGCGAGCTCTCAGCGCCATCTCAGCTCCGACGGCGGAGCCTGAGTGGTATCTCAGCGTTTCCGGGGAAGCGTTGTCGCCAAGACCCGAGCACACTGGGGCCCGGGGAAACAGGGAGAGACAGCATGGATCCGAAGAGGAAGGCCATCACCGCGGCGGTGGTGGGAACGGCACTGGGCGTCGGCGGGCTCGCCGTCGTCGCGATGCCGGCCACCGCGGGTGACGCTCCGGTCTTGCCGCAGATCAGCGCCGAAGAGCTGGTGCAGTCCACGCTCAACGCGAAGCCCGCCGCGTTCGACGGGAAGGTCAAGGTCAACAACGACCTCGGCCTGCCGCAGATCGGCAGCACGCTGCCGGGGGCGTCCGCGCTGAGCATCGACTCGGCGCAGATCTCGACCGACGGCGCGGGCAAGAGCAAGGTGTCGCTCACCGAGGGCTCCAGCCAGCAGACCATCGTCCGGAACGGCCAGTCCGTCTGGGAGTACAACTCCAAGGACAACTCCGCGACCAAGGTGACCATCCCGGCCGGCCTGGCCAAGGAGCACCAGAACAAGGTCGAGGGCCAGGCCGTCGACCCGGCCACGGTGGCTTCGGAGCTGCTCGGCAAGGTGCGCGAGAGCAGCACGATCGCCGTCGACGGGACGTCCTCGGTGGCGAGCCGGTCGGCGTACGAGCTGGTGCTGACCCCGAAGCCGACCGAGCGGACGCTCCTGCGGGAGATCCGGGTCGCGATCGACGAGCAGACCCGGCTGCCGCTGCGGCTGACGGTGCTGGCCAACGGCACCTCCTCGCCGGCGTTCGAGGTTTCGTTCAGCGAGATCAACTTCGCGAACCAGCCCGCGTCGAACTTCGAGTTCACCCCGCCGAAGGGCGCGAAGGTGACCGAGAAGACCGCCGAGGTCGACCCGAAGAACCGTGAGCTGGCCGAGCAGGCGAAGTCCGAGGTCAAGGTCGTCGGCGACGGCTGGGACACCGCGATCACCGGCAAGATCCCGGCCGACGCGCTGGCCAAGGCCGGTTCCGCGAAGGACGAGGAAGGCCGTCAGGTCGACCCGAAGGCGCTGCTTTCGCGGTTCGCCAAGCCGGTCAGCGGCGCTTGGGGCAGCGGCTGGCTGGTGACCACCAAGGTCGGCACCGGCGTGCTGACCGACGACGGCCGCTACGCCATCGGCGCGGTGCCGGAGCAGGTTCTCTTCGAGGCATTGGCCGCGAAGTGACCACCACGTTCGAAGCCGGGACGGGCGTCTCTCAGGAGGCGTCCGCCCCGGCGGTACCCATGGCGGCCCGAACCAGGGGCCTGCGCAAGGTCTACGGCCGCACGGTGGCCGTGGACCACGTCGACCTCGACGTTCCCGAAGGCGCCGTGCTGGGGATGCTCGGCCCCAACGGTTCGGGCAAGACGACGACCATCCGGATGCTGCTCGGTCTGGTGCGCCCCACCGAGGGCGAGGTCGAACTCTTCGGCAAGAAGATGCCCGACGAGGCGGCGCACGCGCTGCCCGACGTCGGCGCGCTGGTCGAAGGACCGGGCTTCCACCCTTTTCTTTCCGGGCGGGAAAACCTGCTGCGCGTGGCCGCGGCCGAACCGAGGCTGGCCGCGGCCGGGATCCCCGGCGCGGTCGACGCGGCGCTCGAGCGCGTCGGCCTGACCGACGCCTCGAACCGGCGCTACAAGGGGTATTCGCTGGGGATGAAGCAGCGGATGGGGCTGGCGAGCGCGCTGCTCGTGCCGCGGCGGATGGTCGTGCTCGACGAACCGACCAACGGTCTCGATCCGGCCGGTACCAGGGAGATCCGCCGGATCATCGAGGAACTGCACGCCGACGGCGTCACCGTGCTGGTGTCTTCGCATCTGCTGGCCGAGGTCGAGGCGACCTGCACGCACGTCGCGGTGCTCCAGTCGGGGAACGTGATCGCCCAGGGCGAGCTCACGGAACTGCTGGAGTCGGGGAACGCGGCGCTGCTGGTGCGGACGCCGGACGCCGAGCTCGCGGTGGAAACGTTGCGGGAGAACAGGATCGGCAGCAGGCTCACGCCGGACGGCGTCCGCGTGGACCTCACCGCCGCCGAAGCTCCCGACGTGCTGCGTCACCTGGTGACGGCCGGGGTGGCCGTGCACGAGGCGGCGAGGGCGCGGACCGGACTGGAAGACCTGTTCGCCCGGCTGACCCAGCCGGAATCCACTGTAGACGGTGAGGGGGAGTCGTGACCCACGCTCTGGCCGCGGCACCCGCGGCACGGACCGGCCAGGACAGTGTCGGCCTGCTCCGGTTGTACCGCGCCGAACTGCGCTGGATCTTCCGGCGGCCCCGCACGCTGGCCGTGCTGGGGCTGCTCGCGCTGATCCCGATCGTGATCGGGGTCGCGCTCACACTGGTCGACCCGGCGGAGGCGAACGGTGGTGGCGGCGGCGGGGACGGCGCGCTGCTCGCGTCCGCGATGAGCAACGGGTTCATCCTGCCGGTCGCGGCCTTGACGATGACGCTGGGGCTGCTGCTCCCGCTCGCTTCGGCGATGGCCGGGGCGGACGCGATCGCGGGCGAAGCGGCGCACGGAACGCTGCGGGGCTGGCTGATCGCCCCGGTCGGCCGGGGCAGGCTGCTCGCGATCAAGGCGTTCGGCGTCGCGACGGTTTCGACGATCGCCGTACTGGCCATGACGTTCACCGGGTTCGTCACCGGGCTGATCATCAGCGGCGCCGACTCGATGTTCACCCTCACCGGCTCGACGCTGAGCGTCTGGGACGCGCTGGGCCGCATCCTCCTCGTGGCCGCGTGGGTGGTCCTGCAACTCTGGGCGATCGGGGCGGTCGCGCTCGCGATCTCCGCGTTCACCGAACACCCGATGCTGGTCGTCGCCTCGGTGCTGGCCGGGACGATCGTGTTCACCATCCTCGGTTTCCTGGACGCGGTTTCGTGGCTGCATCCGTTCCTGCTCAACCAGGACTGGACGCAAGCACCGGCTTCGGTGCTGATGGATCCGATCGACACGACGATGCTCGGCGAAGGCGCGCTGCGCGCCGCTTGCTACATCGCCATCGGGCTCTCGATCGCCTACGCGCGCCTCACCACCCGCGACGGCTGAGAAGCGGCTGAAGGGGCCCTTCACCGCATGCGATGCGGTGAAGGGCCCCTTCGTCGCGTGAGATGAGGGGAAGGGCCCCTTCAGCGGCAGGCCGGGATCTCCGGCGTGACCGGGGCGGCGGCCGGGCCGACGGCGAGAACGAAGGACAAGATCGTCTTCAGGAGCATGGCGCCGAGGCTAGGGCGGGCGAGCCAGCCGGTCCCTGGGGAAACCCGCAAGGTTCATACGAACTACCGCAACTAGAGGACGACTCGCGGGAGCTGGGCGACGCCGTCGGGGTCCAGAGCCAGCCGCACGGTGTCCCCTGGGCGCAGATCGGCGGTCACCGGCGCGACGGCGTCCACAGTGGACAGGTCGCCGATCGTGACCACGAGCCGGACGTGCTCTCGCCGGTGCACCACGGCGGTGACCTCGGCCTCGACGCCTTCCGCGGCAACCCGCAGACCATGCGGCCGCAGCCCCAGCCGTACCGCGCCATCCTTGACGTCGGGCAGGACGACCTCGCCGAGCGCGCTCCGCACCGTCCCGCCGGCCGCCTCGCCGTCGACGAACGTGGTGACGCCGAGGAACCGCGCCACCCCCTCGTCCACCGGCTGCCGCCAGACCCGGCGCACCGCGCCCTCCTGCCGGATCTCGCCGTCGTCGAGGACGGCGACACGGTCCGCGAGGGTGAACGCCTCTTCCTGATCGTGCGTGACCAGCAACGCGGTGATCTTGCTGCGCCGCAACAAAGCCGCGAGATCGATCGCCAGCTGCTCGCGCAGTCCGGCGTCCAAACCGGACAGTGGTTCGTCCAGCAGCAGGAGCCGCGGTTCCGGTGCCAGCGCACGGGCCAACGCGACCCGTTGCGCCTGTCCGCCGGACAGTTCGGTGACCCTCCGCCGCTCGTAACCGGTGAGCCCGACCAGGTCGAGCAGCGCCCGGACGCGTTCCGCGTGTTCGGCGCGCGGGACGTCGTGCATCCGCAGGCCGAACGCGATGTTCGAGGCGACGTCCTTATGCGGGAACAGCTGCCCGTCCTGGAACACCAGCCCGAACCCCCGCCGGTGCACGGGGACGCCGGAGAGGTCCTCACCGTCCCACCGCACGGTCCCCGACGTCAGCGGCTCCAGACCGGTGATCGCCCGCAGCAGCGTCGACTTCCCCGAACCGGACGGGCCGAGCAGCGCCAGGACCTCGCCGTCGGCGATGTCCAGCCCGGCGTCCTTCACGGCCGGATGAGATCCATAGTGGACAGTCAAATCCCGTACCGACAGCGACACTAGAACTCCCCTACCGAATTCTGCCCGCGGACCGCGCCGAACCGGTCGATCAGCACCACCGCCACCACGGTCACGATCATGAGCAGCGCGCAGGCCGCGTAGGCCATCTGGTTGTTCAGCTCGCCCGGCCGAGAGATCAGCGTCGCGACGGCGACGGGCAGCGTCGGCGCGTCCGGCCTGGCCAGGAAGCTCGTCGCGCCGAACTCGCCGAGCGCGACCACGTAACCGAAACCGGCGGCCGCGACCAGCGAACGCGCCGTCAACGGGAGATCGATCTCCCGCCACACCCGGCCGGGGCTCGCGCCGAGGGTCGACGCGGCCTGCCGGAGCCGGACGTCGACCGACCGCAGCACCGGCAGCACCATCCGCACGATCAACGGGATGATCACCAGCGCCTGCGCGAGCGGGACCAGCAGTGGTGACGTCCGCAGATCTCCCGGCAGCGCGTCGAGCGTGACGAGGTAGCCGAAACCGACGGTCACCGCGGACACGCCCAGCGGCAGCATCAGCGCCGCGTCCATCGTCTCGCCCATCCCCCGCGCCAGCCTGCCCGGTGTGCGGCGCAGCGCCACCAGCACGACCGAGGCCAGTACCCCGACGATCATCGCGAGCAGGGTCGCGTCGAACGCCGTCCGCAGCGACATCGACGCCGCGTCCCAGCCCGAAACCTGCAGCGCGCCACGGGATCCCTGACCGGCGAGGGCTTCGTACCCGGCGAGGCTCCAACCGTCCGAAGTGGACACGGACTCGAGGAGCAGCGCCACGATCGGCGTCATCAGGAGCGCGATCACCGCGAGACCGGCGGAGACCGCCCACCACTCGCCGCCCCTGGGCCGCCGCGCGGTCTCGCTCCGCGAACGCAGCCGGACCGCGTTCTCCCTGCGTCGTCTCGCCAGCGCCCCCACGACCAGCGCGGCGACGACGGCGGCGAACTGCACCAGCGACAGCGCGGCCGCGCCGGAGAGGTCGAGCAGGTCGACCGTGCGCAGGTAGATCTCGGTCTCCAGGGTCCGGAACTTCGACCCGCCGAGAATGAGCACGACCCCGAAACTGGTGGCGCAGAACAAGAACACCACCGCCGCCGAGGAAGCGATCGCCGGACCGAGCGCGGGTAGCGTCACCGACCGGAAGGCACGCCACGGCGACGCGCCCAGCGCCCGCGCCGCGTCCACGGTGCGCGGGTCGAGATGGCTCCACAGCCCGGAAACCGTACGCGCGACGACGGCGACGTTGAAGAAGGCGTTGGCCAGTACCAGCGGCAGCAGGCCGCCGTCGGGCCAGAGCGCGCGGAACGCCAGGCCGACCACGACGGTCGGCAGCACGAACGGCACCAGCACGAGGGTCCGGACCAGCGAGACACCCGGCAGCCGCACCCGCGCGAGCAGGAACGCGACCGGCAAACCCGCGAGCACCGCGACGATCGTCGAAACCCCGGCGCTGGCGACGGTGAACCCCGCGAGCTTCCAGGTCAGCGGGTCGCCGATGGCCGTACCGACCCCGCCGGAACCGAAACCCCGGCCGATGATCGCCGCGACCGGCCAGGCGAAGAACACCACGAGGAAACCGAGCGGCAGCACGGCGAGTGCGGCCAGCCCGGCGCCCCGATAAGTCAGCCTGGGCGCACTCAGCCTTCGAGTAGCGTGCGCCACTGGGCGATCCACTGCTCACGCCCGGCCTGGATCTTGGCCGGTTCGAGCGTCTTCGGCTGCTGCGGCAGCGGCGCGGCCTGCGCCCAGCCCTGCGGGAGTTCGACGCCCTGGCGTGCCGGGTACACGTACATGTTGGCCGCCACGGTCACCTGGAACTGCTGGGACAGCAGGAAGTCCACGACCTTGCGGGCCTTCTCGACCTGCTTGCCGCCCGCCAGTACACCCGCGTACTCGACCTGGCGGTAGCAGGTGTCCAGCAGCGCCTTCGTGCGCGGCTTGCCGTCGTCGCCGAGTTCGGCGGCGGGCGAAGACGCGTAGGAGACGACGATCGGCCGCGGGCCCTTGCCCGAGGAACCGGAGAACTCCTTGGTGTAGGCCTCTTCCCAGCCGCTGACCGTCTTGAGACCGTTGGCCTTCAGCTGCGACCAGTACGCCTGCCAGCCCTGCTCGCCGAACTGGGCGACGGTGCCGAGCAGGAACGCCAGCCCCGGCGACGACGTCGCGGGGCTCTCGGCGACCATCAGGTCCTTGTACTTGGCGTCGGCGAGGTCCGCGAACGACTTCGGCTCGGGGATCCCCTTCTCCGCGAAGTACCGGGTGTCGACGTTGACGCAGACGTCGCCGAGGTCGACGGCGGAGAGCCGGTGCTCGGGGTCGACGGAGTAGCGCTGGGGGCCGCGATCGGCCTCCGGGCTGGTGTACTGCTCGAAAACGCCCTCGGTGAGCGCGCGGGAAGCGAACGTCGAGTCGACGCCGTACGCGACGTCACCGATCGGGTTCGCCTTGGTCAGCACCAGTTTGTTGGTCAGCGCGCCCGCGTCCCCCTGCTTGAGCACGGAGATCTTGATCCCGGACTGCCGCTCGAACGCGTCGAGGACCTCCTGCGGGGCGAGCCACGAGTCGTGCGTCACGAGCGTGACCGTCGCCGGTGCCTGCGCGTCGTTCCCCGTAGTCCCGGAGAGCGAGCAGCCCGCGGCGAGGGCGGCCACCGTGCCTGCCGCAACCAGCGTGCGGAGGGCGCGTTTCATCTAGCCTCCTGCGTTTTTTCAAGGGGGACCCGTGGCAAACGTGCAGCGTAGCCGACGGCGTACCACCATGGAGTCATGGCGGAAATCTTGAACGACAAGCAGGCGGACGAGGCCGTGACGAAGCTCTCGGGCTGGACCCGCGACGGCGTCACCATCGAGCGGACGGCGAAGCTGGCGAGCTTCCCGAAAGCCATCGAAGCGGTGGACAAGATCGCCGAACTCGCGGAGGCGGCCGACCACCATCCCGACATCGACATCCGCTGGCGGACGGTGACGTTCCGGCTCAGCACGCACTCCGCCGGAGGGCTGACGGAGAAGGACTTCGCGCTCGCGTCGCAGATCGACGGGGTACTCGCCGATATGTGACGTCCGTGACGACCGCGCCACGACTCCGCTTCCCGGGCGTCTACCCAGTACGACCGACGAGAAAAGGACGAGTGATGACACAGGCGATCGTGGTGGGGTTCTCCGCATTCGGCGCGATGGTGGCGGCCGCTGCCGGAGTGCTTTGGTACACGGCGCGAGATCGGCGTCACCAACACGATCAGTGATCTTCGCCACACTGGCGCGCGTGAAGTAACGCTGACCCTGATCAACGCGCTGTTCCCGGCGGACCTGTCGCTTCTCTCCCCCGGGGAACCGCCGTGAACAACGCCTCCATCACCGCCGCCCAGCGCGTCTGGGTGACCGTCTTCGCCACCGCCGTCACGCTGCTGACGATCATCGTGCTCGGCCTTCTCGGCTAGCCCCTTTCAGCCCGGGTAGGCCTCGCGGGCGGCGACAAGCTCCGAAAGGTGCTTCGCCGCCCACTCGCGGCATGCCTCCATCGGCGCGAACAACGTCCGGCCGAGCGGAGTGAGTTCGTACTCCACTCGCGGCGGCGTCTCGTCGTACGCCGTCCGCGTGATCATGCCGTCGCGCTCCAGGGCCCTGAGGGTCTCCGTGAGGACCTTCGACGTGACGCCCCTCAGCGGCACCCTCAGTTCGGTGAACCGGCGCGGTCCCTCTTCCAGGCAGAGCACGACCAGGCCGGCCCACTTGTCGCCGATCCTGAACGGCGTGAGATTCGACGGGCACTCGGGCGCGAACATGTCCGCTTCCAGTGGCTTCACCCGTCCGAAGTTACCCGAGCGGTTTGGCCCAGCCCGCCAGCTCGGCCGCGGCGTCGTCGTAGGCGAGTGAGCCGGTGGACATCGCGATCACCAGGTCGTACGCGTCGTCTTCCGGCGCGTCGAGGTCGTGACCGTTGAGCCCGTAGAAGACGAACGTCGCCATCCAGGCCAGGCGCTTGTTGCCGTCGATGAGCGCGTGGTTGCGCACGACGGACTCCAGCAGCACCGCCGCTTTCTCGTGCAGCGTCGGATACGCGTCCCGGCCCATCAACGAGGCCTGCGGCCGGTGCGCGGCCGAGTCGAGCAGCCCGAGATCGCGGATCTTGGGCACCCGGAGATCTTCCGCGAGCGCCAGGAGGTCTTCGACGGTGAGATACTCGATCACTGGGCGAGACGGTCGAGCAGAGCGGCGTAGCGCTCCCGGCCGTCCTTGGACAGCACCCGGACCCTGTCGTCACGGACACGACGGCCTGCCGCCTCGGTGATGGCGCGAACGGTGGCTTCGTGCTTGCTCACGCCGTCGGCCTCAGCCAGCAGGGCGAGAGCGCGCTCTTGCTCGTCGTTCAACCTCAGGGTCATGGCCATGGGCTGATGATACCACTCTGGTAGCACCCTCCTTCGCGTATTTTCACCGCGTGAGCATCGAGACCCTGGGCGACGCCGAGTACCGGCGCGTGTGGGACCGCTTCCGCGCGGAATTCGCCTTCCGGCCCAGTACCGACCGCTTCGAATGGCCGGGGATCGACGAGCCCGCGGGGGCGGTGACCTGGAGTCTGTCCGCCCTCGACGAAGACCCGGGATATCTGCTGCTGGACCGGATGGTCTCCGTGGTTCAGCGCGGGCTGGCCTCGTGTGCCGACGAGTTGTACGCGCTCGACTGGCAGCACGAGTCGTACCGGTTCGCGACCGCGGCGAAGGACTGGCCGCTCAGCCCGTTCCCCGACGGCGACTACTACCTCTACCTGACGCCGGACTTCCGGCTCGGCACCTTCGGGCACCCTTGGGAGTACACGATCTGCGTGTTCGGCGACGAACTGGTGTCCGCGATTTCGGCGGAAGTCACCTTGATCCTCGGCAAACCGCTACGCAGGTCTGCGTAGGCCCGATTGCCGCTTCCGGGCCGACGCCCCGAGCGGCTCCGAGCGGGACTCTTCAGTGGTCGAAAACCCAGTGAGGAGTCCCACCATGAACCGTTCCACCGCCGCCGTCGCCAACGCTTTCTTCCTCTTCGCCGGCGTCGCCGGGCTGATCATCCAGATCGCCTCGGGCGTCCCCGGATTCCCGGACATCCCGCCCGGCCCGTTCATCCTCGGCGTGACCGGGATCCTCGTGCTGACCCTGGCCGCCAAGTACCGCTGGATCCTGTTCCTCGGCGTCGCCGCGCCACTGTTCATCCTGGTCGGCGCCCTGCTCGAAGGCTCCTTCTGGGGACGGCTCGCCGACGTGGGCGACTTCGGCCCCTTCGTCGGGACCGTGCTGCTGATCGGCGGGCTGATCGGGGCCATCGCCTGCGGCGGCGTCGCGCTGGCCCAGGCCTACCGCCACACCACCGTGGGCTGAACCGGAAAAAGGGGACGATCGGAGGTTGCTCTGGCGGCCCGGCGACTATTGGCTACTCGAACGAAGGTCGTTCGAGAAGTGAGGGGTGTTCCATGGCAGGTCTGCGCAGGCGTGAGGTGCTCGCGGGTGCGGTGGCTCTGGCGGGCGCGGCGACGATCGGGTTGAACCCCGGCACCGCCGCCGCGGCCACGCAGCAGCGTCCGGGCGCGCAGTTCCCGCCGTCGCTGGACTTCGGCGACTACCCCGTGATCGCGCGGGTGCGGTCGCGGCGGGCGCTGGAGCATCTTCGGGTGCTCAGCGACAAGATCGGCCCCCGGATCGCCGGCACCGAAGGCGAACTGCGCGCCAAGGACTACATCGCGAAGGTGCTGCGAGAGCTGCGCTACCAGGTCACGCTGCAGCCGTTCCCGATCGCCGACAAGTTCCTGGGCGGCCTGTCGGTCGGACGTGACAGCTGGCAGACCGGCTCGTCACCGCAGGGCGCGCAGGACGTCACGCGTGAGGCGGTCGTCGTCGACGCCGGTGACGGGACCACCCTTCCGGACGACCTGACCGGCAAGATCGTGCTGATCGCGGCCGTGACGAACAAGGCCGACGCGTACCTGACGGCCGCGCAGCGCGGCGCCGTCGCCGTGCTGATCGGCCGGATCGGCGCCGACCCCGCGCGCAAACTGTCCGCCTTCTCCCCGACGCTGGCCACCCCGGTCACCGTCCCGGTGCTCGGCCTGGCGCAGGTGCAGGTGGAGCGGCTACGCGAACGGCTCGCCAAGGGCTCGGTCAAGGTGAAGGCGACGGCCACCCACCACAAGAACCTGACGTCGTACAACGTCATCGCCGAGCGGCCCGCCACCTTCCCCGGCAAGGACAACGGCGTGGTCATGGTGACCGCGCACTACGACAGCGTCCCTGGCTCCCCCGGCGCGAACGACGACGGCAGCGGCACCGTGCTGTGCCTGGAACTGGCGCGTGTCCTCCGGTACCTGCCGACGAACAAGACACTGCGGTTCGCGCTGTGGGGCTCGGAGGAATACGGGCTGATCGGTTCGCGGCACTACGTCTCGAACCTGACCGACCCGGAAGCGAAGCGGATCGCGGGCTGCTTCCAGAACGACATGGTCGCCACCAGCTGGGACCCGGCGATCACCTACTGGCTGCTTTCGGTCGACGGTGCCGACAACGCCACGACCGCGGCCGTCAACGCCGCGGCCAAGCGGCTCGGTTACGACCCTCGGGTCAAGGGCCCGGTCGCGCGCGGTTCGAGCGACCACGTGCCGTTCTTCGAGCGCGGGATCGCGTCGGGCAACTTCAGCTGGCGTGGCGAAAGCGGCCCGGCGCTGTTGGAGCCGACCTATCACACGCCGGAAGACACCATCAAGGACAACGTTTCCCTTGAGCGGCTTCAGGTCTCGCTGGAGCTGATCGGATCGGCGGCTTACAGCCTGCTGCGGAAGTAGCGCTTCCCCCTGTCAGGAAAGGGGCTTTCAGGACACTTTTCGTCCTGAAAGCCCCTTTCCCGACACACGGGGCGGGATTGTCGGTGGCGGCTGCTTCGATGACGCCATGAGCACCGTGCACGAGGTTCTCGGGGAGGTTTGACGAGTAGGTCACCGGCCAACCTCACGTCCTCAATCTCGACAGGAGCGGCACATGCTCCACGCTGTTCGGTGTTCGGTCAATACCGAACACCGAACAGTCGCTCCGTGCAGCGAACCGCGCGGCGCAAGTTGCGCCCCGGAAAGGGTCAGACGTTGAAGCGGAACTCCACCACGTCGCCGTCCGACATGATGTAGTCCTTGCCTTCCATCCGCACCTTGCCCGCGGACCGGGCGGCGGCCATGGAACCGTTCTCGATCAGGTCGTCGTACGAGACGACCTCGGCCTTGATGAAACCGCGCTCGAAGTCGGTGTGGATCACGCCGGCGGCCTGCGGGGCGGTCGCGCCCTGCGGGATCGTCCAGGCGCGCGACTCCTTGGGGCCCGCGGTCAGGTAGGTCTGCAGGCCGAGGGTGTGGAAACCGGCGCGGGCGAGCGAGTACAGGCCTGGCTCGTGCTGGCCGACGGACTCCAGCAGCTCGCGCACGGAGTCCTCGTCGTCCAGTTCCAGCAGCTCGAACTCGACCTTCGCGTCGAGGAACACCGCGTCCGCGGGGGCGACCATCTTGGCCAGCTCTTCGCGACGAGCGTCGTCGGTGAGGATTCCCTCGTCGGCGTTGAAGACGTAGAGGAACGGCTTCGTGGTGAGCAGGCTCAGCTCGCGCAGAGCCTCGAAGTCGACCTCCTTCTGCGCTTGGAACAGGGTCCGGCCCGAGTCGAGAATCTCCTTGGCCTTGACCGCGTTGTCGAGGGCGGGCTTGGCTTCCTTCTTGGTACGCGCTTCCTTCTCGAGCCGGTGCAGCGCCTTGTCGAGCGTCTGCAGGTCGGCGAGGATCAGCTCGGTGTTGATCGTCTCGATGTCGCTCGCCGGGTCGATCCGGTCGTCGACGTGGATCACGTCCGGGTCGTCGAATACCCGCACGACCTGGCAGATCGCGTTCGCCTCGCGGATGTTCGCGAGGAACTTGTTGCCGAGCCCGGCCCCCTCGGAGGCGCCCTTCACGATGCCCGCGATGTCCACAAAGGACACAACAGCGGGCACGGTCCGCTCGGAGCCGAACACCTTGGCGAGTTCGTCCAGGCGCGGGTCCGGGAGCGGGACGACGCCGACGTTGGGCTCGATCGTCGCGAACGGGTAGTTCGCGGCGAGCACGTCGTTGCGGGTCAGCGCGTTGAACAGGGTGGACTTGCCGACGTTGGGCAGGCCGACGATGCCGAGGGTGAGACTCACGGGCCAGAAGTCTACGTGCCGCCCGCGACCCCATCCGCCGAGGCCCGGATCGCGGTGTCGGATTTCCGCCAGCCGACCCCGCGACCTGGTGGCACGATCGATGTCATGACCGAGCAGACCTTGGCCGAACGGGCCGTGTGGCGCGACACCGAACGGTGTTACCGCGCCGTCGCCGCCCGTGATTCCCGGTTCGACGGCCAGTTCATCATGGCGGTCCGCACCACCGGGATCTACTGCCGCCCGTCCTGCCCCGCGTCGACGCCGAAGCAGCAGAACGTCCGCTTCTACCCGACGTCGGCCGCGGCGCAGTCGAACGGCTTCCGTGCCTGCCGCCGCTGCCTCCCCGACGCCGTCCCCGGCTCGCCCGACTGGGACATCCGGGCCGACCTCGCCGCGCGGGCGATGCGGCTCATCTCGGACGGGACCGTCGAACGCGACGGTGTGCCGGGGCTCGCGCGACGGCTCGGCTATTCCGAACGTCAGCTCGGGCGTGTCCTCACCGCGGAACTCGGTGCCGGACCGCTCGCGCTGGCCAGGGCGCACCGGGCGCACTCGGCGCGGCTGCTGATCGAGATGTCCGGCCTTCCGCTGACCGACGTCGCGTTCGCGGCGGGTTTCTCCAGCGTCCGCCAGTTCAACGAGACGATCCGCGAGGTGTTCGCGACGACGCCTTCGCAGCTTCGCGCGGCGAGCCTGCGTCGCGGACGTCGCAAGGCCGACGAGACACCGACCGGGACCCGGCTGAGCCTGCGGCTGCCGTTCCGCAAGCCGTTCGACGCGGCCGGGGTGCTGGAGTTCCTGGCCGTCCGGGCCGTCCCCGGCGTCGAGCACGTGACGCGCGACGATTCCGGCGTGACCGCCTATGCCCGCACGCTGCGGCTCGCACACGGCGTCGGCGTGGTGCGGCTGACGACGAAGGACGACCACGTCCTTTGCGACCTGCGGCTCGCCGACCTGCGTGACCTCAGCAGCGCCGTGGCCAGGGTGCGGCGGCTGCTGGACCTCGACGCCGACCCCGAGGCGGTCACGCGGGTCCTCGGGGCCGACCCGGCGCTCGCGCCGCTGGTCGAGGCGATCCCCGGCATCCGGGTGCCGGGCGCGGTCGACGGGGACGAACTCGTGCTGCGCGCGCTGCTGTCCCCGGCCGAGGCGGCGTCGCTCGCCGACACCCTCGGCGAGCGTGTGCCCAACTGCGACGAATCGCTGGAAGGGGTGACCACGGTGTTCCCGACGGCGGCCGTGGTCGCCGAACACGGTCCGGAGCGGATCGCCGCCGTGGCCGCCGCGCTGGCGGACGGCGTTTCGGTCCACGTCGGCCGCGATCCCGAGGAGTTGCGGGAGGAACTGCTGGCACTCCCGGGAATCGGGCCCCGGACCGCGGACTACGTCCTGATGCGCGTCCTGGGCGCGCCGGACGTCCTGCTGACCGGTGATCCGGCGCTGCGCCGGGGAGCGGCCGCGCTGGGGATCGCCGACGACGAAAAGACGCTGGCCGAACGCGGGCGGGCCTGGCAGCCCTGGTCCTCGTATGCCGGCATGTACCTGTGGCGCGCTTGAAAGGGAGACGATGAGCATCGCGTACTGGTCCACAATGGACACAAAGATCGGGCCGTTCACCGCCGTGGTGGCGGAGGACGGGGCCGTACTCGCCTCGGGCTGGACCGGCGACGTCGGCGAACTGACACCGCTGATCTCGCCGTCGCTGGCCCCCGGCGAGGTGAAGCAGCGACAGGACCTGGGACCGGTGAGCGCCGCGATCCGCCGGTACCACGACGGCGACCTGGACGCGGTCGCCGACGTCGAGGTGCGGCAGCGGTCCGGCGCTTTCCGGGAGCACGCTTGGGAAATCCTGCGGAAGGTGCCCGCCGGTGAGCCGGTGAGCTATGCGGAGTACGCGACGCTGGCGGGCAATCCGGCGGCGGTGCGGGCGGCCGCGTCGGCGTGCGCGAAGAACGCCGCGGCGTTGTTCGTGCCGTGTCACCGCGTGGTGCGGACCGGCGGCGGCGTGGGGAACTTCCGGTGGGGTGTCCCGGCGAAGCAGTGGCTGCTGACCCACGAAGCCGCCTGAGTGCCCCTCTCGCGAATGCTATGAAAGGCCCGTTACTTGCAAATTTTGCAAGTAACGGGCCTTTCATAGCGCGCGCTGAGCGGGTCAGGCGGCGTGGATTTCGACCGAGGAGCCCGTACGCGCCTTCCGGATCCGCAGCCGGGTTGGGATCCGCTGCCGCAGTTCCTCCACGTGCGACACCAGCCCGACCACCCGGCCACCGGCGCGAAGCTCGTCGAGGATGTTCATGACGATGTCGAGCGTCTCGGCGTCCAGCGTGCCGAAACCCTCGTCGATGAACAGCGTGTCCAGTAGCGCCCCACCTGTCTCGGCGGCGACGACGTCGGCAAGGCCCAGCGCCAGTGAGAGCGACGCGAGGAAGGACTCGCCGCCGGAGAGCGTCTTCGCGGGCCGGACGGTGCCGGAGTAGTCGTCGAGCACGTCGAGCCCGAGCCCGCCGCGAGTGCCCCGGGCACCGGCCGCGTCGGAGTGCACGAAGGAATACCGGCCCTGGCTCATCGTCCGCAGGCGGGCGGTCGCCGCGACCGCGACCTCTTCCAGTCTCGCGGCGAGCACGTACGAGCGCAGCGACATCTTCCGCGCGTTCTGCCCGCGCCCGTTGACGACCTCGGCCAGCGCCTTCAGTTCGAGGTACCGCTCTTCGACCGGCGCCAGCCCCGCCATCAGGGACGCCATCCGCTCGGCCACGCCGGTCAGGTCGGTGTGCCGGGACGTGGCCGTGCGCAGCGCCGCGAAAGCCTGCTCGGCTTCGCCCTGGGTTTTCCGCGCCGCCTCTTCGGAGGCCACGACGTCGATCTCGTCCTCGGGCGAGATGCCGAAGAGTTCCGGCGCCGCCAACGCGCGCCGCTCGGACTCCTCCATCACCTTCGCGTCGGCGAGGCTGGTCTCCAGTTTCGTGATCTGCTCGTCCGGCCGTGACGCGGCCCGCATCGCGTCGAGATCCGCGAAACCCTTGGCCTGCAAGGCCTTCTCGACGAGTTTCGCCTGCTCGTCGCGACGCTCGCGGGCACCCACGACACCGAGCCGCGCTTCGGCGAGCGCGTCGAGGCGGGTCGCGAAACCGAGCAGGTGCCGCCGCCGGGCGGCGACGTCGGCGAACTCGCCGCGCGCGCTTTCCAGCCGTCGTTCCCGTTCGGCCAGCCGTTCCGTGAGACCCCGGACCTCGGTCGCGGCCTCGGCCGCCCGCTGCCCGGTCACGCGACGGCGTTCGGTCAGCTGCTCGGTCTTCCGTTCCAGTTCGAGGAGCTGCTTCTCCAGCACGGACTTGCGACGAGCCTTTTCCGACAGCGACGCGCCCAGCTCCCGCGCCTCGCCGAGTTCGGCCCGCAGCGCCTCGGCGGTGCGCTCGCGCAACCGCTCGACCAGCGTCTTAAGCCGTCCTTCGGCTTCCAGCAGCGAGGCTTTCGCCTTCTCCCGCCGATTGTCGGCCTGCTGCTCGGCGGCTTCGGCGCGGCGTTCGTCCTCGGGATCGACGAGGCCACCGGTGTGCGTGGCGGGCGCCGGATGCTCGGTCGCGCCGCACACCGGGCAGTCCTCACCCGCGGCCAGGCCGGCGGCGAGTTCGGCCGCCATCCCGTCGAGGCGGCGCTCACGCAGGTCCAGACGATGCTGCCGCGCCTGCTGGTGGGCGTCGACGGCGTCGCGGACCAGTCCACGAGCCTGCTCGACGGCCTGCTTCGCCCGAGGCACCTCATCGGCGTCCCGGACCAGTGCGGTCAACTCGTCGAAACGGGTGCGGACGCCTTCGAGTTTCGCCTCGGCTTCGGCGGCCGCGAGCGCCTCGGCACGCAACACCGTGACCTTCTCCGGCACGGATTCGAGTTCGGCGACGAGTTCCTCGGCCTGCTCCTCCGCCTCCTTCGCGACGGTGCTCAGCTGATCTCGGCGGACCAGATCCCGTTGCTGCTGCTCGCCTTCGGCCACGAGTTCGGCCAGCGCGCCCGCTTCTTCGCGCAGCCCGCCGGCACGGGCGCGGAGTTCGGCGGCGGAACTGTCCGCGGCGTCCGGCACTTCCCGGGTCCGGAGCGCTTCCGCGGCCTCCGCCTCGGCGAGCTGGTTCGAGCGGCGTTCGAGCTGATCGGCCTCAGCGGCGACGCCTGCCGCACGATGGGCCGCTTCGACCTCTTCCGCCCACTCCGCGCGCTGATCCGCCTGCTCGGCGATCGCCGAAAGACGCGTGTACGCGGTGCGCACCCGGCGGATGCGCTCGGCGGTGGACCGGTTCTCCTGCCACACGGCCTCGGCCGTCTTCGCGGCCTTACGCGCCTTCTCTTCCTGTCCTCGTGCCTGGGCCACAAGCTCGGCGGACTCCGCGAGGACCGCGTCGACCCACTCGGCCTGTCCCTCCTCGGGCGCCTCCTGCCGGGCGACCTGCGCGAACCGCGCGACCCACTCCCGCAGCGATTGCTGCCGCGCCTGCAGCTCACGGCCACGCTCGGCGCGCAGATCCGCGAACCAGTTTTCGACGTCGGAGAACCGCTCGGTGCCGAACAGCCGCTCCAGCAGTTCCTCGCGTTCGGCCGTGTTCGCCCGCAGGAACCGCGCGAACTCGCCCTGCGGCAGCAAGACCACCTGGAAGAACTGCTCGTGCGTCATGCCGATGAGCCGCTCGACGGTGCGCGCGACCTCGTCGATCCGCGTGATGCCTTCGGCCACGTGCCCGGCGGGCACCGTGCCGACCCAGCTCAGCACCGCCTTGGCCTGCTGGAGGGTCATCCCCTCGCCACGGCGCTTCGGCCGCTGGTACTCGGGGTTGCGCGCGATCCGCATCCGCTGGCCCTGCACGGTCAGTTCGAGGACGACCTCGGTGACATGATCCGGCTCGGCGAGATCGCAGCGCAGCCGCTTGACCTCGCCGCGAGCACCGGGGACGGTGCCGAACAACGCGAACGCGATGGCGTCGAGCAGGGTCGTCTTGCCCGCGCCGGTGTCGCCGTGCAGCAGGAACAACCCGTCGGCGCCGAGCACGTCGAAGTCCACCACCTCGCGGCCCGCGTACGGGCCGAAAGCGGCGACCTCCAACCGGTGCAACCTCATACTTCGCGCTCCCTGCCCGCGGCGCCCAGCGCTGCCAGCACGAGCCGCTCCTCGCTCTCCGTCGGCGCGGACCCGCGGCAGTCCTCGAGGAAACCGCGCGTGATCTCGACGTCGGAACGCCCGCGGACGGCTTCGGCGTACTTCAGCGCGGCTCCGGCGTGACCGCCTTCCGGCTGCCAATCCAGGTGCACGGCGTACGGGAAACGCTCGCGCAGTTTCCGCATCGCGTCGATCGGGCGGACCCGGTCGGTGATCGTAAAGGAGAGGAAATGATCGGTGAGGCCGTCGTGTTCCGGGTCCGACAGGAGATCCGCCAGCTCGCCGCTGAGCATCGCGAGCTGCCGCGGGACCGGCAGTTCGTGCCGCCGGACCTCGGCCAGCCCGTCGGCGCCGAGGTCGACCAGCCAGACGGATTTCCGTTGGCGCGTCTCGGAAAACGAATACGCCAGCGGACTGCCCGAATAGCGCAGGTGCTCGGCGAGGGTCTGCGGGCCGTGGAGGTGGCCGAGCGCGACGTAATCGACGCCGTCGAACACCGAACCCGGCACCTGCTCGACACCGCCGACCGCGATGGTCCGCTCGGATTCGGTCGGCTCGCCGCCGGTGACGAAGGCGTGCGCGAGCACCACCGACCGCGTTCCCTGCGGCCGTTCGGCGAGGTCGGCGCGGATCCGCCGCATCGCCTCGGTGAGGACGCCGGTGTGGCCGCGGGCTTCGGGAACGCCGAGGGCGTGGCGCGCGGGCTCCGGCTCGAGGTACGGGATGCCGTAGAGGGCGACGTCGCCGTGTTCGTCGGGCAGCAGCACCGGCTCGGCGATGCCGTCGATCGTGGCGCGCAGGTGCAGCCCGCCCGCCGCGGCGAATTCGGCGAACGCGCCCAGCCGCGGCGCGGAGTCGTGGTTGCCCGGCGTCATCACCAGCTGCGCCCCGGCCTGACGGAGCCTGCCGAGCGCGGTGGTGGCGACGCGGACGGCCTCCGCCGAGGGCACCGCGCGGTCGTAGATGTCGCCGGAAACGAGGACGACGTCGACCGACTCGGCGACCACGAGATCGGCGAGGTGACCGAGCACGGCTTCCTGCTCGGCGAGCAGATCGGCGCCGTGGAACGTGCGACCGATGTGCCAGTCGGACGTGTGCAGGAGCTTCACGCAGCCCAAGGTAGAGCCGCGCACCGGCCGAAGAGGGGAGGCGCGCCCTTGGCGGCACCGCGCTTTCCGACACGCCGGGGACGGCCCAGGTCAGATACGCCGCCCGGTTTTTGTCGGCGGGTTCCGCCATGATGTCCCGGACTCGGATCCGGAGGGGAGGTACCGGTGGCGACGGTGATCACCACCGCGGCCGTCGTGCTCGCGCTCCTGCTGCTCGTCGCCGTCGCGTTGCTGTGGCGGCTGTACAACGACGGCATGCGGCGGGCGGACGCGGCGGCGAAACTGGTCGACGCCGAACGGTCGAAGGCGGATCAGCAGCAACTCGCGCTACGCCGGTACGAGGTCGCTTTCGCCTCGATCAGCGGCCGCGGCGAGCTGGGCGAAAAGGTCCTCCTGGAGACCGCACGCGCGCTCGGGCTCCGCGAAGAACTGCACTTCACGCTCCAAACGGACCTGGCCGGCGGCGGCGCCGCGAAACCGGACATGGTGCTGCGGGTCGGCGGCGGGCGGACGGTGCCTGTCGACGCGAAGGCGAGCATGGCCTGCTGGGCCGAAGCCGTCGAGACCAACGACCCCGAAGAACGGCTCGACGCGCTGCGCGTCCACGTCCGGCAGCTCCGGTCGCGGGCGGCCGAACTGGCGGGCAAGGGCTACCAGCGCTGGGCCGACGCGATCTACGGGACGATCATGTTCGTCCCGTCCGACGCGGCCGTCGTGGCCGCGCTGGACACGGACCCGGAGCTGCTGCGCTGGATGCTGGACCGGCGGGTCTTCCTCTGCGGGCCGACCGGATTCGCCGTGCTGGCGTCCGCCGCGCTGTTCGCCGCGACCGAGCGGGCACTGGTCGAGGACGTCGAACAGGTCCGGGCGGGCGCCGCGGCCGCGCACCGGGCCGCGGGCAACGCGGTCGACGCGCTGAACCTGTCGAGCACCCACCTCCAGCGCTTCATCTCGGCCCGGCGCCGGGAACTGGAAGCGCTCGAGAGCTTCCGGAGCACTGTCTCCCCGCTGACGGACGCGGCGGGCAGCCCGGCGCCGGTGCCCCTGATCCGGAAGGCGGACGAGCTCCCAGCCTCGTGACGGTCTTCGTAGCGCCTATCGGTAGCAGGACCGTCAGGCCCGGCCTGTCTGCTTGCGGAGTTTCCGTATTTCCACACGGCGCCTTACCTGCTCTGACGCAAGAGCCGCCGCACGGAGCGTTGCCGGGCAGCCCGACGGTGACCGAGATCGTGACCGTGTGGATTTCAGGGTCACTAACGACCCGAATCCACCCAGTGCCCCCCTCACGACCAGCTGCACCGAGGCTTCGCCGGCATCTTGGACCGCGCACCCCGTGCCCGCACGCCGCCTTCCATACTCCATCACCAGCACTGAGTCCCAACGAATCGATGAACCCGAAACGAACTCTCGCATAACTTGTTTTCTCTGGATTCCACCCGGATCACCCACTCGAATGGATGAAGCGGCTGCCGAGATAGTCCGAGTACGCTCGATACGGGGTGAGATCGCATGGGGATGCATTTCGTCGATTCTCGGTCTTGTCCGATCGGCAACATCACTTGATGCACCATTGACCTTGGGGGGTCATCAGAATGTCCATGAAGGCTTTCACCGGCACACATAAAAGAGCACGCTTGATCGCACTCGGAATCGGTTCGCTTTCCCTCGTCATCGGCCTCACCGGCACTCCCGCTTCAGCCGCATCCGCAGCGGGCGAGGTACGGGAGATCTCCATCGAGACGAAGTCGGCGAAAGAGTTCGACGCGGTCCTTAAGCTGACGTTCGACAAGCCTGTCACACAAGGGGAAGCGGACCGCATCCGACAGGACATGTCCAAGCAGGCCCCGGTGCAAATGTCGAAGGTGGAGGACTACATCTCCTGCGAGGGAGATCTCACCAGGTCGAACCAGCATGGAACGTGGACCGTGCAATACGTCTGCTTCAGCGGATACGGCACGATTCCGTGGGGATTCAAGATCGCGCCCAATGTTCAGGCCATCGCGGCGAGCAATGTGACCGAAGACGGTTTGCGCTGGTGGCGAAATGGGGCGAGCATGCCGAAAAACGCGGGACACAATGTGCCCGCCTGGTATCATTTCCACGGAACCATGAATCCGGTCTACCACTACAACACGGTTCAATATCAGGACTACCTGACTTTCCGGCACAATCTGGGATCAGGCGGGACGGCGACGCTGACCTTCGCGGGCGCGCTCGACCTTCTCCCATAATGAGGACATGAACGATTCTATCGACTACGCGCGACAGGTTTCCCAGGCGGTGCTCGACCGCTTGGGAGATCTGTCGCCCCCGTGGCAGGTGCTCGCCGTCGAAGAGCATGTGGAGACCGCGGCGCCGCCGCCGGGTTTGACGATGCCGAACAGTCTGCTGGTGACCATCGGCGGCGGTGACGGTTCCGTCCAGGTGTACTTCTCACTCGACGTCCCGGTCGACGAAGCCACAGTGGCGACCGCCGGCCAGATCCAGGACCACGCGATCGAAGAGAGCGTCGGCGCCGCCCTGCCGCCCTGCCCTGGCCATCGCCATCCGCTGAGCGCGAGATTGATCGACGGCGTCGCCAACTGGGTCTGCCCTCACGACGCGACGTACCACCGGGAGCCGATCCTGCCTCCTGACTGACCCGCGACCACCTGCGGTTTCCGGAATCGGAGGCTCCGTTTCGACCCGCTTGACAACCTTGTCGCGCCCCTGCGCGTAGTACCTCTCGAAAGCACCCGGGCAGTTCGTCCGGGTGGTCCGGGATGACCACTACCAGGCGATCGACATACCGCCTGTTGGCGGTATGTCCGCAGCTTGGATATACGGTGGGACCTGTGACCGCGATTCGCGATCGCCAGAGCGATCCTGATGCCGACGACGTTCCCGTAGCCTGGGACGAGCGTCCGCTCGTCGGCGCCAGGCGCGGGCTGCCCTGGTGGGCCGCCGTCCTGGTGGGCTTCGGGCTCGCCATCCTTGGCGCCTTCATCGACGTGATGACGCAGAAGGACCTGGGCCTGCTGTTCAAGATCTTCTACGCGCTCGGCGCGGTGGCCGCCGTGGTGGCCGTGCAGCGCAGAGGGCTGTTCGGCCCGATGGTGCAGCCGCCCCTGGTCCTCGCCGTGACCGTGCCGGGAGTCATCCTCCTGACCTCGGACAACGGCAAGGGCTCGGATCTGCTCGAGAGAGCTTTCGACATCGGCACCCCGCTGATCAACGGTTTCCCGACGATGGCCCTCACCACCGGTGTCACGCTGGCGATTGGTTTCTTCCGGATCTACCGCGAACGCGATCCCGACGCCCCGGTGAAGCTGAAGGCGAACGCCAAACCGGACCGTCGCGACGAGGCGAAACCGCCGGTCAAGCCCGCTGCCGCCGCGGCGGGCCGCCGTCCGGCCGCCAGGACCGGGCAGACGCCGCCCCCGCCGTCACGCCGGGGTGCGCCCCCGGACGACGTGCCGCCGCGCCGCCGTCCGGTCGACGACGATCGCCGTCCTCGCCGCGACGCCGAACCCGGCGCTCGCAAGCCACCGCCTCCGGGACGTCAGCCCCGGCGCCCGCGTCCGCCGGAAGACGGCGAACCCCGCCGTCGCGACCCTCGCAGCGAGAGCGCCCCCGGTGCCCCGCGCCGCCGTCCGGCGCGTCCGGACGACCCTCGCCGAGGCGGTCAGCCGCCGCGCCGCCGCCCTTGGGACGACGAGCGCTGAAGCAAGGGACCTTTGCTCTCGCCTGAGCCCCTGATCAAAGAAAGGGCCGCCCGAGGAACCCCTCGGACGGCCCTTTTTCGTACTCGGAGCCTAGGCCCTGCCGACCTTCTTCAGCTCGTGCGGCAGCGCGAAAGCGATCTTCTCGTTCGCCGTGGTGACCTCGTCGACGTTGTCCCAGCCGCGCTCGGCCAGCCACGTCAGCAGGTCCATGACCAGCACCTCCGGCACCGAAGCACCGCTCGTGACGCCGACGGTCTCGACGCCTTCGAGCCACGCTTCGTCGACCTCGTGCGCGAAGTCGACCAGGTGCGACGCGCGCGCCCCCGCCTTCAGCGCGACCTCGACCAGGCGCTTCGAGTTGGACGAGTTCGTGGAGCCGACCACCAGCACCAGGTCGCACTCGGCGGCCATGGCCTTGACCGCGACCTGGCGGTTCGTGGTGGCGTAGCAGATGTCGTCGCTGGGCGGGTCGGCCAAGCCGGGGAACTTGTCCCGGAGCTGGTCGACGCGCTCCATGGTCTCGTCCACCGAAAGGGTGGTCTGTGAGAGCCAGATGACCTTCGACGGGTCGCGGATCTCGACCTTGTCGACGTCTTCGGCGGTGTCGACGAGCTGCACCTTGTCGGGAGCTTCGCCGGCGGTGCCTTCGACCTCTTCGTGGCCTTCGTGGCCGATCAGCAGGATGTCGTAGTCGTCCTTCGCGAACCGGTTGACCTCTTTGTGCACCTTGGTCACGAGAGGGCAGGTCGCGTCGATGGTCCGCAGATTGCGCTCGGCCGCCTCGGCGTGCACCGCGGGCGAGACGCCGTGCGCGGAGAACACCACCAATTCGCCTTCCGGCACCTCGGAGGTCTCGTCGACGAAGATCACCCCGCGGTCGCGCAGGGTCTCCACGACGTGCCGGTTGTGCACGATCTCCTTGCGCACGTACACCGGTGCGCCGTAGAGCTCGAGTGCCTTTTCGACGGCGATGACGGCACGATCGACGCCCGCGCAGTAGCCACGAGGCTTGGCGAGCAGGACACGTTTGCCACCTGCCGGCACACCGGACTCGGTGATCGTCGGACTGCCGGCTGGCGTGATTCCGGGACTCGCAGAACTCATGCCCCCCAGGGTACGGGCTGCCCCGGGGGCTCCTCGCACTCACGTTCAGGTGACCTGGGAACCCCTCTAAAGTATGTGCGTGGAGTCACGTCCTGTGAGCCGACCCACCCGTTCGGTTGGGCAGGATGGACCAGATACGGCAGGCTAGACGTATGAAGCCTCTCCCGCTCCCCCTCCGGGTCGCCGCGGGCCTCGCCGTCACCACCGCCGAGCGGGTTCGCGAACTTCCCAAGCAGCTCACCGGGCTCCCCGTCACGGTGGTCAGCCAGGTCCTCCAGTTCTCCATGCGCGTCCAGCAGCACGTCACCGAGCTGGCGATCAAGGGCGACGACGCGTTGTCGGGTCTCCGCCCGGTCGAGGACGCCCCCAGCTGGGCGACCTTCGACGAGGACCTCCCGCCGGACCTCGGCGAACGCCGCTACGAACGCGACTCGTGCGTGATCCCGTTGAGGGAAGACCCCGAGGTTCCCGAACCGCGTGCCGAGACGAACGGCCACTTCCACGACCTCGAGGCGCTCACCGAAGACCCGTGGGCCGAGGAGGAGCGCGCGCTCGCCGAGGACCACGCCGACGGCGAGTTCGACAGTTCCGCGGCCCCCGTGACCTCGGGCCCGGCCGGGCTGGAGGACTACGACACGCTCACGTTGCCGCAGCTGCGCGCCCGCCTGCGCCGGTTCGACCTCGCGCAGCTGGAAGAGCTGCTGACCTACGAAAAGGCGAACGCCGACAGGGCGTCGTTCGTCGGCATGCTCGCGCGTCGCATCGGAAACGTGAAGAAGGCGGAAGCCGACGGCGACGACACCGGCAGCGCGGAAGGCCGGTGAGCGCCGAACCCACCGCCGCACCGGCGGGGCCGTCCACCACCGCCGAGAACCCGTGGCCGGTCCGCACGGTCGCCCGCAAGGTCGGCGAGTGGATCAACCGGCTCGGCGCGGTCTGGGTGGAGGGCCAGGTCACGCAGATCTCGGCCCGCCAAGGCACCAACACCGCGTTCCTGACGCTGCGCGACCCGTCCGCGGACGTGTCGATGTCGGTGACCTGCCCGATGGGCCTGCTGCGCACGATCGAACCGCCGCTGCGCGAGGGCGCGAGCGTCGTGATCCACGCGAAGCCGACGTTCTTCATGAACCGCGGCTCGCTGAGCCTGCGCGCCAACGAGATCCGCGCGGTCGGCATCGGCGAACTGCTCGCGCGGATCGAACGGCTGCGACGGCTGCTGGCCGCCGAGGGCCTGTTCGCACCCGAACGCAAACGCAAGATCCCCTTCCTGCCCACGGGGATCGGGCTGATCACCGGTCGCGCGTCCGCCGCGGAACGCGACGTTCTGGTGAACGCGCAGGCCCGCTGGCCGCATGTCGCGTTCAAGGTGATCAACACCGCCGTGCAGGGATCGCTCGCGGTCCCGCAGATCCTCCAGGCACTGTCCAAACTGGACCGTGACCCGGAGGTCGACGTCATCGTGATCGCGCGCGGCGGCGGCAGTGTCGAAGATCTGCTGCCGTTCTCCGACGAGGCGCTGTGCCGCGCGGTGTCCGCGGCCGGCACGCCGGTGGTCAGCGCCATCGGGCACGAACCGGACACCCCGCTGCTCGACCACGTCGCCGACCTCCGCTGCTCGACGCCGACCGACGCCAGCAAGCGGATCGTGCCCGACGTCCGCGAGGAGACCCAGCGCGTCCGCCAGATGCGCGACCGCGGCCGCCGCGCCCTGCACGGCTGGGTGGACACGCAGGTCAGGCTGCTGACCCAGATGCGCAGCCGTCCGGTGCTCGCCGATCCGCTCGGCCCGGTCCAGCGGCGTTCCGACGACATCGAGATCCACCGCGAACGCGGGCGCCGCGCGATGCTCACCCTGCTCGCCAAGGATCAGGCGGAGATCGCCAGCGCCCGCGCGCGGCTGACCGCGCTCGGCCCGGCGGCGACCCTCGAACGCGGCTACGCGGTGGTGCAGTACACCGACGCCGAAGGCAACCTCCAGGTACTCCGGTCCGTCTCCGAGGTCACGGACGGCGCGAACCTGCGCGTCCGCGTGGTCGACGGCGCGCTCGGCGCCGTCGTCGCGGGAGAGGCGGAGGAGAACAGTTGACGGCGAGTTTCCTGCCTTTGACCGTCGACGCCGCCCAGCGCGCGAACGCCCCCGGCGTGCTGCACAACGCGCTGCTGACCGACCACGCCGCCGCCGAATGCTGGACCGTACTGCTGGCGGGCTGCCAGGCCGAGGCGCTCTTTTCCGCCGAGGGCTCATCAGCGCCGTATTCGATCAAGCGAGGCCTCGACGCGCAATTGCGGAAGCTCTCCGAAGCGACGGCTGAGCACGTCGGCACCCGATGGTGGTTCGCGGAGGGGTCCGAGCATCGCAAACGGGTGGCCCGGGCGCAGGAAACCCTCGTCGCGGCGATCGCGGAGGGTGACGGCCAGGAGTTCGCTCTCGCCTTCGTGGGTTACGACAACGCCATGGCCGGCGCGGTAGTGTGCGCGGGTATCGGCAAGCACCGACGTCCGGTAGAAGGAAGCACAGCGTGAGCAAACCCGGTGGCGAGACCGCCGAACTCGGCTACGAGCAGGCCCGCGACAGGCTGGTCGAGGTCGTCCGCGAACTCGAAGCGGGCGGGCTGTCCCTGGAGCAGTCGCTCGCTCTCTGGGAAAAGGGCGAGCAACTGGCGAAGGTCTGCGAGCACCATCTCGAAGGCGCGCGCGAGCGGATCGAGGCCGCGCTGTCGTCGGTGGAAGACGAGAGCGGCAACGGTCAGTGACGTTCACCATGCTCTGGAGCCACCGAACCACCGTGGGTATCTGAGAGACTGGGACCCCGCCGAGTTCCTGACCCGGGAGGCCTCATGCCCACCCCCACCTCGTCCGCCAGCTCTTCCCGACGCCGTGAAGCGCCCGATCGCAACCTCGCGATGGAACTGGTCCGCGTGACCGAAGCCGCCGCGATGGCCGCGGGCCGCTGGGTGGGGCGCGGGGACAAGATCGGCGGAGACGGCGCCGCCGTGGACGCGATGCGCCAGCTGGTCTCGACCGTGTCGATGCGCGGCGTGGTCGTCATCGGCGAGGGCGAGAAGGACGAAGCCCCGATGCTGTTCAACGGGGAAGAGGTCGGCAACGGCGACGGGCCGGACTGCGACGTCGCGGTCGACCCGGTCGACGGGACCACCCTGATGGCCAAGGGCATGCCGAACGCGCTGGCCGTGCTCGCGGTCGCCGAACGCGGCGCGATGTTCGACCCGTCCGCGGTCTTCTACATGGAGAAGCTCGCCGTCGGCCCGGACGCCGCGGGCAAGGTCGACCTCGCCGCCCCGGTCGCGGAGAACATCCGCCGGGTCGCGAAGGCCAAGAACTCCAGCGTTTCCGACGTCACCGTGTGCATCCTCGACAGGCCGCGTCACGAACAGCTGATCAAGGAGGTCCGCGAGGCGGGCGCCCGGATCCGGTTCATCTCCGACGGCGACGTCGCGGGCGCGATCGCCGCGGCCCGGCCGAGCACCGGCGTCGACATGCTGCTCGGTATCGGCGGCACCCCCGAAGGCATCATCGCCGCCTGCGCGATGAAGTGCCTCGGCGGCGAGCTGCAGGGCCGTCTGTGGCCGAAGGACGACGCGGAGCGTGAGAAGGCGCTGGCCGCGGGCCACGACCTCGACCGCGTGCTCGGCAACGACGACCTCGTCCGCGGCGACAACGTTTTCTTCTGCGCCACCGGCGTCACCGACGGAGACCTGCTGCGCGGCGTGCACTACCGCGCGGGCGGCGCGACCACCCAGTCGATCGTGATGCGCTCGAAGTCCGGCACGGTCCGGATGATCGACGGCTACCACCGGCTGACCAAACTCCGCTCGTACTCGTCCGTCAACTTCGACGGCCACCTCGACGATTCACTGGAAGACGACGTCGTTCCCCCGCTCCCCTAAGGAGAATCAGTGCTCAAGCGCGTGCTCGTGGTCCTGTTCGCGGCGATGGTCTTCATGCCGGTCGGACAGGCCACGGGCGCGGGCGACCTCGTCGGCGGCAGAGAGGCCGACGAGCCGTATTCGTTCATCGTGTCGCTGCATTCGGCCTCCGGCAAGGCTTTCTGCGCCGGCGCGCTGATCGCGGCGGAGTGGCTCGTGACGGCCGGGCACTGTGTCGAGGGCAAGAACCCGGCGAACCTGAGCGCGCGGATCGGCAGCAACGACAACACCCAAGGCGGCGAGATCGGGAAGCTCGCCGAGGTCGTCGTGAACCCGTCCTACAACCCCGAACCCGAACACGCGGGCGGCGACCTCGCCCTGGTGCGGCTGGCCGCCCCGGTGAAGGCGGCGCCGGTCGCGATCGGGGCCATCGTGGTGCCGGGGACGCCGACGCGGCTGCTCGGCTGGGGCCAGACGTGCCCGACTTCGGGCTGTGGCAAGGGTCCGGCGAAGCTGCAGCAACTGGACACGAAGATCGTCGAAGGCGTGCGCTGCACCGCGAAGTTCGACGGCGCCGTCGAGTTGTGCACCGACAATCCCGACGGGAAGTCGGGTTCGTGCTACGGCGATTCCGGTGGTCCCGAGGTCGCCAAGGTGGACGGGAAATGGGTGCTGCTGGGCACGATCAGCCGTCCGGGCAACGCCGATCCGGTGTGCGCGACTTCGCCGTCGATCGCGACTTCGGTGGTGGCTTACGCGCAGTGGATCGCGGAGAAGACCACACCTCCCGCGCCTGCTCCGCCCGCTTGAGAGATGCAATGAAAGTCCCCTTCATTGCAAAATTTGCAATGAAGGGGACTTTCATTGCACGCGCTACTCCGCGTTGCTGGAGTGACCGGGGAACAGATGCGCTTCCGGGTTCAACGCCACCGCGATGTTGTTGACCGCCGTCGCCGCTTCCCCGAATCCGGTCGCGATCAGCTTCACCTTCCCCGGATACGCCGCGACGTCGCCCGCCGCGTAGACCCGCTCACGCGGGGTCGCCATGGTCGAGTCGACGGCGATAGCGCGGTGGTCGATCTGCAGTCCCCAGCTCTCGATCGGCCCGAGATCGGCGGTGAAACCGAGAGCCGCGACCACCGCGTCGGCACGCAGCGCTTCGGGTTCGGCGCCTTTCACCTGGATCTCGACCTCCGCGAGCGCGCCGTCGCGGTCGAAGAACCGGGTGACCTCGGCGTCGGTGACGATCCGCACGCCGAGTTCCCGCGCCTGCCGCACGATGGACTCGGCCGCGCGGAACCGCGCGCGACGGTGCACGAGGGTGACGCTCGCGGCGACCGGATGCAGGGCGAGCACCCAGTCGAACGCCGAATCCCCGCCGCCGACGACGACCACGTGCTGGCCCGCGTGCGCCTGGAGCGCGGGCACGAAGTGGACCATGCCGCGGCCGAGCCAGCCGTCACCGGCGGGCAGCGGACGCGGGGTGAACTCGCCGATCCCGGCGGTGATCAGCACCGCGCCGGCACGCAGGACCTGTCCCCCGTCGAGCGTGACGGTGATGCCGTCCTCGACGCTTTCGAGTTTCTCCGCCTTGCGCCCGAGCAGGTACACCGGTTTGAACGGCGCCGCCTGATCGACCAGGCCCTGCACCAGATCCCGGCCACGGATCTCGGCGAATCCGCCGACGTCGTAGATCATCTTTTCGGGGTACATCGCGGTGACCTGGCCGCCCGCCTCCGGCAGTGAATCCACGACGGCCATCGAAAGGCCGCGGAATCCCGCGTAGTAGGCGGCGAAAAGACCCGTCGGACCTGCCCCGATGATGACGAGGTCGTACGACGTTTCCCCAGCGGACTCGCTCATTCGGCACTCTCCCGGCCGGTGGTGGGCGGCGTGATCGAGAACACATTCGATCCTAGCCCTCGCGTGCCGAAAGACACGGAGCGCGCCAGCGGTCGCTGCGCGAAACTTGAGGCATGGCTGAACAGGAATACCGGATCGAACACGACACCATGGGCGAGGTGCGCGTCCCCGTCGACGCCCTCTACCGCGCGCAGACGCAGCGCGCCGTCGAGAACTTCCCGATCTCCGGCCGTGGCCTGGAGCGCGCCCAGATCCGTGCGCTCGGCCTGCTGAAGGCCGCCGCGGCGCGGGTCAACGCGCGCCTCGGCGTGCTGGACGCCGAGGTCGCCGAGGCCATCGCGAAGGCCGCCGACGAGGTCGCCGAGGGCAAGCACGACGCGCATTTCCCGATCGACGTGTTCCAGACCGGTTCCGGGACCTCGTCGAACATGAACGCCAACGAGGTCATCGCGACGCTGGCGTCGCGCGCGCTGGGCCGCGACGTCCACCCGAACGACCACGTCAACGCGTCGCAGTCCTCGAACGACACCTTCCCGACGACGATCCACGTCGCCGCGACGGAGACCGTCCTGTCCGACGTGATCCCGGCGCTGGAGTACCTGGCCGCCGCGATCGAGACGCGGGCCGCCGAATGGTCGGACATCGTGAAATCCGGCCGCACGCATCTGATGGACGCCGTCCCGATCACCTTCGGCCAGGAGGCGGGCGCGTGGGCGTCGCAGGTCCGGTTCGGTGTCGAACGGCTGAAGTCGGGCCTGCCGCGACTCGGTGAGCTGCCGATCGGCGGCACCGCGGTCGGTTCCGGGCTGAACGCGCCCGAGGGTTTCGGCTCGGCCGTTTCGCAGGAGCTGGCGTCGGTCACCGGTCTTCCGCTGACCGAGGCGCGTGACCACTTCGAGGCGCAGGCGACGCAGGACAGCGTCGTCGAGACGTCCGGGCATCTGCGCACGGTCGCGGTGTCGCTGAACAAGATCGCGAACGACCTGCGCTGGCTGGGTTCCGGCCCGCGCACCGGGCTGGCCGAACTCGCGCTGCCGGATCTGCAGCCGGGTTCGTCGATCATGCCGGGCAAGGTGAACCCGGTGATCCCGGAGGCGACGCTGCAGGTGGTCGCGCAGGTGATCGGGAACGACGCGGCGGTCGCTTTCGCGGGCGCGGCGGGCAACTTCCAGCTCAACGTGAACCTGCCCGTCATCGCGCGCAACGTGCTCGAATCGGCGCGGCTGCTCGCGGCGGTCTCGCGGCTGCTGGCGGACAAGGTGTTCGCGGGCGTGACGGTGAACGCCGACCGCGCGCGGGAGTACGCCGAGGGTTCGCCGTCGATCGTGACGCCGCTGAACTCCTACATCGGCTACGAAGAGGCCGCCGCGATCGCGAAGCTCGCGCTCAAGGAACTGAAGACGATCCGCGAGGTCGTGATCGAACGCGGTCACGTCGCGAACGGCAAGCTCACCGAGGCCCAGTTGGACGAAGCGCTCGACGTGCTCCGGATGGCGCGCGGCGGCCGCTAAGCACCGAGAGCGGCCACGGCCGCATGGAGCGGTGAGGCGAGCGAAGCCGCCAACCCGCCCGACGGCGTCGTCTCGGTGAACAGGTGCAGCCACGTCAGCACCGGGCCGAGCAGGATCGCGTGCACGAGCGCCGGATCGGGCCGTCGCGAGAGTTCCCCTCTCGCGACGGCCCGATCCAGCATCTCGACCAGATATCCGCGTTCACGGCCGAGGAAGACCTCGCCGAACCGGGCCTCCAGCACCGGATCGGCGCGGACGTCGGCGAGCAGCGACGGCAGCGCCCGCCGCAGTTCCGCACCGTCCAAAGAGGACTCGATCACCGCGAGTACCGCCGCCACGTCGCCCCGCAGCGAACCGGTGTCCTCGGGCGGTTCGAGCTCGACGGGATGGATCACCGCAGCGAACACGAGTTCCGCCTTCGACCGCCACCGCCGGTACACCGCGGCCTTGCCGACCCCCGCCCGCGCCGCGACCGCGTCGATCGTGCAGCGCTGGTACCCGGTCTCGGTCAGCAGCGCCCGCACGGCCTCGCGGACCGCGTCGTCGATGCCCTCTTCCCTCGGCCTGCCTCGCACCATGCACCCCAGTTTACGAGACTGACAGTTCCGTATATCGTCGGGGTATGACCTGGACGAGAACCTCCCGCGAAATCCTGCCCGTCCCGCCGTCCGCGCTCTGGGCGGCACTGGCCGACTTCACCCGGTGGCCCGACTGGGATCCCGACCTCACCGGCGCCGAACTGCACGGTCCCGCCGAGGTGGGCTCGACCGGTTTCCTCGTACCGAACGGATTCCGCGGCCGCGTGCACTCACGGGTCGCCGAGCCGTTCACGATCACTTCGCTGATCCAGGACCGCGAGGTCGCCCTCCGCCAGCCGATTCCCTTCGGCGTCATGGATCTCGCGCTGACCGTGGCCGCGGTCGACGGCGGGACCGAGTTCGTCCAGCAGGTCACGCTCACCGGGCCGTTGCGCGCGGTCATGGTCGCGGTCATCGGCGGCGACGTCGTCAAGCACTTCGACGTCAAATGCGCCCGGCTCACCGAACTCGCGGCGGCGCAGGCCGACCACGACGCCTGAAGACACCAGCGCGACCCCGATCACCTGGGAGAGCCGGAAATCCTGCATTCCCAGCAGCAGGGAGACGGCGAGACCGGAGACCGGCATCAGCCCCACCAGCACCCCGGCCCGGTCCGCGCCCAGCGCGGAAACCGCCGAATACCAAAGAAGAAACGCGATCGCCGTGACGACGACCGTCAGATAGCCGAGCGCGATCAGTTCACGCCCGTCCGGCCACACCCAGGCGCCGGACGGGTCGGCGATCGTGCCGACGACCGCGCCGCCGACGCCCGCGGCGCAACAACTCCAGGTCGCGGTCGCCAGCGGACCGAGCCTCTCGAGCACCCCGACGGCGAGCAGGGTGAACAGCGCTTCACACACCATCGCCAGCGCCGCGAGCACCAATCCTTGCCAGCGCGCCGCCCCGCCGCCGGACAGCACGGCGATCCCGAGTCCGGCGAGCACCGCCCCGGTCACCGGCGCCCACGACGGCCGTTTCCCCTTCGTCAGCGGTCCGGCCAGCGCGAGCACGAGCGGCGTGCCGCCGAGGAACGCGGCGACCAGGCCGGGCTCGGCGTACCGCTGCGCGAACAGCAGGCACGCCTGGAACCCGATCATCCCGGTCGCCGCGAGAGCGATCAGCGACGGCACGTCGCGCGGGCCGGGCAGCGGCAACGGCCGACCGCTCAGGCGCGCCCACGCCAGCAGGAGCAGTCCCGCCAGGGCGTAACGCAGTGCCTGTCCGGTGATCACCGGGTAGCCGTCGAGCATTCCCGTCACCGGCACGGACGCGCCGACGATCAGCACCCCCAGTACGCCGATCGTCACGCTTTTCCGTTCGCTGACCATGTCACCACGATGTCGGCGAATTGGCCCTTGGGACAGGGCCAGAACGTGACCGCTGGACAGGACCATAAGTCGGGATACCGACGGGGGCGCCGGTACCACCTGGACCAACCACACTCCCGCCGAACCTGGCCCCAGCAGGACCAGGCACCCGTCCCGCGGAATCGGGATACTTGTCGACATGACCGAGACGGCCGAGCTGGGCGACTTCCTCAAGGCACGCAGGGCCGCGCTGGATCCGGCCGACCTCGGCCTGCCGACGGGCTTCAACCAGCGGCGGGTCGCCGGGCTGCGGCGCGAGGAGCTGGCGCAGCTGGCCGGGATCAGCGTCGACTACTACACGCGGCTGGAGCAGGGGCGGGCTCGCAACGTGTCCGATTCCGTCCTCGATTCGCTGAGCCGGGCGCTGCGGCTGCACCGCGACGAGGAGACGTACCTGCGCAACCTGGCCGCGCCGAAGCGCAAACGCATCGCCCGGCCCCGCGCGCAGCGGGTCCGACCGGAACTGCAGCAGATGCTGAACGCGATCCAATCCCCGGCGTTCGTCTTCGGCCGCTATCTGGACGTGCTGGCCTGGAACCCGCTCGGGGCCGCGTTGTCCTTCGATTTCGCCGCCTGCCCGCCCGGCGAGCGCAACATCCCGAAGATGTTCTTCCTCGACGAGCACGCCCGCGAGATGCACCCGGAGTGGGAGACCGTGGCGAAAGAGGTCGTGGCGAACCTCAGGGCCGAGAGCGGGAAGTACCCGGACGACCCGTACCTCGCCCAGCTGGTCGGCGAGCTCTCGCTCGGCAGCGAGGAGTTCCGGAAGCTGTGGGCGAAGCACACCGTGCGCGAGAAGGCGCACTCGTGGAAGGTGATGATCAACCCGGTCGTGGGTGAACTCCGGCTGCGCTACGAGACGCTGCGGCTGCCCGACGATCCGGACCAGGCCCTGGTGATCTACACCGCCGAGCCCGGTTCCTCCAGCGAGCGGGGGCTCGCGCTGCTGGCCAGCTGGGTGGCGGATCCCGCGCACGCCTGAACCCGCTCGGCGCGAAACTGTCGGTCCCCGGGGTCATGATGGACCCATGTTGTTCACCGCGGTGGTGACCGCGTCGGCCGAACTGGCCGCCACGAGGTCCAGGAAGGCGAAGATCGCCACCCTGGCCGCACTGCTGCGCGCCGCGGGCGAGCCGGAGCTCCCCGCGGTGGTCGCGTTCCTCACCGGGCAGCCGACGCAGGGCCGCATCGGCACCGGCTGGCGGACGCTGGCCGAGCTGAACGCGGCACCCGCCGCCGAGCCGTCGTTGACCGTGGCCGAGGTCGACACGGCGCTCGGCACGGTCGGGGCGGCGTCCGGCTCCGGCTCGGTGAAACTGCGCACGGAGACGTTGCGGGCGTTGTTCGTCAGGATGACCAAAGCCGAGCAGGAGTTCCTGTTCCGGCTTCTGACCGGCGAGCTGCGGCAGGGCGCGCTCGAAGGGATCATGGTGGACGCCATCGCGGCGGCGTCCGAGATCCCGGCCGAGGACGTCCGGCGGGCGTTCATGCTGTCCGGGCAGCTGCCGGTGACGGGCCTGGCGGCGATGACCGGCGGCAAGGAACGGCTGGCGGAGTTCAAACTCGCCCTGGGCAGGCCGATCCGGCCGATGCTGGCGTCTCCGGCGGAGTCGCTGGAAGAGGCCGTCGCCGAGCACGCCGAGGCCCTGGTCGAGTACAAGATGGACGGCGCGCGGATCCAGGTCCACCGCGACGGTGACGAGGTCCACGTCTACACGCGGACACTGCGCGAGATCACCGGCAGCGTCGGTGAACTGGTGGAGCTCGTGCGCTCGCTGCCCTGCACGTCGGTGGTGCTCGACGGCGAGACGCTGGCGCTGACCGACGACGGCAGGCCGAGGCCGTTCCAGGAGACGATGAGCCGGTTCGGCAGCAGCCGCGACGAGCAGGTCAAGGCGTTGCTGCTGCGGCCGTATTTCTTCGACTGCCTGCATCTCGACGGCACCGACCTGCTGGACGCTCCGCTGTCCGAGCGGAACGTGGCCTTGCGCAAGGTCGCGGGCGAGCACGTGATCCCCGGTGAGATCGCGCCCGCTTCGGCCGAAGCGGTATTGGAAGCGGCGATGGCCGCCGGGCACGAGGGCGTGATGGTCAAGGACCTCGCGTCGCCGTACGCGGCGGGCCGCCGCGGGCGCGCTTGGCTCAAGGTGAAACCGGTGCACACGATCGACCTGGTCGTCCTCGCCGCGGAATGGGGACACGGCAGGCGCACCGGCACGCTGTCGAACCTGCATCTCGGCGCGCGCGACCCCGGCGGCGGGCCGCCGATCATGGTCGGCAAGACGTTCAAGGGCATGACCGACGAGCTGCTGGCCTGGCAGACGAAGACGTTCCAGGAGATCGAGACCCACCGCACGGACTGGGCGGTGCACGTGCGGCCGGAGCTCGTCGTGGAGATCGAACTCGACGGGGCCCAGGTGAGCACGCGGTATCCGGGCGGGCTGGCGCTGCGCTTCGCGCGCGTCGTCCGATACCGGCCCGACAAGGAGTCCGCCGACGCCGACACCATCGACACCGTGCGTGGTCTCCTCAAGCCCTGACCGCAACTAGAGGACTAATTGCGGCGAGGAGGCGCCCCCGATCGAGTGGCGGCACCCGGTGGTGACGGGACGTCGCGGGCCGGTCACCCATAAAGTAGACAGAATGCAGGCTTCCAAGATCGCGCGTGCCTGGTTCGGCGCGACCGCGCTGGTGGTGATCGCCGGGCTCGCCGCCCAGATCCCGGTCTCGGCGGGCACCGAGGGCGGCAGCTTCCACACCCCGGCCGGGCGGGTGGCCAACCTGCTGGCCTTCTTCACCATCGATTCGAACATCCTGGTCGGCGTCGGCAGCCTGCTGCTCGCGCTCGGTGTCGCGGGCCGGTCGACCCTGTTCGGCGTGCTGCGGCTCACCGGCCTCGTCGGCATCACCGTGACCGGCGTCGTCTTCCAGGTCGCGCTCGCCGACCTCTACGAACTGCACGGCTGGGCCGTCTTCGCCGACACGATGCTGCACAAGGTGTCGCCGCTGATGTGCGTCGCGGGCTGGCTGCTGTTCGGGCCGCGAGGCCAGCTGTCGTGGCGGGTCCTGTCCTGGTCGCTGCTGTACCCGCTGGTCTGGCTCGCCGTCACGCTGGTGCGCGGGGCGATCATCGGGTTCTACCCGTACCCGTTCGTCGATCCGGGCATCAACAGCTATGGCGGTGTCGCGTTCAACTGCGTGCTGATCGGCGTGCTGTTCATCGGCCTCGCGGCGGCCGCGGTCGGCTTCGACCGCACCTTCAGCCGCCGGGACGAGCAGGACGAGAATTGGGGCTGGGAGCGCAGCTCCTCCGTTGAGGGCGGAGGTGGGGGCATGGATGGACTAGCCCCGGACCCGCCGGAAGGCGTTGAGCGGATCCGCGACGCCGGCACGTACTAGCGTCCGCACCGCGCCGAGCCGCCGGTCCACCGGTTTCCCGGCCGCGACGCGGTGCATCTGCTGGGTGTGCCACTGGATTTCGAGCAGGCTGTCGGCCAGCCGGATGCCCGTCTTAGGGGCCTTGCGCTCGGCGCGGGCGTCCTCGCCTGCCAGCAGACGGCCGGGCAGCGCCGGATCGACGACCAGCGGCCTGCCGAGACCGATGACGTCCAGCGCGCCGGAACGCAGCGCCTCCGCCATCCCCTCCGGGCTGGTGAAGCCGCCGGTGACCATCAGCGCGACGTCGGTGACCTGCCGCGCTTTCGCGGCGTAGTCGAGGAAGTAGGCCTCCCGGCTGACAGTGCTCGCCTTGCCGGAGCCCATCATGGCGGCCTTTTCGTAGGTGCCGCCGGAGACTTCCAGCAGGTCGATGCCCGCTTCACCCAGTTCGCGGACGACTTCGAGCGACTCTTCCTCGCTGAAGCCGCCGCGCTGGAAGTCCGCGCTGTTGAGTTTGACCGCGATCGGCACGGCGTCTCCGACCTCGCCCCGGATCCGGGCGACCACTTCCAGCAGGAACCGGCGCCGTCGCACCGCGTCGCCGCCCCAGCCGTCGGTGCGCCGGTTGGTCAGCGGTGAAAGGAACTGGGAGACGAGGTAGCCGTGCGCCCCGTGGATCTGGACACCGGTGAACCCCGCCTCGACGACGGTGCGCGCGGCGACGCCGAACCGGTCGATGATCGCTTCGATCTCGTCGCCGGTGAGCGCCCTCGGCGTCGCGAACACCGAGCGGATGCCACGGTCGCCGAACGGCACCGCGGACGGCGCGACCGGCTGACGGGACAGGAAGCGCGGGCTCTGACGGCCGGGATGGTTGAGCTGAACCCACAGCCGGGTCTCGGTCCCGTCGGCCGACCGCGCCCACGGCTTGAACTCCGTCGCGTCCGGTTCCCGCGGCACCGCGACGTTGCGCGGTTCGCCGAGCGCGGTCGGATCGACCATGACGTTGCCGGTGATCAGCGTTCCGGCGCCGCCTCGCGACCACGTCCGGTACAACTCGGCCAGTTCGGCGGTCGGCCGGTTGCGGCGGTCGCCGAGTTGCTCGCTCAGCGCGGCCTTGGCCAGCCTGTTCGGCAGGAGCGCGCCGCAGCGCAGTTTCAGCGGCTCGGCCAGCAATTCCTTGGGCTCGCTCATCGCGCCTTCTCCCGCCGTTACCTACTAGCCAGTATCCCTACTCGAAGTAACATACTCGCGGTATGTCGAGTACTCAAGATGCGCCGAGACCGAAGGGGTTGTCGATCACGTAGCGCCAGAGCGCGAGGATCATGCCGTTCGCGGCCCGGCGTTCCGCACCGGTCACCTGCACACCGTCACGGCGGACGAACACGGCGTCCGGTTCGTAGATCATGTCGAGGATTTCGGCGGATCCAGCCTCCGCGAGCTGATGAGCGGCGCCCGGTCCTTCAGCGACCTTCGCTCCGCGTTGCCCGACCTGTCCGCGAAGGTGCTGACAGAACACCTCGGCTCACCCCGGCCGGGCGGGCACTGCGGCCGCTGCTGATCGAGCTGTACCGCTCCGGCTCGGCGCTACAGGCCCTGGCCCAGTAGGCGAGGCGGAACCGGCTCGACCCGGATCCGCACCTTCACTTCTCCGGCCATCTCCCGCGCCCATGCCTGCAGGCCGGGGATGTCGATCCCGTGCGGCCTGGCCTGGCGGAACGGCTCGATGTTGTCCGCACCCCGTTCCAGCAGCGACGCCGCGCCGTTCCCGTTCCCCCTGGCCGCGTGGGTCAGGCCCACGGCGAGCTGCGCGAGGGCACGCCAAAGCTCGCGCTCGGCCCCGTCGGCGGCCTTCCACGCGTCCTCGAACACCTCGTGCGCGTGAAACGGGCGGCCCGCGTCGAGCAGGCGCTGGGCCTCGGCGATGGTGTCCTCGGGGGCCCGCTCGATGCCCTCGGGCTGTCGTTCGACACCGTCGGCGCCGTACGGGAGCGGCCTCCCGAGACCGTCCCGAGGGCGCGCGTTGCGTGCTCGTCCGGCTTCGTCACGGTCCCGGTCGGTCATGCCGCCATTGTCCCACGCGGGTATCCTGGGGACTCGTGCGCTTTCTCGACGGGCATCGGCCCGCTCACGACCTGACCTACGACGACGTGTTCCTCTTGCCGAACCGTTCGGACGTGGAGTCCCGCTTCGACGTCGACCTGTCCACTGTGGACGGCACCGGCGCGACGATCCCGATCGTGGTGGCCAACATGACCGCCGTCGCCGGCCGCCGGATGGCCGAGACGGTCGCCCGCCGCGGCGGGCTCGTCGTCCTTCCCCAGGACGTCGACGTCGCCGCGGTCGCCGACATCGTCACCTGGGTCAAGAGCCGTCACACCGTGTGGGACACCCCGCTCGTGCTGACCGGCGGAGACGCGGTGGCAGACGCCCTGAACCTGGTCGGCAAACGCGCCCACGGCGCCGTCGTCGTGGTGGACGAGGACGGCAAGCCGGTCGGCATCGTCGACGAAACGGCCTGCGCCGGCGTCGACCGCTTCGCGCGGCTCGCCGACGTCGCGGAGCCCGCGCTCGTCACGGTCCCGTTGGACACCCCGCCGCGCGAGGTGTTCGAGCGCCTGCACGCCCACGGCGGCGGTCTCGCGCTCGGCATCGACGAAAACGGCAGGCTCGCGGGCGTCCTGACCGAGATCGCGGCGCTGCGCGCGGAGATCTACGCCCCGGCCGTCGACGGCGGCGGCAACCTGCGCGTCGCCGCCGCGATCGGCGTGAACGGCGACGTCGCGGCGAAGGCCGAGGCCGTCCTCGCGGCGGGCGTCGACGTGCTGGTCGTCGACACCGCGCACGGCCACCAGGAGAAGATGATCTCCGCGCTCAAGGCCGTCCGGTCGGTGAACCCGCGGGTCCCCGTGGTCGCCGGGAACGTGGTCACCGCGGAGGGCACACGCGACCTGATCAACGCGGGCGCGGACGTCGTCAAGGTCGGTGTCGGCCCCGGCGCCATGTGCACCACGCGGATGATGACCGGCGTCGGCCGCCCGCAGTTCTCCGCCGTCGCCGAATGCGCGGCCGCGGCCCGCGAACTGGGCAAACACGTCTGGGCGGACGGCGGCGTGCGGCATCCGCGCGACGTCGCGCTCGCCCTGGCCGCCGGAGCGTCCGCGGCCATGGTCGGCTCGTGGTTCGCCGGCACCCACGAGTCCCCCGGCGACCTGCGCTACGACGAGCAGGGCAAGCCGTACAAGGAATCGTTCGGCATGGCGTCCAAGCGCGCCGTCGGCGCCCGCACCCGGACGGACAACGTCTTCGAACGCGCCAAGAAGGGCCTGTTCGAAGAGGGCATCTCGGCGTCGCGGATGGCGCTGGACCCGGCTCGCCCCGGCGTCGAGGATCTGCTCGACTCCATCGGCTCCGGTGTCCGCTCCGCCTGCACGTACGCGGGCGCCCGGACGCTCGAGGAGTTCCACGAGCGCGCGCTGCTCGGCATCCAGTCCGCCGCGGGTTTCGCGGAAGGACGCCCGCTGCCCGCGGGCTGGTGATCCGGGGCCCCGGAAGCACTAGGGTGCACCGGGTGAAGCGCCTGAGACGGACCGTGGCGGCGGCGGTGGACCGCCGCCACGAGGACAGCGACGTGCTCGCCGAACTGCGTTCCGTGGTCGCGGCCCAGGCCGCGGAACTGGAGCGGTTGCGCGCGAAACTGGAGCACCACAACGCCTGGCTGGAGGACCACGACCGGGCGCTGCGGGACGGTGACGCGCGCACCACCACGGTCGAGGCCAAGCAGGAGGCCATCGGCTCGCGGCAAGAAGCGCTCGACGGCTGGCTCGGCGGCCACGACACCGCCTTCGAAGGCCTTCATCTCCGGACAGGCCGGCTCGAAGCCGCCCGCGCCGTCCAGACCTTCACCCAGTGGCTCGAGCCGCTGGAACTCGCCGCCACCCCGAAGATCTCCGTCGTCCTGCCCACGCACGATCGCGCCGGGCTGCTGCCCCGCGCGATCGAGTCGGTCCTCGCGCAGCGTTACGAGAACTGGGAACTGATCGTCGTCGACGATGCCAGTTCGGACGCCACGCCCAAAGTCCTCGCGGCCCTCGAAGACCCGCGTATCCGCACGATCCGCGTGGCGCACAACAGGGTCAGCGCCGCACGCAACGCCGCCCTCGCCGTGGCGACCGGCGACGCCGTCGCCTACCTCGACGACGACAACACCATGCATCCCTTGTGGCTCAAGGCGTTGGCGTGGGCGTTCGGCGAGCACCCGGAGATCACCGTCGCGTACGGCGCGTACGTCATCGACGACGTCGAAGGTCTGCCGGAGCTGCTGCTGAAGCCGTACAGCCGCGAAGCCCTGCTCAAGGAGAACCTCGCCGACACCGGCGCCGTCGCCCATCGCGCGGGCTTGACGGAAGCCCGCTTCGACGAGTCACTGGTCGAAATGGACGACTGGGATCTCCTGCTGAGCCTCACCGCCGATCGCGATCCGCTCGTCGTCCCGGCGATCTCCTGTTTCTACTCCACGGCGGCGCCGGACCGCCTTTCCCACGGTCCGAGTCACGAGGCCGATTCCGCCGCGGTGCGAAGGAAGCACGGGGAGTCCCCTTAGGACTGTCCCAAGAGGACTCCCCGATCGACTATCCGTGGTCCTCCAGCATTTCGGTGACCAGCGCCGCGATCGGCGAGCGCTCGGAACGGGTCAGCGTGACATGCGCGAACAGCGGATGTCCCTTGAGCTTCTCGATCACCGCCGAAACGCCGTCGTGCCGCCCGACCCGCAGGTTGTCGCGCTGCGCGACGTCATGTGTGAGCACGACCCGCGAAGCCGTGCCGAGCCGCGAAAGCACGGTCAAGAGCACGTTGCGCTCCAAGGACTGCGCCTCGTCGACGATGACGAACGTGTCGTGCAGCGACCGGCCGCGGATGTGCGTCAGCGGGAGCACCTCGAGCATGCCGCGGTCGAAGACCTCGTCGAGGACGTCCTGGCTGACCAGCCCGCCGAGGGTGTCGAACACCGCCTGCGCCCACGGCTGCATCTTCTCGCTCTCGGAACCGGGCAGGTAGCCCAGTTCCTGCCCGCCGACCGCGTACACCGGCCGGAACACCACGACCTTGCGGTGCTGGCGGCGTTCCATCACCGATTCCAGCCCCGCGCAGAGCGCGAGCGCCGACTTGCCGGTACCGGCGCGCCCGCCCAGCGAGACGATGCCGACATCGGAGTCCAGCAGGAGATCCAGCGCCACCCGCTGCTCGGCCGACCGGCCGTGCAGGCCGAACGCCTCCTTGTCACCCCGCACGAGCCGGATCCGCTTGTCCGCGGTGACCCTGCCCAGCGCGCTCGAACTGCCCGCGAGCAGCCGCAACCCGGTGTGACAGGGCAGCTCACCGACCTCGGGCATCCCGAATTCCGCGGGATCCACGGAAGGCCCGCTGAACAGCGCGTCGACCAGGGTCTGCGGGACGTCCACATCCGCCATTCCCGTCCAGCCCGAGGGCGTCACCTCCTGCGCGCGGTACTCGTCGGCCTCGAGGCCGACGGCGCCCGCTTTGACACGCAGGGGGATGTCCTTGGTCACCAGCGTGACCGACGCGCGTTCCGCCGCCAGGTTGAGCGCACAGGCGAGGATGCGGTGGTCGTTGGAGTCGGTGCGGAAGCCGACCGGGAGCACCGTGGGGTCGGAGTGGTTCAACTCCACCTGCAGGGTGCCGCCGTGCTCACCGATCGGGATCGGCGCGTCGAGCCTGCCGTGCTGACGACGCAGGTCGTCGAGCATGCGAAGCGCTTCGCGCGCGAACCACCCCAGTTCGGGATGGTGACGTTTCGCCTCCAGTTCACTGATGACGACCAGCGGGAGTATGACCGCGTGTTCGGCGAAACGAGTCACCGACCAGGGGTCAGAGAGCAGGACCGACGTGTCGAGCACGTAAGTGGACCGCTGGGATTCGGGCGAGATCGAGGCTTTCTCCGGGCCAGGGGCACCGGTCGAAGAACGGCCAGAGGCCTTGCGGGGTGAACGCTGCGCAGTCACGACGGCATCTCCCTCGTGGGCGTGGCACCACGCCCGCACTCGCTGGGCCGGGCACCTCCCTGGCTAACCGCTCCTTCTGACGCTTTCCGCGTCAGTCGGCACGGCCGCGAGGGCCGGGTGCCGGCCCCCTCGTGCATCCACTGGGCGGCTGTGCCGCCCTGTCGACAACTGCCACGACCAGGGCCTCCCGTGAGAGTCCGCATGGGACGCGAACCCTCACTTTCGGAAGGTACCTGCGTCGGGGCGATCGCGCAGGCAGCCACCACGGTGATTCGCCAAACCGTCATCTCACTGTCGGTCGCGTGACATCAACACCTGGTCACCATCACGGTGCGTAGTGTCGATCACCATTCAGGGACGCTCGTCGACGTGACCCGGATGGATTAACGCGACAGAGGGCGTTCGCCTGATCGAAATCCGGGTTCTACCACGGTCGGTAGCGGAGCGCATTTTGCGTCCGAGACAGAGAACCGTACCGAGTGAAATGAACCTTTTTCGGCTCACACAATGGGATTACGAGGCGGTCACAAGACCTGAATAGCGAGTAATTTTCTCACTGCGGGACACACCCACCGGATCTCCGTGCCCCGGATCCCTGAATATCTCTACCAAGGAGTGTGCGCAGTGCTGAAGAAGGCTGGTTTCGTTTCCGCCGTCGCCGCGGGTCTCATGATGGTCGGCGGAACCGCGTTCGCCGCGACCGGTGACACCACCGGTACCCCGGACCCCACGTTCGGTGACGCCTACAACACCTTCATCGAGGGCGGTGGCGCACTGGGCTACGGTGCCGCTTCCCTGGTCGCCGGCGCCTACACCGGTGTCCTCACCAGCCCGGCCCTGGTCCTCCACTCGCTGGAGCACCACCACCACTGATCTTCGGTGTGGACGTCGAAGGCCCCGGAAGTGCACTCCGGGGCCTTCGTCTTGTCCGAAGTCAGGTACCTCAGGAACCGAAGCGCCGATGCCGCCAGGCGTAATCACGCATGGCGCGGAGGAAATCGACCCGGCGGAATGCGGGCCAATACGCTTCGGTGAACCAGAATTCCGAATGGGCCGATTGCCAGAGCAGAAATCCGGAAAGCCGCTGCTCACCCGAGGTGCGGATAATCAGATCCGGATCGGGCTGGCCCGAGGTGTACATGTGTTCGGAAATATGGTCGACGTCCAGGATCTTCGCGAGTTCGCGGATCGAGGTGCCCTCGTCGGCGTGCTGGAGCAGGAGCTTGCGGACCGCGTCGGCGATCTCCTGACGCCCTCCGTAACCGACCGCGACGTTGACCTCCATCCCGGAACGCCCCTCAGTGCGCTCCGCGGCCGCGCTGAGGGCCTTCGCGACCTCCGGCGGCAGCAGGTCAAGGGCTCCCACGATGCGGAGCCGCCACGGCGTGTTCGGCGCGGCGAGTTCGTCGGTGACGTCGGTGATGATCTTCAGCAAGGGGCTCAGTTCCTCGGCCGCGCGGCCGAGGTTGTCGGTCGAGAGCAGCCACATGGTGACGACCTCGACGTCGGCCTCGTTGCACCAGCTCAGGAAGTCGGCGATCTTCTTGGCGCCGGCGCGGTGGCCGTCGGCGACGTCGGTGAAGCCCGCTTCGCGCGCCCAGCGACGGTTGCCGTCCAGCATGATGGCGATGTGGCGTGGATGGCGCCCCTTGGCCTGCTGGATCAGGCGCCTGCCGTAGGCGCTGTACACGACGTCTGACAAGAAGGACCGAAGACTCACGCCAGTGGAGAGTAGTCACCCCGCGGGCCTCAGTGGGACGCGCCACGGAGACTGGTAAAAAACCTACGGTGCCGTAACCTGGGAGGAGTGAGCGTAGAGTCCGAACAGCAGCCGTCCGGCCCCGCGCCCTTGGTGGACACGCGTCCGCGCCTGCGCGGGCACATCCACTTCTGGTCCTTCTTCGTCGCAGTCGCCGGCGCCGTGACCCTGATCAGTCTCGCCGCGTCCACAGTGTCGCCCATAGCCGCTTTGTCCACTTCGGTCTACGGGCTGACCGTGCTCGGTCTCTTCGGCGTCAGCGCGCTGTATCACCGTCGCTTGTGGAGCCCACGAGCATACGAATGGATGAAGCGCGCCGACCATTCGATGATCTTTCTCTTCATCGCGGGCACTTACACGCCGTTCACCCTTCTGGCGATGTCCCAGCCGACCGGGTACATCGTGCTGGCGATCGTGTGGGGCGGCGCGATCGGCGGCGTCACCCTGAAGATGCTGTGGCCGAACGCGCCTCGCTGGCTGGGTGTGCCGATCTACATCGCACTGGGCTGGGTCGCCGTCTTCGTCCTGCCCGAATTGGGCGCGCACGCCGGTGTCGCGGCGCTCGTCCTGCTCTGCGTCGGCGGGCTGTTCTACACGCTGGGCGCGGTGTTCTACGCCGTCAAGTGGCCGAACCACTTCCCGGACACCTTCGGGTACCACGAGTACTTCCACGCCTGCACGGTGCTGGCGGCCAGCTCGCACTACGTCGCGATCTGGCTGGCGATGTACGCCTGACACCTCGCCACTAGGGTGAGGTGATGGGGACGATCAGGCAGGTCCAAATCACTTTCGACTGCGCGTCGCCCGAGCGCGTCGCCCGGTTCTGGTGCGAGGTGATGGGTTACGTCGTACCGCCGCCCCCGGAGGGCTTCGCGAGCTGGGACGCGTACAACGACTCGCTGCCGCCGGAGGACCGGGACAAGGGCTTCGTCTGCAGTGATCCCACCGGGGCGGGCCCGCGGATGTACTTCCAGCGCGTTCCCGAGGGCAAGGTCGTCAAGAACCGGGTGCATCTGTGTGTGCGGGTCGGCACCGGGCTCGTGGGCGCCGAACGCCTCGCCGCCCTCGAAGCCGAGCGCGATCGGCTGATCCCGCTCGGCGCGGTCTGCGAACGCGTGATGCTCGCCGACGAGGAGAACGAGTCCTGCATCGTCATGCAGGACATCGAGGGCAACGAGTTCTGTCTCGACTGAGCGGTTCAGATCCCGAGCGCGTGGGTGAAGACGTTCCGCGGATCCCATCGCGCCTTCACCTGCCGCAGACGCGGGTAGTTGCCCTGGTAGTACAGCGTCTGCCAAGGCACGCCGGACGTGTTCCAGGCCGGATCGGCCAGGTCGACGTCGGGATAGTTGATGTACGAACCGTCGTCGACCGGCACGCCACCGGTCGACGAGTAGACGTCCCGGTAGAACTCCCGCACCCAGGCCAGGTTCGCCGCGTCGTCGGACTGCTCCAGCCAGAGTGAGCTGTAGACCGCCTTCATGATCGCCCCGCGCTGCGCGATCGCGGTCGCCTCGGGGGCGACGGCGCCGACCTGGCCGCCGTAGCCGATGAGCTGCATCCCGCCCTGGACCGTGGTCTCCCCGCTCAAGTGCCGCCGAATCGCCGCGATCTGGGCATCGGTGAACGACCGGTTCAGGTACGCGGCCTTGATCTTGTAGCGGCGCGTCGCCACATCGCCGGGTTGCCCGAGGCCCGGCCAGGTCGTCATGTGCGACCACGGCGACTTGTGCCGATAGGTGTACGCGGGCTCGACCCCGAGCCCGGTGACGAGATCGGTCACCAGCCGATCCACACCGGGGAGGTCGGCGTCGGCTTGAACGGTCAGTTCGAAGCCTCCGTTGTCGCGGTGCTTCAGGTCGAGGATCGGATACAGACCGGCGTTCGGCGAGCCGGGGGCGCTGTTGCGTTCCATCCAGGTACCGAAGTTCCGCAGGACCCGGGCGAGCGCCTGTTCGTCCCAGGACCAGACGGCCAGACAGGTCAGCATCTCCCGCGGTTGCGGAGGCAACAGCCGGGCCGGATCGGTGCCGGTGGCGCCGGGCGAGCGGAGCCAGTAGCGCGTCACGACGCCGAAGTTGCCTCCGCCGCCACCGGTGTGCGCCCACCACAAGTCTTGGTTCCGATCGCGCGACGCGACGACCGCGCGCACGCCCGCCCGGTCCGCCACCACCACCTCGACGGCTTCCAGGTGATCGACCACGGCGCCGTACCGACGCGACAGCGGACCGTACCCGCCGCCGGCGATATGCCCGCCCGCGCCGACCTCCGGGCAGCCGCCCGCCGGGATCGTCACGCCCCAACCGCGGCCGAGGGTTTTGTACACCTGCCCGAGGGTCGCGCCGGGTTCGACGAAGAACGCGCGGCGTACGGGATCGAAGCCGACGGCGTCCAATTGCGACAGATCGATCAATGTCCGCGCCGCCGGATCGGCCGTGAAGTTCTCGAAACAGTGCCCGCCGCTGCGGACCGCGACCCGCCGCCCCGCGCGGACCGCGTCCGAAACCGCGCGCACGACCTGGCCTGTGGTTCCGGCCAGCCGGACTTCGTCGGGGTCGCCGACGAACCGGAAGTTGTTGGCGCGTACCAAACCGTCGTAACGCGGGTCGCCGCGCCGGATCGTCAGCGGGCCGGACTCGGCCGCGTCGGCGGCTCCCGCGAGGCCGATGGTCGCTCCGACGGCGGCCGCGCCGGCCAGCACTCCGCGTCTGCTCAACTCGTTTCCCATGCGGTTCAGCGTCGCGGGATCGAGGACGGCGCGCCTCAGCCGAACGCGGGGGACGCAGGCGGAAACGACGGGTCAGCCGGAGGTATGGCGCGATCAACTGTTCGGCCGGGTGGGTCGTGACCAGGACGGACACACGCATGTTCCCTCTGGCACAAGAAAGTGCCTTCTTCCCAGCCCCCACCACAGGAACCATGATCGTCGTCATGGCCAAGAACGCACCGCCCCGCGCCCTCGACGACGCCGCCCTCAGCGCCTTCCTCGCCGAGCACACCTTCGGCGCCCTCGCGACCCTCAAGCGCGACGGCCGTCCGCATCTCTCCACCGTCGTCTACAAGTGGGATCCCGAGACCCGCGAGATCCGGATCAGCACGACCGAAGACCGTCTCAAGGTCAAGCAGATCCGCAACAATCCGCACGCGTCCCTTTACGTCTCCAGCGCCGATCACTGGAAATTCGCCGTCGTGGAAGGGGAAGCGGAACTCTCCGAAGTCGTCCGGACACAGGAAGACCCGGACGAGCGCAGGCTTTTCATCACCCTCAAAACCGGGAAACTCTATGGCACAGCCCTCGACATCGCTTAACGTACGCACCTGGAAAAGGCCAGGTGAGGAGACGCCCGATGTGGGAAAAGCGGATGGAGTGGCCGCTCAACGCCGCCGCCGTACTGTTCCTGGCCGCCTACGCGTGGCCGATCCTCCAACCCTCGCTCGGGCACACCGGCCGGGTCTGGTGCGAGGTGGTCACCTGGGTCTCCTGGGCGGTCTTCGCCCTGGACTACGGCGTCCGCCTCAAACACGCCGAGGACAAACGGGGTTTCCTGAAGAACAACATCTTCGACCTGCTGATCATCGTGCTCCCGCTGATCCGGCAGTTACGGCTGCTCCGGCTGGTCACGGTGCTCAACGTCCTCAACCGCAACGCGGGCTTGTCGCTGCGCGGCCGCGTCGTGATCTACACGGTGGGCGCGACGGCGCTCATCGTGTTCTGTTCGGCACTCGCCGTACTCGACGCCGAACGCGCCGCGCCGGACGCGCCGATCTCCGACTTCCCGGACGCGGTGTGGTGGTCGATCACGACGATCACCACGGTCGGCTACGGCGACCGGTACCCCATCAGCGGCACCGGCCGCGTCGTCGCGGTGGGACTGATGGTGGCCGGGATCGCCCTGCTCGGTGTGGTCACCGCGACGCTGGCGTCGTGGCTGATCCGCCGGGTGACCGAAGCCGACGAGAGCGCGCAGGCCGTCACTCGCGAGCACCTCGACGAGCTGACCCGCGAGGTCAAGGCGTTGCGGGTCGAGCTCGCCGAGCAGCGTGCCGGGCTCAGTCCTGCAGCATCGGAGCCGCTAGGTACTGCTCGGGGATAGCGAAGGCGTCCACGAGCGTCCGCGCGTGCGGGCGCAGGTCGGCGCACAGCGCGTTCACCGCGGCGGTGACGGCCTTCGAGCGACCCGAGGTCAGGCGTCCGTGTTCGAGGAACCAGCCTCGATCCGCCTCGATGTTCACGAGCGCGTAGAGGTCGCAGACGCGCTCGAGCAGTTCCCGCGCCTCCGCGTCGGCACAGCGCTCGATCGCGCCGATGAACGCCTCCAGCACCACCCGGTCGACGTGCACCCGTCCGGCGCGCAGCACGTGGTCCTGCGCGTCGTTGAAAACGCCGAAGGGATCCGACGCGGCCTTACGCAGACGTTGCGCGACTCCGCCGAGTACGTGCTCTTCGCGGTCTTCGAACAGCTTCAGGTGCCATTCCCGCGAGTAGAGGACGTCGCTGTCGTCGGCGTCGGTGAGCCGCTCGACGACCTTGCGCGCCGACGTCCGTTCGATCACGGCCTCGACGAACTGCTCCGCCACGAACCGCGCGGTCGCGAGCGGGCTCAGGTCTTCGAAATGGTCCTTGTAGCTGGTCAGCAGGCCCTTCGCGACCAGCTGCAGCAGCACGGTGTTGTCACCCTCGAAGGTGGTGAAGACATCCGTGTCGGCCTTCAGCCCGGCGAGCAGGTTCTCCGAGAGGTAGCCGGAGCCGCCGCACGCCTCGCGAGCGGCCTGGATGGTGGCCGTCGCGTGCCAGGTCGAGACGGCCTTGATCCCGGCGGCCCGCGATTCCAGCTCTCGCTGCTCTTCCTCCGGCGCGTCCTCGGCGATGTCGTGAAGTGTCGAGACGAGCGCTTCCTGTGCGAAGTGCAGTGCGTACGACGTCGCCAGCGCGGGCAGCAGTTTCCGCTGGTGGGCGCGATAGTCGAGGATCACGACCTCGTCACCCTCGGGCCGCGCGAACTGCCGCCGCTGCTCGGCGTACCGGACGGCCAGCGCCAAAGCGCGCTTCGTCGCGCTGCCGGCACTGCCCGCGACGCTGACCCGTCCGCGGATCAGCGTGCCGAGCATCGTGAAGAACCGGCGCCCGTCGCTTTCGATCGGGCTCGTGTACGTACCGTCCTCGGCGACATCACCGAACCGGTTGAGCAGCGCCTCGCGTGGAACCCTCACCTGGGTGAAAGTGAGCCGCCCGTTGTCGACGCCGTTGAGACCAGCCTTACGGCCGCAGTCCTCGATCTCGACACCGCTCGCGCCCTCACCGCGGATCGGCACCACGAACGCGTGCACGCCGCGCGACTCGCCGCCGGTGATCAGCTGCGCGAACACGACCGCGACTTCGCCGTCGCGGGCGGCGTTGCCGATGTACTCCTTCATCGCGCCGCGGTCCGGCGTGTGCACGACGAACTCGCGCGTGGCCGGGTCGTAGGTCGCGGTGGTGCGCAGGTGCTGGACGTCCGAGCCGTGGCCGTGCTCGGTCATCGCGAAACAGCCCAGCAGGTCCAGGTCCTTGATCTTGCGCAGGTAGCGCTCGTGGTGACGCTCGGTGCCGAGCAGCTGCACCGCGCCGCCGAACAGTCCCCATTGGACGCCTGCCTTGACCATCAGCGAGAGGTCGCCGAACCCCAGCATCTCGAACGACATCACCGAACCGCCGACGTCGCCGCCACCGCCGTGCGCCGGGTCGAAGCCGAGTCCCGGCCGGTCGGTGCGGGCGAGCAGCCGCAGCCAGTCGAGGACCTGCGCGCGGTGCGCCTCGACGTCGAGGTCGACGGGGTCCTTGAAGTCCTCCGCGGCCATCTGCGCGCGTACCGCGCGGCGAAGCCCGGCCCACCGTCCATCGAGGACGGTGGTCAGCGCGTCCGGGTCGATCTTCGCGGGAAGTCCTGGTGTGTCCACGATTCCTCCGATGCGGTGCGGTCTGCGCTCAGCCTGCCGCACCGCATCGGGGGGCGCAGCACGAATCGGACCGGCTTCCCCAGTTCGGCAACCCTCGGACGTCGAACACCGCTTGCCCGCGGAGACGCCCGCCTCAGGAAAGGTCCGGTCCCTGTGAGCGGAGATCGTCGACCTTGGTCATCGCTTCCCGGAGCTCGGCGAGCCATGTGTCCGCGTGCTCCCCGACCAGCCGGACAGCCCAGGCCAGCGCCTCGGACCGCGACCGCGCGACGCCTGCGTCCACGAGGGTGTCGAGGACCAGGCGTTCGGGCTGCCGCAGCCTGGTCATGACCGGCGCCGAATGCGTGGTGAACAGGTGCCTCGTGCCACCGAGGCTCGCGCCCCAGGCGACCTTGCGCTGATACCGGTGCTCGGCCTGGCGCGCGATCTCGATCCGCTCGTCGCGGGTCTCCTCGCGGAACCTGCTGATCCGGCCGTCTTCGGCCGCCGCGCGGGCGGCGTCGTCGGCGTGGTCACCGGTGAGCGGCTGGAGTTCGCCGACGATGACGATCTCCTCGCGATCCACCGTGACCTGGGGGTCTCCGGTGAACCAGCCCTCCGGGAGCCGTCCGCCGAACCACGCCGCCGCGTCGTCCGCCGAGGGGGTCTCCGCCTGCTGCCAGCCGCCCCGGCCCTTCCAGCCACCGCGTCCCATATGCCTCGCCGTCCTGAAGTAGGTGTGCATGCTCGCCTCCGCGATTACATGATTACAACGCTACCGACGCTACGCTCGCAACGGCCGAAAGACAGCCGTGTTCTCCCCCGGCGAAACCTGCGGTCGACGGTCCCCCGCGCGCGCTAGGAAAGGCCCGTTACTTGCAAATTTTGCAAGTAACGGGCCTTTCCTAGCAGTGCTCAGCCGAGCTGGGCGCGCAGCTCCTCCGCCGTGGTGACCGGACGCTCGCACACGTACCCGCGGCACACGTAAGCGGCAGCGCCACCCTCGACCAGCGGGCGGTCGGCGAGCAGCGGCACGCCGTCGGCATCCGGAGTCCCGCTCACGACCACAGCGCCGTCCGACAGCGCGGAGAGAGCCGCGGCCAGCAAGTCCGAGCGCGAAGCGGCATCCGGACCGATGACGGCCACCTGCACCGGACCGGCAGCGGCGGCTTCGGCGACGGTCAGCCAGTGCCCGGCGAAACGCGGCGCGCGCGAGGCGAGCAGTCCCGAGCGGGACAGCGCCTGCTCGGCCGCCTCGCGGTAGCGGCCCACCTGGTCGTGCCCGGCCAGCACGGACGCGGTCAGCAACGCGTTCGCCAGCGCCGAGGCTCCCGACGGGCTCGCGTTGTCGGTCGGGTCGGAGGGCCGCTGCACCAGCACCTCCGCGTCGTCGGCCGTGTCGTAGTAGGCACCCGGCGAGTCCGGGACGTCGAAATGCGCCAAGGCGAGGTCCAACAAGGTGATCGCGTCGGCGAGCCACCGCGGCTCTCCGGTCGCCTGGTGGAGTTCGAGCAGCCCCTCGGCGAGACAGGAGTAGTCCTCCAGCACCCCGGCCGTCGTGCCGACGACGCCATCGCGCGAGGTTCGCCGCAGTCGTCCGTCCACGAAATGGGTGTCCATCAGGAAAGCCGCCGCGCGGGCGGCCGCATCGATCCACTGTGGACGGTCGAGCCGGGCGCCCGCCTTGGCGAGCGCGCCGATCGCGAGCCCGTTCCAGGCGGCGATGACCTTGTCGTCACGGGCGGGCTGAGGGCGTCCGTCCCGCGTGGCCAGCAGGGCGCGGCGGACGCGCTCGTAACGCAATTCGTCCTCTGGATGCGGCTCACGCAGCCGCAGGGTCGACGCGCCGTGCTCGAAGTTGCCCCGCTCGGTCACCTGGAACAGCTCGGCCGCCCATGCGCCGTCCTCCTCACCGAGTACCTCGACGAGCTGCGCGGGTGTCCAGACATAGGTGAGCCCTTCGACGCCCTCGGTGTCCGCGTCGAGCGAAGCGGCGAATCCGCCCTCGGCCGTCCCGAGATCACGCAGCAGGAACTCCGCGGTCTCCTCGACCGTCCGCCGCGCGTACGCGAGCCCGGTCACGCCGTGGAACTGAGCGTAGAAACGCAGGAGCAACCCGTTGTCGTACAACATCTTTTCGAAGTGCGGAACTTTCCAGCGCGCGTCGACCGAGTAGCGCGCGAAGCCACCGGCGAGCTGATCGTTGAGTCCACCGAGGGCCATCGCCTCCGCGGTGTGCGTGACGGGGCCGAGATCGGATCCGGTGCGCTCGTGGTGACGGAGCAGGAAGTTCAGCGCCATCGTCGGCGGGAACTTCGGCGCTCCCCCGAAGCCGCCGGTCTCGGCGTCGTATTCCTTGCGCAGCAGGGCGACCGCGGCGTCCAGCGCAGCGGCGTCCACAACGGACTCGGGCAGCGGGCCGCTCTTCTCCGTGAGATGGGCGATGATCTGCTGGGCGCCGGACCGCAGTTCGTCCGGACGCTCACCCCAGGCCTCGGCGACGGCGACGAGCAACTGCGAGAACGACGGCATCCCCGGTCGCGGCGACGGCGGGTAGTACGTACCGCAGTGGAACGGCTCGCCCTCCGGGGTCAGGAAACACGTCATCGGCCAGCCGCCCTGACCGGTCATCGCCTGCGTGGCCGCCATGTACACCGAGTCGATGTCCGGGCGCTCCTCGCGGTCCACCTTGATGTTGACGAAGTTCGCGTTCATCAGCGTCGCGGTGGCTTCGTCCTCGAAGGACTCGTGCGCCATGACGTGGCACCAGTGGCAGGCCGCGTAGCCGACCGAAAGCAGGATCGGCACGTTCCGCCGTTTCGCCTCGGCCAGCGCCTCTTCTCCCCAGGGCCACCAGTCCACCGGGTTCTCGGCGTGCTGCAGCAGGTACGGACTGGTCGCGGCCTTCAGGCGGTTCGACATGCCATCAGGGTCGCACGCGGAAAAGCGGGCGCGCGGAACGGCCGTCTGCGCGACACTGACGCGGTGTTGCTGACCATGACGACCACCCGGACACCCGCCACCGACCTGGGCTTTCTCCTGCACAAGCATCCGGGGAAGGCGCAGTCGTTCACGCTCTCGGCCGGGACGGCGCACGTTTTCTACCCCGAGGCGGCCGAAGAGCGCTGCACCGTCGCCCTGCTGGCCGAGATCGACCCGATCGAGCTCGTGCGCGGCGGCGGGACGTCGTTGACCCAGTACGTCAACGACCGGCCGTACGCGGGCGGCTCGTATCTGGCGGTGGCGCTGCGGGCCGTTTTCACCACCGCGCTGGCCGGCCGGTGCGCGAACCGGCCGGAGCTGGTCGACGAGCGCTTCCCGCTGGAGATCCACGTGCCGTCACTGACCGCGCGCGGCGGCGCCGAGGTCGTCCACAAGCTGTTCGAGCCGCTGGGCTGGCAGGTCGAGGCCGAGCCCATCCCGCTCGACCCCGAATTCCCGCGGTGGGGCGATTCCCGCTACGTCGATCTCCGGCTGACCGGGACGCAGCGTGTCGTCGACGCGTTGCGGCACCTGTACGTCCTGCTGCCCGCGCTCGACGGCGACAAGCACTACTGGATCGGCCAGGACGAGGCCGACAAGCTGCTGAGGGTCGGCGAGGGCTGGCTCGCCGGGCACCCGGAACGGGAGCTGATCACCAACCGGTACCTCGAACGGCGTCGGCCGATCGTCTCGTACGCGCTCGAGCGGCTGGCCGAAGCGGACGACGTTCCGGCCGAGGCCGAAGCGCTGGTCACCGAGCTGCCGGACCGGCCGGAGCCGCTGGCCGTCCAGCGCCACGGGAGTGTGCTCGCGGCGCTCCGGGCCGCGGGTGCGAGGCGCGTGCTCGACCTCGGGTGCGGCGCGGGCGCGCTGCTGCGCGTGCTCCAGAAGGAACCGTCGTTCACCGAGATCGTCGGCGTCGACGTGTCCGCGAGCGCGCTCGACATCGCCGACAAGCGGCTCAAGGACAAGGCCCGGATCACCCTCCGGCAGTCCGCGCTGACCTACGCGGATCCGTCGCTGGCCGGATACGACGCGGCCGTGCTGATGGAGGTGATCGAGCACGTCGACGAGGAGCGCCTGCCCGCTTTGGAGCACGCCGTTTTCGGCGTCGCCGCACCGCGGACCGTGCTCGTCACGACGCCGAACGCCGAGTTCAACCGGCATTTCGAGTTCCTCGAAGAGGGCCGCTTCCGGCATGCCGACCACCGTTTCGAATGGACACGCGAGCAGTTCCGTTCGTGGGCCGAGGGTGTCGCGTCCCGGCGCGGCTACGAGGTCCGGCTGCTCCCGGTGGGACCGGAGTCCCAGGAATCAGGACCGCCGACCCAAATGGCGGTCTTCACGTCTCGAAAGGAGGCCGTGGCATGAAACTGACCATTCCCGACATGTCCCTCGTCGTGCTCGTCGGGGCCTCCGGCTCCGGCAAGTCCACCTTCGCGCGGACGCATTTCGCGCCGACTCAGGTGTTGTCCAGCGACTACTTCCGCGGTCTGGTGGCCGACGACGAGAACGACCAGAGCGCGTCGGCCGCCGCTTTCGACGTGCTCCATTACGTCGCGGCGAAGCGGCTCGAAGCCGGACGGGTCACCGTCATCGACGCGACGAACGTCCAGCGCGCCTCCCGGGCGAGCCTGCTGAAACTGGCGAAGGAATACGACGTCATGCCGACGGCGATCGTGCTGGACCTGCCGGTCAAGCTCTGCCACGAACGCAACGAGTCCCGGCCGGACCGCGACTTCGGCGAGCACGTCGTCCGCCGCCAGCGCGGCGAGCTGCACCGCTCGCTGAAGTCGTTGGAGCGCGAGGGTTTCCGCCGCGTGCACGTGCTGCGGAGCGAAGCCGAGGTCGCCGAAGCGGAGATCGTCGTCGAGCCGCTGCGCAACGACCGCCGCGATCTGACCGGGCCGTTCGACGTCATCGGCGACGTCCACGGCTGCCGCGAGGAACTGGAGGAACTCCTCACCGAACTGGGTTACGCCGACGGCGTGCACCCCGAAGGACGCACCGCGGTGTTCGTCGGCGACCTCGTCGACCGCGGACCCGACACCCCGGGCGTGCTGCGCCGCGTGATGGCGATGGCCGAGGCGGGCAGCGCGCTGGTCGTCTGCGGGAACCACGAGCAGAAACTGGTCCGCGCGCTGAACGGGCGCAAGGTCAAGGTGGCGCACGGCCTCGCGGAGTCACTGGAGCAGCTCGCCGCGCAGGACGAGGAATTCCGTGCCGAGGCGCGGGAATTCTGCGACGGCCTCATCGCGCACTACGTCCTCGACGGCGGCAAGCTCGTCGTCGCGCACGCGGGCCTGCCCGAGAAGTTCCACGGGCGCGCGTCCGGTCGCGTGCGGAGCACCGCGCTGTACGGCGACACCACCGGCGAGATCGACGAGTACGGCCTGCCGGTGCGGCTGCCGTGGGCGCGCGACTACCGCGGGACCGCGACAGTCCTCTATGGACACACGCCGACGCTGGAGCCGGAGTGGGTCAACGGGACCATGTGCCTCGACACGGGCTGTGTCTTCGGCGGCAAGCTGACCGCTTTGCGTTACCCGGAGCGGGAAGTCGTCTCGGTGAAGGCGAAGAAGGTCTGGTACGAACCGGTGCGCCCGCTCGAACCGGAGCGGCCGCTGGACGGACGCGAGCCCGCGGTACTGGAACTGGGCGACGTCACCGGGAAGCGGATCGTCGAGACCCGCCACCACGGCCGGGTCGGGGTCTCCGCCGAGCAGTCGGCGGCGGCACTGGAGGTGCTGAGCCGGTTCGCCGTCGACCCGCGCTGGCTGCCGTACCTGCCGCCGACCATGGCGCCCTGTGCGACGTCCGCCCTGGACGACTACCTCGAACACCCCGAGGAGGCCTTCGCCGAGTTCCGCGCGGCGGGCGTCCAGTCGGTCGTGTGCGAAGAGAAGCACATGGGATCGCGGGCGATCGTGCTCGTGTGCCGTGACGAGGACGCGGCTCCCGCGCGGTTCGGGATCCGGGGACCCGGCGCGGTGTACACCCGCACCGGGCGGCCGTTCTTCGCACCCGAACAGAACGCACGGCTGCTCGACGGCGTCCGCGAAGCCGCGTCGGCACTGTTCGACGAGCTGGACACCGGCTGGCTGCTGCTCGACGCGGAGTTGCTGCCGTGGAGCGCGAAGGCGGGCTCGCTGATCTCGGACCAGTACGCGTCCGTCGGCGCGGCGGCCCAGTCCGTGCTGCCCTCGGCCGTCGCTTCACTGGACGCCGCGGCCGCTCGCGGGGTCGACGTCTCGGAGCTTTTGGCGCGGACGCGGGTGCGCGAGTCCGCCGTCGACGCGTACCGGCAGGCCTACCGGCGCTACTGCTGGCCGACCGACGGCCTCGACGGCGTCCGGCTGGCGCCGTTCCAGGTGCTCGCGTCGGAAGGGAAGTCGTACCACGACCGGCCGCACGACTGGCATCTCGCGCGGCTGGACCGGCTCACCGGCGACCTGTTCACGCGCACGCGGACCCTGTCGGTCGACACCACCGACCCGGCGTCGGTGGCGCGCGGCGTCGAATGGTGGCTGGACCTGACCGGCGCGGGCGGCGAGGGCATGGTCGTCAAACCGGCGGCGAACCTTTCGCGCGGCACGCGGGGCCTGGTGCAGCCGGGAGTGAAGGTGCGCGGGCGGGAGTACCTGCGGATCATCTACGGGCCGGACTACACGCTGCCGGAGAACCTCGCGCGGCTTCGCAAGCGGGGGCTGAACCGGAAGCGGGCGCTGGCGCTGCGCGAGTACGCGCTGGGGCTGGAGGCGCTGGAGCGGCTGGCGCGCGGGGAACCGTTGTGGCGGGTGCACGAATGCGTGTTCGCGGTGCTGGCGATGGAATCGGATCCGGTCGACCCTCGCCTCTGACTCGGTCCGGAAACGCTATGAAAGGCCCGTTACTTGCAAAATTTGCAAGCAACGGGCCTTTCATAGCAGCGCTCAGTCAGATTTGACGGCCGGCTTCTCCGCGGCCCGAGCGGCGGCAGGCTCCTCGACGACGGCCTTCTCGACAGAAGTCTCGTCGGCGGGCGTCTCCGAAGCGGCGTCCGACGTAGCGGCGGGCTCGTCGAAGCTCTCCGGGAGCCGCTTCAGGTGCTTGGTCATCGACCGCACCAGCAGCGCGACGGCGATCAGGAACAGGATCAGGATCAGGAAACCCACCGGCGACGACTTGCCGAAGTCCTCACCCTGGCCGCCGTTGTCGCCGTTGCCGGGCTGCTGTGCCAGGAACTGCGACGACACCGTCACTCCGACGACGGCGAACGCCGGCACGACAAAACTCATTTAGCCCACCTTCTCCTTCAAACCGGCGAACAGATCGTCCTCCGGCAGGGTGCTGTCCACCAGTGAGCGGACCAGCTCGTACTCCTCGGTCGGCCAGACCTCGCGCTGCAGGTCGCGCGGGACGGCGAACCAGCGGCTGTTCGGGTCGATCTGGGTGGCGTGCGCCTTGAGGGCCTCGTCACGCTGCTCGAAGTAGTCGCCGCACTCGACGCGGGTGGTCACCCGGTCCATGACGTCGGCCTTCTCCGGGTCCCACGACTTGAGCCACTCCTCGTACGGTGACTCGATGCCACGCGCGAGCAGGCCCTCGTGGAACACGGTCATCCTGGCGCGCGAGAACCCGTGCACGTAGTAGAGCTTCAACGGCTGCCACGGCTCGCCCGCGTCCGGGTAGCGCTCCGTCTCGCCCGCGGCGTCGAAGGCCGCGACCGAGATCTCGTGCGTGCGGATGTGGTCGGGGTGCGGGTACCCGCCGTTCTCGTCGTAGGTGACGATCACGTGCGGGCGGAACTCGCGGATGACCTTCACCAGGGCACCGGTGGACTCTTCGAGCGGGACGACCGCGAACGAGCCTTCCGGGACCGGCGGCAGCGGATCGCCCTCGGGAAGGCCCGAGTCGAGGTAGCCGAGCCAGACGTGGCTCACGCCGAGGATCTTGGCCGCGCGGGCCATCTCCTCCCGGCGGATCTCGGTCATGTTGGCCAGTACGTCGGGACGGTCCATGGCGGGGTTCAGCACGCTGCCCGCTTCGCCACCGGTACAGGTCACGACCATGACCTCGTGCCCTTCGGCGGCGTACCTGGCCATCGTGGCGGCACCCTTGCTCGACTCGTCGTCGGGGTGCGCGTGCACCGCCATCAGGCGGAGGCGTGACTTCGGCGGTTCATCGGCTAGCACCATGCTCCGAACGTCCCCTTCTCGTTCCCTATTCCCCTGCGACCCTGCCTGACGGCCCGCCCGACCGGGCGCGGATACTCGAGGGGAACCACTCGCATACGACCCCATTGTCCCTGCGAGCACGACGACACCAACCGGGAGGCCCGGGTTGAGCACGGGACAGGACGCTCCCACCGCGGAAAGCGCCCGGACGGACTCACTGGACGCCCGGTACGGCAAGACCCGCGCCGCGCGCCCCGCCCGCTGGCGGCGCCTGGTGTTCGGCGTGATCGCACTGCTGGTCAGCGGCGGTATCGCTTACGCCATGTACCTGAACTTCGGCAGCGCGCCCATCGACGGCGAACGCGTCTCATTCGCCGAGAAGCCGGGCGACGCGATGGAGATCACGATCAACGTGACCAGGGACGACGTGAACCGTCCGGGGGTGTGCGTCGTCCGCGTCCGTGACAAGGCGGGCGCGGAAAGCGGCCGCAAAGAGGTCCTGATTCAGCCTGGTTCGAAGAACAGCAGGGTGACAACCACCATCAAGAGCATCGGAAAGCCCGTCACGGCTGATATCTTCGGGTGCTCATACGACGTACCACGGTACCTGTCAAGGCCATAGCGGCCAACGGGGTGAAACGGGCGCCCAACGCCGAGGCGCGACCGAATTCCACCGGCGGCGATGCCTCGCGCCGTGTTACTCTGATCTACCGGCACGGCCCAAGACGGGCCGTGTTTTTCCTTTTATCTCACCCAGGTCGGCACGCCATGCCGAACCTGGCGGCCGGCTTGAACACCCAAGCCTGGCAGGCCCCACGAGGAGATGGTGACCGTGAGCGACACAAAGGTGACCTGGCTGACCCAGGATGCCTACGACAGGCTCAAGCAGGAACTCGACCACTACATCGAGCTCCGCCCGGTCATCGCTGCGAAGATCAACGACAGCCGGGAAGAGGGCGACCTCAAGGAGAACGGCGGTTACCACGCCGCCCGCGAAGAGCAGGGCCAGCACGAAGCCCGCATCCGCCACCTCCAGGAGCTCCTCCGTTCGGCCAAGGTGGGCGAGCCGCCCGCCAACGACGGCAGCGCGGGACCGGGCAAGGTCCTCACCGTCCGCTACGACGGTGACGACGAAGACGAGAACTTCCTCTTGGCGACGCGCGAAGAGGGCACAGAGGGCGGCCTGGACGTCTACTCACCGGAGTCCCCGCTCGGAAAGGCGCTGCTCGGCGCCAAAGAGGGCGAGACCCGTGAGTACGAGCTGCCCAACGGCAGCATCCAGAAGGTGACGCTCGTGAAGGCCGTGCCGTACACCGACAAGTGAGTCTCCGCGCGCCCGGCCCGATATGGCCGGGCGCGCATATGAGCCGTTAGCGTTTCCGTCCAGATCAACCTGGAGGGAAACGATGAGCGAGCTACCGATCTGCGTCGCCTGTGGCATGCAGTACGCGGGACCCCGGTCCGACTGCCCGATCTGCGAAGACGAACGTCAATACATCCCGCAGGCCGGACAACAGTGGACCGATCTGAACACCATTCGCGCCAGCGGCACGTACACGGCCCGCGTCGAAGAGCAGGGACCCGGTCTCATCGGGGTCGGGTCCACCCCCAATTTCGCCATCGGCGAGCGGGCGTTGCTGATCAAGGCCGAATCCGGCAACTTCCTGTGGGACTGCGCGGGCTTCATCGACGACGACCTCGTCGCGAAGGTCCGCGAACTCGGCGGGATCACCGGCATCGCGATCAGCCATCCGCACTACTACACCACCATGGTCGAGTGGGCCCACGCCTTCGACGTGCCCGTCTACCTGCACGAGGGCGACCGGCAGTGGATCGGCAGGCCGGATCCGGCGATCAAGCTGTGGAGCGGCGCGACCCTCGACGTCGCCCCCGACCTGCGGCTGATCAACCTCGGCGTGCATTTCGACGGCGGGACCGTGCTGCACTGGCCCGGCGGGGAGAACGGCCGCGGCGCGCTGCTTTCGGGCGACATCCTGCAGGTCGTCCCGGACCGCCGCTTCGTCGGCATGATGTACAGCTACCCGAACCTGATCCCGGAGCGCCCGGAGATCGTCCGCCGCGCGGCCGAGATGCTCGAACCGTACGAGTTCCAGGCGATCTACGGCGCCTGGTGGGACGCGATCATCCGCACCGACGGACACGAGGCCGTCCAGCGGTCGGCCGCGCGGTACCTGCACCAAGTGCGCTAGTTCCGCGCCAGCCGTTCGAGCAGCGGCCGTACGCGCGGCGGAACCGGCGTCGACAACGCGATCGACGTCGACGTCCGCCGCACGTACGGCGCGCCGACCACCTCGTCCACCACCCGCTGCAGGTCGTCGTTGTTGCGCGCCACCATCCGTACGAAGAGGTCGCCCTGGCCTGTCGTCGCGTGGACCTCGCACACCTCGTCGATCGCGGACAGCGCCTCCGCGACCTCGGCCCGGCGGCCCTGCGCGATCTCCAGGACGGCGAACGCGGTGAGGCCGTATCCCATCGCCGCGAGGTCGAGTTCGGGCGGGAATCCGCCGAGGATCCCTCGTTCGGTCAGCCGGTCCAGCCGGGCCTGCACGGTGCCCCGCGCGACGCCGAGACGCCGTGCGCATTCGAGCACTCCGAGCCGGGGCGAGTCGGTGAGCAACAGCAGGAGCCGCGCGTCCAGCTCGTCGAGCACTTCCGACATCGTGCCTACCTCCTACACAGGTTGTCCACTATGACCGCGCGACCCCACGCGCCACTGGACATAGTGTGCAGCGAAATCTTTGACCATTGCGCATTTTGTCACGCGCTCGGATGCTCATGGCATGACGCACACAGTGGAACCCCAGGGTGCTCTTGACGACGTGAGCTACGACCAGCTGCGTCAGCTCGTCGGCCTCGTCGACCACGACTCTTCGACCGATCCCTTCCCGGTGAAGTCGATGGACGCGGTGGTGTTCATCGCGGGCAACGCCACGCAGACCGCGTGGTTCTACCAGGTCGCGTTCGGGATGCGGCTCGTCGCGTATTCCGGCCCCGAAACCGGGAACTTCGAACGCAAGTCGTTCGTGCTGAAGTCCGGTTCGGCGCGCTTCGTGATCACCGGCGGCGTCAAGCCCGACTCCTCGTTGCTCGACCACCACCGCCGCCACGGCGACGGCGTCATCGACCTCGCGCTCGAGGTCGCCGACGTCGACCGCTGCATCGACCACGCCCGCGCGCAGGGCGCCACCGTCCTCGAAGAGCCGCACGACGTCTCCGACGAGCACGGCACCGTGCGTATCGCCGCGATCGCGACCTACGGCGAGACCCGCCACACGCTGATCGACCGGTCGAAGTACACCGGCGTCTACCTGCCCGGCTACGAGCCGCGCGAGAGCAAGATCGTCCGCCCCGAAGGTGCGCCGAAGCGGCTGTTCCAGGCCGTCGACCACTGTGTCGGCAACGTCGAGCTCGGCAAGATGGACTACTGGGTCGACTGGTACCACCGCGTCATGGGCTTCGTGAACATGGCGGAGTTCGTCGGCGACGACATCGCGACCGAGTACTCGGCGCTGATGAGCAAGGTCGTCTCCAACGGCAACCACCGCGTCAAGTTCCCCCTCAACGAGCCGGCGATCGCGAAGAAGAAGTCGCAGATCGACGAGTACCTCGAGTTCTACGGCGGCGCGGGCTGCCAGCACATCGCGCTGGCCACCAACGACATCGTCGCGACGGTGAAGGCGATGCGCGCGGCGGGCGTCGAGTTCCTCGACACCCCGGACTCCTACTACGACGACCCGGAGCTGCGTGCGCGGATCGGCGAGGTCCGGGTGCCGATCGAGAAGCTCAAGGAGCACCGCATCCTGGTCGACCGCGACGAGGACGGCTACCTGCTGCAGATCTTCACCAAGCCGATCGGCGACCGCCCGACGGTGTTCTACGAGCTCATCGAGCGCCACGGCTCGCTCGGCTTCGGCAAGGGCAACTTCAAGGCCCTGTTCGAGGCCATCGAGCGGGAGCAGGAGCGCCGAGGCAATCTCTAACGGCGAGGCGCCGTCAGCGCAGCCTCGCGGCAACCTCTGACCCCGGCAGTTCGCAGGGCGTGAAAGGGCTCTTCATCGCACTTTGTGTGGTGAAGGGCCCTTTCGCTGCGTGACGGGGCCGACTTTGTCGGCGCGGGGTGGTACACCGGACGGGAACTAAACTTCGAGCACTCCGGAACCGAAGGCTCCTTCGGACCGTCAGTGTGAAGACGTCAGCATGCAGCTTGTGGAAGGGTCCCGATGCCGGACAACGTCGACGCCAGCGAACAGATGGTGGACAACTGGACGAAGCAGATCCAGGAGACCGCCGCGCGCTACCAGGCGATGGCCGCCCGCATGCAGGGGCAGACCGTGACAGAGCGGTCGAAGGACAACACCATCGAGGTGACGATCGACTCGAAGGGCCTGCTCACGAACCTGGTCATCGCCGAAGCCGCGAGCGGCAAGCGGATGGCCGAGGTCTCGTCGCAGGTCATGCGGCTCGTGCAGCTCGCGCAGTCACGGATCCCGGAACTGCTGCAGGCGGCGATGGCCGAAACGGTCGGAACCACCGATGAGACGGCGAGCAGGGTGATCGCGGAGGCGCAGAGCACCTTCCCGGAAGCTCCGCCGGAAGAGGACCTCGCTCCGCCGGAACCCGAGCGGCACCACCGCTTCGGCCCGGAGGACGAAGAGCCCCCGCCGCCCGCGACGGGCACCCCGCCGCAGCCCAAGCAGGTCCCGCGCCGCCGCCGCGCGCAGGACGAAGACGACGACGATTTCGGCGGCAGCATTCTTTCTTAGTGTTCATCCGGCCTGGTAGAGGGGAGAAACCATGGCAGGCAAGGGTTACGAGCTCGGCGCCGACCTCGACGCGCACGCCAAGCAGGTCGACGGCATCGCCGACGGGCTGCGCACGGCGGTCGACGCCGCCCAGCAGGTGAGCATGCCGACCGACGCGTACGGCATCATCTGCCAGCCGTTCCGGATGATGCTCGACCCGGTCGAGGAGTTCGGCATCAACGCGCTGAACAAGGCCGTCGAAGCCGCGACAGCGGTGGCGAACAACGTGCGCTCGGCGTCGAACGCCTACCAGGCACAGGACGAGAACTTCGCGGCGGAATTCAAGAACGTGCAGGTGCCTGACTGATGCCCGAGGGAAACCCGCTCGTCGCGAAGGCGCCGACGGATGGCGACGGCCCGGGCCCTCTGACGGCCGGGAACAGCGAATACGGCTACGCGGCGGGCATCGGCGTCGCCGAGTCGGCCATGGACGCCTTCAACGGCATCTCGAACGGTGACTGGATCGGCGGCGGGCTCGGGGTGCTGAGCCTCGCGGGCGAGCTCGCCAGCGCCGCGATCGACCCGTTCGGCTATCTCATGTCGTCGGTGGCGTCGTTCCTGATGGAACACATGCAGCCGCTGAAGGACATGCTGGACGCGGTGGCAGGCGACCCGCCGGTGATCCAGTCGTACTCCGAGACCTGGGGCAACGTCGCCAAGAAGCTGGAAGACACCCACGTCGAGTTCTCGAACACGGTCAAGAACGGCACCGCCGGCTGGACCGGCGAGGCCGCCGACCAGTACCGCAAGCAGGCCGCGGAACAGGCCGAGGCGATCAGCGGGGCGGCGACGGTCGCGGGTGGCATCAGCACCGTCGTGATGATCTTCGGCGAGATCGTCGCGTTCGTCCGCGAATTCATCCGCCAGCTGATCGCGGACGCGGTCGGCAAGCTCATCGCGTGGGTCATGGAGACGGTGTTCTCCCTCGGTTTCGGCACGCCCATCGTGGTCGCGCAGGCCGTCACCGCGATCGCCAAGTGGGCCGCGAAGATCGCCGACAAGCTCAAGGAACTGTGCGACGCGATGCGGCGGGTCTCGCCGCTGCTCGGCAAGCTGGTCGACGTCTTCGAGAAGATCATCAAGATCTTCGGCAAGATCGCGGGCAAGATCACCGGTCTCGACGCGCTCAACCCCAAGAACATCAAGGCAGGCGGCTTCGTCCAGCGCGGTGGCCGCGGCGGCGGCTCCGGCGGGCCCGACGGCGGCGGCACGGGATCGGGGGACGGCCCGGACGGCGACGGTTCCGGCAGCGGATCCGGCGACGGCTCCGACGGTTCCGGCGACTCCGGTTCCAACGGCTCCGACGGCGACTCGGGTGGTTCGGGCGACTCCGGCCGCTCCGGTGACGGCTCGAGCGACTCGGGCTCAAGTGACACAGGCTCGAACGGCGACTCGCGCACCGGCGACACCCCGTCGAGCGCCACCACCCGCGGTGGCGACGGCGGCTCATCGTCCACAAGGGACGGTGGCTCTCCCGGCCGCACGGGCGATGGCGACTCACCGTCCACTTCGGACGGAAACCTCGGCAGCACACCGGACGGCGATGGCGGCTCCCCCAGTGCCGCCCGCTCCGACGGCGGATCACCCGGCGATTCCGGCACTCCGAACCGCACGCCCGACAGCGGTTCGCCGAGCCCGAACCGCGCGGACAGCGGCCCGGCACCCCAGACACGGGCCGACAGCGGCGGCTCGCCCAGCCACGCACCCGACGGAGGTTCCCCGGCACCGCACACACGGACGGACACCGGCGGTTCTCCCACTCACGCACCCGACGCCCCGAACACCCGGGCCGACAACGGCGGCGGCTCTCCCGCTCCCCACACCAGGGCCGACAGCGGCGGTTCGCCGAGCCACACTCCGGACGGTGGATCTCCCACTCCGCACACGCGAGCGGACACCGGTGGCTCACCCAGCCACGCACCCGACGCACCGAACACCCGGGCCGACAGCGGCGGCTCGCCCGGTCACACCGGCGACGGTGGCGGCTCGCCCCGTACGCACGGCGGTGACGGCGGCGGTTCGCCCACGCCGCGTTCCGATCCGTCGCCCGGCCACCATGGCGGCAACGACGGCGGCAGCCCCACCCGGCCGACCGACAGCGGCACGACGACCAGCGGCACCGCGCCCACGGCACCGCGTGTCGGCGACGCGGGCCCGTCCCACGTTCCTTCGCAGCGCGGCGGCACCGGTGGCGACGGTTCGCCCGGTGTCCCGCCGCAGGGTCAGCCGGTCGCCGGCGGCATGCCGCCCCAGGGCGCTCCGGGTGGCACGCCCGGCGGCACCCCGGGTTCGCCCGGCGGCAGGCCGCAGGGTGGCGGCTGGACGGGTACGCCCGGCTCGCCGCGCACGCCGGACACTCACACCCCGCGCGGTCCCGACACCCACACCGGCCCCAGCCGCGGTCCGGGCCAGACCGGCCCCGGTGGACGGCCGAACCAGCCGCATCAGCCGCAGCCGGTCGCCCGTGGCAACGACTTCGGCCCCGGTGCCCAGCCGCACACCGGCACGCCCGGCACACACGGTCCCGGCAACCGGCCGGGCGGCACGGGTCCGGGCAACACCGGACCGGGCGGCCGTGGTCCAGGCGGTCACTCCGGGCCGCAGCGTTCGCCGGACGGTCACGGCCCCGAAGGGCACGGCCCGCGCCAGGATCAGAACGGCTCACCGCACGACCGGGGTCCCGACGCCGAGCCGGACCGCCCGCTGACGCCGGACGAGGTCAACCAGCGGCATTCCGAAGGCACCCCCGCGGGCAGCTCGTACCACCGCGGCGACGGCGACATGGGCGACCTGCCGCACCGGGTCCAGCCGGATCCGGACGGCCGCTACACCGTCGACGTGCACGTGACGCCGGACGGACACGCCCGCATCGGCAACCGCACGTACACCCCCGAAGAATTCGCGGACATCCTGCGGCGCAACGGGGACTACGACGGCCGCCCGATCAGGCTGATCGGCTGCGACGCCGGCTCGAACGATTTCGCGCGCCGTCTGTCGCGGGAACTCGACACCGAGGTGATGGCGCCGAGCAAGCCGGCGTGGACCGACGCGAACGGGCGGGTCTTCTCGTCCGATTACGAGATCGGGCCCGACGGCCGCACCCGGCCGAGGATCCCGCCGAACGGCGAATGGGACGTCCACAGCCCCGACGGCACCGCCCGCCGGGCGAGCGACGACGGCTTCACTCCGGACACCTCGCACGCGGACAAGCAGGACGTGGACGCCGAGAGCGCCCAGAGCCGCGGCGACGGCGACGACGCCGGTCATCCGCCGTACGACGACGTTCCCAAACCTCGGACGATCCGCCCGGACTCGCCGGAGTTCAACGAACGGTTCGCCACCTGGAACCGAGGGGCCGACTCGGAGTTCGCCGGGCCGCGGGACCGGCCGGGCGGGCACGATCCGATCGACTCGCCCAAGACCATCGACGACGTCAAGCCGCGTATCCGGAACAGTCAGCCGGATCCCGAAGGGGTTCCGCAGGCTCTGCGCGGTGAGAAGCCGCTGGCGATGAACGCCGAGTACAAGGTGGAGTACAAGAACGGTGCCAGCAGCCGGTTCTTCACCGACGACACCGGGAAGGTGACGCACGTCGAGACGACGCTGCCGACCTCGAAGCCCTTCCACAACCCCGACCTGCGCTACCCCCTGCAGCCCAATACGCAGTATCGCGTCCCCAACTTCCACGACCCGACAAAGCACTGGACCTTCGAAGTCGGTGACAACGGGAAGCCGAGCGCGATGACCGGCGACCCGGTCTTCAAGGGGAAACACGACGACTTCCGCGACAACACGTCGCAGAACAGGTCGGGCCAAGAAGGTAAGGCGGCCTACCAGAGTCACCCGGTGCACGGGAGCACGTACGCACACGTCGAATGGGCGGGCGGGCACTTCTCGGCGCATGAGATGGGTGGTCCCGGCGAGTACGTCAACATGCATCCCCAGATGGCCGCTTCCAACAGCGGTCACTACAGGGACAGCTGGATCCATGACGCGTCCTGGCGGGCGCAAGAGGCCGAACTGGGCAAGTTCGACGAGGTGCCCGGCCAGAAGGTCGAGAACTATCAGGTCAGGATGGAAGGCGAGAGCAACGGCATTCCGGAGAACGTGGTCATGCGCTGGCAAGAGGTCGTGTACGCCGTCGACGGTCAGGGGAATCTTCTCCCCGGACCGGTCGAGGTGTCGCGAGTGACCAGACAACGCGACTTCCCGAATGATCCTTCCAAGGTCAATTACGGCCCGGACACCCATTACGGAGCGACCCCATGACGGACGAGCTGACCACCGGTATCGCGTCCGCGCTGACGGAGGCCGCGCCGGACGGCTGGGCGAAGGTCAGCCTCACCGTGTCCGCGACCGTGCTGGCCTACGACTACGCCACGGAAATCCGGCTGGCCGACGGGCGGAGCGGGGACATCGACCTGCCCGCCGAAGTACGGGGCGGGTTCCGCGAACTGCGGACCCGGATGTACGAACCAGGTCGCGGAACGTGGTTCTCGGCGAAAATCGTGCTGACGCCCGGGGTGGCACCCGAGTTCACGTTCAACTTCGACGAAGACCCGAAATGGTGGCCGCCGTTGCATCCGACCACCTTCACCCGCGACCTGGAAACGTTCCCGCGCGACGAGCAACACGTTCCGGCGTGGTTGCGGAATCTGGTCGCCCAGGGCACGCAACTGGAGCGGGAACGGGACACACCGGCCTGAACCGGCACCCGTGCCATGATGGGTCATCGCTATTCCAGCGGTGACCACGAGGAGGATTTACCGGATGGCTCAATGGCCTCAGCTCGACCCCATCGCGCAGAACGAGCTTCTCGGCGAGATCACCTTGTCGGTGGTCGGTGCTCTGCCGCCGGGCTGGCGTGAGGTGATGCTGGACTACCGGGTGGTCGGCAAGAACATCGACGTCGCGGTCGGCGTGCTCGACCCGAACGGCACCTACCAGGTGTGGGAACCGTCCGTCGAGACGTGGCGCATGTTCCAGCGGCTGCGCGGCGGCATGTACCAAGAAGGCGAAGGAACCTGGTTCTCGGCCAGGCTCGTCATCGAACCCCCGTCGCGGTTCCGCGTGCAGTACAACTGGCAGAACGAACCCGACTTCCAGCCGTACCCCGCACCGGACGAGTTCGCCCTGGAGCAGGAACGGTTCCCCCGAGGCGAAACTTACATGCCGGACTGGTTCAAGCGTGGATTGGCCGCCTCCGGCGCCAAGACCGACTGAGGAAGACGATGACCCAGCCGCCGACGCCGTTGAACCAGCAGCAGCAACAGCAGCTCGTCTGGCAGATCGGTCATGCCCTCGCGACTCCGCTTCCGCCTGGCTGGCAGCAGATGCGCGTCGAGTACCGGGCGGCGGGCAGGCATGTCGAGGCCGATCTGCTCGTCACCGGGCAGGACGGTCTGCCGCGTCCGGTGCAGCCGAGCCCGGAAGCCGTGCAGCTGCTCGGAAACCTGCGTGCGGGGATGTACCAGCCCGGCCGCGGGACCTGGCTGAGCGCGATCCTGGTCTACAGCTCGGCGACGGTGCTCAGCACGGACTTCCTCCCGGATGTCGAGCCGCCGTGGCGGCAGGCGCCGCCTCAGATCGGCTTCCAGGACGAACTGCGGTTCTTCCCGCGGGCCGAGCAGAACATCCCGAACTGGCTGCGACAGCGAGCCGGACTCGAAGCCGCACCGCCGGCCGAGCAGGTGGCCGCCACTCCGCCGGCCGAAACCCCGGAAGCCCTGCGCTCGCCACGGGTCTACGACAGCCTCGACGAGTCTGGCCGTCCGGTGGTGAACCGCGAGCCGCTGTCCCCCGCCGAGCGAGACCGTGTGCTGGAGTACCTCGACGGTGCGCCGGTCGTGCTGGCGTCGCGGACCTACGACGCCGACGCGTTCGAGCCCGACCGGGAACCGTTGGTACCGTTGAACTTTCGCACGGACGGCAGCTGGTACTGGCCGGGCGCGGTCGCCTACTACCTGCGCGAGCACGGTGTGGCGCCCGATCCCGAACTGCTCACCCACATCCGGGCGTCGCGGTTCACTCTGCCGGAGGTCGGCGAGCCCGAACGCGAACTCGCGGTCGCCGCCATCACCGGCCAGCAGGCGTCCTGAAGCGCGCCGTTCTCAGGGCGTCAGCGACCGGATCCCTGACCGGATGATGCCACCTGACGGATACGTCACGTGACAAGTTCACCATCCAGGTACTCTTGACGACGGCGGCGAAGGCGACCAGGGAGCGCGCATGACACGGGGGAACATCGGCAGGGCCCGGGCGACCCGTTCAGCCGGGCTGCTCCCGGTCGTGCTGGCCCTCACCTCGGCCGCTCTACTGACCGGTGCCGCCGTCTACACGGTCGATCGCGCCGGTTGCGTGGACCCTGGCCAGTACATCCGGCACGACAACCACATCGAGCTCGTCGGTGGCTGCGTCGACGGCTCCGAACTGCCTGCCGCCCCTCAGGGCACTACGCACGAAGCGGACGCGAAGAGCGGCATCGAGCCCAGTAACTTCCGCCCGTAACCGGGCGATTCTCCCACCACACCGCGCTGACCAGCGCAAAGAGAGCAAGGGACCTTTGCTGTCATTTAGTTAGCATGGGTACGCTAACGATAGCAAAGGTCCCTTGCTCCCACCCTGGGCTCGGCGGCGGTCAGCCCAGGGCCTTGGCCAGATCGGCGACCAGGTCACTGCCGTCCTCGATGCCGACGGACAGGCGCAGCAGGTTGTCCGGCACCTCGAGGGTGGACCCGGCGGTGCTCGCGTGGGTCATCCGGCCGGGGTGCTCGATGAGCGATTCGATCCCGCCCAGCGACTCGGCGAGGATGAACAGCTTCGTCTTCGACGCGACGTCGAGCGCGGCCTGCTCACCGTCGACGTGGGTGAACGAGATCATCCCGCCGAAGCGCCGCATCTGCTTCGAAGCGATCTCGTGGCCGGGGTGTTCCGGCAGGCCCGGGTAGTAGACGCGATCGACCTTCGGGTGCTTCAACAGCATCCGGGCGATCAGCTCGGCGTTGTCGCTGTGCCGCTCCATCCGCAGCGCGAGCGTCTTGATCCCGCGCAGGGTCAGCCACGCGTCGAACGGGCCGGGCACCGCGCCCGCCGCGTTGCGCAGGTAGAACAGCTGCTCGCGCAGCTCGTCCTCGTTGGTCAGGATCGCGCCGCCGACGACGTCCGAGTGCCCGCCGAGGTACTTGGTCGTCGAGTGCAGGACGACATCGGCACCCAGCGAAAGCGGGTTCTGCAGGTACGGGGTGGCGAAGGTGTTGTCGACGACCAGGCGGGCGCCGGCGCCGTGCGCGACCTCGGCCAGCGCGGCGATGTCCGCGATCCCCAGCATCGGGTTCGTCGGCGACTCGCACCAGATCAGCTTCGTCTCCGGCCGGATCGCGGCGCGGACCTCGGCGATGTTGCCCAGGTCGGCGACCGTGTGCTCGACGCCCCACAGGCTGAGCACCTTGTCGATCAGCCGGAACGTGCCGCCGTACGCGTCGTTGCCGAGCACGAGGTGGTCGCCGGGCCGCAGGGTCGCCCGCAGCAGGACGTCACTGGCCGCCATCCCCGACGAGTAGGCCAGACCGTGCCGGGCGCCTTCGAGTGCCGCGAGCGCGACCTCCAGCGCGGTGCGCGTGGGGTTCGCGGTACGGGAGTATTCGTAGTCGCCTTCGCGCGTGCCGCCGACGCCGTCCTGCGCGTAGGTCGAGGTCTGATAGATCGGCACGATGACCGCGCCGGTCCGGGGATCAGGGGTCTGCCCGGCGTGGATCGCGCGTGTCTCGAAGCCCAGCAGAGAGTAGTCGTCGGCCATACCTCCCAGGGTACGACCACCTCATCGATATCCCATCAACTGGGATTGAACTCACCACTGTCCGGGTGTAGGGCCCTGCTGCGGTGGCGGGTAGCCGTAGTGAGGCGGCGGCATGAACCCCGCGGGCTGCTTCTTGGCCGCCACCCAGCGCGCGGTCGGCGGGATCAGCGCCAGCACGAGGGTCGCGATCGCCGGGGCCAGGACCACGATGAGGAGCACGCCGACGCCGAACTGCAGGGTCACCCCGCTGTACGTGAAGTAGAAACCCGCGCCGATCGCCCGGAGCACGAAGGCTAGGGCCACGAAACCGAGCGTGGCCCCGGCGCCGACGACGGTGAGCACTCGCCCGGCGCCTTTGCGCAGGAGCAGCAGGATGCCGCCGCTCAAAAGCAGGGCCGCGGTGAGGAAGTCGAGTACCGCGCCGACCACGAGGAACGAAATGGTGAAATGGGAGAGTTCGATGATGTGGAACGCGACGCCGGCGAGGAACCAGAGCCCGCCGAGAATCGCGAGGATCCCGGCGATGATCCCGGTGGCGCCATTCGGTCGCCGCGGCATTCCCGGAGGCGGGTAGGCGCCGGGCGGCGGATATCCGCCGTGCGGCGGGTACTGCTGGTACGTCATCGCTCCCCCTGCCGAAATCCTCGCCTCATCCTGTCAGCCCGGCTACCAGCCCGGAAGGCGATCCTGTTTCCGCGGCTCCCGCTCAGGACTCACCAACCGCTTTGACGGGGAGCCTCATTCTGCGGCCGGTAGGGCTGGGCCGGGGAAGGGCGCCAGCGCAGATACTTCAGGGTCGGCGGGATGATCGCGAAGATCAGCGTGAACGGGACGACCGCGAACATGACCACGCGCACGAGGGCGACGAACGTCTCGAACTCGAACTGCATGCGGAAGTACAGGCCGTAGGCCCCGTTGAACGCCAACGGTTCCATCAGCACGGCGGTGATCACCATCAGCGAACCGAGCACCAGCAGGATCGCACCCGCGACGGAGCGGAAGAACGCCGACAGCGAGCCGACCAGGAGGAGCAACGCGGCCAGCAGGTACAGCCCCAGCGCGGTGAGTACGAGACCGGGCAGATCACCGATGCTGAACCCGGACGGCAGTTCGAGGAAGAAGTAGACCGGGAGGTATCCGGCGGTGCCCGCGGCGACGAGCCCCAGCAATGCCGCGATGATCGCCGTCACCGCGCTCGGCCGGATCTGCGGTGCGTGATAGCCGAAGTTCGCCGGTCCGGGCTGCGCGGGATATCCGTACGGACCGGTCACGTCGCCCCCATCAGCCGGGTGTGGGTTAACGGCGCTAACCCTAGCCCGGTGGACCCGCACGTGGTCGGCGAATCCGGCGACCTCGCGAAAACAGAACACCCCCGGCCGAAAGCCGGGGGTGTTCTGAGCAAAACCGTTCAGTAGCGGCGAATCACCACTGCTGCGGCGGCTGACCGGGCTGCTGACCCGGCTGGCCGAAACCGCCACCGGGCTGACCCGGCTGACCGGGCTGCTGCCCGAAACCACCGTGCTGCTGCGGAGGCTGGCCGTAGCCGCCCTGCGGCGGCTGACCAGGCTGGCCGAATCCGCCGCTGGGCGGACCGGACTGTCCGGGCTGCTGCCCGAAACCACCGTGCTGTCCCTGCTGCGGGAAACCACCCGAAGCCGGGCCGGGCTGACCGGGCTGGCCATAGGGGCCGGGCTGCGGCTGTCCGTACGGGTTGGGCTGCCCCGGCTGGCCGAAGCCGCCCTGCGGCGGGCCGCCGAAACCACCGGGCTGGCCGCCCTGCGGCGCGCCGAGCACCGAGCCGCCGCCACCGAGACCGACGAACTGCGCGGTCGGCGGGATCAGGCCCAGCACTCCGACGATCAGGATCAGGATGCCGAAGATCAGGTGCGGCAGGCCGATCCCGATGCTGACCTCGTTCGGGACACCGTCACCGGACGCGGTCGTGGCGCCCAGGAGCAGGATGCCGAAGAGAAGCAGCAGAGCACCGCCCGCGGTGACCGCGATCGGGACGATCTTCTTGATCGAAGCCGGGAGCTTGCTCGCCAGCGCGAGACCGGCACCGGCCGCCGTCGCGATGATCGAAGCGACCAGCAGCAGGATCACGTAAAGCCAAACGGTGCCGGGCGACGCCAAGCCGAACTGGTCGAGAAGCTTGTTCACCGCCTCCTCACCGAGCTTGGAGGACTGGCTGTCGACGCCTTCGGAGAACTCGCTCGCGTCGCCGAAGTAGACGAAGCTGAAGATCAGCGCGAGAAGACCGAGGAGGCCGACGAGGCCACCGGCGATGAACCCGAACAGCGGGTTACCGCCTCCGCCACCGGCGGGAGCGGGGCTGTAGCCCTGCGGCGGTCCGCCGAAACCGGGCTGCTGGCCGAATCCGCCCTGAGGCGGTCCGCCGAAGCCCTGCTGCGGCTGGCCGTAACCGGGCTGCTGCTGCCCCTGCGACGGGTCGAACCCGCCCTGCGGGGGTCCGCCGAAGCCTTGCTGCTGACCGAAACCGCCACCCTGGGCGCCATAGGCACCCGCGGCGGGGTTGTCGGCCGCGCTCGGCGGCGGGGCGTACGGGATGGCGGGCGGCTGCGAACCCGGCGGCACGAGCTGGGTGGACTCACTGGCGGGGGTCTCCCCGCCAGGGCTCACCGGCTGCACGACCTGGGTCGCGTTCGCGTCGCCCGAACCCGGCTGGACCGGCTGCACGACCTGTGTGGGCTCCGGCGTGTCGCCGAACCCGCCACCCTGGGGCTGCTCGTACGAGGGCTGCTGCCCGTACTGCGGTTGCCCGTAGTCGGGCTGGGCCGGCTGTCCGGGCTGCACCACCTGGGTCGGTTCCGGGGAACCGAACGGGTTGTCTTGCTGCGGCTGGGGGCCACTCGGGGGTCCTTGCGGTGGCTGGGCGCCACCCCAAGGCTGATTCGGTGGCTGCGGAGCACTCATTTGGGTCTTGAACCCCCTTGACGAGGACATAAAAGTTCAACTCACCCAACACGCTATCGGATAGCCGGGTGGGCCGCTCGTAACGCCCCGGCCCGACCATCCGATGAAATGCCTCTTTACCGTCCCGCGAGAAACGCGAGCAGGTCGTGCCGGGTGACGACGCCCGCCGGCTTGCCGTCCACCAGCACCAGCGCGCCGTCGGCACCCGAGAGCGCGTTCATCGCCGAACTCACCTGTTCGCCGGCGCCGATGGTCGGCAACGGCTCCGACATGTGCTGCTCGAGCCTGTCGGCCAGCTGCGCCTTGCCGGTAAAGAGGGCTTCGAGCAGATCGCGTTCGTTGACCGCGCCGACGACCTCGGCCGCCATGACCGGCGGTTCCGCGCTGACCACGGGCATCTGGCTGACGCCGAACTCGGCGAGGATCGCCACCGCTTCGGCGACCGTCTCGTTCGGGTGACTGTGCACCAGGCTGGGCAGCGAGCCGCTCTTCTTCATCAGGACGTCGCCGACGGTCGCGCCGCTGGAGTCCGGCGGCAGGAAGCCGTAGGAGGACATCCAGCTGTCGTTGAACACCTTGGTGAGGTAGCCGCGGCCGCCGTCGGGGAGGAGCACGACCACGACGTCGTCCGGGCCGAGGCCCTCGGCGAGCTTGAGCGCGGCGGCGACGGCCATCCCGCACGAGCCGCCGACGAGCAGTCCCTCTTCGAGCGCGAGACGACGGGTGATGTCGAAGGAGTGCGCGTCCGAGACCGGGATGATCTGGTCGGCGACGTTCCGGTCGTAGGTCTCCGGCCAGAAGTCCTCGCCGACGCCCTCGACCAGGTACGGCCGTCCGGAACCACCGGAGTACACCGAGCCTTCGGGGTCCGCGCCGATGACCTGGACACGGCCGTCGCTGACCTCCTTGAGGTACTTGCCGGTGCCCGAGATGGTGCCGCCCGTGCCGACGCCCGCGACGAAGTGCGTGATCTTGCCCTCGGTCTGGCGCCAGAGCTCCGGGCCGGTCGAGTGGTAGTGGCTGGCGGGGTTCTCCGGGTTGGCGTACTGGTTCGGCTTCCAGGCGCCCTCGATCTCACGCACGAGACGGTCGGAGACGTTGTAATAGGAGTCCGGATGTTCCGGCGCGACCGCGGTCGGGCAGACCACGACGCGGGCGCCGTAGGCCTTGAGCACGTTGCGCTTGTCCTCGCTGACCTTGTCCGGGCAGACGAACACGCACTTGTACCCCTTGCGCTGCGCCACCATGGCCAGCCCGACGCCGGTGTTGCCGGACGTCGGCTCGACGATGGTCCCGCCGGGCTTCAGCTCGCCGGAACGCTCCGCGGCTTCGATCATCCGCAGCGCGATGCGGTCCTTGACGCTGCCGCCGGGGTTGACGTACTCGACCTTGGCCAGGATGAGCGGTTGCAGCCCCTCGGCCAGTGCGTTCAGCTTGACCAGAGGGGTGTTGCCCACGAGGTCCACGATGTGCTCGACGTAATCCACGCTGACAGCCTAAACGCCGCAGGTCGGGATGTGTCCACTCAACTCCGGCGGCATCACCGCGTCACCGGGTGGTGTGGCGTGGATCGCGTTCGCCTTTGACCCGCACCTCCAACCGGTGAAGGATGCGAGGTGAGCAACCGCTTAGCGCGCGTCTGGATCGAGAACAAGGGAGTGTCGTTCCATGCCCGAAGCCGTCATCGTCTCCACCGCCCGATCCCCGATCGGCCGCGCCGGCAAGGGATCGCTGGTGAGCATCCGCCCGGACGACCTCACCGCGCAGATGGTCCGCGCCGCGCTCGACAAGGTCCCCGAACTCGACCCGGCCCAGATCGAAGACCTCATGTTGGGCTGTGGTCTCCCCGGTGGCGAGCAGGGCTTCAACATGGGCCGCACGGTCGCGGTCGAACTCGGCTATGACCACCTGCCCGGTTGCACGGTCACGCGGTACTGCTCCTCCAGCCTCCAGACCACCCGCATGGCGCTGCACGCGATCAAGGCGGGCGAAGGCGACGTGTTCATCTCCGCCGGTGTCGAGACCGTTTCGCGCTTCGCCAACGGCAGCTCGGATTCCTGGCCGAACACGCACAACCCGCTGTTCGCCGACGCCGAGGCCCGCACCGCGCAGGTGGCCTCCGAAGGTGCCGACAGCTGGAGCGACCCGCGCGAGAACGGTGTCCTCCCGGACGTCTACATCGCGATGGGCCAGACCGCCGAGAACCTCGCACGCCTGAAGAACGTTTCGCGCGAGGAGATGGACGAGTTCGGCGTCCGTTCGCAGAACCTCGCCGAGAAGGCCATCGCGGACGGCTTCTGGGCCAAGGACATCACCCCGGTGACCCTGCCGGACGGCACCGTGATCTCGAAGGACGACGGCCCGCGCGCCGGCGTCACCCTCGAAGGTGTTTCCGGCCTCAAGCCGGTCTTCCGCCCCGACGGCCGGATCACCGCGGGCAACTGCTGCGCGCTCAACGACGGCGCCGCCGCGGTGATCATCATGTCCGACACCAAGGCGAAGGAACTCGGCCTCACGCCCCTCGCCCGCGTCGTCTCGACCGGTGTTTCGGGGCTGTCGCCGGAGATCATGGGCTACGGCCCGGTCGAGGCGTCGAAGCGTGCTCTCGCCCGTGCCGGGATGTCGGCCGGCGACATCGACCTCGTCGAGATCAACGAAGCGTTCGCCGCGCAGGTCATCCCGTCGTACAAGGACCTCGGGATCGACCTCGACAAGCTGAACGTCAACGGCGGCGCGATCGCCGTCGGCCACCCGTTCGGCATGACCGGCGCGCGGATCACCTCGACGCTGATCAACTCGCTGCAGCACCACGACAAGCAGTTCGGCCTCGAGACGATGTGCGTCGGCGGCGGCCAGGGCATGGCGATGGTGCTGGAGCGCTTGTCCTAGTCTCGTCGGGCGCTGAGCGCCCTTTGGGAGACCTCTCGGTCATCTCAAAGAGAGCAAGGGACCTTTGCTCACGTTCGTTAGCACGCTAACTGACGTGAGCAAAGGTCCCTTGCTTCCTTCCAGGCCCTAGTGGGTCATGATCGGCGGGGCCGCGGGGACCTCGCCGTCGACTCCCTCGGGCAGCGCGGGCTTGGTCTTCGGCAGGAACGCCGCCGGGATCAGGCACAGCGCGAGCAGGATCATCGACCACAGGAACGTCGTCGAGAACGCGTCCGCGGTCAGTCCCGAAGCCACCTCGTGGGTCGCCGGGTTGAACACCGCCGCCGTCGCCGCCAACTGCCCCTGCGCGGTCGGCACGCCGAACTTCCCGGCCAGCAGCGCCGCCAGGATGATCGACAGCACCGCCGCGCCGATCGCGCCCGCGGTCTGCTGCACGATGTTCGTCGCCGTCGACGCCTTCGCCATGTCCTCCGACTTGAGCGTCTGCAACGCGGCCGAGGTGATCGGCATCATCGTCGCGCCCATTCCGAGCCCCATCACGAACAGCGCCGAGAGCAGCAGCCAGTACGGCGTCGTCGCGGTGAGCTGGGTGAAGGCGATCAGCCCGGCGAGCATCAGTACGAGACCGGGCAGCACGATCTTCCGCGAGCCGATCTTGTCCGCGAACCGGCCCGCGATCGGCATGGTCAGCATCGCGCCGAAACCCTGCGGGGCGAGCAGCAGACCGGCGTTCATCGCCGATTCACCGCGCGCCAGCACGAAGTACGTCGGCAGGAGCAGCATCGCGCCGAAGAACGCGACGCAGAAGAAGGTCATCGTCACCATGGCGACCGAGAACGACCGGTTCTTGAACAGTTTCAGGTCGACCAGCGGGTTCGAGACCCGGCCCGCCCGGAACACGAACGCCACCAGCAGCCCGACCCCGGCCAGCGCGGGCAGCCAGACGTCCACCGCGCCGACACCGCCCGCCGACGGGATGTTCGAAACACCGAAGATCAGCGCGGCAAGGCCCGGCGACACCATCAGCATGCCGACGAAGTCGAAGCGCTCGCTGGGTTCCGGCCGGTCCTTCGGCAGCAGGCGCCAGGCCAGGACCATGGTGATCAGGCCGATCGGCAGGTTGATGTAGAAGATCCAGCGCCAGCTCACCGCGTCGACCAGCCAGCCGCCGAGGATCGGGCCGCCGATCGGGCCGAGCAGCATCGGCACGCCGAGCACGCCCATCACGCGGCCGATCCGGTGCGGTCCGGCGGCCCTGGTCAGGATCGTCATGCCGGCGGGCATCAGCATGCCGCCGCCGAAGCCCTGCAGGACCCGGAAGACGATCAGCGATTCGACGTCCCACGCCATGCCGGCGAGCATCGACCCGATCAGGAACAGCCCGATCGCGGTCATGTAGAGCCGCTTCGTGCCGAACCGGTCCGAGGCCCAGCCGGTGATCGGGATGACCGTGGCCAGCGCCAGCATGTAGCCGGTCGCGATCCACTGGATGGTGTCGAACGAGGTCTGGAACTCGATGGTCAGTTTCTGGAGCGCGACGTTGACGACCGTCGTGTCGAGGATCGCCATGATCGCGCCGAGGATGACGACGACGGCGACCTTGAGCACACCCGCGTCGAGTTTGTCGCCGCCCGGCGCGGCCGGACTTTGCGTTGACATGAAAAACCCGCCCCTGATACTCAGTGGACGCGACAACCCCCGTGGTCGCGACTACGGAATTTGACGCCCGACGTCGTCGCCAGGCCTTCCCCGACCGCGCTTGTGCATTAAGGCGCAAGCGCGGGTATGTAGCCGAGGGTAGCCGAACACGGGTTTTACATGCCAACTTTTTCCCCGTACGCGGACCGAAAGGGCAAGCCCGCGTACGAGACGTCACAAAGAGTGATCAGCAGACGCTGTCCTTGGGAGCCGGGTTGCCGAGCCCGAACAGCGGTCGCAGCTTGAGCCCGATCCAGGTGCCGCCGAGCGCGAACACGCCCCACAGCCAGCCGTGCAGGCTGCCGACCGAGATGCCGCCGAGGTAGGCGCCGATGTTGCAGCCACCCGCCATCCGCGCCCCGACCCCCATCAGGATCCCGCCGAGTACCGCGGCGACGGCGGTCCGCCACGGGATCGAGCTGTGGATCTTCCACGCGCCCGCGGCCGCGGCGGCGACCCCCGCGCCGATCATGATCCCGATGTCGGTGAGGCTGTTCTTGTCCTTCCAGATCGGCCCCGCCAGCGAGGCCGCGTTCGCCTTGAGCCGCCAGAACTCCCACGTCTCGGGGTGCAGGCCGAACACCTGCAGGATCTTGGCGCCCCACAGGCTGAACGCGCTCGTGACACCCCAGATCCCGCCGGACACCAGGAAGACCGCGCCCGCCAGCACACCGAGGACGACGGCGCCGACGAGGATCGGCCAGGAACCGCGGAAGATCCGGGCGAACCCGTGCGCGGTCGGGACGACGTCGACCGGCGGCGGGTTGCGGCGCTTCTGCACGAACCGGGTGCCGAACACGATCGCGGCGAGGACGGCGACCGTGATCGCCCACGAACCGAACCAGCCGACGTGGTCGGACAGCAGGATCCCCTTGAACTCCGGCCAGCCCGAAAGCAGCGGATACGCCCAGGTGTAGAGGACCGAACCGGTGATGAACCCGCCGAGGGTCAGCACGATCGTCGACTGCCCGGAACCGACCGCGAACAACGTTCCCGACGCGCACGCGCCGCCCAGTTGCATCCCGATGGCGAAGATCGTCGCGCCCACGAACAGCGCGAGCCCCAGCCCGCCCGCGGTCGGGTTCGGCGTGCTGCCGAACAGACCGGAGCCGGTGCCGACGATCAACGCGATCAGGGTCGCGGCCGTGCCGAGCAGCAGTGTGTGCGCCCGCAGGCCTTGGCCGTTGCCGACCGCGATCAGCTGGCGCCAGGCCGAGGTGAAGCCGAAGCGTGAGTGGAAGAGCGCGAGGCCGAGCAGCAGACCGAGAATGAGCAGGACGCCGAACTTCGCTCCGTGCGCCGCCCAGACGTACCAGGTCAGCCCGACCGCGAGGGCACCCGCGACAGCCAGCGGCACGATCTTGACCGGCTCCTCCGGTCGCGGGATCGGGGCGGCGCAGGAGGTCGGGAAGTCGAGGAGTTTCTTCTCACCGGCTTGGGTTTCTGTCGTCGCCACCAGGACTCCAGGTCGATCGGCGGGTTGGGGACGAGCAACGTTAGGGCCGGTGACCGCTCGGTCGCAGCCCGTCCCACACTGTGCGACGAATGGCGGCGCGCACACGGCCGGATGGCGGCGGCGACACCAAAGGTCCCTTGCTCCCCAGAACGCGTGAAGGCCCCCTTCCCGCGGCTGAGCCGAGGGAAGGGGGCCTTCACGCGAAACGAGGTGCTACTTGCCGCCCTTGATGAAGCACATAGTGGTCGGCGGGGTCGAGTAGCTGATGACGTTGGTGGCTTCGGTGCCTTCGCACACCGCCTTGTCCACCTGCCCATCGACGATCTTCAGGAACTCGACCTCCTTGGCCGGGTCCGAACACGGCACCTTCTTGTAGCCCGCGGTCCCGGCGCCGAAGTTGGCCAGGCAGTCACCCTGCTTGACGTTGACCATCAGGCAGAGCTTGTACGAGATACGACCGGTCTGCGAGTACTCGTCGTACGCGCCTTCCGGGCAGGACTCGTTGTCGCCCACCTTCGCCGCGACCTTGACGTTGGCGTCGGCGGTCCCGCAGTCGGCCTGCTTCGGGTCGGCCTTGCTGGTGAATTCGGTGACCGCGAGGCAGTCACCGACCTTGGCACCGTCGGTGCCGGTGAAGTAGTTGACCGCGTACCCGCCGGCGACGAGTACGACGATCACGATCGGAAGGGCGATCTTCAGCCACGCGAGCTTGGACCGCTTGGGCGCCACCGGCTGAACGCCGGGAGGCGGACCGAAAGCGTCGGGCTGTCCCACCGGCGTTTGGCCCCCAGGGGCCGGTTGGGAAGTGGTCACCGAGAAACCTCACAGTTGTGAAGAGGAATGAGAACCTCGATATCAAACACTCACCGTGATCGACGCCACCCATCGGGCCCCCATACGAGTGAAAGCCCCTGGTCGAGATCGCTATTTACCGGCTTTGACGCAGACCGTCGAAGGCGGAGTCGAGTAGCTCTTGAGATCGGTCGCCCCGGTGTCGTCGCAAGCCGTATCGCCCGGAGCGCCGTCGATGACCTTCACGACCTCCGCGTCCTTCGTGGGATCCGAGCACGCCACCTTTTGGTACGCCACGCTGTCGGCGAGGAAGTTCTCGAAGCAGTCGCCCTGCCTGGCGTTGATCATCATGCAGAGTTTGGACGAGGAGAAGGTCCGGTCGATGGTCAGCTGGTCGTACTCGCCCTGAGGGCAGGCGCCGCCGCTTTCGGCTTTCGCGCCGAGCTTCGTGTTGGCCTCGATCGAACCGCAGTCCGCCTTCGACGGCTCGGCCTCGACGTCGCCGAAGGTGGTGACCGCGTAGCAGTCGCCCACGACGGTGCCGTCCGCGCTGGAGAGGTACCCGGTGACCCAGGTCGCCGCGCTGATCACCACGATCGCGACCGGCACCAGGATGCCCACCCAGAACCACTTGGAACGTTTGTGCTCGGTCATGTCAGCAGAGTATTCACCGACACGGAAAAGGGCGCCCCGATCGCTCGGAGCGCCCTTTCACGGAGAGGCGTCGGTCATTCGCGGAAGTACGAAAGCAACCGCAGGATCTCGAGGTACAGCCAGACCAGCGTGGTCATCAGGCCGAAGGCGACGTACCAGGACCACTTCGACGGCGTGCCTTCGCGGATCATCCGGTCGGCCTGGTCGAAGTCGAGCAGGAAGCTGAACGCCGCGACACCGATCACCACGAGGCTGAAGATGATCGCGATCGGGCCACCGTCACGCAACGGGTTGAAATTGAAGAAGAGGCTGGTGACGAGGTTGACCAGCATCATGATCGCGACACCGACCACGGCGCCGATGATCCACTTCGTCAGCTTCGGGGTGACCTTGACGGCACCCGTCTTGTAGACGACCAGCATCGCGATGAAGACACCGGTGGTACCGACGATCGCCTGCAGCGCGATACCGGGGTACAGCGCTTCGAAGAGGCCACTGATCGCACCGAGGAAGACACCTTCGACGGCCGAATACGCCAGCGTGAGCGGACCGCTCGGCATCTTCTTGAAGATGATCACCAGCGAGATCACGAGGCCGACGATCATCGAGCCGACGAGCACGCCGATCACGGCACCGGGGATGCCGAGGATCTTGCCGGACGCCGACATCGGGATCTGGCTGATCGCCCAGATCGCGGTGAGCACACCGGTCACCAGCGCGGTGCCGAGGCTCAGCGCCGTCTTGATGACGACGTCGTCGACGGTCATCGGACGGTCGTCGGCACCGGCGGAGGTCTGCGGAGGGCCGTAGCCGGGCACGCCGCCCTGGGGTTGGTTGAAGCCTACGTTGGGTCCGTACTCCGCCGCGCCACGCGGCAGGTTCCGGAACGCCGGGTTGCTACTGGATCGCACCTGATCCTCCTGGATCTACTGGCACCTGCATCGGGTTCAACGACCGCGGGGGCCGCCCGGTTCCCGTCGAAGTAAAGACGACTTTACTCACATTCGGCACGGGGCCCATCCCCCACACCGTATGCGGCGGAGATCACGACCGTTCACCGATACCCCACCTGATGACCTCTTGCCAAAACCGCTGATCACAGGCCACCCTGCACGATGCGTGTTCGGATAATCACCGAAGGCGTGTCGGGGAACCTATCGATCGTGTGACCTGCATCGACGTAAAAGGCGCCGGGGCGGAGCACGGCCAAAGGAGTCAACACACCATGGGGTGGACCACACGCCCGAGCGTGCGTTCGCGCGCCTTGACCAGCCTGATCGCGACGTGCCTACTCGGCGCCCTGTCCGCCACCGTCGCGGTGACACCGGCCTCCGCCGACCCGAAACAGGGCGTCGGCCACGCCGTCACACCCGGCCAGCCGTTCGGCGGCCACGACCAGGCCAGCGACTGGCTCGGCTCCTACGTCGTCAACGGCAAGCACGTGTTCTGCGTCAGCTTCCAGCAGAAGGCACCGGACACGAACGAGGAGTACAAGCCCGGCGACGAACTGCTCGACAAGTGGGGGCAGAAGCTGCCGGAGGGCATCGCGGCCAACATCTCCTACCTGCTCCTCCGCTACGGCGGAACGCAGGACAACGCCGAAGCCGCCGCGCTCGCTCACCTGCTCCATTCCTGGACGGCCAAGCCGAGGTCCGACACCGACACCGACCCGGAGCTGCCTTCCAACAAGATCGGCTACAAGATCCAGGAACATCTCGACCAGCTGAAGGCACAGCACCCCGCTGCCGCCACGGCCGTCGAGAAGCTGACCAAGGACGCCGAGGCCAATCGGGGTCCTTGGACCACCGCCATCACGCCGCCGAAGGAAGACCAGCACATCGGCACCGCGGGCGAGTGGACGATCAGCGTCAAGAACGCCAAGGGCAAGGGCATCTCCGGGGTGCCGGTGAAGCTCACGCCGTCGAACGCGACCGTCGACGGCGGCGAGACCACCAAACCCGCGTCGACTTCGACCGCCAAGGCCGCCACGGTGAAGACGGGCGAAGACGGCACCGTCACGGTCAAGGTGACGCCGACCGGTGACCAGCCGAAGCTGGCCAGCACACTGTCCGCCCCCGCGGACCGGCCTTACGTGCAGTTCCCGGTCGACACCGGTGTGCAGAAGGTCGTCTCGACCGGTGGTGAGAAGGAACTGAAGGCCCAAGGTGTCGCGGTCGTCTCGAAGCCCGGCAAGGTCCAGGTGACGAAGGTCGACGCGAAGACCGACAAGGGCATCGCGGGTGCCGCGCTGCGGATCACCGCCAAGGACAAGACCACCGCCGCCGTCGGCCACGACGGCAAGCCGCTCAACGGCGCCGACGGCAAGCCCGCCGTCGTCACCACCGAGGGCGAGACCGGGACGGTCACCGTGGAGAACCTTCGGACCCCGCAGGAGATCTGCGTGGTCGAGGTCAGCGCACCGCCGGGCTACACCAACGCGTTCGACCCGAAGAATCCGCCGTCCGCCTGCGGTGAGCTCAAGCCGGGTGAGACGCTGGCGCTCAAGGTCGCCAACACACCCAACGAGGTACCGCGCACCATTCCCGCCGGTGACCGGCCGGTGGCGATGATGCAGGGCACCGTCGAGAACTCGGCGTCGACCGCCGGGATCCTCGGCGTCGGCGCGCTCGCGCTGCTCGGTTCGCTGATGGTGGGTGTGGCCGCGCGGCGGTCTTCGCGACGCTAAGAGGGTTCAGGAATGTCAGTACGACGCGGGTTCGCGCTGGGAGCCGTCACGGTCCTGTGCGCGGACCTCGTCGCGGCCTTGATCATCTGGCCGCCGACGACCGTGGTGGCGGGGACGGCACAGCCCGTCTCCGCCTCCGTCGCGGGCGGCGCCCCGGCAGCGCCCGCGCAACAAGAAGTCCCGCCTCCGCCGGAGATCGTTCCCACGACGCCACCTCCCGCGCCGTCGCCGTCGTCGCCGTCGTCGTCGAAGGAACCCGAAGCCCCGAAACCGCAAGGCCCCGGAACGATCCGGCTGCCCGCGGGCGGCGCGGCGAAGCTGATCCGCAAGGAACTCGGACCGGGCGCGGAGCTGCCGGTGCCGGAGAATCTCGGCGAGGTGACCTGGTGGGGTGCCGAGCTGAGTTCGGCGACCGGGGCGAGCGTGTTCGCCGGGCACGTGAACTGGAAGGGCGCGACAGGCCCGTTCGCCGAGTTGTGGACCGAGCGGATCGGCGGCGCCGTCACCGTGGTCGACAAGGCGGGGAAGTCTTGGCAGTACAAGGTTTCCCAGCTGATCACGCTGAAGAAGAACGAGCTGCCGCAACGGGCGGACGAGCTGTTCGGCCAATCCGGTCCACATCGGATCGTCCTCGTCACCTGCGGTGGCCGCTGGGTCGGCGGCGAGACCGGCTACGCCGAGAACCGGGTCATCATCGCCGACCCCGCATAGTTACCCGTGAGTAACTTCACGGGTGCCGTGGTGGTCAGCGCCGTCGTCATGCAGCAGAATGCCGGTGGACGCGGGCGAGCACGGTGAAAGGGTGAGGCAGATGGCGACTTTTCTGGTGACCGGGGCGACCGGACTGATCGGGCGCCAGTTCACCCGGCTGCTGCTCACCAGGGAGGACGTCGACAAGGTCGCGCTCGTCGTCCGCGCGTCCTCGCGGGACAAACTCGCGAAACTCGTGAACGCCTGGCCGCATCCGGAACGCGTCACCCTCGTCATCGGTGATCTCGGCGAGCCTCTGCTCGGCGTCGGCGAAGACGACCGAGAGAAGCTTCGCGGTGTCGATCACGTCGTGCACCTCGCCGCCCTTTACGACCTGACCGCCGACGACGAAGACAGCATCAAGGCCAACGTCGAAGGCACCGCGCAGGTGATCGCGCTCGCCTCCGATCTGAACGCCGGCTGCCTGCACCACGTGTCCTCTGTCGCCGTCGCCGGAGACCACGAGGGCATGTTCACCGAGGAGATGTTCGACGTCGGCCAGCGGCTTGTCACGCCGTACCACCGCACGAAGTTCGAGGCGGAGCGCCTCGTGCGCGAGCAGCAGGACGTGCCATGGCGGGTGTACCGGCCCGCGGTCGTGGTCGGGAACTCCGAGACCGGCGAGATGGACAAGATCGACGGCCCGTACTACCTGTTCCCCGCGATCAGCAGGCTGACCGGGCTGCCCGACCTGCCGATCGTCGGCCCCGACCTCGGCGACACCAACGTCGTCCCGGTCGACTACGTCGCCGAGTCGCTGAACGCCCTGATCACCACGAAGGGCCTCGACGGACGCGCGTTCCACCTGGTCAACCCGGAACCGCAACCGGTCGTCTCGGTCTACAACGCCTTCGCGAAGGCGGCCGGCGCGCCGACGATCTCCGTGCAGCTCAACGAACGTGTGTCCAAGGGCATCGTCAACCTGGTGAAACTGAGCGAGCACATCCCCGGCTTCACGATCGCGCGCGACGCCGTGATGGAGCGCCTCGGTATCCCGCCGGTGCTACTGGAGACCATGGCGTTCCCGTCGGTGTTCTCGTCGGCGTCGACACGCAAGGCGCTCATCGGCACGGGCGTCGAGGTTCCCAGGATCGAGGACTACGCGCCCACGCTGTGGCGTTACTGGCGTGAACACCTGGACCCGTTCCGCGCCCGCAAGCACGGCCCGCGCGGCGAACTGGACGGACGGCGCGTGATCATCACCGGCGCGTCGTCGGGTATCGGCCGGGCGACCGCGATCAAGGTCGCGGCCGCGGGAGGGGTGCCGCTGCTCGTGGCGCGGCGGCAGCACGAACTCGAAGAGGTCCGGGACGAGATCATCGCCGCCGGCGGTACGGCGTCGGTGTACCCGGCAGACCTCACCGACGAGGAGTCGGTGCACAAGGCCGTCGACGCGATGCTCGCCGACCACGGCCGGATCGACATGCTCGTGAACAACGCAGGCCGGTCGATCCGGCGTTCGATCAAACTGTCGTACGACCGGTTCCACGACTACGAACGCGCGATGGCGATCAACTACTTCGGCGCCGTCCGGCTGATCCTCGCGGTACTGCCGCATATGTCCGAACGGAAATTCGGGCACGTCGTCAACGTCTCGTCGATCGGTGTGCAGGGAATCGCGCCGCGCTTTTCGGCGTATGCGGCGTCGAAGGCCGCTTTGGACTATTTCTCCCGGATCGCCGCGACCGAGACCCACGGCGACGGAATCACCTTCACGACCATCCACATGCCACTCGTGCGCACGCCGATGATCCGGCCGACGAAGATCTATGACGCGTTTCCGACGAAATCGCCGGATCAGGCCGCGGACATGGTGATGAAGGCGCTGAAAGAACGTCCGAAGCACATCGGCACGCCCGCCGGGCAGGCCATCGGGCTCGCCTACACGCTCACCCCGGGGCTCACGGATGCCGTGGCCTACCAAGGATTCCGCGTGTTCCCGGACTCGGCGGCCGCGGGTGGCGGCGGCGGCCTCAAGATCGGCAAGGGCGAGCAGCATCTGTCCCGCGCCGCGATGGCCCTCGCCCGGCTCAGCCGCGGCTTCCATTGGTGACACTGCGCACACGGGTGGCGGCCGTTCAGGTGAGGAACAGCTGCTGAAAGACGACACACGTCGGTGAATCACCAAGCCTGACAACGGCGACGCCGGGTACGCAGGTACCGTCGTGACCATGGTTCCCGAGCGAGACAACGGCCTGTTGCCCCTGCGGCGCGAGTACACCCAGGCCTGGCACGGCTTCGACCGGAACGAAGTGCGCCAGTATCTGGATCATCTCGAAGCCCAGCTGCATCGCGTGATCACCGACCGCGACGCCGCGATCGCCCAGGCGACGTCGGCGTCGCGCGAACTCGAAACCGTGCGCCACGAGGTGGCGAAGCTCAACGCCAGGATCGAGGAGCTCAAGAAGCCGCCGGAGCGGCTCGAGGACCTCGACGAGCGGATGCAGCGCACCGTCACGCTCGCGCAGGCTCGTGCCGAAGAGGTCACGAAGCGTGCCGAGGTCGCGGCCGAGAAGCACTGGGCGTCCTCGAGCGAGGCGTCGAAGAAGCTCCGTGAGCGCTACACGCGGCTCGTCGCCGAACTGGACAAGCAGGCGGACGCGCTGCACTCCGAGCACGAATCCGCGCTCGCCGAGACGCGGGCCGAGGTCCACCGGCTGACCGTCGAGGCCGCCCAGCGCCGGGAACTGCTGGACAACGAGGCCGAGCGCAAGCGCCGGAAGATCGAGCGCGAGTTCGAGCAGACGATCACGGCTCAGCGCACGTCGCACGAGAAGCACATCGCCGACCAGCAGACGGCCAGCAAGAACCAGGCCGAACGCCGGATCGCGGAAGCGACCGCGGAAGCCAAGCGCCGCGTCGACGAGGCGACCGCCGAGGCCAAGCGCCGGCTCGACGAGGCCACGACGACAGCCGCCCAGCGCACGACCGCCGCCCAGCGGAAGGTCGAGAGGCTGGCGGAGATCCGCGAGCAGGCCCGCAAGAGCCTGCTGCAGGCCGACGAGGTCCTGAAGGGCAGCGAGGCGATGCTCGCGGCACTGCCCGAGGAGTCGGTGATCCCGCACGCTTCGAAGCTCGTCGGCGGCGACAGCAAGGCCGAAGAGACGAAGCCTGCCGCCAAGCCCGCCGAGCAGCCCGCGTCGAAGGCCGCCGCCCCGGCCAAACCTGCCCCCGCCAAGCCCGCTTCTTCGGCGCCTGCCGCCGCTGCGCCGAAGAACGGACAGGGCGAGCAGAACGGCCCGAAGGCGAACGGCCAGAAGCCGTCGCCCGCCAAAACCGGCTCCTGACCAGCGCGAAGTAGCAAGGGACCTTTGCTATCGCTCTCTTTCGGAGAGTGACAGCAAAGGTCCCTTGCTCTCTTTCCAAGGTCAGGAGGTGGTGGTACGGGGCCAGGGGTTGGCCGCTTCGAGCTGGGCCGCGAGGCCGAGGAGGAGCGCTTCCCCGCCGGGCGCGGCGACGAGCTGAACGCAGGCCGGGATGCCCGAGGGATGCACGCCGACCGGCACCGACATGGCCGGATAGCCCGCGAGATTCCACAGGCCGGCGAAGCCCGCGACGCGCACGGACGGCAGCACGTTGGCGATCCACCGGCTTTCGTGCCACCTGCGGGCCTTGAGCGGGAGGCTCGCGAGCATGGGCGTGACCAGGACATCGTGGTCGGCGAAGAATTCTTCGGCACGCTCCAGCCAGTGCTCGCGGGTGGTCTCGCGGACCCGTTTCGCCATCAGATGCCCGAGCCGGACGTGCGTGCGCGTCCGGGGCTGGAGTGCGCCGAGATCGAACTCGGCCGCTTGTTCGGCCGGGCCCGCGACCCACCGCGCGAGGAGGCCGCCGATGGCTCCGGCGCTGTACCGAGGTGTTCCGGGCGCGACGGTGTGCCCGGCCGCGCGGAAAAGCTCTCCGGCCTGGGCGACGGCCCGGCTGAAGGCGCGCGGCAACGGCGCCCTCGTCAACGGGACCTGAGTCGACAGGGCGATGCGGGACCGCTTCGGGTCGGCGAGATCGGCCAGGCCGGGCTGTTCCGCGAGGACCGACATCAGCACGGCCGCGTCGGCCACGGTGGTCGTCATCGGACCGTGCGTGGACAGGCCGAACCAGCCGTCCTCACCCGGCACCTGGACCACGCCCTTGCCCGGTTTGAGGCCGACGAGCCCGCACATCGCGGACGGCAGCCGGATCGAGCCCAGGCCGTCGGTGCCGTGCGCGATGGGCACCAGCCCGGCCGCGACGGCCGCGGCACTCCCGCCCGACGAACCGCCCGCGGCGTAGGACGGATTGCGCGGATTGCGCGCGGTCCCGTTCGGATCGTCGCTCGACGGCCAGATGCACAGCTCCGGCACCCGGGTCAGGCCGACGATCACCGCGCCGGCCGCGCGGAGGCGTCGCGCGATCTCACCGTCCTCTGTGGACACCGTCGACGAGCCCGCACGCGACCCCCACGAGGCGTACTCACCCTCGACCGGCGCGACGTCCTTGACCGCGACCGGCACTCCGGCCAAGGGCAGGTCGGCCAGGTCCGCGCGTTCGGCGACGGCTGCGGCCTCGGCGAGCGCCTCTTCGGCCCGGACCCGGCGGAACGCACCGATCACCCCGTCGGCCGCCGCGATCCTGGCCAACGCCTCACGGGTCACCTGGACCGGGTCGAGTTCCTTGGCACGCACAGCCGCCGCGATTTCCACTGCCGTCTTGACCATCCCCGCACTGTAGAGCGGGCCGCGAAGATCAGCTGCGCGCCGAACAGGCGAACTTCGCCGAGTCCGGTTCGAAAGCCGGGAAATCGGTGTAGCCGTCGAGCCGGGCGCCGTAGTAGACGGCGTGGTCCGCGCTGGCGAGTGGGGCGTCGAGCGCGAATCGGGCGGGCAGGTCCGGGTTCGCGATGTACAGCCTGCCGAAGGCGACCACGTCGGCCAGCCCGGCTTCGATCAAGGACTCACCCTCGGCCCGGGACGTCGGCTCCTCGGAGCGAAGGTTCGCGACAAGCGCCCCCGGCCACAACGGCCGCAGGTAGGACAGCGCCTCGGCCTCAGGAGTGTCGATGACGTGCAGGTACGCGAGCTCGTACCGGCGTAGTTCCGTGAGCAGTCGTGAATACACCTTCTTCCAGTCGTCTTCCACGATGTCGTTCTCCGGGTTGCCCGGCGAAATCCGCAGGGCGACCCTGGCCGCGCCGATCTGTTCGGCCACGGCCGCCACCACCTCGAGCGGGAAACCGATCCGGGCGGCGGGCGAACCGCCGTAACGGTCTTCCCGGCGATTGGTGTTGCGGGCAAGGAACTCCTGGATGAGGTATCCGTTGGCACCGTGGAGTTCCACGCCGTCGAACCCGGCGTCGACGGCCCGGCGTGCCGCCGCGGCGAAGTCCTGGACGACCTCGCCGATCTCGTCCTCGCCGAGCGCGCGGGGCTCGACCGTCTCCGTCCAGCCGCCTGCCACGAAGATCCGTCCGGCCTGCCGGACCGCCGATGGCGCCACCGGGATCCGGCCCATCACACCGGGGTGGGAGACCCGGCCCGCGTGCCAGAGCTGCGCGAAAATGCGGCCACCTTCCTCGTGCACGGCCTCCGTCACCTCACGCCAGGCCTCGGCCTGGCGGTCTGTCGCCAGTCCGGGGATACCCGGACCGCTCTTGCCGGTCTCGGTGACCCAGACACCTTCACTCACGATCAAGCCGGCGCGCGCGCGTTGCGCGTAGTACTCGGCTGTCAGCGGATGTGGCACGCCTGTCTTGTCGTCGGCCCGCCCCCGTGTCATCGGGGCCATCGCGACGCGGTTCGGCAACCGCATCGCGGCACCGTGGAATTCTTCGAGCAGCCTCATGAACGCGAAGCTAAACCCTGACACCGGCGTCACGGTCAATCTCGGTTTCCCCGGTTACTGTGGCCTCATGCGGATCGGCGAACTGGCGGAGCGGACCGGGGTGAGCGTCCGCTCGTTGCGGTACTACGAGACGGAAGGCCTGCTGCGTCCCGACCGGAGCGGCAACGGCTACCGGACCTTCACCGAGGACGACATCGCCCGGGTTCTGCAGATCCAGCTCTTCTATTCGGCCGGGTTGTGCAGCGGCAAGATCGCGGAACTCCTTCCCTGTGTTTCCGGCGACGACACACATTTGGTGCCTTCACCGGAGATGACCGGCGAACTGGAGATCGCCAAGACCCGGATCCAGAACCAGATCTCCTTGCTCACCACCTCTCTGTCGGTTCTGGAGCGTGTCCTGGCCGCGGCCAAGGGGACCGACGCCGCCGAGGTACCGGTTCCTTCCCGGCCGGCCCGGCGACACCGGGGCATTCACGTCTGACCGCTGTCAGGCGTTCGGATCGCGGCCCAGCAGCCCGAGCAGCCTGTCCTGCAAAGGCGCGTCCTCGGGCACTTTCACTTCGGGACCGAAGACGACGATTCCCGGCCCGAAGGCACCTGGGATCCTCATCTGGTCGGGGATCTCCTGCGCTCCGGGCCACATCCGGGCGACCTCCGCCGGGTCGATCGTGCCGTCCTGACCGGTGGCACGGGCCAGATCCCAGCCGTGGACCACCATGTCGGCGCTGACGACCTGGTCGATGTGCTGCCCGGCGGTCATCTTCCCCGCCGGTGTCTCGTGCTCCGTGGCCACGAGCACGGGATCGGCGAGGACGGCCTCGACATCGGCACGAGCCGCCCGGAAGGCGCCGAGCGGGTCTTCCAGGAGTGACGGCGCCGGCCCGAGCTCACGTCCGACCGGGCGCAGCATCGCGCCGTGCATGTCGACGATGTGCCCGACGACGTCCCTGGCGTTCCAATCAGCGCACGGAGACCTGTTCTCCCACTGCCCGGCTCCGACGGCGGCCACCTTGCTCTCGAAGGCGTCGGCCCGGACGCGATAGCGATCCGCGATGGCGTTCATCGTGTTCACGCCCTAGCCGGTACGGCCACGGCCTCGGCCAGCTTGTCGAACCCTTGACCGACACCCCGCTCCATCCCGGATTCGAGCACGGCGTCCCGGATCCGCTCCGAGCCGTACCGCAGCACCTGGGTCAGGGTGGTCACGCCGCCGTGTTCGACCAACGTCAGCGTCGCCAGAGCCTGCCCTTCCGAGGCGTCGCAGTCCTCGTTCGTCTCCAGGGACACGAGCCTTTCCGGACGGCTGATCTCCTGATAGACGCCCTGCAACACCATCTCCATCCCGCCGTCGTGACGAAGCCGGTAGCGCCACCTGCCGCCGACGCGCAGATCGATCTCGCATTCGACGACCTCGCAGCCGTGCGGGCCGAACCAGCGGCGGACCAGCTCCGGTTTGGTCCACGCGTCGAACACCAGCGCCCTCGGCGCGTCGAAGGACCTCGTCATGACGATCTCCAGATCGCCGGATTTCACCACGCTGAGAGTGCGGCCCATCGTGTCGTTCCTTTCCGCTCGTGCGGTGGTCAGTCGGTCTCGTCCCGGCGCTCCGGGTGCCGCAACTCGTCTTCGAGGACGAGGTCCAGTTGCGAGAAGGCCTCGTCCCAGTAGCGGCGGTAGCCACCGAGCCATTCGTTCGCGTTCTTCAGCGGCTCGGCCACCAGGCGGCAGGGGCGACGCTGGGCGTCACGCCCCCGTGCCACCAGCCCCGCCCGCTCCAGCACTTTCAGGTGCTTGGAGATGGCCGGCTGGCTCATCGCGAACGGCTCGGCCAGCTCCGTCACAGTGGCCTCGCCGCGCGCGAGCCGCGCGAGGATCGCGCGACGGGTGGGGTCGGCGAGTGCCGCGAAGGTGGCATCGAGCAGATCCTGGGCCACGGTCGCCCGCCTTTCCGTTCTCACGAGCTCGAGCCGTTCTCACAGGTTCTGAGCCTTCTCACGAATTCGAGTTCTCACGATCGGGCTCTCACGCCGCGGCGACCAGAGCCCTTCGATAACCTTGCGGTTTCATAACCATGTGGTAATCTACGGCGGAGCAGATCGACTTGTCAAGTCCGAACAGCGGTCTGACGAGGGAGAACACGAAAGAGGAGGGAGGTGGAGCCGAGGCCCGAGCCCGCACGAGCACGAACGAAAGGGCATGCGAGCGCGTACTAAAGGGCAACTGGGGTTACCGTCGGTACCGGCATGGACTACGAACGAAACGAGCTGATGAACTCCGGGCGCCCGAAGACGACGAAGCGATGGACGACCGTCATCCTGGGAGCGGCCACCGTTCTGGCCACCAGCGTGCAGTGCGGTACGGCGACCGAACAGGCCGGATCGGCACAACCGGCCGGGACGGTACCGCCGCGCAGCAGCACTGTTTCGAGCCCGTCCAGCGTCATCCCTTCCCCTTCCTCGCCGTCACCGAGGGCGGAGCAGGTGCCTGATCCGGGCTGCGAAGCCGTCATCGCCGGAATGAGCCCCCGGCAGCGGCTGGCCCAGCTGATGGTGGTCGGCGTGAACGCCGGCGATCCCCAGGCGGCGGTGAAGCTGGTGCGCGATCAGCAGATCGGCGGGATCTTCCTCGGCGGCAACGAGACAGCCCTGCTGCAGAACCGCGCGCTGGACGAGGTGCAGCGGGCCGCGAAGGTCCCGGTATCGGTGGCGATCGACGAGGAAGGCGGCCGCGTTCAGCGGATCGACGCTCTCGACGGTGCCATGCCGAGCGCCCGGAAGATGGCCGCGACCCTGACACCGGCACAGGTGCGGACGAAGGCGGCCGAGCGGGGCAAGCAGATGCGGGCCCGAGGCGTCACCGTCGACTACGCGCCCGACGCCGACATCACGGACCAGCCGGACCGCGACATCGTCGGTGACCGTTCGTTCGGCTCGGATCCCGAAGTCGCGCGCAAGTACGTCCTGGCGTTCGCGCAGGGCTTGCGGGACGCCGGGGTGCAACCGGTGCTGAAGCACTTCCCCGGGCACGGGCACGCCACCGGGGACTCCCACAAGGGACTGGTGCGGACACCGCCGCTGGCCTCGCTGCGGAAGGTCGACCTGGTGCCGTACCGCGACATCGGCGAGTACGGCGAAGTCGGCGTCATGGTCGGGCATCTGGACGTGCCCGATCTGACCGGCGGCACCCCGTCGACTCTCTCGGCGCCGGCGTACCGGCTGCTGCGGAAGGACTACGCGTTCGACGGCCCGGTGATCACGGACGATCTCGGGGCGATGAAGGCGATCACGGCGCAGTACCCCTTGCCGACGGCGGTCCTCAAGGCCTTGCAGGCGGGGGCGGATCAGGCGTTGTGGTCCTCCGGCGGCAACGTCGGCACGGTGCTGACCACGCTGGAGCAAGCGCTTGCGTCCGGCGACCTCCCGGCCGCCCGGGTCGACGAAGCACTGACCCGGGTGCTCGAGGCGAAAAAGGCCTGCGGCTGAACTGCCGCGGCCCCGGTATCGCGGCCACGACGGAGTGACAGGAAAAGCAGTCCGAAAACTCAATGAACACAATGCTGACCAGGCCGGTGCCGGGAGTGACCCTGATCACCGCCCCGCCGCCCGATCAAGGAGGATCGCGTGCCTGGTCCCACGAAGTATCTACGCCGTCTCGCGCTGATGGCGGCCGCCGCTGCCGGACTGACCCTGCTCGCCGCACCGGTGGCGTCGGCCGCGCCGTCGCCGATCGATCGTCCGGTGCCGACCACCGGCTGCCACCGTCCGTCCCCGGTGCCCGCGGGAGCGACGACGCTGCGGACCTTGACGTCCGGTGGCCTGGTCCGCGAGTACACGGTGCACGTGCCCGAGCGGTACCGGCCGTCGCGGTCGTACCCGCTGGTGTTGTCGTTCCACGGTCACAAGCGGACCTCGAAGTACCAGGAGGAACTCTCCGGGTTCTCCGCGTATGACGCGATTTCCGTCTACCCGCAAGGACTTCCGGGCACTGACGGTGAATCGGCTTGGACCGGCGCACCGTACTCGGCGGCCGCCGACGACGTGCTCTTCACCAGCGACCTGCTGAACGCACTCCAGCGGGAACTGTGCGTCGACTCCCGCCGGATCTACGCGACGGGCAAGTCGAACGGCGGCGGGTTCGTCGGCGTGCTCGCCTGCCGGATGCCGGGCCGGATCGCGGCGTTCGCCCCGGTCGCCGGCGCGTTCTATCCGCAGGGCGGCGAATGCCACCCGTCGCGCCCGGCGCCGATCCTCGACTTCCACGGCACGGCCGACGCGACGATCCCGTACACCGGGAATCCCGCCAAGGGTCTGCCGACACTGCCGGACTGGCTCGCCGGCTGGGCGGACCGGAACGGCTGCTTCCCGCGCCCGATGCAGTACTCGCCGAAGACCGACGTCACCGTCCAGCGCTGGCTCGGTTGCTCGCTCCAGCACTACCGCGTCGAAGGCGCAGGGCACGTTTGGCCGAGTACGGCGCCCAACAACGACTCCGCCACCCCGACCGCCATCAACGCGACCCCGGTCATCTGGAAGTTCCTGCTCGCCCACCGTCTGCGGTAAAAACCGCCGTTTTCCTTGCCGGACCCGTCACATCGGCGCTACCGTCGTACTGACCGGATGACCAGATAAGCAAATCTGGTCACAAAGTCAGAGACTGGGAGCACACGTGGCAGAACGTCCGGACCGCACCGCCGGCCGCGCCGATCGCATCCTCGACGCGGCCGGCGTCCTGCTGATCCGGCTGGGCTATCGCAAGGTGACCATCGAGGACATCGCGAAGCAGGCCGACGTCGGGAAGGGCACGCTCTATCTGCACTGGCGCACCAAGGAAAACCTCTTCCACGCGTTGCTCCTGCGTGAATCGCTCAGGGCGGCCGAGAGTCTCCTCGACCGGCTGGACGAAGATCCGGCGGAAGTCATCCCGCATCGATTCCAGCGGACGGTCTTCCTGTACACCCAGCGGAATCCGTTGCTCGGCGCGCTCATCACCGGCAACACCGAACTGCTGGGCCGGTTGAAGAAACATCCCTTGCAGGATCAGGACGCCGTCGTCACCGAGCGGTACCTGAAGACGATGACCGACCGCGGACTGCTGCGCGACGACATCCCGGACCTGCTCTTCACCCTGCGCGCCTCGGCGCTGGGGTTCTACCTGATGGACAGCTTCACCACCGAGGGCACCGGCCTCACCGCCGAGGAAAAGGCCGATGCCCTCGCGCACGTCATCCGGAGGGCGTTCGAGCCGCCGGAGCCGCCGTCACCGGCGAACGTGGCCGCGACCGCGGCCGAAGTGATCCAAGCGTTCCGGGAGCTGGTCTCGTCCTATCGCGCCTGGATCTACCGGCAGGACGGCACCGAGGAGCCCATCTGATCCGAGCTCTTCCACCACGAGAAGAAGGGGGCAAGCCATGACCACGATCGCCGAAACCTGGGGTGTCCACGAAAGCCAGTTCTGGCTTCGGGACGAATTCCCGGCCGACCCGGTCCGTTTCGATCCCGAGGCGGGCATGTGGCACGTCTACGGCCACGCCGAGGCACTGAAGACCCTGAGTGATCCCAAGGTGTTCTCCTCCGACACCGCCCGCCTGATCCCCGCGGAGATGTCGCCGGAGAAGGACCAGTTCGTCGAAGGCAACCTGCTCCAGATGGACCCGCCGGACCACAAGAAGCTGCGCACGCTGGTGAGTCACGCCTTCACCCCGAAGGTCGTCGCCGATCTCGAACCGCGAATCGCCGAGTTGACCAACGAACTCCTCGACACCGTCGATGGCGCGGACTCGATGGAACTGGTGACCCACCTGGCTTATCCGCTACCGGTGATCGTCATCGCCGAACTGCTCGGTATCCCGGCCGGCGATCGCGACCTGTTCAAGCAATGGGTCGACAAGTTGCTGAACAACAGCCAGCAGCGGTCGCTGCTCAAGCAGACCGAGGAGGACAAGAAGGCCGCCGAGGAAACGCGCGAGCAGGTGAACAACCTGGTGAACTACCTCTCCGAGCACGTCGACGACAGGCGGCGGAACCCGCGCGAGGACCTGCTGACCAAACTCGTCGAAGCCGAGGTCGACGGTGAGAAACTGACTCAGAACGAAGTCGTCAACTTCGCGAACGTGCTGCTGCTCGCCGGGCACATCACCACCACGATGCTGCTCGGGAACACCGTGCTGTGCCTGGATTCCCATCCGGACGAGTACCGGCGCGTCCGAGAGGACCGTTCGCTGCTGCCCGCCACCATCGAGGAATCGCTGCGTTTCCTCAGCCCGTTCGCGCTCGTCGCGCGCGCCACCACGACCGAGATCGAACTGGGCGGCCGGACGATCCCGGCGGACAGCATGCTCTTCGTGTGGGTCGCGGCGGCGAACCGGGATCCGCGCACGTTCACGGATCCGGGGACCTTCGATCCGGCGAGGGCGCACAACCCGCACCTGGCCTTCGGCCGCGGGATCCACTTCTGTATCGGCGCTCCGCTCGCCAGGCTGGAAGGCAAGACCGCGCTGAACATCCTGCTGGACCGGTTCCCTGATCTGCGCACCGATCCGGCCGCCCCGCCCGCGTTCATCCCCAGCCCGCACATGACCGGGGTGAACAAGCTCCAGCTGCTGATGAAGCCCTAGCGGGCGGCGAACCGGGAGGCGAGCGGGACCACCACTCGCGGAATCCGCTTCCCCGGGGTGTACCGCAGTTCGGTGATGTCGCCGTTCGGCACGAGATAGGTGTCGGCGAACGTGCGGAATCCGCGCATGGCCTCGCTGTCCGGGGTGGTGGTCCCGGTCAGCAGCGACCACATGACGGCGCGGATGAAGAGCCCGTGCGTGAAGACGGCGATCGGCCCGGGTTCCCGCTCGCCCAGCCGCGCCAGGAATTCCTGGGTCCGGGCGAAGAGCGCGGCGAAGGATTCCGCGCCGTTCACCGCGTGGTGCGGATCGGCCCGGTTCCAGTACGCCTCCGTGTACGGCTTCCGGGTGGCCGTGGTGGTGACCTGTCCATGGAGTTCGCCGAGAAAGGTGAACTCCTGGACAGGCCACTCCTCGCACTCCACGCCGGGGAACCGTTCGATCGTCGGTTCGGCGGTCTGCCGCGCCCGCACGAACGGCGACGTCACGATCAACCGAGGCGGCTCGGCCAGCGATTTCGCGATTTCGCGGGCTTGCCGTCTGCCCAGTTCGGTCAGCACCGAAGCACCCGGCTCGCCGCCGGGAAGCCCCGCGTTCGTCTCGCTTTCCCCGTGCCTGATCAACCACACCCGTGCCACGATCGCCTCCTAGACCCCGTGTGCCTCGACGATCGCACCGAGTGGAGTTGATCGCGACTTCCAGGATGCCGTAATCACCGTGGCCGTGGTGTGGTTCTCAGCGGTCGAACTGCCCCGGCGCGCGCCCCTCGCCCGCGGGCCCGCGGTACGCCTGCGCGATGTCCAGCCAGTGGTCCGCCAGCGCGCCTTCGGCACGGACGTCGAGGTCGTCACGGTGACGGCGCCGCGTGACCAGCAGGCAGAAGTCCTCCGCGCTGCCGGTGATCCGCTGCCGCGAGTCCTCGGGTCCGAACGTCCACAGCTGGCCGGACGGCGAGGTGATCTCGAAGCGGAATTCCTGCTCCGGCGGGGTCAGGCCCCGGGCCTCGTAGCCGAAGTCCCGCACACGGACGGCGAAGCCGACGAGGTACGCGAGCCGGTCGGTCCGCTCCGGACGCACCCCTAACGCGTCCGCGACGTCCTGGCCGTGCGCGAACAGTTCCATCATCCCCGCGCAGGCGAGGATGGCCGGCGGCAGCGGGTTGACCAGCCACGGCACGACCTGGTCCGCCGGGACCGCGGCGAGCGCCTTGATACCGGCGTCGCGCTCGGCGCGCCACCGGCTCAGGAGGACCTCGTTGGGGTCACCGAGGTAGTCGTCGAGGGCCGCGTTGACGGCGGCGTCGAATCCACGTGTCATCGAGCTCTTCATGACTTCGGCGAACTTCTGCGGCTCGGCCGCGGCCAGTCCGGCGATCTTGAAGATGAAGGAGAGATGAGCGATCTGGTGCCTGACCGACCAGCCGCCCGCGGGGGTGGGCAGATCCCATCCCGCGTCGTCCAGCTCGGACACCAGGGCGTCGACCTGTTCACCCTCCGTGGTGAGATCCCTGATCACGTACCGGAAGTCAGTCACCGTGCCGTCCTCTCGCCGTTTCCACCCTTTCGAATGATGCGGGCACGCCGCGCCGTCGTCTTCTCCTCGCGAGCCCGGTCGAATTCCGGACTTGATTCTGGAGCCGGGTCCAAGTTCTACCCTCGGGACATGCGAACCGAAGCGACGACGGCGCTGACGGCGTTGACCATGTCCCAGGTGACGTCACGAGCCGGGGTGCGACCGGACACCGTGCGCTACTACGAGCGCATCGGCCTTCTGCCCGCACCGGCGCGGACCACCGGGGCACACCGGCGCTACGACGAGGGCGTCATCGACAGGCTGCGGTTCATCCGGGGCACCCAGCGGCTCGGGCTCACGCTGACGGAGATCGGTGACCTGCTGAGCGTGCGCGACACCGGGGTGTGCCCGTGCGAACCCGCCGAAACCATGCTCGAACGCCATCTCGCCGAAATCGACGCCGAGATGACGCGGCTCGGCGCGCTGCGCGCCGAACTCACTTCCATGCTGTCCGGGATGTCCGGCGAGAGCTGCGCCGATCCCCTTCCCGGCGCGTGGTGCCCGCCTGACCGCGAACCCGGAAGAGGAGGTGGATGATCATGCGGAACGACGACTGCTGCGACTGTGACTGCAGCGGCACCGGCTGCTGCTGACCCGCTTCGGCGGGGCCGGCCGGGCGTGACGTCACCCGGCCGGGTCCCATCCGCGGTCAGTCCTGCGGCAGGAGCACCGTCTTCCCGATCAGGTCCTTGCAGACTTCGGCCGAATAGGCCATCAGCCCGCCCGCCTGCGCGTCCCGGAACAGTCGTTGGATCGGCGAAGTGCGCAGGAAGCCCGAACCGCCGCCAGCCTTCAGCGCCAGCTGGGCCACATCGCGGGCGATGTCGTTCGCGAGCACCTTCGCCGTCATGGTCGCGGGCAGGAACTCCGGCGAGTTCTGATCCGCCAGCCACGCCATGTTTTGGGCGTACATGCGCGCGGCTTCGAGGCGGGTGTGGACATCCGCGACTTCGAACCGCAGCCACTGCATCTCGGCGAGCGGCTGTCCGGTCACGGGAATGACGCGGCTTCGGGCGTGAGAGACGAGAGCGTCCTCCGCCGCGTCGGCTATCCCGAGTGACAAGAAGGCGAGCCCGGCCGAGATGTGGTTCGGGCGCCGTTCGGCCGAAGGCGGGCACCTGCGGTCTTCCCGCAGGACGGTCCCTTCGAAGGAGACGAGCTGGCTGCGGCTGGCGCGCAGTCCCATCGTGTCCCAGATGGGCACGAAGGTCATCGTGTCGTCCGGCGCTACGCCGAAGAAGGTGGGCACGCCGCCGACGAGCGCGTTGACCAGGAAGTGGTCGGCGGCTTCACAGCCGGAGACGAACCGCTTGGCGCCGGTGAGCCCGAACCCGCCGTCGACGGGCTCGGCGATCTGCTGCGGCATCAGGAACATGTTGCCGCTGCTCGGTTCCGACAGCGCGTTGGCGAACCGCTTGCCACCGATGAGTTCCCCGGCGTAGAAGCGGCCCGTTGCGGGATCGGACAGCTGGACCAGGCCGACCGCGGCACCGATGTGCATCACCCAGATACACGCCGTCGAGGGACAAGCGGCGCTGAGTATCCGGACGATCTCGCCGTAGGCCCGATAGCTGAGGTCCTCGCCACCGAACTCCGCGGGCAATGTCGCCCTGTCGAGTCCTGTCGCGTGCAACGCGCGAAGGTTGGCGATGGGCAGTTCGGCCGTTTCGTCGAACTCGGCGGCCGTCGCGGCGAAGTCCTTCGCCAGTTCGGTGACGGTTTCGATCCAGTGGCGTTCGTGGGCGGGCGGGGTGAACGGATGGACGGGCTCGGTCATGACCGCATCATGCCGGAATCGCGAAGGCCCCCTCGCCGTCATCGGGCGCAAGCCGGGTCCAGCTGACGATCTTCGCCTACGAAGCCGGGCTCGTCGCTCCCTGACGAGCCGTGTCGAGCAGCCCGGCGACGACGGTCGCCCAGAGGATCACGGCCCCGCCGAAGCCCGGCACGAGCTGCCAGGCCGCCGTCCAGCCCGCGATCGCGAGCACGGCCGCGAGCACGGCGACGACGCACAACAGCACGCTCAGCACCAGGAAACGCCGCGACCCGAACAGCTTCGCGAACGGCAGGAAATGCAAGCCGACCACGAACAGCACCCACGCGGGCACGGCTTCGGGAACTTCGAAGACCGCCGAGAGCACCCGCGCTCCGGCGAAGATCCCCACCAGCATGAGCAACACGGCGATCCCGTACCGCTTGCCGAACGGGCTCTCCTCCCGGCCGCCGCCCGCGGGCAGCCCGGCACCGCGACGGGCGGTCAAGAGGAGCCAGCCCACCAGGCCCAGTACCGCGAGGACACCCAAGACGACCAGCGGCATCGATCCGCCGGAAACGGAAGAGGCCCCGAAGAACCACCACCCGGCCCCGAATCCCACCCCGATCGCGGAACTGATCAGCAACGTGATCAGGTGCCCCTTGGTGAATGGTCCGTCCGTCATCGTTCTCGGGTCTCCTCCTCCCCCGGCGGAACAGAACCCCGGGGCTCAGACGAGCCCGGCGAGAATGGCCGCCGCCTCCTTCGGGTGGATGAGGAAGCGGACGTGACTGCTTTCGAGCGAACGCACGTCGGTCGGGTTGTCCGGGGTGAGCGCGTCCGCCTCCTTGATGAAGCGGTCCTGCAGCGCGAGCGGGATCGACAGGTCTCCGGTGAGCCTGACGTAGGTGCGCGGGATCCGGCCCCAGGTGGCGGCGTCGGCCCTCTCGGTACCGGCGTCGAGGCTCTCGTCCGGCTCAAGAGTGTTGAGGTAGGCGAAGAACTCCTGCTCGGTGCCGTCTTCGAGCATCGCCGTCTTCAACGCGGCGAGCAGTGTGGGATCGGCGGTACGCCAGTTCATCCGGAGCGCGCCGAGCGCGGCGGGGTCGGCGACGACGACACCGCCGACGTCGTTCAGCGCACTGGTCGCGTACTCGGGCTCCTGCATGTACTCGCCCAGCGTCAAATCGACGGCGCACCAAGCGGAGACGTAGACGATCCGCTCGATCAGCTCCGGGACGGCGTTGCCCACCCCGGTGAGCACGACCCCGCCGCGGCTGTGGCCGACCAGGATGACCGGCCCGTGCACGGCGACCTCGCGCACGATGTCCACCACGTGCTCGACGGCTTCGGCGGCGGTGACGCCTGCCTGGTTCGACGGCGCCGTGGCCAGCGCCGCGAGGTCTTGCGGCGCCTGGTAGGCCGCCTGGAAACCGGCGCTGAAACCGTGGCCGGGAAGGTCGACGGCCAGCGTGCGGTGGCCGAGCAGGGCGAGCTCGCGCTGCAGCGGGCCCCAGGTGAACGAGGCGCTGTTGGAGCCGTGGACGAGAACGTAGGTCGGAGTCACGGTCCGTATCCTGACATTCCGGCTTCGCTCAGTCCGCGATGAGTACCTGGCCCGCACCGTCGAACCGGTAGCCGACCCCGCGCACCGTGGTGATCGGCGTCAGCACGGGTTCCAGCTTCCCTCGGATCTTGCGGACGTGGACGTCCACGGTCCGCCCGTTGCCGCCGCTCAGTTCCCACACCCGCGCCATCAGGGTGCCGCGGTCGAAGACGCGGTCCGGGTTCCGGCTCAGGAACAGCAGGAGATCGAACTCCAGTCTGGTGAAATCCAGGACCTCGCCGCACAACAGCACTCGCCGCGAATCAGGCTCGATACGCAGTGGTGGCGCGGAATCGCCGAGGCGCCGCCGCCGTCCGGCGAGTTCGACGACCTGACCGGAGTTCGTCTCACCCTCGTGGAACGTCCGTGCCGTCAGCGTCACGCCGACAGTGTCCTCAAAGGACCGGAGCAGGCGCGCGGCGATCGCGGCCGCGTGCTCGGAGTCGGTGCTCACCCGCAACGCCAGGGTCAGCTCGACGGTCGGCTCCCCGTTCACCGCGACCGACTGCGTCATCTCACACCACCCGGACCGGATGGCGGACGACGGCGTCGAACAGGTAGCCCTGGGTGTTGTGCGGGGTGACGTCCGGCTGGGCGGCACCGGTGATGTCGGTGGCCCGCGCCCGCAGGGTGTGCGTGCCGGAAGCCTTGGGGCGCCACGGGATCTCCCAGCGTTGCCAGCCGCGATCCGCCGAAGTGCCCACGAACTTCGCCTGCCGCCAGCCGGTGCCGGCGTCGACTTCGACGCGCCGGATCCGGCCGTTGCCCGACCACGACCGGCCGCGCAGCACATGCCTGCCGTCCGCCGCGAATTCGGCGTTCCACGGCAGTTCGAACGCGCTCTTGACTACCTGCCGGGTCACCACCGTGCCCTCCGCCGGATAGCCCGGCCCGAGCAGCCGGTAGTACTGGGTGTTCCAGGGCGACACCAGCGGCGTTTCCGAGACTTCGACGCGCCCCAGCCATTTGATCGACGAAATGCCCACCCAGGACGGCACGACGAGCCGCACCGGGTGGCCGTGGTCCGGCGGGAGCGGCTGCCCGTTCATCTCGTAGGCCAGCAAGACGTCCTGCAACGCTTTCGCGATCGGCAAGGGACGGCGGACCTTCCCCAGGTTCGCCCCGCCGGTGACGTAGTCGGCGTCCAGTCCTTCCGGGAGGACGTCCACCGCGTGCCGCGTCAGTCCCGCCTTGGCCAGCACGGTGGAGAGCCGGACGCCGCGCCAGCGCGCGACCCCGATCGCGCCGAGCTTCCACGCCGTGCCGGACACCGCCTGCCCTTGCTGGCCGGTGAAGAAACTCCGGCCGTTGCCCGCGCATTCGATCGCGGAGGTGATCGTCTCCGAAGGCAACCGGAGCAGGTCGCGGTAGCTGAACTCGACGGGCCTGTCCGCCGTCGGCGCACCGCGCAGTCCCGTTCCGAACAGCTTCAGGCGCCAGTCTGCGGCGTCGATCGACGGGGTGGCGGTGTGGTTCCGCACGAAGAACCGGTCGATCGGCGTCAGGTAACCCTGACCGCTCAGAGCCTCCCAGCGCGTTTCCGCGTTGGTGCCGTAGACCTCGAAGAATTCCGGCGGCAACGGTTTCACGATCGGCGAGGCGGCCGACGCCATCCCCACCGGAAGCGTCCCGAACGCCGTCAGCGCGAGGGTGCCGCCTGCCGCCAGGCGAAGCAGCCCGCGCCGGGACATCCCGTCACCTCGCGCTTGCCCGGCCCGCCACTGCGCGAGCCGTGTGCGGTCGTAGGTGGCTTCGTCGGTCAGGCCGGTTCCGGTCATGCGGGCCATTGTCGGCAGCGACCGTCCGTGCGGACCAGCACGTCCACAGAGCGGAACCGGTTGCGTCTTCACGCCAAAAGCGTGCTCCCGTCCAGTTCGCGAACCTCGAGGAGCCGGGCCCCGAGCACCGCGACCGACGCGACATACCCGTGGCCCGCCGTGAGGTCTCTGATCGTGACCTGGCCTGGCAGGTCGTCCCGGCCCTCCGCCGCCACCAGCCTCACCCTTTCTCCCGGCGGGGAAAGGGTGAGACCGGCCAACGGCGTCCGCAATCCGTCGCCCGTCGCTTTGACGATGGCTTCCTTCCTGGTCCAGGACGTGTAGAAAGCCGCGAACTCGTCGACGCCGGGGGTGGCGGGCCGGGCCGCTTCGGCAGGGGACAGCAAGTACGCGGCCATCCCCCGGACGTCGGCGTCGGCGCGGATCTCTTCGACGTCGACGCCGACAGCGCCGGCCCGCGACACCGCGACCGCGATCCGCCTGCCCGAATGCGACACCGAGACCTCGATGTCCCCGTCGAGGACGGCGGGCTTGCCGTGCGGGAGGGCGCAGTCCGGACAGGACCGGGTGATCCGGACCCGCTCCGGCGCCACGCCGGTGTAGCCGCCCGCCGTCAGGCGGAGCAGGGCGCAGCCCACGGTGAACCGGTCCCGGTCCGCCTGCCCCGCGATCCCGGCACGGCGCGCCCGTTCGACCGGGTCCAGCAGTGCCAGGTGCCGATCGGACGCCTGCGCGGTACTCGCCCACCACACGTGGCAGGCCCCCGGTGGCAGCGCGCCGGACAGGGGCGCTGCCACCGGGGAGACGGCCGAGGACGTCGTGGTCACGACGCCGTGGCGCCTTCCTTCTCGGCGACGGCGCCGAGCCTGGACTCGACGAACTTGGCCACGTGGTTCACCGTCCGGAAGTTGGCGATGTCGAGGTCGGCGGGGACCACGGCGACGCCGAAGGTCCGTTCGACCCACATCACCAGCTGGACGGCGAACATCGAGCTGACGCTGCTGGTGGCGAAGATGTCGTGATCGTCGGTGAGTTCGGTGTCACGGACGTTCTGCGCGATGAAAGCGCGGATGATCGAAATGCGGTCCTCAGTCATTCGGCACCTGCCATCGTCCCGGCGTTGACCGGCTCGTAGGGAAAGAAACCATGGCCGCTCTTGCGGCCCAGTCGGCCGGCCGCGACCAGTTTGCGGAGCAGTGGGGCCGGCCGGAACTTGGGATCGTTGAAATTGTCGAGCAGCACTTCGAGGGAATAGAGCACGGTGTCCAGCCCGATGAGGTCCGCGGTCTCCAGCGGTCCCATCTGGTGCCCGAGGCACTGCCGGAAGAGCCGGTCGATGTCGCCCGCCGAGGCGATGTTGTCCTGGAGCAGGAGAATCGCCTCGTTGACCGAAAGCATCGCGACACGGTTGGTCACGAAACCCGAGGAATCCTCGACCACGACGCAATCCTTGCCGATGCGGCGGAAGACCTCACGGGTGAGTTCGATGGTCTCGGGCGAGGTGTGGAACCCGCGGATGACCTCGACCAGCGGCTTGAGCGGTACCGGGTTCATCAGATGGGTTCCGATGACCCTGTCCGGGCGTTCGGTCACCGAGGCCATCTTCGTGATGGGGATGGCCGAGGTGTTCACCCCGAAAACGCACCGCGGTGAGCAGATCCGGTCGATCTCGCGGTACAGGTCCTGCTTCACCTCCCAGTTCTCGGTGACGTTCTCCACCACGAAATCGACGTCGGCGAGTTCGTCCGCCTCGGTGGTGAAAGTGATGCGCGAGAGCACGTCCGCGGGTGTGCTTCCCGCGAGCGCGCGGTTGAGCATGCCGTAGAGCCTGGCGTTGTTGGCGATCTCGTCGCGTGCGCGGTCGAGGGCGGCACGGGAGGTGTCCACCAGCACCACGGGCAATCCGCCCGCGGCGAACGCGTGCGCGCCACCGATGCCCATCGTGCCGGCGCCGAGTACGCCGACGCGCCTGACCGTAGTGGTGTCCGTCATCGATCTCCCCTGGTCGCTCGAAGAAGCCGCTCGGCCCGCTCCCGTAGCGGTTCCGGCCAGCCGGCCATGTCCCATCCGTACTGGCACAGCACCGCGTAGGTCAGGCGCTCCAGCCCGAAGCCGACGCAGGCCGAATACACCACCTCGTCGTCCGGGCCCCTGATGCCGAAGGCCTCTCCGAAATGTTGTTCATGAAGGTTGAACGAGCCGACCGCGATGCTCTGCCCCTGCGGGCCGACATCCAGGTGCAACTCGTGCTTGAGTTCGAGCAGCCGTTGCGAAGACGCTCGCGCCGCTCCTTCGACACTGGCGAAGAACGGGTCGTTGGCGACCTCGCACCGCCCGGCGAGCCCGAGCTCGGCGACCAGTTCGATCGCGCGGTCCCGGAACCGGTCCCTGGCGCTCCGGACGAACTCGGCCGAGCCGAGGAAGACCGTTTCCCTGATGGTGAAGTCCGCCAGCCGTTCCAGTGTCCGGTGGTAGCGGGCCTCGTGCCGGAACGATCCGCCCTTCGCCGTCACCACCATGTTCTCCTTGTCCAATGTGGACCCGGAGAACTGGTCGAAGGTGTGGTAGCACATCGTCGGCGGCAGGCACCGGTCCACCGGACCGCATTTCCCGAGGATGTGTTCACCGATCTGGGCGCGCTCGGTGACTTCCTTCGCGAAGGCGCGATAGGTGTCGACGTCGCCGTCCAGCCGGGCGGCGAACATCATGTGCTGCGGGAACGACGACAGGTAGCCACTGCGATGCAGCGCGGTGACCGGGAGCAGCGTGGGATACCGGTACTCGCGCGCGTCGAACTCGTCGTCGATGATGCGGCGCAGCAATCCGTCCAGCGTGTTCAGCGCGGTGATCGCCGGTTCGCCGAGCGCCACCTGACCGGGGCCGATCTCGTGCACCACGCCATCGGCCAGCATTCCCTCGAAGACGTCGGTAAGCGGCACCCGGGTGGAGTCCGATCGCCACACCACCTTCGGCGGCGTCGGCAGCTGGGTCCGCACGTCGTTCTCGACGACGAACTCCAGTTTCCTGGAGAGTTCGCCGGCGTCCGCGGGCTCGTCGGTCGTCACCACGACGGCGACCACCTCGTTGCCGGAGAAGACCAGCTGGAAGTCGACGATGTCCTCCGACACGAAGTAGACGCGGCGGCGCAACTCGTCGAGATGAGCGTCGATCAGCGGTTTTTCCAGATCGAGCCGATAGTCGTGCATTCGTCCTCCTCAGACCGACGTGGGAACACCGAGCAGGCCGGCGATGATGGACCGCTGGATTTCCGAGGTACCGCCGTAGATCGTGCCCGCCAGCACGTCCCGCAGTTCCCGTTCGATGCCCAGTTCTTCGGTGTAGCCACGGGCACCGTGGATCTGCATCGCGTCCAGCGCGCTGACGCTCAGGCTCTCGCTGACATACAGCTTCAACATCGACGCCTCGTGCAGGGCGAGCCTGCCGCGCGAGCGCAGCCAGCCGACCTTGTAGAGCAACAGCCGCGCCAGCTCCAGCCGCACCCGCATGTCGGCGATCTTGTGCGAAACCGCCTGGAAGGCACCGATCGCCCGGCCGAACTGCTGACGGGTGCTCGCGTATTCGACACAGCGGTCGAGCAGCCGCGCCAGCACACCGACCCCGCTGGCGAACATGAACCCGCGTTCCCACTCCATGGTGGAGGTGAACAGCTGATATCCGGCACCTTCGGCGCCGAGCCGCTGATCCTCGCGGAGCACGCAGCCGTCGAAGACGATCTCGCCCATCGGCGTGCCCCGCAACCCGGCCTTGGGGATCAGTTCCGTGGAGAGACCGGGAGTGTCCCGCTCCACCACGAAGGCCGAGATCGACCGTTGCGGTGCTTCCGTTTCACTCGTCCTGGCGAACACGATGAACAGATCGGCGCGCGGGCCGTTGCTGATGAACTTCTTGGTGCCGGTCAGGACGTAACCGTCCCCGGACCGGACCGCCTTGGTGGTCAGGGCGAGCATGTCCGACCCGGTCTCCGGTTCGGACAGCGCGTGCGCCCCGACCATCGAGCCGTCGCACAGCGGCGGCAGCCACCGCCGCCGCTGCTCTTCCGTCCCGTGGTCGGCGATGTAGACCGCGCAGGCGAACACGTGGTTGTTGATCGCGAACACCAGGCCGTTGTCGGCACATCCGTAGCCGAGACCTTCGTAGGCCATGATCGCGGTGAGCGGATCGTAGCCGGAACCGCCGTACTCGCTCGCGATCGGCCAGCCGAGCACGCCGAAATCCGCGCACAGCTTCCAGCCGTCCTCGTCGAACGTGCCTTCCCGGTCGTGTTCCGCCGCACGCGTACCGATCGTGGTCTTGGCGAACCGGATCACCCGGTCACGAAGTTCTTGTTGTTCAGCGGTAGGCGCGAAGTCCATCCCGTTCCCCTCCCCAGTGAATACCGGCCGTCCCCTGTCGGTACAAGCTTCCTCCCGGATGAATCCCTTGCGTTGTCGTCATTTCGCCAGCGGGGCCTTGTCCTGCTCGGCCTGTGCCGCGTGCTCGATCGCGCTCGACCGCAGGTCGTCGCTGAAATCGACGACCTGGGTGCCCGCCCGCGCGTAGCGCCGCTTCACCGCGCCGCCGGTGCGACGGAGCACGGTCAGGCTGTTCTGCGCGAGTTTGTGCGGTTCGAGCAGGTTCACGATCTCCATCTCGCCGGGCTTGGACCGCTGGATTCCCGCCAGATAGCGCAGAATCGCGTCCCCCTCGGGATAGGTCATCAGGTAGTGCAGGATCACCAGGCCGCCGTCCGGGTTGATCAGCTCCCAGAAGTTGTCCACGAAGTACAGGCACTCCCACGCGTCGACCCACGCCAGGTCGATCGGCGTCAGCTCCGCGGGCAGGAGGTCCGCGCACTCGCGCAGGTCGGCGTTCACGACCGTCACCCGGTCTTCGAGGTCCAGTTCCCGCAGCACCGTCCGCACCCTGCCCGCGGAAGATTCCTCGATGGACAGATCGTCCACCGCGACGAGGGTGGGCCGATACGGCTCGAGGTAGTAATCGGGTCGCGCCAGCGGAGGTTCTTCGTTGAGCCAGGTTTCGTCCAGCTCGCCTTCGCGGTCGAGGTAGGGCCGGGACTTCGCGGCCAGCGCCTCCGACTCGGCGCGCACCAGTTCCTCGACTTCGGCGAGCGCGCCCGCCAGGAACGGCGTGGTGTAGCCCATTCCCACTTCGAGGACCCGGCGCGGGCGGACCAGGTGGACGAGCGACTTCAGCAGCGGCCCGACGGATTCCGTGCCCATTCCGGGCACCCGCAGCCGCTCGACCGCGGCACGGAACTCCGCACTGTCGGTCCTTTGTGGACTCATCGCTGTTTCCCTTTCGGACTCGGTCGGCCGGGTTCGGTGAACTCGCTGTGCAGGAACAGCAACGGAGGGCGGCCGGTCAGCACGTCGAACGCGCGTACCGCGCCGATCAGGACGGCGTGATCGCCGACGGGATGGATCCGGTCCAGCACGCAGTCGAAGTAGCCGACCCCTTCGGGCAGGATCGGGCAGCCGGTGTACGGGGCAGCTCGCCACGGTATGTCCACGAAGGAGCGCGCACCGGACGGGCGTTTCGGGTCGGCGAAGGCACGGGCGACGCCCTCTTGACCGGCGCTGAGCATGGTCACCGCGAACACCGCCGAGGAGCTGATGTGCCGGTAGGTCCGCGAATCGTGGTTCACCGACACCAGGATCATCAACGGGTCGACCGAAACCGAGGTGAAGGCGTTCACGGTCATCCCGTGCGGCTGCCCGTCCACGACGGTGCTCAGGACCGTGACCCCGGTCGGGAACCGGCTCGCCGTGCGGCGGAACCGTTCCCCGGTCCGGTCCAGCCCGGATGCGGGCGGGGCCGCCGCCTGGGTGCCGCCGTCGCGAGGGTTCACGAGCCGGCGGGCGCGGTCGAAAGCTCCCGCACCTGGTTGAGGTGTTCGAAACCGGCCAGCACGGTCTCGCTGGGCACCCCGAAGTCGATCAGGCAGGCGACCTCGTCGACTCCGGCGTCACGGAATCGCTCCACCATCTTCTGCGCTTTGCCGACAGTGCCGAGGAGCGCGCCGTCGTCGTAGTACCGGTCGAACGAGCGCCCCACCAGGAAATCCACGTCTTCCTTGTGCAGCTTGGCCGGATCGAGTTTGCGCGCGCCGTTGAGCTGGGAACCCAGCAGCAGACCGAGCGAGCTGCGCAAGTAGTCGTGCAGCGGCTCGCGGACCTGTTCGCGCACCTCGTCCTCGTCGTCGCCGAGGCAGGTGTGCACCATCAGCGCGACCCGCCCCGGCCATCCGTCGGCGTCTTCGCGTTCGGCGATCGCACGGCGGTATTCGGCGATCTTCTCGGCGAGCTCGTCGAGGTCCTGACCGAGCAGGTGGGTGAGCAGGCCCGCACCGGCCCGTCCGGCGGCGCGGAAGGTTTCGGCGTTGCCCGCGCTGGTGACCCAGACCGGCAGCTCCGGCTGGACCGGCGGCGGGAAGACGCGCACCTGCTGCTCGGTGCCGACACCGTCGACGACGGACATGGCCTCGCCACGCCACAGCCTGCGCACCTGGTCCACGTACTCCACCAGGATCTGCTTGCGGTCCCGGTAGTTCTCCGGGCGCAGCGCGAAATCCACGGCGTGCCAGCCGGACGCGAAGGAGAGGCCGACCCGTCCTCCGGAGAGGTTGTCCACCACCGACCACTCTTCGGCGATCCGGATCGGATGGTGCAGCGGCGCGACCACACTGCCGGCGCGGATCTGCACCCGCTCGGTGATCGCGGCGACCGCCGCACCGGTCACCGACGGGTTGGGGTAGAGACCGCCGAAGGAATGGAAATGCCGCTCCGGCGTCCACACGGCCGTGAAGCCGTTGGCGTCCGCGAACCGCGCCCCGTCCAGCAGAAGCTGATAGCGGTTGCGGTCACGTTCGTTGCTGTCGTTGGCGAAGTAGAACAGGCTGAAGTCCATGTCACGCCCCTGTCACGGATTCGGTCGCGGATGCGGACGGCTGTCGAGTGCGCAGGGCCCATCTGGTCGCCGACGGCGCGGCCACGCCCGCGGCGATCATCGCCACCCCGAAGATCAGCCAGCCGAGCTGGCCGACGCCGACGATCAGCCCGGTCACCAGCACGGGGGTGACCATCGTGCCGAACTGCGTCGACATGCCGAAGAACCCTTGGTACTGGCCCTGCGCGTGTTCGGGTGCGAGGCCGAAGGACAGCGACCACGAACCCGCGCTCCACAGCATCTCGCCGAAGACGTGCGCCAGCGCGCCGGCGACGAGGATGAGCACCGCCAGCCAGGTCGGTTGCCCGGCCGCGAGCGCGAACAGCGCACAACAGGCCGCCAGCAGGAAACCCGACCGGCGCAGGGCTTTGGCCCCGCCGGGGGGCAGATCGCTTCCCTTGCTGGTCCGCACCTGGAGCAGCACGACGGTGACCGTGTTGAGCAACAGCAGCGCCGAGTACAGCCACGCGGGCGCCTTCGTCTGCTGGATGATCCACAGCGGCAACGCGACGGTGAGGATGACCGTGTTCATGGTGAGCACGGCGTTGAGCAAGGAAATCGTCGCGTACGGCTTGTCACGCAGCACGACGAGCCGCGCACCCTCGGACTGCGCGGGTACCGGCGGCACGGTCGGCAGCCTGAAGTACGCCAAGCCTGCCGAGATGACCAGTAGACCGCCGCCGATCAACACCGAGATGTAGGCCGTGCGGGTGTCGAAGTGCAGCCCGATGCCGCCCGCCACCGCGCCGAGGGAAACCCCGAGATTGCTGATGGACCGCAGATAGGACCAGGCGCGCACCCGTTCCTCCGGCCGCGTGATCCCGGCGATGAGCGCGCCCCGCGCCGCGTCCGTCGCGGATTCCGCGATCAGCACCAGACTGGTCGCCACCAGAAGGGTGACGAATCCGCCGACGAAGGCGTAGCAGCACATCAGCGCGCCTTGCAGGCACATGAAGACGATCGTGGTGTTGCGCGGGCCGAGGAGGTCGGCCGCCTGCCCGGCGGGCACGCTCGCCGCCATCCCGAGGATTCCGCCGATCGTGAGCGCGAGCCCCACCTCACCGGCCGGGATCCCCGCGGTGCGGGTGAAGAACAGGATGCTCACCGCCATGAACACGCCGTTGCCCACGGTCTTCGCCAGGTTGCTCAGGCACAGCACGCGGACCGGCCCCGGCGGGGGGATCAGTTCTCGGAGGTAGGACATCAGCGAGCGATTCCTTTCTCTGCGCGGTTTCGGATGTCCATCGCTACGCCTTGACCGGACGGCGGGCGGGCAGCAGATCGCGCAGCCCGTTCCGGTCGATCTTGCCGTTGGCGTTGAGGGGCAAGGAATCGAAATGCTCGAAGCGCCGCGGGACCATGTGGATGGGCACCTGGTCGCACAGCCAGTGCAGGAAACGCAGGGGCGCCTGCGGCTCACCCGTGTAGCAGCCGACGAGTTCGGTTTCGTCCTCGTTCTTGATCGCGAGCACGACCGCGTCCCGGATCTCGGGGTGCCGTCGCATGGCCGCCTCGATCTCGCCGAGTTCGATCCGGTAGCCGCGGACCTTGACCTGGTTGTCCAACCGTCCTAAATGGACCAGGTTGCCGGACTCCCACCGCACCCTGTCCCCCGTGCGGTAGTAGTGCGCCTCGGTCAGCGGCCCGTTCCCGTCGTACACCGTCGTCCCGGTGTCGTCGTGGGTGAGGAACCGGCCGACGTCGTCCTGAGGGTCCAGATAGCCGTCGAAACGCTGGGAGCCGCGGACACAGAGCTCGCCCTCCTCCGCGGGAAGCCCGGCCTCGTCCAGGATCACGTGGTCGAGGAAGTCGTACACCGGACCGATCGGTACCGTGTCGTTCGTGGTGACGGGCCAGTGTGCCGGATCGTCCGGCAGCCGGAATTCGGTGCAGGCGACGGTCAGCTCGGTCGGGCCGTAGACGTTCTCCAGTACCGCGTCCGGCGCGACGGCCCGCCACTCCCGCGCCTGCCGTCCCGTGAGCTGTTCGCCGATGAACAGGCTGTAGCGCAGTTCGCTCACCCGTCCGGTCGGAAGGTTGCCGAGGTCCGCGCTGACCGAAACCACCGAGGGCACCGAGAACCAGTGCGTGATCCGGCGCTGGGCCAGGTAGTCCACCGGGGTCAGCAGTTCGGTGCGCCGCGGGACGACCAGGGTCGCGCCGCCGCCCCAGGTGACGAAGAGATCGAAGACCGACGGGTCGAAGGTCAGATCGAAGGCGTGCGACATCCGGCAGCCGGGCTTCACCTGGTAGCGCTCGATGTTGTGCGCCACGTAAGGCGACAGATTGCGGTGCCGGATCGGCACGCCTTTGGGGCGGCCGGTGGAGCCCGACGTGAACAGGACGTACGCGACGTCGTCACCGGTCGTCTCGCGCGGCCGTGGTCCGCCGGTGGGCCGGGCCGCGAGCACGTCCTCGTCGGCGGGTGTGAGCACGGTGGCGGTGAGGTCGTCGCCGAGCTGCGCGGAGCCCGCTTCGTCGGCCAGCACCAGATCCACGTTCGCGAGCTCGCAGACCGTGCGGTTGCGGGCCGCCGGATACTCCGGATTGAGCGGGGTGAGGACCGAGCCGAGGTACAGGCCGGCGAGATAGCCGGCGTACGCGACCACGCTGCGGGAAGCGAGCAGCGCGATTCGCTCCGGCGCGCGGCCGTGCGCGGCGACGATCCGGCCGGCGAGCGCCAGCGCGCATTCGTGGAGCCGCGCGTAGGTCAGGCCGACCTCCCGCACTTCGACCGCGATCTCGTCCGGCCACCTGGCCGCCGACGCGGCGAACCAGTCGTACAGCGTTTCCGGCGTGCCGTTCAGACTTCCCACAACGTCACCGCCCAGGCCGCCACCGGGCTGTTGTTCAGCACCAGCACGAGATCGCCCTCGGACAGCTCGCCGGTGGCGAGGAGCCGGTCGAGGTTGAGCACGACGTCCATCGCGCCGAGGTGCCCGTACTCGGTCAGCTGCGCCAGGCAGACGTCGTGGATCGGCAGTTCGAGCAGCGACGTGTAGAAGCCGAACGCGCTCGCCACGACGTTCTGCATCAGGGTGGTGGCGACGGCGTCCTTGCCGACTCCGGCTTCGGCGAGGACCCGGTCGACGAGGCGGCTGAGCCGGAATTGGCTGTGCGTCGCGAGTTCGAAGCTGTACCTGGACGGGTCCAGGCACTCCTCGCGCCACTCGTACCAGGGCGTCTGCTTGTAGTCCACGCGGAACAGGTCGTTGAAGGAGCCGTCGGTCTCCTGCCGGTGCCCTCGCAGCACCGGACGGCCGCCCCGGACCATCGTCATCGCGTACGCGCCGTCGCCGACCACGGTGACGGGGAACCGGATCCGGTCCGCCCCGGTCGGACGGCTGGTGTGCGTGATCATCACGCTCTCGCGGCCGGGATCGGCCACCAGCAGGTCCCGCGCCAGCGCCCAGGCGGCGCTGGAGCCGGTGCAGCCCAGCCCGTCCACGCTGAAGGCGAACGCCGAGTCCATCTTGTTCTCCGCCTGCACGCGGCACACGTCCGAGCCGAGCAGCACGTCCGGTGACCGCGGGCCGACCATCAGCAGGATGTCGGGGTCGACGGGATGCTCGGCCAGCAGTTCCCGGCAGGCCTGCGCGGCGAGGGCGGCCTGCTCGGTCTCGGTGAACACCCCGACGGTCCGCACGCCGCATTTCTCGACGAATTGGAGCTCTTCATGGCCGAGCTGGGCGAATTCCGGCAGGTCCGTGACCGCCACCCGGTCTTCGGGCAGCAGACAGTGCATCGCGCCGATACCGATCGCGCCGGAGCCGTCTTCCCTGGTCATGAGCGCGTTCCCCTCGTCCTCACGAGATTCGCCACCAGTTCGCCCGCCGCGGCCTTGCCTTCGGCCAGGTACTCCAGCCCGCCGCGCAGCAGCTCTCCGGTCGGTTCGGAACTCAGTCCGGAACGGCTAAGCCAGTCCTGCCAGCCCTTGGCTTCCATGTCGTCCTCGCCGAGGTTCTCCTCGCCCTCGAGTTCGTAGAGGGTCATGTTCGACAACACCTCGTCACCCGTCGCCAGCGCCTTTTCGGCCACCCGCCGCTTCCATTCCTCCGGATCGACGGCCTCGGTCGGCAGGCCGGCTTCGGCCAGCAGCTCGAACATCTGCCGCGGGTTGATCAATTTCTCGTGCACCAGGTGATACGCGCGGCCGACCGAACCCGGGACGAACGAGAGTTCCGCGATGGCCTTGGCCACCACGTCGACGGGCGCCATCGGCCAGGCACGCTCGTCGAGCGGATGCGCGCCCACCGCGAGACCGCTGGCCAGCAGATGCCAGACCAGGTCCTTCTCGTTGCAGGCCCCCGTCGCCCGGGAAGAGACGATGACGCCAGGCCGGAACACCCGGACCCGCATGCCGTCGCGCTCAGCCCGTTCCAGCAGCCGTTCGCCGACCCATTTGCTGACGCCGTACCCGCCCTGCTCGGGATCCAGCGGTTGTTCCCTGGTCTCCAGGATCTTCCCGCCGGTGCCCATCGCGATCCCGGTCGCCGCGACGGTGGAGACGAAGGAGAAGTCCCGGATTCCGTTGCCCCGCATCCACGACAGCAGGTCGACCATCGGCAGCAGGTTGCTCTCGCGCAGGACCCGGTACGGCTCGGTGAAGACCACCCGGGCCGCGCAGTGCAGCACCCGGCCCACCTGTGTGGCGAGCTCGCCGTCCCGGTACTCGCGGCAGACCCTGGCGATGTCGTGCAGGTCGCCGGGCACCACGTGGACGCGGTCCGAGTCCGTTTCGGGCAGCCCCAGCGCCTTCGCCGCGTTGCTCAGCCGCTCCCGGCCCTCGGCCTCGTCGGCGGCCCGCACCAGGCAGTAGATCCTGCCCTCGGTCGAGGCCAGCAACTCGTGCAGCAGGAACGCGCCGAGGAAGCCGGTCGCGCCGGTCAGCAGCACATCGGTACCCGGCGCTTCCGTTTCGGCCACGTCGGCCAACGGCAGTTGCAGGTCGGCGTCCATCAGGTCGCCGTCTCCGTCCGCGACCTGGTAAACGGCTTCGTTGCCTTCGGCGCCGAGTTTGCCCCGGACGATCTGGGCGACCCTGCGCACCGTGGTCCGGCTGCCGCCCGAGCGGTGCACGTTGATGAGGACCTGGTGGCGCTGCTGGACCTTCAGGGCCATCTGGACGTACAGCAAGGAGGTCCCGCCGAGCAGACCGAATTCGTCGTCCACGCCGATCGTGGAGACGCCGAACAGATCGCGCCACAGATCGAGCAGTTCCGCCTCGATCGATCCGGGCTCCTCCGGGTTCACCGCACTCGCTGTGTCCACAGTGGACTCGGTGGGCCGGGACCAGCTCGAAGGCGCGGCGATCGGCGGCATCCTGTCGAGTGCCCAATACCGGCGCCGGGAGAACGGATACGTCGGCAGCGCGACCCGGCGGCCGCGGCCACCGGAGGCCGTCTCCCAAGCCACGTCGACGCCGTGCAGCCAGGCCGCCGTGAGAGCCTCCTCGATCCGGTCCGCGAGCACACCGGGGTCGGTATCCGGTTCGAGCGCCAGGACGTGGCGGGCCGGTCCCGGTTCGCCGGTGCCGACGAGCAGCACGAACTCGTCCGCCGACGGTCGCGCGGGCACCTCCCGCACCACTTCGGGCTTGCCGGGCAACGCGGCGAGCACCGCGCGCGGCACGTCCAGTCCTTCCGGCGCGACGACGATCGCGCGCCGCGCGGCGGTGGTGCGCATCGTGCGGGCGGCGGGCGGACGGGGCAGGCGCAGCACCGACGCGAGCTCGCCGGCTGCGGCGGTCACCACCCGGCGCTCGGTGAAGGACCGCCGTCCGACCCTCAGCGTGTGCGCCACGTCCGCGACGGCGGGCGCGCCGGTGTCCAGCTCATCGGCGAGCCGCACGGACAGCGCGTCCAGCTCGGCGCGACTGCGCCCGGACAGCACCAGCCGGACGACCTCGGTCTCCGGTGCCGGGGGCCGCACGGGCGCGGGCGGCGGGGCGAGCACCGCGACGGCGTTCGTGCCGCCGACGCCCATCGAGTTGACCAGCACGTGCCGGTCCCGGTCGAGGTTCGAACTCGCGCTCGTCGGCACGAAGAACGGGCTTTCGGCGAGGATGCCGGGATCCCGCGGCCGGTCGAACATCGGCTGCGGCGGCAGGTTCCCGGTGCGCACGATGTGCACCGCCTTCAGGAAACCGGCGATTCCGGCGGTGGCACCGGTGTGCCCGATGTTCGCCTTCACCGAGCCGAGCCCGCAGAATCCGCTGTCGGAGGTGGTGGCCCGCAGGCCGTCGGTGAGCCCCAGCAGCTCGATGTGATCGCCGAGGGCGGTGCCCGACCCGTGCGCCTCGACGTACCGCAGCAGCCGCGCCGGGACGTCGGCCACCCGCAGCGCGGCCGCGACCACGTCGGCGACCCCGGACGGCGTCGGCGCGGTGAAGCCCGGCCGGTTCGAGCCCTCGTTCCCGATGGCGCTGCCGCGGACCACCGCAAGGATGGGATCGCCGTCGGCGAGCGCGTCGGAAAGCCTGCGCAGGGCCACCACGCCGATCCCCGAGCTGAACGCGGTTCCGGTCGACGTGGCGTCGAAGGAGCGGCAGTAGCCGTCCTCGGAGGTCAGGCCGCCCGGCTGGTACCGGTACCCGGTGACCGGCTCGGCGATCGTCGTACCGCCGGCCAGCGCGATGTCGCATTCGCCGGAGAGCAGGCTCAGGGTCGCGTAATGCACCGCGTACAACGAGGACGAACAAGCCGTCTGCACGCCGACGGTCGGCCCGCGCAACCCCAGCTTGTAGCCGATCCTCGACGTCATCAGGTCCCCGAGGCCGCCCAGCGTCAGCCCGAGGTCGTCGAACGCCTCGATCAGCCCGGACTCCATGGTCTTCGCCGCGAGCAGCGCGGCCGAGTACCGGCTCGGCGCGCCTCCCGCGAAGATGCCGGTCACCGGCCCGTCCGCGCGCGGCGGATGTCCCGCGGACTCCAGCGCCTCCCAGCAGCTTTCCAGGAGCAGCCGGTGCTGCGGGTCGATCGTCTCGGCCTCGGTGGGCGACACCCCGAAGAACTCGGCGGCGAAGTCTTCCGCTCCCGGCAGGGTCGCGGCCACCCGGACGAAGTCAGGCGCCTTCAGGTCCGCATCGGACACACCGGACGCCCGGAGCCGGTCCTCGTCCTGTTCCCGCATGGAAACCACACCGGCGTCGAGGTTCCGCCAGAAGCGTTCCGGGGTCCAGGCGTCGGGAAAACGGCAACCGGCGCCCACGACCGCGATATCGGTCTCGTTCGTCATGGGTCAGTTGCCCGCTTCGGTCGGCTGGGTGCGCCGTGCCATGCCGAGCAACCGGCCGCGTTCGCGACCGCCGAGCTCCGCGGGTCCGGCGGTCTCCTCGCTGCCGAGCAACGCGGCCTGTGCCACCACCGTGCTGTGCTCGAAGAGGTCGGCCGCCCTGAGGTCGCGTTCGGTCATGCCGTTGAGCTGCTCCCAGAGCAGCAGCAACAGCAGCGAGTTGCCACCGGCGTCGAAGAAGTTGACCTCCAGCGGAACGGTTTCGACGGCGATGTCGAGCGCGTCCGCCCACGCGCTTCGCACCTTGCCGACGATGTCGGGCTCAGCGATCACGGTCTCGTTCACTTCAGTTCCCCTTATTCGCTTTCGCATCCGGATCAGCCGTCAGGTTCATCGCCTTCGTCACGAGCGCGGCGAGGAGGTCGGTGATGGTGTCTTCGTCGAACAGGTCGGTCAGATAGGAAGCGGACAGCAACAGGTCGTCGGCGAGTTCGGTGACGGTGAGCTCGAACTCGTACTTGACGTGCAACGGCCGCAGCGGGAGATAACGGGCTTCGATGCCGGGAGACAGCTCGGCGGGCGACGGCACACCATCGGCCGAAGCGAGGTACACCGGCGTCACCGGCGGCCGGTCGAGGCCGCGGTCGGGATGCACCGCCGACGCGATCGCGTCGAACGGCACGTCCGCGTTGCGGTAGCAGGAAACGCTCGCCTCACGGACCCGGCCGAGCAGCTCCCGCCAAGTGGGCTCACCGCTCGAATCCACCCGGAGCACCAGCGTGTTGACGAACATGCCCACCGCGTTCGCGGACTCCGGCGCGTCCCGGCCCACCCAGGGGATCGCGAACAGGAAGTCCCGTTGCCCGCTCCGGCCGCCGAGGGTGCTCGCGAGCAGCGCCGCTGTCGCCATGAAGGTGGTACAGCCGAGTTCGCCGCAGACCTCGCGCAACCGGGCCGTCAGTTCTTCCCCGAGATTCACCCGGCGGGACGCGCCGAGGGTCGGCTGGGTGTTCGTCCGCTGCCGATCGTACGGGAGCAGCACATCGGTCGGGGCACCGTCCAGTTCGGACACTCGCACGGCGGCCCGCTCTTCCCGCGACGCGGCCGCCGGAGAATTCGAACCGTCCACTTGGGACGGATGGACGGGTGCCGGAAGCTCGGCGGGCCTGCCTTCCCGCTCGGCCCGATAGGCCTCGGCCAGCTGCTCGGACAGGATCTGCTGTGACCACCCGTCGTTGACGATGTGGTGCGCGCTGACCACGACCAGCGTCCGGTCTTTCCGCGTGATGACCTCGGCGCGCGCGAGCGGGCCCGTCGCCAGGTCGAACCCGTCCCAGCTCACCTTCGCCAGCCGGGCCTCGAGCCGGGCGTCGTCCCACCGTTCACCGTCGCTCACCATGATCTCGGGGGGCGGCGAGTCCGTGCGGTAGAAGAGCCGCCGCAGCTTCCGGTCGAGCTCGAACCGGGAACGCAACGCGGGATGGCGGCCGAGGACCTGCTGGATCGCCCGGCGGAGCGCGTCCTGGTCGATCGCGCCCCGCAGTTCGATCACCATGGGGAGCACGTAAGCCGACCGCAGCCCGGCGATCCGGTCGAGGAACCAGAATCGCTGCTGCACCGAGGTCGCCGGGTACCGGTCCGCCGGATCCGGTGCCGCGCCGCCGGTCTTTTCGGCCGGCGCGTCGGCACCCGCGGCGAGCAACCGGCCGAGCCCGGCGACCGTGGGGTCGGCCAGGAAGTCGGCCGGGGGCACCCAGACACCGTGGCGCCGCTGAGCCTCGGAAAGCATGTGGACCGCGAGCAGGGAATGTCCGCTGAGGGAGAAGAAGTTCGTCTCCGGAACCAGGTCCGCGACGGTGAGCGTCAGATCTCCCTTGGCCACCTTGGGCAGCACGTCCACGAAGAGGTCCGCGGCCCACCGCTGCTCCTCGGTGAACTCGCCCCGCCAAACCTCGGCCGGAGGCCACTCGGGCTCTTTCTCGACGTCCTCCGGATCCGGCTCCCAGCCCGCCAGCCTGCCGTCGACGTCGTCGATCCCGGCGAGCAGGTCGCGAACGGTGCCGCCGGGTTCGGCCACCGCCTTCGTGAGAACGGCCAGGAAATCGTCGCCGACGAACCGGCCCATGCCGCCGGGGTGGCGATCGGTCGCGAACTCGACCATGCCGGTGATCTCGTCCTGTGCCTCCTCCAGCAACAGAAGGAGATCGAACTTGGCCGTACCGGTCGGAAGCTGGACCGGCGGAGTCCACAACTCCGGAGCGGGCGGCTTCGGCGCCGGCACGTTCTGCAGCGCGAATCCCACGTCCACCAGTCCGACGCGGGCGCCCTTCGCCGCGGCGACCTCAGCGGTCAGCTGGTTGAACGGGATCCGTTGGTAGGTAAGGGACCGGAACGCCTCTTTCCGGGTATGCCCGCAGAGTTCGGCGAACGTCCAGTCCGTTTCCGAACGGCATTTCAGCGGCACGGTGTTGACGAAGAACCCAGCCAGCTTCTCCAGGTCCGGATGCGGGCGGTTGGCGGCGAGCGTCCCCACCAGGAATTCCGGCTGCCCGGACCATCGCCGCAGCACCAGCTGAAACGCGGCGAAGAGCAGCACATACGGTGTCGCGCGCAGGGTCTTCGCCAGCTCTCGCAGGTTCGCGACCACCGGTCCGGGCACCGTGAAGGTGTGCTGAGCGCCGGGAACAGAACCTTCCGGGGAGCCCGCCCGGCCCCGTCGGCCGGTGAGGTTCACCCCGCCGGGCACGGTCAGCAGATCCGCCGCACGGTCGGCGACCCGTTGCCGCAGCTCGGGATCGGCGCCCGCCGCGCGGTCCCACACCGCGAAATCGGCGTATTGGACGTCCAGCCCGGGCAACGACGCCGGCCGTCCCTCGATCGCGTCCTGGTACGCCTTGCCGAGATCTTCCAGCAGCACCGCGATCGACCAGCCGTCGACGGCGATGTGGTGGATCACCAGCAGGAGCGCGTCCCCGGACGGAGCGCCGCGCCACACCGTACAGCGCAGGAGCGGACCCGCGGCCAGGTCGAACGGTTTCGCGGCTCGTTCCTCGGCTTCCGCGCGGATCCGTTGCCCCGCCTCCGTGACGCCGCCGAGCTCGATCACCTCGATCTCGGCGGCTTCGGCGGCTTCGGCGTCCCCGACCACCTGCACCGGCTGTCCATTTCGGACCTGGTACGTCGTGCGCAGGATCTCGTGTTTCGCCACCACGGCGGTCAAAGCGGCGCGCAGCGCTTCGGGTTCCGCCCGGCCGCGCCAGTTCATCAGCATCGGAACGTTGTAGGTCACCGAACCCGGTGTCGTGGCGTCGATGAACCACAGCCGTTCCTGTGCGAACGACAGCGGCGCGACACGAGCGCCCGACCGGGTCAGGGCGGGCAAGGTCGAGTTGGTCAACGGTTCCCCCGGTGGTTCGTTGCTCCGTGGACGCGGATGGCCATCGGTTACGACGCCGCCGTGCGGACGTGGACCGCCAGCGCGTCGAAGGATTCGGCGAGGAGTACGTCCGCCGGTTCCAGCGGAACCGCGTACCGCTGCTGGATCCGGGACGCGACCTGGACGGCGAGGACGGAATTCCCGCCGATGTCGAGGAAGTTGTCGGCGGCGGAGAAGTTCGACCTGCCCAGCACGTCTCGCAGGATTCCCTTGACCTGGGCCAGAACCGGGTCGTCGGAAGGATCGTCTTCGACAGGTTCGTCGCGGCCCGCATCGGCGAACAACGCGACCATCCGGGCGCGGTCCGCTTTCCCGGTCGCGCCGACCGGCAGCTCGGGCAACACGTGCCAATGGGCCGGAATCATGTAGCCGGGCAGTTTCGCGGTCAGTTCCCCCGCCAGCGCGTCGGTCGGGTCTTCGTCTGTTCCCTTGGCGGGCAACAGGAACGCGACCAGTTCGGCGGACGCCCCCTCACCCACCTTTTCCACGAACGCGGCATCGACGAGACCCGTGGAAACCGCGACCCGCTCGATCTCCTCCAGCTCGATCCGGAAGCCGCGCAGCTTGATCTGCCGGTCCTTCCTGCCGAGCATTTCCAAGGCACCGCCGGCGACCTCGCGGACCAGGTCGCCGGTCCGGTACACCCGCTCACCGCTGGACGGCGCGATCACGAAGCGTTCCGCGGTGAGTTCGGGGCGGTTCAGGTAGCCGGTGGCCACCCCTGGCCCACCGAGGCACAGCTCGCCCGATTCCCCGGCGGCCACCGGGTTCAGGTCTTCGTCCAGTACGTGGACCGTCGTCTTCTGCAGGGGGTACCCGATGGGGATCCGTTCGGCACCGGCCAGGCTTTCGGTGGTGCAGGCGAAGAAGGTGGCGAAGGCGGTGGCCTCGGTCGGCCCGTAACCGTTCACCAGCCGGGCGGGCGGCCGCGCGGCGAGCACCCGCCGGACCGCGGCGAGGTCGAGCTGTTCCCCGCCGACGACCAGGTTCTTCATCGAGCCGAAAGCGTCAGGACGCTCCCAGGCCACCGTGTGGAACAGCGACGTGGTGAGGAACATCGTGGTGATTTCCTCGGTGCGCACCAAATCCGCCCAGGTGTTCATGGTGACGTCGGTGAGCAGGGGAAAGGGCACGATGGTCCCGCCGGAGGTGAGCGTGCTCCAAATCTCGCAGGTGGTCACGTCGAAGGCGGGATTGCACGTGTTCGCGACGCGATCGCCCGGGTCGATCGTGCAGTAGTTCGGCTCCACCACCAACCGGTTCACCGCGCGATGCGGGATGACGACGCCTTTCGGCCGTCCGGTGGAACCCGAGGTGTAGGTGACGTAGATCGGATCCTCACCGGCCGCGGCTTCCATCGGTGCCGTCGAATCCGTCTCGCCCCGCTCTTGCGGCACCGAAAGCACCCGCACACCGGAAGGAAGAATCGCCCGGCGTCCGGCTTCGGCCTGTGGGGCGCAGATCAGCACCCGCGAACCCGATTCCTCGACGATATCGGCGATGCGTTCCGCGGGAGCGTGGACGTCCAAGGGCAGGTAGGCCGCGCGGGCCCGGACGACCCCGAGAAAGGCCACCACCAAGTCGAGGGAGCGTGGGAGATCGACCGCGACAAGATCGCCGGGGCGCACGTCTTGGGCCATGAGGATCTCGGCGAGCCGCCCGGCGTGCTGCCAGAGCTCACGGTAATTCATCGACCGGCCGGTGACCGGTTCGCGCACCGCGCAGGTCTCCGGCCGGCGCTTTACCCATTCCTCCACCAGGGTCGCTATTCCCTTGCCGGAGGCGGGCGCCGAGAAAGAATTCACCAGAGAAGGTTTTGTCCTTGTCGCGTGTTCGGCAGACCCCATGAAGCAACATCCCCCAGAACATGATTGAACAGATCAGAACCTTGCCAGGCAGTAGAAGCCCGCCTGTTTCACCGCACCCCAGCCCCGATCGCCAAGCTAGGTGATGCGGGCGGTGCCATCAATACGCCAATCGAGGCAAGGATTCTCCCGCGTCGCACCCAAGGCGGTCACACCATGCGGATCATGGATATCTTTTGCCGCATGACACTTCCCGCGATCTTTCTTCGCGCCTCGGACAAAGGTGAAATACTCACCTACGGTGACGGCAATGTCTCTTTGGTGCTGGCTTCCGGAGACGCGACGGGCGGAGCGTTCTCCGTTGTCGAGCACCGGCTTCGGCCCGGTGCGAGCGGCCCGCCACTGCATCGCCATGAACGCCTATGCGATTCCTTCTATGTATTGGAAGGAACAGTGACCCTGCGCATCGGAGAGCGCACCGTTTCCGCGGGCCCTGGCTCGTACGCCTGTTTTCCTCCCGGCGTCGCGCACTGCTACCGCAACGACACCGACGCCCCGGTGCGCATGCTCAACATCAACGCGCCGGGCGGCTGGGACCGGGTCCTGCGCGCGCTGGTCTCCGCCGGCGGCGACCGGCCGCTCGACCAGACCGAGATCGGGCGCATCTCCGCCGAGCACGACATGATCGTCCTGGAATAGCGCGGGCCGGTGTTCGACCGGGAACTCTCCCCACTCGAACACGAACGGGCCGGGATTCCCCGCCTTTTTCTGCGGTAACGTCCAATCAACCGATCAAAACGAAGTCAACCGATCAAAACGGAGGATCGCCTTGCTGCGTCACCGCCTCGCCCCGGACGCGGATCTCCGCGCGCTCGAACCCTGGCTGGCTGCCGAATTCGCCGCCTACGTCCACCGGGCCCGGGAACACCTGGCGCCGTGGCTGCCCTGGGCCCGGACCATCGTCGACGAGGAGACCGCCCGGCAGTTCCTCCAGCGGTACGCCGATCAGCAGGCCTCCGACGGCGGACGGATCTACGGGATCTGGCTGGACGGCGAACTCGCCGGCGGCACCCTGTTCCGCATCTTCGAACCCCGGACTTCGACCTGCGAGATCGGCGTCTGGCTCTCGCGGGAAGCGCAAGGACGCGGGCTGATCCAGCAAACGGCCAGGCTGATGATCGACTGGGCCGTCCGCGAGCGTGGGATGAACCGCGTCGAATGGCGCACCTTTCCGGCGAACGACCGGAGCATCGCCGTGGCGCGGCGGCTCGGGATGAAGCACGAAGGCACACTTCGCGAGGCGTTTCCCATGGACGGCGTCGGTCAGGACATCGAGGTGTGGTCGATCCTCGCCGCCGAGTGGCGGGCGGCGAACCCGCCCGCCACGTCCGGCTGAGCGAGCTCGCTCAGCGGCCGCCGGGAAGCACGCTCACTCGGCGGCCGCCGGCCTTTCCGGCCGGTGCTGCTCCAGCTGACGGGCGAACTCGCGCCAGGATTCGGCGCAGCTACGGGCGATGTCCGCCACCGCGACACTGCAGTGCTCGGGGATACCGTCGACCAGCCTGTCCCAGCCCTTCGTCCCGAGTACATGGACATCGAGCAACCGGAGCACGGTGCGTCCCGCTTCGGTGAACCGCAAGGACGGGTCCATGCGCAAGGCCTCCAAGGCCGCGACGGCGTCCTCGGCGAGCGAATCGGCCGTATACCCGTCACCGGCCTCGGAGGCCGCCTGGCCGCGATGCGGCGGAGCCGGGAACTTCTTGGCACGACGCTGCCGCAACGGAACCGGATCCTGACCACGCCGAAGCCGTTCGCGCACATCCCTCGCCGTGCTCACGGAGACGCCCGCGGACTGCGAGATCTGACGCAACGGAGCCTTCGGGTCACTGGCGATCAGGTCGCGTGCGCGGAGGCGGCCCTGTGCGGCGTTGAGCGGGCGGACGCGCCCGTCCAGGCCGACCCGCGTGTCCGGTTGCGGGACGTCCCCCGCCGAACGGGACCGGATGGCGGCCACGGTCTTGTGCGCGAGTCCCGTGGACTCGGCGATCGCGCGGTCCGACAGATGCGGATGGGAGCGGATGATCCGTGCCGCCGCGGACGCGCGATCGATGGGGGACAACGGCAGCCCGTGCGTGGAATTGAGCCGGACCGCCAGCAGGAACGCGTCCAGGTCGGTACCGTCGAAATACCGCACCGCGATCTGCTCTTCACCACGGAGCACGGCCGCCCGCAACCGGTGCATCCCGTCGATCACCCGCATCGTCACGCGATGCACGACGATCGGCGGCAAACTCGTGTCCAGCTCCGCCAGCTCACGCACATGCTCCACGTCTTCGCCACCGATCCTGGGCGAATCGGAGGGCAGCAGTGAGGCGATCGGCGCCATGACGACAGGGCCCCGATCATCTTCATGCCCGTATTCCCCGGCATCTCCGGTATTCACGTCCAAGACCTGTCCCCCGTCGAATCCCACGTTGGAAACGTCCGACCCGGATACCGCCCCCAAGACGGCATCTGACCTATGACTATCGTTTGACGCACCGAAAAGGAAATCGGTTGCCCTCGAAGGAAAAATTCCCCACCGGCGCGCGTTTCCCTTACATCCAACCAGATTCGTGTACTTCACCCTCCCACACCGGCCCCGGCACCACGCTCGGCTGCCCCCTCCTCTGCCCTTTCGTCGCCGAAGTCAAGCCGTCGCGTCCACGAACGGCGTAAGATCGATCGCTGTGCCTTCAGAGCTACCGGACCCGGTTTTGCTGCGAACGTTCGTTTCGGTCGCCGAACGCGGATCGTTCACCGCGGCGGCCTCCGCGGGTGGATACACCCAGTCCGCGGTTTCACGGCAAATGGCTTCCCTAGAAGATGTTTGGGGGGTGGAACTGTTCGCCCGGCGGGCTCGAGGAGTCCGGCTCACCCCGGCCGGAGAACATCTGCTGCCCCACGCGAAAGCGCTCCTCGAACGTTTCTCCGACACCATTCGCGCACTGGACGCCGTCCGGCGGCTCGACGTCGGGCACTTGCGGATCGGCGCTTTTCCCACCGCGAACCTGGCGCTGGTTTCCGGCGCGCTGAAACGTTTCCAGTCCCGGCACGAGGGAATCTCGCTGGCGCTACAGGAAGGGACCACCGAGCGCCTGCTGCGCCTGTTGGGTGCGGGCGACCTGGACATCGCCGTGGTCAGCACCCACAAGAATCCCGATCTCACCGGCATCCACCTGGATCATCTCGTCGAGGACCGGATACACGTCGCCCTGCCCGGAGAACATCGGCTGGCGTCGCGGGACGAGGTCCCCCTGGCCGAACTGGCCGACGAGCACTGGATCGTCGCGGACACGGTCGAAGCCGTGTCCGCGCTGCAGGCCACCTGCGCCACCGCCGGGTTCATCCCGCACACGCCGCTGCGCGCCGGCGAGTGGATGGTCAAACTCGAACTGGTGGCCGACGGGCTCGGCGTGGCCCTCGTCCCCGGCATGATGACTCCCCACATCCCGGCGAGGATCGCCGTGCGGCCGCTCGCCCCCGATCCGCCGAGACGGACCGTGTACGCGGCGGTTCCCCCGCACGCGCACCGATATCCGGCGGTGTCCGCGTTCCTCGAGGATCTGCGTTCCGTGGCCGCCGATCTGGCGAAGACCCCGGACCTCACGCCGGAAGCGAAACGACGAGATCGACTTCCAAAAGCGCGTCGGGATTGAACAGCCTGCTCACTTCGACGGTGGTGCTGGAGGGCGGCGTCCCGGTCAGATGTTGTTTACGAATGGCCAAGTAGCCCTGCAATTGGTCCATGTCGGTCAAGAACGTCCGGATGTTGACCACGTCGTCGAAACCGGCGCCGTGCGCGGCGAGGATCCTGCCGAGAATGTCGAAAACCTGCTCGGTTTGCTTGCCGACGTCGCCCTTCCCCACCAGCGCGCCTTGGTCGTCGACGGCGATCTGCCCGGAAACGTACAGCAGGGCGCCGGAGTCTCCATTCACGCGAACGGCGTGAGAGAAGGCCCCCGGAGGCGGCGCGGGTACGCCGGGCGGGTCACTGTGCACAATACGAGGCATTGCCGGACTCGTTTCGATCGACGCGGGCTCGCGGGCGGGAATCCTTTATGGCTACCGGAAATCCGCCGGCCGCTATGTTTCGGCCGACGGGTCCAGGTCATCGCACGACCACCTTATGGTCGTCCGCGGCACGCGACCAACGAGCGTTTCTCATGGCAATCATGCGAGATCGGCATGGCTCATCGGGGAATCGGTTCAGTTGAATTTTCATCCGACCGGCCACACTAGCCTGCCGAAGCGGCTTCGTGAGGATGCTGTTTGTGCCCCGGACGGGGATCGAACCCGCACTGGGTCGATTTTAAGTCGACTGCCTCTGCCAGTTGGGCTACCGGGGCACAGGCAAGCCTAGGCGATGCCCCGGGCGGGTGGTCACCGAGGCCAGGGGCTAGTTCGCCTGGCACACCCTGAACGCCGTGAAGGCCTCCTTCCCTACCTTGAGAGTAGGGAAGGAGGCCTTCACGGAGCTACGAGCTCAGGACTTCGACAGCCTGTCGAACTCTTCGCGCGGGTTGTTGATCTGGCCGAGCGAGATGACCTCGCGCCGGAACAGGCCACCGAGCATCCAGTCGAACAGGATGCGGATCTTGCGGTTCCACGTCGGCATCGCCTTGAGGTGGTACGCGCGGTGGAAGAGCCAGGCCGGGAAGCCCTTGATCTTCAGGTTCAGCGCGTCGGCGACACCCTTGTGCAGGCCGAGGCTGGCCACCGCGCCCAGGTTCTTGTGGTAGTAGTCCTTCGGCTTGCCGCCGCGGATCACCTTGATGATGTTCTTCGCCAGCAGGCGCGCCTGGCGAACGGCGTGCTGCGCGTTCGGCGGGCAGGTCGCCGTCGGGTCCTGCTCGGTCCGCGAGAGGTCCGGCACGGCGGCGTTGTCACCGGCGGTCCAGACGTCGGGGTGCCCGACGACCTGCATCGCGGCGGTGGCCTCGACGCGGCCGCGCTTGTCCAGCGGCAGGTCCGAGCTCGCGAGCACCGGGTTCGCCTTCACACCGGCTGTCCAGATGATCGTGTCGGTGTCGAATTCGGTGCCGTCCGAAAGCACGACGTGGCCGTTCTCGAACGACTTCGCCGCTGTCGACAAATAGACCTCGATGCCGCGCTTCTCGAGCTGCTCGACGGTGTACACACCGAGCGTCTCGCGCACCTCGGGGAGGATCCGCCCGGCCGCCTCGACGAGCACCCAGCGGATGTCGTCGACCTTGAGGTTCGGGTAGTAGTTCTCCACCGCGAAGCGGGTCATGTCCTCGAGTTCGGCGAGCGCCTCGATACCGGCGAACCCGCCGCCGACGACGGTGAACGTCAACAGGCGCTTGCGCTGCTCGGGGTCGAGCGTGCTGGCGGCCTCGTCCAGCTTCGTCATGACGTGGTTGCGCAGGTAGATCGCCTCGCCGATGGTCTTGAAGGCGATGCCTTCCTCGACCAGGCCCGGGATCGGCAGGATGCGCGCGACGGCACCGAGCGCCACGACGAGAACGTCGTAGTTCAACTGCTCGACGTGCCCGTCGGCGGCCTCGACCGTGACGGCCTTGCGCTCGTGCTCGATCTTCGTCACGCGCGCGGTGAGCACGTGGCAGCGCTTGAGCACGCGCCTCAGCGGCACGACCACGTGCCGCGGTTCGATCGCACCGGCCGCCGCCTCGGGCAGGAAGGGGGCATAGGTCATGTGCGGCTGCGGATCAACGACCGTCACGGACGCTTCGTTGGCCCGGAGCATCTTCTGGAGCCCGTACGCCGTGTAGAGCCCGACGTACCCACCACCAAGGACGAGGATCCGTGTCGGTTCCGACTTAACACCAGCCATATTTCTATAGTCGCACCCATGCGCTGAGATCGCTCGTGTACCCCATCCCGCTGTGACCAGCGTCGCCACGGTTTCCGCACCGATTCAGTTCAGGCCCGCCGCCGAGGTCGCGGAGGCCATGACGTCGCACACCATGTCAAGGGTCAGCCTCCCGGTCTGGACATTGCGCTGCGACACGTGGTAGCAGCCGAAGAGGCGCAGGTCGCCGAGCCGCACCTCGGTCCCGTGGCCGAATTTCGGGCGTGGCGCGGGCACCGGCCAGCCCGCCTCGGCGAGCACCGGCAGCAGCGCCTGCCACCCGAACGCGCCGAGGACCACGACGGCCTTCAGCGTCGGTTTCAGCAACGCGAGCTCGTCCGCGAGCCACGGACGGCAGTTGTCCCGTTCCTCAGGTTCGGGCTTGTTCGCGGGTGGCGCGCATCTCACCGGGGCGACCATCCGGGTGCCCCTCAGTTCGAGACCGTCACCCGGATGGGTCGACGTCGGCTGCGAGGCGACGCCGACCCGGTGAAGAGCCTTGAACAGGACGTCACCGGAGGGGTCGCCGGTGAACATCCGGCCGGTCCGGTTTGCACCATGCGCCGAGGGGGCGAGGCCGACGATCGCCAGCGACGCGTCCGGCGGCCCGAAGCCGGGCACCGGCCGGGCCCAATAGGTCTCGTTCGCGAAGGCCGCGCGTTTGACCACGGCTATCTCCTCGCGCCACGCGACCAGCCGCGGGCAGGCGCGGCAGCCGACGACCTCGGCGTCGAGTTCGGCGATGGAGCGGAACCTCATAACGCCTCCTTCAACGCGTCTCGGGCGAGGCGGTCGGCGTGCCGGGTCGTCTCCGGCTGACGGAACGCGGGCGACAACCGCAACACCTGGCGGCACGCGTTGTCCAGGGAGATCTTGTGGCCGATGGAGACGTAAACGGGCTTCACGCCGTCCTGGGTGCGCAAGACCATGCCGACGACCTCGCCGTCGTCCACGAGGGGTTCCTTGGCGCCGCGCTCCCGGCCCGGCTCGCCGTGCTCCCCGATGAAGCGGGTCTTGCCGACGCCGAGGGTGGGCAAGCCGGTCACGACGCCCAGGTGGCACGCCAGCCCGAACCGGCGCGGGTGAGCCAGGCCGTGCCCGTCGCAGACCAGGAGGTCCGGCGTGTGGTCGAGCGCGCGCAGGGCTTCGAGCAGCGGCGGCAGCTCACGGAAGGCGAAAAGGCCCGGTTCGTAGGGGAACGAGACCTCGGAGACGACGGTCCACTGTTCCACGACGCTGAATCCGGAGGTCTCGAGCGTGACCGCCGCGGCGGCGATGAGGCCGCTGCCCTCGTCGTAGGCGACGTCCAGCCCGGTGACCGTGACGATCTCTTGTGGACATCGATCCTCGGGATCGACCAGGCCACGCAGGGCTTCCTGGATCCCGATCGCTTCGGCGACCGTATTCGGCCGATCATGCGCAGAGACGATGTCCACCCGTACAGAGTGCCAGTAGGTTGGAGGCATGCCGGACACCAATCCCGAGGAAAAGGCCACCGACGAGAAGGACACCCCGTCGGTGGAAGCCAAGGTCGAACCCATCGACGACCTGGTCACCACGAAGCACACCCTGACGCTCAAGCGCAAGAAGCTCGCGTATACGGCCCAGACCGGGCGGATCGTGCTGCGGAAGGAGGTCACCACCGACGGCAAGTCCGAAGGCCACCAGGCCAAGGCCGAAGTGTTCGTGACCTCGTACACGCTCGACGACGCCGAGCCCGGCTCGCGCCCGGTCACGTTCGCCTTCAACGGCGGCCCCGGCTCCGCGAGCATCTGGCTCCACCTGGGCCTCCTCGGCCCGCGCCGCGTGCTGTCCGGCGACGTCGACGACCCGGCGGCGCCGCCATACGGGCTGACCGACAACCAGGAAACCCTGCTCGCGCACAGCGACCTGGTGTTCATCGACCCGGTGTCGACCGGCTACTCGCGCGCCGTGGACGGCGAGAAGGCCAAGGACTACCACGGGTACACGGCCGACATCGAGTCCATCGGCGAGGTCATCCGGCTGTGGGTCTCGCGCAAGCAGCGCTGGCTCTCGCCGAAGTTCCTCGCGGGCGAGTCGTACGGCACGCTCCGCGCGGCCGGGCTGGCGGCGCACCTGCAGGAACGTCACGGGATGTACCTGAACGGGCTCCTGCTGATCTCGTCCGTCCTGGATCTGGGCACCCTGCGGTTCACCGAAGGCAACGACCTGCCGTATTCGCTCTACGTGCCGACGTACGCGGCGATCGCGCACTACCACGGCCTGCACGGCGAACGCCCGCTCGACGACGTCCTCGCGGACGCCGAGGACTTCGCGGCCAAGGAACTCCCCTGGGCCCTCGCCCGCGGCGCACGTCTGTCCACACAGGACCGCGCCGAGGCCGTCGCGACACTCGCTTCGCTGACCGGACTGAGCGAGTCCTATGTGGACCGGGTGAACCTGCGGATCGAGCACGTCCGGTACTTCACCGAACTGCTGAGGAACAAGGGGCTCGTCGTCGGCAGGATGGACGGCCGGTTCACCACCTGGGAGCCGGACGGCGGCCGCGAGCACATGAGCGACGACCCGTCGATCTCGCGGATCATCGGCGCCTACTCGGCCGGGCTCAACCACTACGTGCGCGCCGAACTCGGCTACGAGAACGACCTGCCGTACGAGGTCCTTTCGACGGACGTCTTCAAGGCCTGGTCGTACTCCGACTTCGAGGGCCGCTCCGTGTCCTCTGTGGACTCTCTCGCGACGGCCATGCGGATGAACCCGCACCTTCGCGTGCACGTCGCCTTCGGTCACTACGACGGCGCGACTCCTTACTTCGCTTCGGAGCACGTCCTCGCGCAACTGCAGATCCCCGAGGAACTCCGGGAAAACATCGACACGGCCTACTACCCGGCCGGGCACATGATGTACGTGCACGAGGCTTCGCGGGTCCAGCAGTCGAAGGACCTGGCCAAGTTCGTGAAGGCCGCCTCAGCCCGCTAACCCCTCCCCCACGCGCGCTCAGGCCAACTGCCTCAAGTGCAATGAAGGGGACTTTCATTGCACTTTTCGCAATGAAAGTCCCCTTCATTGCACGACTGTCGCGAGTTTCGTCGGACAGTCTCTTCATGATGAGCGTATGCACCTGAACAGAGCAGTATCCCTTGATTCGTCCCTACGAGAGCACAGCAAGAAGGGCGTCATCCAGGTGGCGACGCTCGAAGCCTTGGGAGTACCGCAGAGCACGTCATATCGAAGATGCCAGCCTGGCGGGCGATGGACACACCTCCTACCAGGCATTGTGCTGTTGTCCAGAACCGTTCCGACAGCAAGGCAACGGGTCGAAGCTGCACTGATGCACGCAGACGGCCTCGGAATAGTGACGGGGTTCGAGGCAGCACGACGCCACGGGCTCAGACAGATCCCCGAGAGCGGCTCCGTCCATGTACTGATCCCCCAACGTCATCAGATCAAGAGCGCCAAGTTCACCATCGTCGAACGAACGATCCATTTCCCGCGCCCGTGGGTACTCGAAGGAGTTCCTCTGGCTCCGCCTGCCCGCGCGGTCATTGATGGGGTCCGACGTCTTCGGGAGGCAGATCCGGTCAGGGCGCTCCTGATCGAAGCCGTCGAAAGTGGGCTTTCCACGCTGAGGGAGTTGCAAAACGAACTCGAGTCCGGCAGCAAGCGAGGTACAGCCCTTCCACGAGCAGTCCTCCGGGAGATCGACCTAGGAGTGAAGTCCGTCCCGGAAGCCACGGCGCTGTCCTTGTGGAAGGAGGCCAAACTGCCTCCCGCCGAACAGAACGTCAAGACCTATGACTCCCAGGGCAACTACATCGCGATGCCGGACAACTGGTGCGACCGAGTGGGCATGGCCTGGGAGATCGATTCCTGGTCGTTCCACTTCGGCAAGACCGGGTTCGCGAAGACCCTTCATCGCAACAACAGATATGCCGCCGCAGGGATCGTGGTCGTCCAGACACTGCCCTCACGACTGCTCGACGAACCCGCCAAGGTCGTCGCTGAACTCCAGGCGGCCTTCCGAGCAGCCGCGTCTCGGCCACGCCCGGACGTGACGGTAGTGCGGCCGGCCCGTGCAGCCTAGACAGGCCGTCACGCAATGAAGGGGACTTTCATTGCAAATTTTGCAATGAAAGTCCCCTTCATAGCACTACAGGAGCGGTACCCAGGAGCGAGAGGTCAGCCCCGCAGGTACTGGGAACCGCGGGTCACAGCCGACCAGGCGTCAACCGCACCATGGCCATAGAAACCGTTGAACGAAGCGTCACCCGTGCAGGTGGCGGTGAACGACGCGTCCCGGCCTTCCTTCAGGTAGTCGACGGTCCGCGGCACCGGGCAGGCGATGTCCGAAGCCGTGCCCTCGAGCACCCGCTGCACCGCGTCCGGGTTCATCCCGAAGTCGCGGGAACCCTTGCCGTACTGCGAAACGATGAGCGCCGCGACACCGGTCGCGTGCGGCGACGCCATCGACGTCCCCTGCAGCCACTGGTAGTAGCCGACGCGGCCGTCGGCGGCGGTCGCCTTCTGAACTCCGGCGGTGACACCGTCGGGCGTGATGTTCCCGGCCGCGTCGATGTTGCCTTCCGCGACGCCGACGTTGCGCGGGTAGGTCGAGAGGATCTGGTTCTCGACCGTGCGGTACCACGGGGTGCCGAAGTAGTCACGGAAGTATCCGCCGGGCGCGGAGACCGAGATCTGCTCGACGCCGTAGTTCGAGTAGTCCGCCTTCGCCTGCGACGGGCCGAAGGACGAGACGCCGATCGTGTGCGGGCCTTCGATGGGCAGCGAGAGGCAGCTCGCGTTGTCGATCTGCCGCGAGTGCGTGCTGCCCGACGGGTAGCCCGGGCTCGACGCGTCCGGCTGCGGGGCGGCGAGGTCGCTGTGCTGGTTGCCCAGCGAGACGACCTGCGTGACGCCCTTGCGGTACGCGTAGTTCAGCGCACGGGTCGTCGCCTCGATGATGGTGCGCTGCTCGGCCTGCTGCGCGGGGGTGTCCGCGGCGTTCGCGGAGCAGTTGTACAGCCAAGGATCCGTGTAGAAGCTCATGTTGACGACGTCCACGCCGGCGTCGCCCGCGTAGGTGATCGCGTCCACGGTCGACTGCAGGAAGAAGAAGCCCGAGTCCTGGCCGGCGCGGATGTTCACCAGCGTCACGTTCGGCGCGACACCCGAGACGCCGAAGCCGTTCGCGGCGGCGCCGATGGTTCCGGCGACGTGCGTGCCGTGCCCGTTGTCGTCGTGGTCCGCCGGGTCCTTGCAGCTGCGGAACTCACACGGACCATCGACGACGGCGCCGTTCACGTCGGCGACGATGTCCTTCGTGAAGTTCCGCGACGCGGCGAGGTCGAAGTTCGGCGCGATGTCCGGGTGGCTCGCGTCGACACCGGTGTCGATGATGCCGACCTTCACCCGCTTGTCGCCCGGCTGCTTGGTGCGCGAGAGGTCGGAACGGACGGACTGGAGACCCCAGAGCTGATCGTCGAGGGGGTCCATGCCGACGGCCTTCGGCTTCGCGGGCTTCTTGGCCGACGCGGCGCCGCGGCTCTCCTTCTCGACGACGTTCGGCTTGACCTTCGCCTTGCCGTTCTTCGGCGCGGTGCCGATCGGCTTCGCTTTGGCCGCGCCGAAAACGGAGCGATCGGCGGAGACCCGCTCGGCGAACCCGTTGGCGGGCGCCGACGCGGTGATCAGGCCGACGGCGGCGTTGCTGGTCACGACGGTGCCACCGGCGGCGCGGATCGCCTTTTCCACCGACGCGACGCTCTGGCCTTCACGGGCCAGAACGGAGAATTCGGTCGCCGCACCGGAAAGCTGCGGCTGCGCGGACGCCACCGGAGCCGCGACGATAGCGCCGAACAGCGGCACCGCGAGCGCGACGACAAGAGATCTGGATCTTTTCATTTCCTGCCTCCTGAAGAAAACGATTCATGAAAACTACGTCAGTGATCTCACACGATCAACGAAGTCCCTACCAAAGTCAGGGGACGACAGTTTTTTCCTCCGCGAAATGACAGGCGGACAAATGCCCACCGGTCCGCGTGATCAGTTCGGGTTCCTGATCCGCGCAAAGGTCCTGCGCCTTCCAGCAGCGGGTACGGAACCGGCAGCCCGACGGCGGGTCCAACGGGCTCGGCACGTCACCCTCCAGACGGATCACCTGCCGCTGCCCTCGCAACGTGGGATCCGCGACCGGCACCGCGGACAGCAGCGCCTGCGTATAGGGATGCGACGGATGCTCGTAGATCTCCTCTTCAGTCCCCATTTCCACGATCTTCCCGAGATACATCACCGCGACCCGCGTGGAAAGGTGACGCACCACGGACAGGTCGTGTGCGATGAACACATAGGAAAGGCCGAATTCCTTCTGCAATTCACCGAGCAGGTTCATCACCTGCGCCTGGATCGAAACGTCCAGCGCGGAAACCGGCTCGTCACAGATGATGACCTTCGGCCGCAAGGCCAGCGCCCGCGCGATCCCGATGCGCTGACGTTGCCCGCCGGAGAATTGGTGCGGATAGCGGTTGATGTGCTCGGGATTCAGCCCGACGACGTCGAGCAGCTCCCGCACCTTCGCCGCCCGCGAACCCTTCGGCGCCACCTCGGTGTGGATCTCGAAAGGCTCGCCGATGATGTCGCCGACGGTCATCCTCGGGTTCAGCGAGGTGTACGGATCCTGCAGCACGATCTGGATCTCGCGCCGCAGCTTCCTGAGTTCGGCTCCCCGCAACGCGAAGATGTCACGGCCTTCGAAGGTCGCGAGCCCGCCCGTGGGTTCCTCCAGCCGCATCAGCACCTGGGCCAAAGTGGACTTACCGCAGCCGGATTCTCCCACCACACCAAGGGTTTCCCCCGGCATGAGATCGAAGGAAACCCCGTCGACAGCCTTCACGTGGCCGATCGTGCGTTTGAAGAGGACCCCGGCTCGCACCGGGAAGTACTTCACCAGGTTTTCGACGCGCAGAATGGGCTCAGACACGGCCGCTCACCACCTCGTCGGCGAAGTGGCAGGCGCTGACCCGGCCGAAGCCGAGGCTGTGCAGGGCGGGCCGTTCGGACTCGCACCGGCTCTCCGCCCGGGGACAGCGCGGATGGAACGGGCAGCCGGGCGGGACGTTCAGCAGGCTCGGCGGCAGGCCCTTGATGGTCTCCAGCGTCTGTCCTTTGAGGTCGAGCCGCGGCAGCGAGGCCATCAGCGCCTCGGTGTAGGGATGCCCCGGCGAGCGGAACAGTTCGGCGACGTCGGCCTGTTCGACGATCCGGCCCGCGTACATCACCGCGATCCGGTCGGCGACCTCGGCGACCACCGCCAGGTCGTGGGTGATCAGGATCAGCCCCATCCGCCGTTCGGCCTGGATCTCCGCCAGCAGGTCCATGATCTGGGCCTGCACGGTGACGTCGAGCGCGGTCGTCGGCTCGTCCGCGATCAGCAGATCGGGGTCGAGCGCGAGCGACATGGCGATCATCGCGCGCTGCCGCATCCCACCCGAGAACTGGTGCGGATACTCGCGGATCCGCCGGGCGGCGGCCGGGATGCGCACGGTGTCGAGCAGTTCGATCGCCCGCTTGCGCGCGTCCTTTTTGGACATCCCGAGCCGGACCCGCAGCTGTTCCTCGATCTGGAATCCCACGGTGAAGACGGGATTCAGCGCGGAGAGCGCGTCCTGGAAGATCATCGCGATCTCCCCGCCCCGCACTTCACGCCGCCGCTCTTCGGTGGCGGTGAGCAGATCCTCGCCGCGGTAGCGGACGGCGCCGCCGGTGACGACGGCGGGCGGACTGTCGAGGATGCCCATCACCGTCTGGGCGGTGACGCTCTTGCCCGAACCCGATTCTCCCAGCACGGCAAGGGTTTCCCCGGCGTGCACGGAATAGTCGACGCCGTTGAGCACCGTCGCGACGCCGTCCGAAGTCCGGAACTCGACGTGGAGGTCCTCGACTTCGAGGAGCAGTTCGTTTTCAGTGGAGGACAAGCCGATCACCGGGCCTTCGGGTCGAGCGCGTCGCGGATCCCGTCACCGAGCATGACGAACGCGAGCACGGTGACGGTGACGAACCCGGCGGGGAACAGCAACATGTGCGGATTCACCCGGAAGTAGTCCCGCGCGTCGCTGATCATCACACCCCACGAAACGACCGGTGGCCGCACGCCGACACCGAGGTAGGCCAGTGTCGCCTCCGCGCCGATGAACGCGCCGAGCGCGATGGTCCCGTAGACCAGCACCGGGGCGACCGTGTTGGGCAGCAGGTGCCGGAACACGATGCGCGGGGTGCTCGCGCCGAGCCCGCGCGCGGCCTTGACGTAGTCGAGTTGCTTGGCCACCAGCGTCGCCGACCGCATGATGCGCATCGCGACCGGCCAGCTCAGCGCCGCGATCGACACGACCACCTGCACGATGATGGTGACCGCGCCGGGGTTCGTGCCGGGCGCGTTGAACGTGGTCAGGATGACGATGGCGCCGAGCACGAACGGCAACGCCGCGAAGATGTCGCCGATCCGGGAGAACAGGCTGTCGACGAGACGGCCGTAGTACCCGGCGACGATCCCGACGATCGAGCCGATCAGGATCGTCAGCACGGTCGCGAAGACACCGACCAGCAACGACGCCCGCGCACCGTGGATGGTCCGCGCGTAGACGTCGTAGCCCTGGTTGTCGTAGCCGAACCAGGCGTCCGCGGACGGCCCTTCGTTGGCGTGGGTCAGATCGCTGAACCCGGCCGCACGCGAACTGAACAGGTCGGGAGCGATCGCGACGAGCACGACGAACGCGATGATGACGGCGGAAATGACGAAGGACGGCTTGCGGCGCAGGGACCGCCAGGCGTCGCCGCCGAGACTGCGCGGCTTGTGCGCCACCGCGGAATCGTCGGCGACACCGGCGGCGGCGACGTCCACGGAGGACACGCCGCCGGCCACGTTCGGGTCAGTCATAACGGATCCTCGGGTCGAGAACGGCATAGAGCAGGTCGACGGTGAGACTCACCAGCAGATAGACCATCACCAGCAGGACGACGACGCCGGTGACGGTGGCGCCCTCCCGGTTCTGGATACCGCGGAAGATGAGCCCGCCGATGCCGTTGATGTTGAACACGCCTTCGGTGACGATGGCCCCGCCCATGAGCGCGCCGATGTCGGTGCCGATGAAGGTCAGCACCGGGATCACCGAGTTCCGGAGCAGGTGAACACCGACGACGCGGCTGCGCGGCTGTCCTTTCGCGACGGCCGTGCGGACGTAGTCGGCGTGCCGGTTCTCCGCGATACTCGTTCTCATCAGCCGGGCGATATAGGCCATGGACAGGCTGCCCAGCGCGATTCCCGGCACGATCAGTTCGCCGACCGTGGCGTCCTCGGACACGCTCGCCTCGATGAGGCCCAGTTCCGAACCCAGGATGATCTGCAGCACGATCGCGGTGACGAACACCGGGATCGAGATCAGGAACGTGGTGGACATCAGCACGAGGTTGTCGAGGAAACCCTTGCCGCGCAGGCCGGTCAGGATGCCGGCGGAGAGCCCGATGATCGCCTCGATGGCCACCGCGATCAGCGCGAGCCGCACGGTCACCGGATAGGCGTTCCCGATCAGCTCGCCGACCGAGACGCCGTTGAAGGTCTCGCCCCAGTCACCGGTGAACAGGTTCCCGAGGTATTTGAAGTACTGGACGAAGATCGAATCGTCGAGGTTGAACTTCGCGGTCATCATCTCGATGTAGGCGGGCGGGCAGGCGACCTGACCGCATTTGCCGGCGAACGGGTCACCGGGTACCGCCCACACGAGCGCGTAGATGAGGAAAGTGGTGCCGAAGAAGACCGGGATGAGCTGGAGCAGTCGACGGAGGATGTACTGGGACATGGGCGTGCCGTCCTGGAGATCGCGTGGTGGGAGCTGGGGTTCCGGCCGGCCGGGAGCGGTGATCCGCCACTCCCGGCCGGCACGACCACACGGTTACTTCGCGGCGACCTCGATGGACGAGTAGTCCGCGAGACGGCCGTAGTCGAGCTTCGCGACCTTGAGCCGGTTCGACTTGCCGCCGACGCCCTTCTCCTCCCACACGGGGATCTGCGGCAGATCCTTCGCGATCTGGTCCTCCGCCTGCTGGTACAGCTTGATCGCGGCCGCCTTGTCGGCGGTCTGGTCCGCCTGCTTCAGCAGCGCGTCGACGGCCGGGCTGTTGTACGTCGAGTCGTTCGACGAACCGGTGCTCTTGTAGCGCGGGTTCAGGTAGTTCTCGATCGACGGGTAGTCGGCCGACCAGTCGGAACGGCCCATCCCGGTCAGCTTCCGGCCGTTGACGATGCTGCGCCACTGGCCGAAGTCGGTCGCCGGGACGAAGTCGCATTCGACGCCGAGCGCGTTCTTGATGCTGTTGCACGCCGCGACCAGCGGCTCCTTACGGCCGCCGTCGGCGTTCGACGCGATGGTCAGCTTGCCGGTGTACCCGGACTTCGCCCAGTACTCCTTGGCCTTCACCGGGTCGAACTTGCAGAACTCGCAGACGCCCGGCCGGTAACCCTCGATACCGCGCGACACGTAGCCGTCGGCCGCCGCGTAGGTGTCGTTCATGACGGTCTTGACGATCTGCTCGCGGTCGATCGCGAGCGCGATCGCCTTGCGCAGGTCGAGGTTGTCGTAACCCGGGACGTAGTACGGGATGGCGAGCGCGGCGATGCCGAGCAGCTTGCCTTCCACCAGACGGTCACCGAGGTCGGTCTTGTACTTCCCGCCTGCCTTCGCCGCGGGCGGGAGCGCCTCCATGAAGTCGAGGCGGTTGCTCAGCAGGTCCTGGTACGCGGTTTCCTGGCTGGTGTAGATGCGGACTTCGAGGTCCTTGAACTTGACCTTGTCCTCGCCCTGGTACTCGTCGTACCGCGTGAGCTTCATGTTCTGGTTCGGCGTGCGCGAAACGAACTTCAGCGGTCCGTTCCCGATCGGGGCCTTGGCGAACGCCTCCGGGTCGGCGAAGAACTTGTCCGGCAGGGGCGCGAAGGCGAGGTAGCCGATCTTGGTGGCGAACACCGAGAACGGGCCCTTCAGGGTGACCTGGAACTCGTAGTCGTTCACGACCTTGAGCCCGGACATCTCCTTGACGGCGGGCTCTTTCGCGCTGATCTCGTCGTAGCCCTGGATCTGCTCGAAGAAGGACGCGTTCTGCATGCCGTTCTTGCCGTTGGCGCTGTAGTTCCACGCGTCGACGAAGTTCTTGGCCTTGACCTCGGTCCCGTCGTGGAACTTCCAGCCCTTTTTGATCTTGATGTCGAAGACCTTGGAATCGGTCGTGGTGATCGATTCGGCCATCAGGTTGTACGGCTCGGCGGTGTCGGATTTGTAGCCGACCAGCGCCGAGAAGACCGGCTTGAGGGCTTTGGACCCGCCGAGTTCGTTGGTGTTGGCGGGGATCAGCGAGTTCTCCGGCTCGGTGCCGTAGACCGAAACCGCCGCGTTGGCGTCGGTGGCACCGGATCCCTTGTCTTCCTTGGACCCACCACCTCCACAGGCCGTCAGCAGCAGGGCCGCCGTGGCCACCACCGCCGTCGCTCCCCAGAACCCGCGTGAAGCCCGCATGTCCCCTCCAACTCTCGTCGTCGGATAGTCCGGCGAGCGCTGGTCGCGCCCTACCGCCCAGAAGGTGAGACGACGCTATGGGACAGGTGAAGCCGATCACAGTGCGTTGGCGTTGCAAATGTGTGACGGTGTGCCGGACCACCCGGTTAGAGCACAACGTTGGTAGGAACAGGGTTGCGCCGAACGGCCTAATCCGGACTGGAGGTCACCACTTGATCACCGAAAGAAATGGCTTCACGTAAGAGAAAACCGGGCGATCAGGCCAGCGACAGGGCGATCCCGTCGAGGATGTCGTGCTCGGAGATCACCAGTTCGCCGGGACCACTGCGCGTGGCGAACTGCTCGGCCAGCACCTGCACGATCACCGAGCCGCCGCCGATCACGTCGACCCGGCCGGGGTGGATCACCGGGTTCGCGGCGCGGGTCGCGTGGTCGGCCGTGAGGAGCGACTGGGCGACGCGGTCGATGTCGGCGCGGGAGAGCTTGGAAAGGTGGGTGCGCTCGGAGTCGTACTCCGAGAGGCCCTGCGCCACGGCCGTCAGGGTCGTGACCGTCCCGGCGACACCGATCCAGGTCTTGGCGGTGGACACGTCCACGACGTCGAAGGCCTCGGCGAGCACCTTGGCGGCCAGTTCACGGGCTTCGGCGATCTCGTCCGCGGTCGGCGGGTCGGACTTCAGCGCGCGTTCGGTGATCCGCACGCATCCGATGTCGACCGACTTCGCCGCGATGACCTCCGCCTTGCGTCCGTCCCAGGTGCCGACCACGAGTTCGGTCGAGCCGCCGCCGACGTCGACCACCACGAAGGGACCGTCGTCGGGATCCTGCTCGCCGACGGCGCCGGTGAAGGACAGCCGCGCCTCTTCGTCACCGCTGATCACTTCGGCTTCGGTTCCGAGCACCTCGCGCGTCATCGCGAAGAACTCGTCGCGGTTGCTCGCGTCGCGAGTCGCCGACGTCGCGACCATGCGGACCTTCTCCACACCCTTGCGGCGCGCGGCGATCGCGTAGTCGGCCAGCGCCTTGCGGGTGCGCTCGAGCGCCTCGGGGGCCAGCTTGCCGGTGGCGTCCACACCCTGGCCGAGGCGGACGATCCGCATCTCGCGGTGCAGGTCGCGCAGGTCGACCGTCCCGTCGTGACGCGGGGTCAGCTCGGCGACGAGCAGGCGGATGGAGTTGGTCCCACAGTCGATCGCGGCAACACGAGGCATGCCTGGAGATTACAGCGGAGCGAAGCTTCTCCCCTGAGGGTGGTGGCAGGGGCATGGATGGATAGACAACCCCGGTCAGGTGGGGTCGGGGGCATTGCTGCTCGATGACACCGTCGTCGTCGTTGTGGTCGTCGTCGGCGAGGAACAGGTCGTCGGCGGCGTGGTCGGGGCCGTGGTCGTCGCGCTCGTGGTCGGACTCGGCACCGTCTCCGTCACGGTGGAAGTCGGGCACTGCGGCGGCTTCGAGCTTGTCGGCGGTTTCGACGACGAAGAAGAAGAGCTCGTCCCCGGCTGGGTCGAAGACGGCGGAGGCGTCACCGAACCGGGCGGTGTCGACGGCACCGGGGGCGGCGGCACCGAGGCGGGCGGCGGGGCGGCCCCGGCGTTCGGCGCGCCGATCGGCACCCTGCTGTCCGGCGTCGGCAGCACACCCGTGCGGTAGGCCTCGGCCCAGATCAGCACGGTGTTCACGTAGGTGTCGGAGTTGTTGTAGCGGAAGACGGCCGCGCGCAACTGGTCCGGTTTGGACAGATCGAGCCCACCGGAGCACAGGTACCGGCCGGTGCCCAGCGCCGCGTCGAAGATGTTGTTCGGATTGGACTCGCCGTCGCCGTTGCCGTCGGAGGCGTAGCCCTTCCAGGTGGAGGGGATGAACTGCGTGGGGCCGACGGCGCGGTCCCAGACCGTGTCGCCGTCGTACTTGCCGCCGTCGGTGTCCGGGATGGCCGCGAACGGGCCGGCGCCGTTGAGCTGCGGGCCGAGGATCGGTTCGAGGGTGTTGCCCTTGGCGTCGACGTAGCCGCCGCGCGCGTGGTTGGACTCGATCCGGCCGATACTCGCGATCAGCGCCCAGTCGATGTGACAGCCGGGCTGTTCGGCGATGAGGATGTCGGCGGCGTTGCGGTAGGCGGCGAGCGCGGTGACCGGGATGCCGAGTGGACCGTTGGGGAGTTCGTCCGCGGGGAGCGGGAGCGGCGTCGGCGCGTTCGGCAGGCTGCCGTCGACGCCGATCTGGTGGACGAGCGGGTTCTTCGGGTCATAGCCGCCGACGAGGGCGACGTTGTCCGAATGGATCGTGCTCGCCGTCGCGGCCCAGCTGCCGGCACCGACGACCGCGGCACAGGCCGGGACGATGGCGAGGACACCTCCGGTCACCGCGGCGATCGTGCGGTGCCGGAGACAGAGTCTCCGGGCGGCTCGAGGTACGTGTCTCAGGCGAGAGCCCATGGATACAGCACCGGTCACCGCGCCTGGCACGTGCCTCACGCGCATACCTCAGAACCCTCCCGGCGGATCACGACTCGGCGATCCGTTACTTGCCCACCCCGACAACCCGCAACTGGTGCACAGCCTGCCGCATGCGGTGACCGGTTTCACCCCATAGGGGAGGACCAGTTGGTCGACAACGGGTGAATTAACCCACCTGGAGGAACTATCTGTACAGCAGGGGCCGGTGTTACCCCTGGCAGTCACCCGACGGCCAGCCGTTCGCTTTGAGCAGCGCGAGGGTTTCGTCCCCGAACGGGTTCACCCCGGGGCCGACGGCGAGCGTGTGCGCCAGGTGGACGTGCAGGCATTTGACGCGTCCGGGCATCCCGCCCGCGCTGACCTCGTGCCCGAGTGAATCGATGGCGTCGCGTTCGGCGAGGTAGCTCTCGTGGGTCCGCTGGTAGGCGGCCGCCAGCTCGGGGTCCTCCGCGAGCCGGTCGGTCATCTCCTTCATCAGCCCGGACGCCTCGAGCGTGCCGACCATCGAGGTCAGCTTCGGGCAGGTCAAGTAGTAGAGCGTCGGGAAGGGGGTGCCGTCGTCGAGGCGGGGGCTCGTCTGCACGACCGACGGGTGACCGCTCGGGCAGCGCGCGGCGACGGCACGCAGCGCACGGGGTACCCGGCCGAGCTGTTCCGCGATGATCTCGCGGTCGGCGTCGGTCACAGGGTCGTATGAAGACTTTTCCGTGCTGTTCACGCCCATAAGGCTAAAGGGAGAGCTTCAGTCGCCCGCGACCTGATCCCACAGCTTCTCGTACCAGGAGCCCGCGGGCACCGGCTGCTGGCCTTGCGGCTGCCCTTGCTCGGGCGCCTTGTCCTCGGGGAGCTGCACGATGTACGGCGTCTCGCCGGGCTTCACGAAACCGAAGCGTTTACGCGCCTCCGCCTCGATCTGCGCGGGGTCGCTCAGCTCGGCCTTGCGGCCTTCCAGCTGGGCGACGCTCCGCTGCAGCTCGGACTGCAGCTGCTGCTGCTCGGTCACCTCGGACTTCTGGCTGAGGTACGTGCGCAGCGGGACGGCGATGGTGAACGCGAGCGCGCACACCACGATCGCCACCACCGCGGCCCGGCGGGTGGTGGACATGCCGAGCACCTTCGCGGCACCCGATGCCCGTTTCGCCGCCAGGCTGCGGCGCAGCCGGGTTCGGGCGCGGACCTCCGTCGTCGTACGGCGGGCGCGCTCCGGACGGCGGCCCCTGCCGGAGCCACCGCCTTCCGCGCGCCCGTTACGACGGGTCCGCGCCCTCCCCCGGTCCGCCATAGCTCGTTATCCCTCGGCGCTGAACCGGGGAAATGCCAGGTCGCCGGCGTAGCGCGCCGCGTCGGCGAGGGTTTCCTCGATCCGGAGCAGCTGGTTGTACTTGGCGATCCGCTCGCCGCGCGCCGGAGCGCCGGTCTTGATCTGGCCGACACCGGTCGCGACGGCGAGGTCCGCGATGAAGGTGTCCTCGGTCTCGCCGGACCGGTGGCTCATCATCGACTTGTAGCCGTACGAGGTGGCCAGCGAGATCGCGTCGAGGGTCTCCGACAGCGTGCCGATCTGGTTGACCTTCACCAGCAGCGCGTTGGCGGCGCGGCGGGTGATGCCCTCCTCGAGGCGGTCCGGGTTGGTGACGAACAGGTCGTCGCCGACGATCTGGACCTTCTCGCCGACCTCGGCGGTCAGCTGGACCCAGCCGTCCCAGTCGTCCTCGCTCAGCGGGTCCTCGATGGACACGAGCGGGTAGTCGCGCAGCAGTTCGGCGTAGTAGGCCGACATCTGCTCGGCGCTCTTCTTCGCACCTTCGAAGGTGTACGCGCCGTCGGAGTAGAACTCCGTCGCGGCGACGTCGAGCGCGAGCGCGATGTCCCGGCCCGGGGCGTACCCGGCCTTCTCGATCGCCTGAAGGATCAGGTCGAGCGCCTCGCGGTTGTTCTTCAGACTGGGCGCGAAGCCGCCTTCGTCGCCGAGGCCGGTCGCCAGGCCGCGGCCCTTCAGGACCGACTTCAGCGAGTGGTAGACCTCGGTGCCCCAGCGCAGGGCCTCGCGGAACGACTCGGCGCCGATCGGCGCGATCATGAACTCCTGGATGTCCACATCGGTGTCGGCGTGCGCGCCACCGTTGAGGATGTTCAGCATCGGCACCGGCAGCACGTGCGCGTTCGGCCCGCCGAGGTAGCGGAACAGTTCCAATTCGGCCGAATCGGCGGCGGCCTTCGCGACGGCGAGCGAAACACCGAGGATGGCGTTCGCGCCGAGGCGGCCCTTGTCCGGGGTGCCGTCGAGATCGACCAGCTTCTGGTCGACGATGCGCTGGTCCACGGCGTCGGTGCCGACCAGGTCCGGGCCGATTTCGTCCAGGACGGCCGCGACCGCGCGCTCGACACCCTTGCCGTTGTACCGGCCGGTGTCGCCGTCACGCAGCTCGACGGCTTCGTGTTCGCCGGTGGACGCACCCGAGGGGACCGCGGCCCGCGCCAGCGTGCCGTCGTCGAGAGCCACCTCCACTTCGACCGTCGGGTTGCCTCGCGAGTCAAGAATCTCGCGAGCGCCTACCTGCTCGATGAGCGCCACGCCATGCTCCTCATGTGGGTTGTGCCTGCGGTGACCGGCCCCAGCCTAGCCGTCGGCACGGTTCACCCGTTGGAGGCACGCGCCACACAGGACCTACTCGGCGACTGGTTCACCTGCGCGGACTTCACGCCAGCCCGACGGCAACTCGACGGTGTCGGAGAACTGCTGCCAGAAGGTCCAGCTGTTGCCGCCGATGTCGGAGACGGTGAACACGCGGGCACCGTAGGGCTGATCCTGCGGCGCGTCGAGGTCGGCGTCGTCGCCCAGCGCGGCGCGGACCCGCTCGTACTGCGCGTCGGCGTCGGGGACGTAGACGATGTTCAGCTGCCCGACAGGGCCGTCGACGCCCTTGGCGGCCCAGTATTCGGGACCGACCCCGGCCAGCTGGATCTTCGCCGGACCGGCGCACAGCGTGGCCTGGAACACCTCACCGGAGGCGTCGGCGAAGCGCACCTCCTCGGTGAACCCGAACACTCTGACCAGCCACGAGACCGCTTCGGTCGCGTCGGCGTAGTAGAGGTACGGCGCGAGACCGAGGTATTCGGGCCTGTCCTCTTCGGCACTGCTCATGGCAAGACAGTCCACCATGACCGTTTCAGCTCCTCGTGAACGGCCCTGCCCAGGGGTATCGTGGAGCGGACCATGATGGATGCCGAACCCGCCCCAGAACCTGGTCCGGACTCGTCCGGCGAATCGCGGTTCCGTGCCTTCCGACAGGCCGAGGCCCTGGTCGAAAGCCGCAGGCCGCTCGATGCCCTCAAGGCCCTCCAACCGTTGCTGGAGGAGGAAACCGACAAACCGAGCGTGCAACTGCTGGCGGGCCGCGCGTACTTCCACTCCGCACAGTTGCGGCGGGCCGAGCGCGCCTTCAACCGGGTGCTGGAGCTGGACCCCACCGATCATTACGCCCGGTTCGTGTTGGGGCGGACCCTCCAGCGCCTCGGCCGGTTGACCGAGGCGCTCGCGCAGATGCGGATCGCGTCGGCGATGCACCCGATCCCGGAGTACCTGGAGGCGATCAGCGAGGTCAGCGCGCGGATCGCGTTGCGCGACTGACGCCGGTTCTCAGGTGGACTTGGCCCGCAGGTGGGCCCGCTCACCCTGCTTGCCGAAGAGCACCAGCAGTTCCACCGGCCCCGGCCCCGCGCTTCCGAACCAATGCGGCACCCGCGTGTCGAATTCGGCGGCCTCGCCCGGCCCCATCGTGAAGTCACGGTCGCCGAGCACCGCCCGCAACCGTCCACTGAGGACGTACATCCACTCGTAGCCCTCGTGTGTCCGTTGCACCGGTTCGATGTTCTCGACCGGGATCAGCAGTTTGAACGCCTGCGGCTGACCGGGCTGCGCGCTCAGCGACCAGGCGGTGAACCTGCCGAACTTCTGCGGTTTCATCCGGACCCGCGGATCGGACGGCTCGGGTTCGCCGACCAGTTCGTCGAGCGGGACCTTGTGCGCCTCCGACAGCGTCAGCAGCAGCTCCAGGGTGGCCTTCCGGGTACCCGATTCGAGCCGCGAAAGCGTACTGGCGGAGATCCCCGTCGCCTCCGAGAGCGCGGAGAGGGTGGTGCCGCGTTCCTTGCGGAGCTGCTTGAGCTTCGGGCCGACCTCGGCGAGCCGCCGTTCGATGTCCTGCATGCCCCCAGTTTGCCAAACCGGCAATGAACTTTGCCAGATTTCGACGGAAGTCGGATGCTCGGGACCATGAGCAACGAATTCGACGTGGTGATCATCGGCGGTGGTGTCGCGGGCCTCAGCGCGGCCTTGGTACTGGGCAGGGCGCGGCGGAAGGTCGCCGTGATCGACGGCGGGACGCCGCGCAACGCGCCCGCCGCGCACGCGCAAGGTTTCCTGACCAGGGACGGCATCCCGCCCAAAGAACTCCTGGCGATAGGCCGTGACGAAGTGCGCGGATACGGCGTGGAACTCATCGACGACGTCGTCCACCGGCTGCGGCACGACAAAGCGGTGGAGCTGGCGAGCGGCCGGGTCGTCAGCGGGCGCCGGATCGTGATGACCACCGGGCTGGCCGACGAACTGCCGGACGTCCCCGGTGTCGCGGAGCGGTTCGGCACCGACGTACTGCACTGCCCGTACTGCCACGGCTGGGAAGTGCGCGATCAGCGCTTCGGCGTGCTCGCGACCTCCGAGAAGTCGGTCCACCAGGCGCTGATCGTCTGGCAGTGGAGCAAGGACCTGACGTTCTTCACGCACACCCAAGAGATCTCGGCGGACGACCGGGCGAAGCTGACCGGACTGGGCATCCGGATCGTCGACGGGAAGGTGTCCGAGCTCGCCGTCGAAAACGACCGGCTGGCCGGGGTCCGGCTCGTCGACGGCGACCTCGTCGAACGCGACGTCGTGTTCGTCGGCCCGAAGTTCGTCCCGCACGACCGGCTGCTCGCCCAGCTCGGCTGCGCGCGCACCGAAGACGGTTTCGTCGCGGTGGACGCGCAGGGCCGGACGAATGTGGACGGCGTCTGGGCGGCGGGGAACGTCGTCGACCCGATGGCGCAGCTGGTCGTCGCGGCGGGCGACGCCTACCGGATGGCGGCCGCGCTCAACTTCGACCTGGTGCTCGAGGATCAGGGCGCGACGCTGGCGTCCGCGTAGGCGTCGGCCGCGCTGAAGACCTCCTGGGCGTACGGAACGGCGGGGTTGAACATCCGCATCGACTTCCACCATCCCTCCGGGGTGGCGACGTCGTCGCCGGCGGCGCACAGGTAGCGGGCGGTGGCGAAGGCGGCGTCATCGAGGTTCTTCGGATCCGGCGGCTTCCCGTCACTGGTGGCACGGACAGCGTGCTTGGCCCAGATATCGGGCGTGAGCGTGATCGGGCCGGGCCTGCCCTGCGCCGTCTCGACGTGGGAAACACCGGCGAGGGTCGCCCAAGAGAGGTGACAGCCCGGCTTCTGCCGCCGAAGCCACATCTCCGCCCGGCCGTAAGCGGAAAGGTCGGTGGCGGACAGCCGCGTCTTCGCGGCCACCCGGTTCGCCCAGATCTCGAGTTCGGCCGCGTCGGAAACGGTGGGCCGGTCGGGCGGCGCGGCCAGCCCGGCTCGCGGCGTCGCCACGCCAGGCTGCGGTTTCTGGTCGGGAACCGCGAGCGCGGGCTGCGGTTCCGCCGGCGGGGGCGGCTCGTCCCCACCCGGCCGGCTCATCCCGACGGTCATGATCAGCACCACGCCGGTCAGCACGAGCCCGCCCGCGAAAGCGAGCCTGGGGACGTACGGCGGCAGAGGGCGCGCTGGGTGCTCCGGGGCGTCGATGCTCGACTGGGTGGTTTCGGCCACCCGGTCAGGTTACTTCGCCACACTGCCGGGGGATGACCCATTCGGAGGAGCAGGTCAGCGGACGGTAAACCGGCGGTCGTGGCGCCGATTCGTTATGTGATCCGCGCGGTGCGCGCTGACCTGCGGATGCTTTCCGCGCGCCCGTCCGATCAAGGCCCGTTCAAGCGGTTCGTCCACATTCACCATCCCTCGGCTGAGCTGGACTTTCAGGCAAGGCTTACCTAAAACCAGGAGGTTCAGTCAGACGACCAGGGAGAACGACGTGTGGTTCGCGAGTGCGCTCATCGGCCTGCGTGAAGGCCTGGAAGCCGCCCTCGTCGTCAGCATCCTCGTCGCGTTCCTGGTCAAGACCGACCGGAAGCACGCGCTGCGCTGGGTGTGGCTCGGTGTCGGCGTCGCCGTCCTGCTGTCGGTCGGGATCGGCGCGATCCTCACTTACTCCACCGCTCAGCTGTCCTTCGAGCAGCAGGAACTGCTCGGCGGCACCCTGTCGATCGTCGCGGTCGGTTTCGTGACGGCGATGATCTTCTGGATGCGCAAGGCGTCGAGGACGATCGCCGCCGAGCTGCGCGGGAAGCTGGACGAAGCGCTCAACGTGGGCCCGGTCGCCGTCCTCGTCCTGTCGTTCTTCGCCGTCGGCCGCGAAGGCCTGGAAACGGCGGTGTTCTTCTACTCGACCGTGCAGACCGCCCAAGGCGGGACGACCGAACCGCTGATCGGTTTCACCGCGGGCATCCTCACCGCGGTCGTGCTGGCGTACCTGCTCTACCGCGGCGCCGTCCGGTTCGACCTCGGCAGGTTCTTCACGATCACCGGCGTCCTGCTGGTGTTCGTCGCGGCGGGCGTGCTCGGCTACGGCCTGCACGACCTGCAGGAGGCCGCCTTCCTGCCCGGTCTGAACACACTCGCGTTCGACGCGTCGAACGTGCTGCCGGAGACCAGCTGGTACGGCGCGCTGCTCAAGGGGATCTTCAACTATTCGCAGCAGACGACGGTCCTGCAGGCCGTCGCGTGGGTCGCGTACGTGGCGATCGTGCTGCCGCTCTTCCTCAGGCCCAAGAAGAAGGCCGCGACGGCTCCCGTCGCGGCCGCGGTTAAGGAGTGACCACCGTGTCCCGTCGATTCCCGCTCGCCGCTCTCGCCGGCGTCGGCGCCCTGGTGCTCACCGCCTGCGGTGGTGGCGAGGAAACCCCCGCCGCGGCCGGCGGCCCGATCAAGGTCGAAGCCTCGGACAGCGCGTGCGCCGTCTCGGTGAACACCGCGAGCGCGGGCAACGTGACCTTCGAAATCACCAACAAGGGCAGCAAGGTCACCGAGTTCTACCTCTACGCCGAGGGCGACCGGATCATGGGCGAGGTCGAGAACATCGCGCCCGGGCTGAACCGGCGGCTCATCGTCGAGGTCGCCGAAGCGGGCAAGTACCAGACAGCGTGCAAGCCGGGGATGACCGGCAACGGCCTCCGCGGCGACTTCACCGTCACCGGTGGTGGTGCGAAGCAGACCGACCCGAACTCGCAGAAGGCGCAGGCGGTCAAGAGCTACGCGGAGTACGTCGCGAACAACACGAAGGCGCTCGACGAGGAGACCACCAAGTTCGTCGCGCTGGTGAAGGCGAACAAGGCCGAGGAGGCGAAGGCCGCGTATGCCCGCACCCGCGTCTACTTCGAGCGGGTCGAGCCGGTGGCCGAGAAGTTCGGCGACCTCGACCCGAAGATCGACGCGCGCGAGGCCGACCTCGAACCGGGCCAGAAGTTCACCGGTTTCCACCGGCTGGAGAAGGACCTTTGGGTGAGCGGGCTGCAGCCCGACGCGCCCCAGATCGCCGACCAGCTGCTCGCCGACGTCAAGGAACTCGTCACCAAGTCGGCCGCGCTCGAACTGAACGCGCTCGACCTGGCCAACGGTGCCAAGGAACTGCTCGACGAGATCGCCACCGGCAAGATCACCGGCGAAGAGGAGGCGTTCTCGCACACCGACCTCTCGGACTTCCAGGGCAACCTCGACGGTTCGAAGGCCGCGATCGCCTCGCTGCGCCCGCTGCTGCAGGCGAAGGACCCGGCCCTGGTGTCCACTTTGGACAAGGAGTTCGGCAGCGTGCAGGCGTTGCTGGACAAGCAGCGCGAAGGCGACGGCTTCAAGCTGTACACCGCGCTGAGCCAGGACCAGATCAAGGAATTCGCGTCGGCGGTCGACGCGCTGAGCGAGCCGCTGAGCAAGGTCGCGGAGGTCGCGGCGCAATGACCGGGACGGAGGACACCCGGGTCTCCCGCCGGAAGCTGTTCGGCATGGCGGGAGCGGGTGCCGCTCTCGTCGGAACCGGCGCGGCCGCCGGATTCGGGGCGAACCGGCTGCTCGGCGGGGACAGCCCGGCACAGGCCGCGCAGAGCGTCGTCGAGTTCCATGGCGAGCACCAGGCCGGGATCGTGACGCCGGTCCAGGAGAACCTGCATTTCGTCGCGCTGGACGTGACGACGAAGGATCGCGAAAAGCTGGTCAAGCTGCTGCGCACGTGGACGGACGCGGCCCGGCGGATGACCGCGGGCCGGGAGGTCGGGACGGGCGGCGCCGTCGGTGGCGCCCCCGCCGCCCCGCCGAGTGACACCGGCGAGGCCCTCGATCTGGCGGCGTCGTCGCTGACGCTGACGATCGGTTTCGGCCCTTCGCTGTTCGACGACCGGTTCGGGCTCGCCCCGAAACGGCCCGCCGCGCTGATCGACCTCCCCCTGTTCCCGGCCGACAAACTCGACCCCGCGCGCAGCGGTGGCGACGTCTGTATCCAGGCGTGCGCGGACGATCCGCAGGTCGCGGTGCACGCGATCCGGAACCTGGTACGGCTGGGCTTCGGCGTCACGGCGGTGCGCTGGTCGCAACTCGGGTTCGGCCGCAGTTCGTCGACGTCGCGGGCACAGTCCACACCGCGGAACCTGTTCGGGTTCAAGGACGGGACGCGCAACGTCAAGGCCGAGGAGGCCGACGTCCTGCGCGACCAGGTGTGGGCGACGGCCGAAGACGGGCAGCCGTGGATGGCGGGCGGGTCGTTCCTGGTGGCCCGCCGGATCCGCATGCACATCGAGACCTGGGACCGGGAATCGTTGCGAGGGCAGGAAGGCATCGTCGGCCGGTCGAAGGGCGCGGGCGCGCCGCTGGGGCAGGCCGCCGAGTTCGACGAGCCCGACTTCAACGTCGGCGGCGCGGGCGGCGAGAAACTGATCCCGGAGGATTCACACGTCCGGCTCGCCTCGCACGAGAACCTGAACGGGGCACGGATCCTGCGGCGCGGCTACAACTTCGTCGACGGTTCCGACGGTGTCGGGCACCTCGACGCGGGGCTGTTCTTCCTCGCCTTCAACCGGGACACTCGCAAGCAGTTCGTGCCGATGCAGCAGGCGCTGTCATCGAAAGACGCGATGATGGAGTATCTCCAGCACACCGGATCCGCTCATTTCGCCGTGCCACCGGGCGTGCGTGAAGGCGGTTTCTGGGGCGAAGGCCTGTTCGCTTGACCTCCAGCTAAGTGGAGGTCGCACACTGGATTCCATGTTCAGTGAAGCGGAACTCGACTACCTCGCCACCCAGGGACTCGGACGGCTCGCGACGGCCCAGCCGGACGGGACACTGCAGGTCAGCCCGGTCGGTTATGCCTACAACACCGAGACCCGGACGATCGACATCACCGGCTACGAACTGGCGAAGAGCAAGAAGTTCCGGAACGTGGCCGCCAACGGGCAGGCCGCGTTCGTGGTGGACGACATGCCGTCGCAGGACCCGCCGAGGATCCGCTGCCTCGAGATCCGCGGCCGGGCCGAGGCGCTGACGGGCGCCCGCACGGCCGACGGTCATTTCGACGGCGCGGTGATCCGGATCCACCCCTCGCGGATCATCAGCCTCGGCGTCGACGACCCGGACCACGACCCGCTCGATCTCGTCCCGCACAACCGGAACGTCTGACCAGCGGATGTCATGAAAGGGGCTTTCCTGACGAATTCCGTCAGGAAAGCCCCTTTCATGACACTTCAGCGGCGATTACCGAAGACCGCGTAGGTCCCCAGGCCCACCACACCGAGTACCACGGCGGTCCACGTGGCCGCGGGGACGCCGGCGGGCTGGAGAAGCCAGGTGATCGCCAGGTGCGCGGTGTCCGTGCCCGACGTGGTGGCCCAGACCACGAACGAGACGACGAACACGAACAGCGGCAACGCCCACCCGAAGGCCCCGCCGAACAGCACCGCGGAGATCCCCGCGAGGCCGAGCAGTCCGCCCGCGTTCCGCGTGATGATCTCCACCGGCACCTGCTCCGCCTCCCACAGCCGGGGCAGGAGCACGGCGCCGAAACCGAGGCCGCCGATCAAGAGGAGATGCAGGCCGCGACGGGGAATCCACCGGATCGCGGCGGTCCGGTCGAGATCGGCGTCCTGTCCGCTCAGCCCGGTCGCCATCACCGCGACCGCGGCCGTGAGCGCCAGGGAAACCGGGATCATCGACCAGTGGTCCCTGGCCAGGAACCAGATCACCGCCGTGGTCACCACCAGCGCCGCGAACGAGGCCGGCACGCTCCGCGACCGCGCGTACAGCACCGCCCACCTCATCGGGCCCCACCGAGCAGGATGTCGAGCTGGTTACCCCGGCAGGCCAGGCCCGCCTGTCGCACCGCGATGATCCGCTCTCGCTGCACGTCGGCCGGGAGGGCACGGAAGGTCTCCTGCTTCTGGACGACCTCGTTCTTCACCTCGTCGCTCCAGTAGCCGCTCAGCGTCTTCCACTCGCCGAGGAACCAGTTCGAGGTGATCGATCGCGCGGTGAGTTCGTCCATAAAGGACTTGTCGACCCCACGGGCGGAGTAGCAGGTCGGCGTCCCGGCGCCGGCGACCAGCGCCCGCGTCACGTCTTCCGGGACCAAGAGCGAACGGACGGACCAATCCAGCAGGTCCACGTAGACGGTGTCGGCGGCACGCGGCGGCACCTCGTCGTAGCCCAGCCGCCGGTCCTGTGCCGCGACCTTGACCGGTGCGTCCGGCAGTGTTCCCAGCAGCCGTAACGCCTCCTTGCCCGGCCCGGCGAGACGGGGCAGTTCGGACTCGAGCATGCGGGGGACGCAGACCGGGCCGTCGCAGATCATCGCCGTCGCGTGCGGGTCGATGACCTTGCCTTCGGCCGTGGTGCCGGGAAGAACGGGCAAGGCGATCCCGACCGCCACCAGCGCGGGGACGACGGCGAGTGCCTTCGCCCGCTTGGAGCGGACCGCCAGCAGGAGGAACCCTGTCGCGGCCAGTCCGGCGAGCCAGATCACCTGCCCGAGATCCATCCGGCCCGCGGTGGTGTTGAACGGATCGTCGACGACGTCCATCGCGGGAGAGAGCAGCGAGACCCGGAACGGCACGAACCCGGACAGCAAGCTGCCCTCCCCCGCGGCGAGCTGGAACAGGATCGCGGCCGCGAACGCGGCGACGGCCACCGCGGGCGCGGTCAGCGGATGCGGCAGCAACCGGCCGATCCCGAGCCCGATCCAGGCGCCCGCGAGCATCCCGAGGACACCGACCACGACGATCGGCAGCCAGCCGAAGGTGAAGAACCCGCCGTTGAAGATCGCCTGGACGGCGCCGACTGCGAAGATCAGCAGGTAGCCCAGCACCAGCAGGCCGCCCAGCGCGCCGGCGAGTTTCGCGGCCCGCTGCCAGCCGGGCCGCGGCAGGGTGGTCATGAGTTCGGCCGTGCCGGACCGGCTGTCCCGCATCCCCTGGATGACACCGGCGCCGATCGCGATCGGCCACAGGAACACCAGCAGGAACCGGCTCCATTCCGCGGCGGGCACCCAGTGCTCGTTCCACGCGATCGGTGATCTCGTCCACGGACCGGAGAACGAGTACAGGAATCCGAACGCGACGACGAGGATCGCGAGCGTGGCCCAAGGTGCGATGGAACGACGGAGTTCGATCCGCAGAATCCGCGTGTTCACCAGTTACCCCTCCCCGGCTCGTGCCCGAGCAGCGCCGAATAACCGCGCTCGATCGGGCTGTCGCCGACGTACTCCGCGGTCCCGGCGGCGGCCATTTCGTCCGGGGTCCCCTGGAAGACGAGTTTGCCGTTTTCGAACAGGACGACGTCGGTGCACGCCGTGGCGACGTCCTCGACGAGGTGCGTCGAGACGACGACGCAGGCGTCACGCCCCATTTCCTGCATGAGTTCCCGGAACCGCACGCGCTGCGCCGGGTCGAGTCCGGCGGTCGGCTCGTCCAGCAGGAGGAGGTCGGGATCGTTCACGATCGCCTGGGCGATCCCGACCCGCCGCACCATGCCGCCGGAGAGCGTCTTCATCTTGTCGTCGGCGCGATCGGCGAGGCCGACCCGTTCGATCGAACGCTGCACCGCTCCCGGTATGTCCTCTTTGGACATTTCCTTGAGCCACGCGATGTACTCGACGAACTCGCGGACGGTGAAGCGCTTGTAGTAGCCGAAATTCTGCGGCAGATAGCCGATCCGACGGCGCAGGCGGCGCTGATCGGTGAGCCCCCCGACGGACTCACCGAGCAGCGCCAGCCTTCCCTCCGCCGGCCGGAGCACCGTCGCCAGCGCCCGGATCAGCGTGGTCTTCCCCGCCCCGTTCGGGCCGAGCAGACCGTGCACCCCCGTGCCCAGTTCCAGGTCGAGCCCGTTCACGGCGAACTTGCGTTTGCCGACCCGGACCTTCAGTTCCTCCGCCTCGATTTGCCACGCGTAGGTCGTGGGTGCGACCTCCGCGGCCCCGACAGCACGCATCATGTTCTCCCCTTCGTTCATCGTTCGGATCCGCTGAGCAGGCCGAAGGCGCTCCGGCGGAGCACCACCACGGCCATGGTCAGCGCGAAGATCACGCCCCAAACCGGAAGCAGGTCGGGTTCGAGCACGGTGGCTCGTCCTTGCGAAGCCACCGCGGGCGCCAGGACCACCACCACCCAGATCCCGGCCAGGACATACGCCGCGCGGGTCACCCCGATCAGCCCGCCGAGCGCGAGTGTCCCGGTGGTGAAGGCCAGGCTCGGCAGGAGAGCGAGCCCCCCGAAGCCATCACCGCCGAGCCAGCTCGCGAGGGCCTGCATCGGCAGCACTACGGCGAGGACAGCCGTCGTCCGGCGCAGCAGCAGGTAGAACCCGCCCCTCGGCGCGGAAGTGACGAGTTCGTAAGCGGGATCGAGGCCCTTGGACCAGGACACCGCGACCCCGAGCACCGGCAGCACCGGTGAGAAGAGCTGGACGAACGAGTAGTTCCGGCTCCACGTGAAGCCGGCCCAGTCCAAGAGGAATCCCGTCGCCGGGAGCAGGATGATCATCACCAGCCACGGCAGCATCACCGGCGTCACCCAGGTGTGCAGCCGCCCGGCCCACCGGCTCCGTGACCGCCCCGGCCCCGTTTCGGCGAGTTTCGGGCCCAGCCCCGCCCAGACGTCGTCCACCAGCGCCGACACCGTGGGCAGGCTGACCGCGGACAGCCTCCCCCGGCATTCCGCGCAGGTTTCGAGATGGGCTTCGATCGCCCAGACCTCGTCACCGGCCAAGCCTTCGTCCCCGCGGACATAACCGGCGAGAAGCTGTCCGGACACGTGTTCCTTGTTCACGACAGCGCCTCCCGCATCGCGATCCGAGCCCGCCTGGCGCGGGTTTTGACGGTTCCTTCCGGCACGCCGAGCAGGACCGCGGTCTCCCGGACGGTCAGCCCGTCGAGCACCATGGCCTGCAAGACCTGCCGTAGTTCGGGAGCGAGCCGGCGCAGCGCGTCGCCGACGTGGTCGCCGACCGCACCGGCCAGCGCCTCGTCTTCAGCGGCGGGCGCCACGGCCGCCTCCGCGACCGGCAGCGGCAGCGCGTGCTTCGCCCGGCGGCGGAAAGCGTCGACGAGCCGCCTCGCGGCGATCGTCCACAACCAGCCGACTGCGCTCCCACCGACGGCCGCACCGGCGAACGCGCCGGCCGCACGCCAAACCGCGAGGTAGGTCTCCTGCATCACCTCGGCGACGATCTGCTCGTCGGCGCAGCGACGGCGCAGGCGTACGGCCAGCCACGGCGACGTGCGGCGGTAGAGCTCCTCGAACGCCGCGCGGTCACCTTTGGCCGTGCGGCGGACGAGCTGCTCTTCGTCCGGTTCCGTTCCCTTCACACCCGGCAAGACGCCGAGTCCGCCGAATCGGTTCTCACCCGATTGTGTTCCGCATCACAGCGGCCGTACCGCTTCGGACGCTTTCTCGTCGAAAGCTGAGCGTGCGGCGAAGATCTGGTCGACGTTCTCGACGGCCCATTCGGCGACGGCGTTCGTCAGCCTGCCGACATCGACGCCGAGCGGGGTGAGCCCGTACTCGACCCGCGGCGGGACGGTGGGATAGACGTCCCGCCGGATCAGCCCGTCCCGTTCCAGGGAGCGGAGGGTCTGGGTCAGCATCTTCTGCGTGATCCCGTCGAGCAAACGGCGAAGTTCGCTGAACCGCATCGGCCGCTCGTAGCGCCGGATCGCACCGAGAACGTAAAGCGCCCACTTGTTCGCGAGCACCTCGATGACCGTCCTGGACGGGCAGTCACGGCCGTGCACCGCCACCCATTCTTCGAATATCCGCCGCTCATCGAAGGTACCCATGAGGTACCTAGATACCAGTGCGGTGCCTACTTCACAACGGGTACCTGGCAGCGACATGCTCGTTCCCATGCGAAAGATCCAGCAAGTCTCGTTCGGCGGACCCGACGTTCTCCACCTCGCCGAATCGGAAAAGCCTGTTCCCGGCGAGGGTCAGGTCCTCGTGCGCGTCCACGCCGCAGGAGTGAATCCGGCGGATTGGAAGATCCGGAACGGGCTGGTCGTCGGCGATCTGCCGCTGACCGTGGGACTCGATTTCTCGGGCGTGGTCGATTCCGCCGGAACGCGGTTCCAGCCCGGCGACGAGGTCTACGGCGTCACGTTCCCGCCGAACGGCTCGTACGCCGAGTACGTCGCGGTCAGCGAGGACGCGCTCGCGCTGAAACCGCGAAGTCTCGATCACGTCCACGCGGCCGCGCTCCCGATCGCGGCGCTGACCGCGTGGCAGCCGTTCACCAGGCTGTTCCCGGTCGGACCGGGTCACCGCGTGCTCGTCCACGCCGCGGCGGGCGGGGTCGGGCATCTCGCCGTGCAGATCGCCAAGGCCAAGGGCGCGTACGTCATCGGCACCGCGCGCGAAGCCAAGCACGACTTCCTCCGGAAGCTCGGCGCGGACGAACTGATCGACTACACGACCAGCGATTTCGCGAAATCGCAGGACCTCGACGTCGTGCTGGACCCGATCTCCGGCGAGTACGGTCCCCGGTCACTGGACACGCTCAAACCGGGCGGTTCGCTGATCGACATCGTCGGGCATGGTCCGGACCGGACGGAGGTCCGGCGGAAGGCCGAGGACCTCGGTCTCCATTTCGCCGAGTTCTACGTCGCCCCGTCCGGAACGGATCTGGCGGAAATCGCGACTTTGGCCGACGCCGGTTCCCTGCGGGTCTCGATCGCCGAGGTCCTCCCGCTCGAACAAGCGGCGAAGGCGCACGAACTGAGCGAATCCGGACGTGTCCAGGGCAAGCTCGTCCTGACGGTCTAGCTCGGCCAGAACTTGCGCCAGCCGTCGGCCTCGAGCGTCGTCGGTTCGAGACCGGCGTCCCGGGCGGCCTGTTCGGCATCGCGGATGTCTTGCGCGAAGCGCTTCGCGACGGCACGGAGCTCGCCCTCGGGGTCGATCCCTGCCCGGCGAGCGGTCGCGGCGACCCGGAACAACTGGGCCGCCGCTTCGGAACCTTCGGGGAACAGGTCGAGTGGGATCCCGGCTCGGCCGCTGCGCTGCCCGAGCTTCCCGGCCAGCGCCACGGCGGGCTGGCCGAGCGCGACTCCGTCCACAATGGACTGGCGGCTCTTCTCGGCCTGCTTCAGTTCTTCCCACTTGAGATTCTGGTGGTCGACGGTCTCGACTCGCGGGGCGTCGGTGAAGACGTGGGGGTGACGCCCGACGAGCTTCGCGACCAGATCGGACGCGACCTCGTCGATCCCGAACGGATCGGTCGCGTCCTCGATGGCGACGCGCGCGTGGAACAACACCTGGAGCAGGACGTCACCGAGTTCTTCGCGCAGGGCGGCCCGGTCGCCTTCCTCGATCGCGTCGAGCAGCTCGTAGGTTTCCTCGACCAGGTATTGACGCAGCGACTCGTGCGTCTGGACGGCGTCCCACGGGCATCCGCCCGGCGAGCGGAGCCGGTCCATCACCTCGGCGGCCTCGACCAGCGGCGGAACGGGCGCTTCCAGCACCCGGGCACCCGCCCTGATCAGCGCCGCGGCCTTCGGTTCCCGGCGCGAACCGGCGATGAGCACGAGGCCGCGCACCTGTGCGTCACCGAGCGCGGGCACGCCGAAAACGCCGGGATCGACATCCGACGCCGCGTACACGGCGTCGCTGTTTCGCAGGATCGGGAGTGCCGCGGCGGGCAGTGTCGCCCCGCGGGCGATCACGACGACGGCAGCGGTCACGGGTTTTGCGGGGTGGCGCCGTGCACCGGCAGCACGATGCCCTTTTTCGAAGCTTCGTTGGGCGCGAGGTCCATGCCCACGACATCCCACACGCCGTAGCGCGGGTTGACCTTGAGGTCGACCTGGTCCAGGTACGGCTGGAGGAGCCGGATACCCACGTTGGCCAGCTGCTGGGCGGTGGGCTGCGCGGCCTGATCCGACGCGACGGGCTTGTCGGCGGCCCGCTCACGCACCACGACGACGACCCACAGCGGCTGCTGCGGCGTCGGCTGGAACGCGGCGACGGTGTTGGGCTCGAGCCCGAATAGGACGGTGGCCGCGGTCGCGGGCGACTGCATCGCCGGCAGCTTCTGACCGGTGCCTGCCTGCGTGTCGGACGTCTTCTGGTCCTGCGCGATCAGTTCCGCGGCCGCGTTCGGCGAGGCGGCGAACTTCCGGGCCTTCTCGATCGCCTGCTCGCGCAGCTTGTCCGCGTCGGAGCCGGTGGCGTCGGTCGAGGAGACCGAGCTGAAATCGAAACTGACGGTGAGCTTGTCCAGGTACTTCATCGCGAGCTGGGTCTGCAGCGCCGCGTCGACCAGGGCTTCGCGGTGATCCCGCACGCGCGCGACGAGCTGCTGCACGCTGATCGCGGGATCGTCCTGCTGCTTCGCCTCCATCGGCTTCGCCAGCGGATCGTTCTGCAACGCGGCCACGACGAGGGACTCGTCGACGCGGACGCCTTCGCGCTGGGCGGCACGCTCAGTGAGGTCGTGGAGGATCTCCTGGCGCACGATCTCGCGGCCGACGAGGTCGAGCTTGTGCTCCTTGGCGAGCTGCTGCCCGTACGGATGCTCACGGACGGCCTTGTCGATCAGCTGCTGCACGCGATCGACCGAAACGGACTTGCCGTCGACGATCACCGCCGCACCGACCTGTCCCGGTCCGGCGTTGCATCCGGCGAGAAGGAGAGAACCGGCAAGAACCCCGACCAGCGCACGACGGCGCCCCATGATCCGCATCACAGGGCCTACCCTCTCATACCGGCCCCAGCGAGAGAACCAGGTCGTAAGGGCCTGTTGGCGGAGCTGAGATTCGACCGGAAGCAACCCAACGCGTGAACCCGCCTTGGCCGAAGGCCCCGCTATCGCGGCGGCAGGGCGTCGTCTCCGCTCTCCCTGACCTGGAAGACCAGGTCACGCCCTGTCGACGTCGATCGCGGCCGCGGGTTCACCAGCAGACATCTGGTGCGATTCGGGTTCGCTCACGCGACGGGTGCCGGTGACTTCATCAGGTTCGTCAACAGCTTCGCGCACCAATCCAGCAATTCCTCGTCCCGCAACGCCGGGGCGCCGATGCGGCCGCCGGCCGCGCCCTCGGTCGGCTTCGGCACGGAGACCGTGTTCGTCACCGCTTTGAAGAGAGCCTTGGGATACAGGCGCTTCAGCCGCACCATCTGCGAATCCGCCAGCGGCAACGGCGCGAACCGGATCGACGAGCCCTGGACGGCGACCTCGGTGACACCCGCCGCGCGGCAGGTGTGCCGGAACGCGGCGACGGCGAGCAGCCGTCGCACGGCGGCGGGCGGCTGGCCGTAGCGGTCGACCAGTTCCTCGCGCACGGCGTCGAGCCCGGCCTGATCGGGCGCGGCCGCGATCTTGCGGTACGCCTCCAGCCGCAACCGCTCACCCGGGACGTAGTCGTGCGGGATGTGCGCGTCCACCGGGAGGTCGACCCGGACATCGGCGAGTTCTTCTTCCTCCGCCGTGTCCGCGCCCGCGTGCCGCCGGAACGCGTCGACCGCTTCGCCGACGAGCCGCACGTACAGATCGAAACCGACACCGGCGATGTGCCCGGACTGCTCCGCGCCGAGGATGTTGCCCGCGCCGCGGATCTCCAGGTCCTTCATCGCCACGGCCATCCCCGCGCCCAGTTCGGTGTTCTGCGCGATGGTCGCCAGCCGGTCGTGCGCCGTTTCGGTGAGCGGCGCTTCCGGCGGGTACAGGAAGTACGCGTACCCGCGCTCTCGACCGCGCCCGACCCGGCCGCGCAGCTGGTGCAGCTGCGCCAGGCCCAGCAGGTCCCCTCGTTCCACCAGCAGCGTGTTGGCGTTCGAGATGTCCAGCCCGGTTTCGACGATCGTGGTGCAGACGAGCACGTCGTACTCGTTCTCCCAGAAACCCTGGATGATCTTCTCGAGTTTGTCCTCGTTCATCTGCCCGTGCGCGGTGACGACACGCGCCTCCGGCACCATCTCGCGAATACGCTTCGCGGCCTTTTCGATCGAGGAAACCCTGTTGTGCACGTAGAAGACCTGGCCGTCGCGCAGCAGTTCACGCCTGATCGCGGCGCCCACCTGCTTGTCGTCGTACGCGCCGACGTAGGTCAGGATCGGGTGCCTGTCCTCGGGCGGGGTCAGGATCGTGGACATCTCGCGGATTCCGGCGAGCGACATCTCCAGCGTCCGCGGGATCGGCGTCGCCGACATCGTCAGGACGTCGACGTGTGTCCGCAGCGCCTTGATGTGTTCCTTGTGCTCGACGCCGAACCGCTGCTCCTCGTCGACGATCACCAGGCCGAGGTCCTTGTACCGGATCCCGGTCTGCAGCAGGCGATGCGTGCCGATCACGATGTCGACGTCACCCGAGGACAGCTGTTCGAGGATCGCGTCGGACTCGACCTTGTTCGTGAACCGCGAGAGTCCCCTGATCTTCACCGGGAACGAACTCATCCGTTCGGTGAAGGTGTTGAGATGCTGCTGCGCGAGCAGTGTCGTGGGCACCAGCACCGCGACCTGCTTCCCGTCCTGCACAGCCTTGAACGCCGCACGCACCGCGATCTCGGTCTTGCCGTAGCCGACGTCGCCGCAGATGACGCGGTCCATCGGGACACCGCGCTCCATATCCGACTTGACCTCGTCGATCGCGGCGAGCTGGTCGTTGGTCTCGGTGAACGGGAAGGCGTCCTCGAGTTCGCCCTGCCACGGGGTGTCCTGCCCGAACGCGTGCCCGGGCGCGGCCTGTCGCGCGGCATAGAGCTGCACCAGTTCGGCGGCGATCTCCTTGACCGCCTTCTTCGCCTTGGCCTTGGTGTTCTTCCAGTCGGACCCGCCGAGCTTGTTCAGCGTCGGCAGCTCGCCGCCGACGTAGCGGGAAACCTCGTCGAGCTGGTCGGTCGGGACGAAGAGCCGGTCCCCGGGGTGCCCGCGCTTGGAGGAGGCGTACTCCAGCAGCAGGTACTCGCGGGTCGCGCCGGCGACGGTGCGCTGCACCATCTCGACGAACCGCCCGATGCCGTGCTGGTCGTGCACGACGTAGTCGCCCGTCTTGAGGGCGAGCGGGTCGACGGCGTTGCGCCGCCGCGACGGCATCTTGGTACTGAAGTCCTTTGTGGACGTTCCGGCGCCGGAACCCCGGCCGGTCAGGTCCGACTCGGACAGCACCACGAGAGCGCGCTCCGGCGACACGAAGCCGTCCGAAAGCCCGCCGCACGTCACCGTGACGACGCCCGCCGTCAGCGGCCCGGTGAGACCTTCCGCCAGTGACGCGGGCACGTCTCCCGCCGACAGCTGCTCGACCGCGCGGGCCGCGGTGCCGTGCCCGGCGACCACGAGCACGGCCGTCCCGCCCGCGGCCGTATGCGCGCGCAGGTCGGTGGTCGCGCGCTCGACCTCGCCGCGGTAGTTCGGCGCGGCCTCGATCGAGACGTTGTAGACATCGGGATCGTCGCTGGCCAGCTGCGTCAGCGTCCACCACGGACGCTTCGTCTCCTGAGCGCGCTTCGCGATCTCCGCGAGGTCCCGGTACGCGGACGCGCCGAGGTCGATCGGCGCCTGACCGCCCGCGGCGGCCGTGGTCCAGGACGCCTCGAGGAACTCCTGCCCGGTGCGGACCAGGTCGGCCGCGCGGGCGCGGATCTTCTCCGGATCGGCCAGCAGCACGTGCGTGCCCTGCGGCATCGCGTCGGTCAGCAGGTCCAGCTCGCCCTCGCACAGCACGGGGATGAGCGCCTCCATGCCCTCGACGGGGATCCCGCCGGACAGCTTGGTGAGCATCTCGGTGAGCTGCGCGTCCGCCTCGTACGTCGTCGCCAGCTCGGCGGCCTTCGCCCGCACCGACTCGGTGAGCAGAAGCTCACGGCACGGCGGCGCGCTGACGTGCTGGATCTCCCCCGGCAGCGATCGCTGGTCGGACACCGCGAACGCGCGGATCTCGCTGACCTCGTCGCCCCAGAACTCGACCCGCACCGGATGCTGCGCCGTCGGCCCGAACAGGTCGAGGATGCCGCCGCGCACGGCGAACTCGCCGCGCTTCTCGACCATGTCCACCCGCGTGTACGCCAGCTCGACCAGCTGCTCCAGCAGCCCTTCGAAGCTCTGCTCCTCGCCGACGACCAGGTCGATCGGCGCGAGCGAACCGAGCCCGGGCGCCATCGGCTGGATGAGGCTGCGGACGGTCGCGACGACGACGCGCAGGGTGTCGGCGCCGGTCTTCAGGCGATGCAGCACCTCCAGCCGCCGTCCGACGGTGTCCGCCCGCGGGGACAGCCGCTCGTGCGGCAGCGTCTCCCAGGACGGGAAGTCGACGACAGCGTCTTCGCCGAGGAACGACTTCAGCGAGGCTGTCAGTTCTTCGGCCTCGCGGCCGGTGGCGGTCACCGCGAGCACGGGGCGGCCGGCGCCCTCGTCCGCGGCGAGGGCGCCGGCGACCAGCTGGCGGGTGGCGATCGCACCCTGCAGCTCGAGCACCGGGGCACCGGCCCGCTCGACGACCCCGCGAAGGGCCGGATCGGGAAGGATGGAATGAAGGAGTCCGGACAATGGAGCGTTTGTCACCGTCCCAGCCTACGTGGGGGCACCGACAGTCCGCCGCGCGATTACCTGGGCAAGGCCTCGACCACCTTCGGAAGCTGCTCGTCGAACTCCGCCGGTTCCTGCGTCGCGATCCGGATCAGCACGTGTTCGGCACCCGCGTCCCCGTATTCGCGAAGCCTCTCGGCGACCTCTTCGCGGCTGCCCGCGATCTGCACTTGGATCTTCTCGACGAAGTCCAGCGGAACGCCGTAATTGCGCTGCGCGTAGTCCTCCAGTCGCTCACGTGCCCGGATCGGGTCATCTTCGATGAGCACTGTCGCGAACAACGCGGGTGTCACGGGACGTACGGCTGCTTCGCGGATCTTCGCGAGGCCGTCGACGTAGTCCGTGACGTCGGGCGGATACGGCAACCAGCCGTCGTAAAGCCGCCCCGCGCGCTCCAGCGCCCCGGGGGTGAACGCGGCCAGCCACACCGGCGGACCACCCGGACGGTGCGGCTCCGGGTACTCCGGAAGGGTGTCGTAGTGCAGCACCGCGCCATGGAACGGACCGCTGTTCCCGCTCCAGACGTGCCGCCACAGCGCGACGATGTCGTCGAGCCGGGCGCGACGGCGCTCCCAGGGAACGCGGGTGAAGGCGAATTCGGGTTCGCTGCGGCCGGCGAACCCTGCTCCGACGCCGAGCGTGATCCGGCCCTGGCTGAGCAGGTCCAGTGAAAGGATCGCGTTCGCGGAAAGAAGCGGATCCCGCAGTGCCGGAAGCAGCGCGGCCGTGCCGAGCGTGACCCGCTCGGTTCTGGCCGCGAACGCGCCGAGCAACGTCAACGGATCGATAGGGGCCTTCGCCAAGGTGTCGCCGACCCAGACCGAATCGAGGCCGAGGCGTTCGGCTTCGACCGCGACGGCGACCATTTCCGGCGCGGTGCGCCCGGCGTCGAGGATGGACCGATAAGTGGGGACGACCAGACCGAATTTCATGCCGGAAGCATCTCCGTGACGGGGAATCGTCTCAATTCCCTCGAGGGAATAGCGGCGCCGTCGGCGCTTCGGCCAAGATGGCGACCATGGTTTCCGGATTCGGCCCCGCGCTGCGGGGCTGGCGCGAACGGCGGCGGCTTTCCCAGCTGGAACTGGCATTACGGGCCGGAACCACCCAACGGCACGTGAGTTTCCTGGAGGGCGGCCGGTCGATCCCCGGCCGCGGTTTGGTGCTGCGCGTCGCCGAATCGCTCGAACTCCCGCTCCGGGAGCGCAACGGCCTGCTGCTCGCGGCCGGCTTCGCTCCTGGCTTCCCCGAAACGGCGCTGGACGACCCCAGGCTCCTGCCGGTCCTCGACGGCATGCGGCGGCTGCTCGACGGGCACCGGCCGTACCCGGCCATCGTGGTCGACCGCTACGGCGTCCTCGTCGCCCGCAACGACGCGCTCGACCTGCTCTTCGAGGACGTCGCACCGGAACTGCTGGAAGAACCCGTCAACACCCTGCGGCTCGCCCTGCATCCGAAGGGAATGGCGCCACGCGTGCGGAACCTCGCGGACTGGGCGCGGCACATCCTGGAACGGCTGACCCAGGAGATCGCGCACGCGCCCGACGAGCGGCTCACCGAACTGCTGGCCGAACTCGAAGGTTACGTTCCGGAGCCGGGGCCGCCCGGTCCCGATCACCTCGGGTTCGCCGTCCCGATGCGCCTGTCCACATCGGCGGGCGAACTGCGGCTGATCACGGCCATCACGACGTTCGCGACCGCCGCCGACGTCACGGTGTCGGAACTGAAACTGGAGACGTTCCTTCCCGCCGACGCCGAAACGGCGAAGATCCTGACCGGATGACCGGTTCGTTCCTCGCGGGCGATTGGGCACGATGGCATGCTGATGCCATGCGCACTCCCGCCGTCGTCGCGATCGCGTCCCTGTCTTTGCTGGTCACGGCCTGTTCAGGGGCGTCGAGCGAAACGGTGCAGAGCGCACCGCCGGTCACCTCGAAACCTTCCGTGACGAAACTGAAGGTCGAGCAGGTGACGGCCGGGCTCGAACACGGCTGGGACGTCGGCTTCCTGCCGGACGGGAAGATCCTCGTCACCCAGCGCCCGGGGAAGCTGGCCCTGGTCGAGGGCGGCACGAAACGCGACGTCGCCGCCGATTTCTCCGACGTCCACGTGCGCGGCGAGGGCGGCCTGATGGGGATGGTGATCAGCAAGGACTTCGCGGCTTCGCGGGAGTTCATCACCTGCCAGACCCACAAGGAAGGTGACAAGGCCGTCGACATCCGGCTGGTCACCTGGCGGCTCTCCGAGGACGGCGCGAGCGCCACGAAGGTCAAGGACCTGCTGACCGGGCTGCCGGTGAACTCCAGCGGCAGGCATTCGGGCTGCCGTCCCGCGTTCGGCGCGGACGGCGCGCTGCTCGTCGGCACCGGCGACACCGCGCGCCCGGCCTTCCCGCAGGACCGCACGAACCTCGGCGGCAAGGTGCTCCGCATCGACGCGAAGACCGGGAACCCCTTGCCGGACAACCCGTTCATCTCGTCCGCGAACCCGAACGAACAGCGTGTGTTCACCTTCGGGCACCGCAACGTCCAGGGCGTCACGGTCCGGCCGGGCAGCGGGCAGGTGTTCACCGCCGAGCACGGCCCGACCATCGACGACGAGGTCAACCTGGAACGCGCCGGCGCGAACTACGGCTGGGACCCGTCCAAGGGCGGCACCGAAACCAGCTACGACGAAGGCGTCCCGATGACCGACACGCAACGGTTCCCGGACGCCATCAGTCCTTTGTGGACGACCGGGGAGATCACCGAGGCGATCTGTGGCGCCGAGTTCCTCACCGGATCGCAGTGGGGCGCGCTCGAAGGCTCCCTCGCCGTGACGGCGCTGAAGGGGCAGAAGCTGCTCCTGTTCCGCCTCGACGACGCGGGCAAGGTCACCGAAGTGACGCTGCCGCCGGAGTTCGACGACAAGTTCGGCAGGCTGCGCGCGGTCCGCAGCGCCCCGGACGGCTCCCTTTACGTGACGACCTCGGAAGGCAAGGACGACAAGCTGCTGCGCGTCACCCCCGGCGTCTAACGGCCGAGGTGCGCGCCGCCGTTGACGTGGACGACCTGGCCGGTGACGTGCCGCGCGGCCGGGCTCGCCAGGAAGGTCACCACTTCGGCGACGTCCGCGGGGTCACCGGCGCGTTTGGTCAGCGTGTTGCCGACGAGCCAAGCCCGGCGCTCGTCGGACAGCTTGCCGTGAAAGAACTCGGTGTCCCCGATCAGTCCGGGCGCGACGACGTTCGCGGTGATCCCCCGCGGCCCGAATTCCCTTGCCACGTCGACATTCCACGCCTCCAGCGCGGCCTTGGCGGCGCCGTAGGAACCGGCGCCGGTGTGCGCGGCGATGGAGCCGATCGTGACGATCCGCGCGCCGTCGGCGAGCCTTTCCCGCAAGGCACGGGTGACCAGCACGGCGCTGAAGACGTTCGCGTCCAGATTGGCCTGCCAGTTCGCGGCGAACGCTTTCAGGTCCCCGGCGGGCCCATTCCGGAAATCGGTGTTCCCGCCCGCGTTGTTGACCAGGACATCGACGTGCTCCGGCAGCTCGGCCAGCGCCCTTTCCACCGCGTCCGGGTCGGCCGCGTCGAACGGGACCGGGTTCGCCCCGAGCAACGTGGCGGCCTCGGTGAGGAGCTGTTCGCGACGGCCGGTGATCGTCACCCGCTCGCCCAGCGCGGCGAACGCCGCCGCGACCGCGTAGCCGATTCCCGTTCCGCCGCCGGTGACCACTACTTCTCTCCGCTGCCCCATGGCTCCAGCATAGGGACACTAGGCTCCCGCCATGACGAAGATCGACCCGGCGACGACCGCGCTCGTCCTGATCGACCTCCAGACGCGGATCGTCGCGCTGGAGACTGTCCCGCTCGAAGGCACCGAAGTCGTGTCGAACGCCGTTCTGCTGCGTGACGTCTTCAACGCGGCCGGTTCGCCGATCGTCCACGTGCAGGCGCACCGGCCGTACGTCAAGGAGCAACCGCCCGGTAGCGAACTGGTCGCCGAACTGACGCCTCGCGAAGGCGAGCACCTGATCACCAAGCACACGATCGGCGCGTTCTATGGCACCGGACTCGACGAACTCCTGCGCGGGTTCGGCGTGAAGACCCTGGTGCTCGGCGGGATCGCCACGGAATACGGCGTCGAATCGACGTTGCGCGCCGCGGCCGATCACGGCTACGAGACCATCGCCGTTTCGGACGCGATGACCGGGATCGCCGCGATCTCCCACGAGTCCGCGATCACCAAGGTGTTCCCGAGGCTGGGCGAAGTCCTGACGACCGCCGAGACCGCCGCGGCGCTGGGCTGAACCGTGATCGACAAAATCGCGTGGCTCCACCTGCGCGACGGCCGGATCCTGAGCACCCGCTCACGCGGCAAATCCGTGTTCTACCTGCCCGGCGGCAAACGCGAAGCAGGCGAAACCGACACGGAGACACTCGTTCGCGAGATCCGCGAAGAACTGACCGTCGAGATCACCCCGGCGAGTATCACGCCCGCCGGGGTGTTCGAGGCACAGGCGGATGGGCACGTGCCGGGGATCGTGGTCCGGATGACCTGCTACACCGCCGAATTCGCCGGAACGCTCGCGGCCAGCAGCGAGATCGACGAGGTCGCCTGGCTCGGTTACGCGGACAGGGACCGGGTCTCCGCGGTGGACAAGATCATCTTCGACCACCTGCTGGAGACCGGTCTCCTGCGCTGACGACCGCTACTTGAGCTTGTCCAGGCACAGCACCCTCGACTGAGGGAGCCCGCCACCCGATCGCTGCCACGCGATCTTCTCGTCGGTCGACGGCACCTGGGTGCAAACGGTGCTGTCGTCGACGAGGTACGCCGTGCTCTTCTCGATGGCGAGGACCTTGTAGCCGGCTGTCCCGCAGTCCACCTTCGTGAGCTTCTTCGCCTTGACCACGTCATCGGGAAGGCAGTCACCGACGACCGGCGGCCGTTCACCCGGGTTCTTCAGGTCTTCCAGGCACAGCAGGGTGCCGTCGCTCCCCGTCTTCTTTCCCTGGAACAGGGTCCAGTCCGCCGTGGGGTAATCATCGCATTCCGACCCGCCTGAGAGCTTGATCCCGATCTCAGACTTCCCGTCCTTTTTTCCGAGTACCTTGAAATTCGCGTCCAGCGTCCCGCATTCGGTCTTTTCGACAGTGCTCGCTTTGGTGATGTCACCCTTGAGGCAGGCGCCGACCTCGGTGCTCGACGCCGTGAACGGATTCGCGACAAGGAACGCGACCAGGGCGATGACGCCGAAGATGGCCAGGCGGATGACGGGCCTCAGCCACGTTTTCTTCCGCGGCACCATCTGTTCCACGGCGGGCGCAGGGTAGTTTTCCATGGTGTTCCCCCAGCTTGATGATCTCTATGGGGGCCATAGCGCTCATCGGGCGGGAAACGTTACTACCAGGCGACGCAGATCTCAGCGCAGCCGCAGCTTCGGCTTGTGCTCCAAATTGGACAGACCGTTCCAGGCGAGGTTGACCAGATGCGCGGCGACCTCGTCACGCTTCGGTTTCCGGGCGTCGAGCCACCATTGCCCGGTCAAGGCGACCATCCCGACGAGCGCCTGCGCGTACAGCGCGGCCAGCTTCTCGTCGTAGCCCCGCGCGGCGAACTGCTGCGCGAGGATGTGCTCGACCTGGCTGGCGATGTCGTTCAGCACCGTGGAGAACGTGCCCGTCGAACTCGCGACCGGCGAATCCCGCACCAGGATGCGGAAGCCGTCGTGTGAGTCCTCGACGTAGGAGAGCAACGCGATCGCCGCCTGCTCCAGCATCACCCTCGGGTGTCCACCGTGGAGGGTGGAGACCATCCGGTCGAGCAGCGATTGCGTTTCGCGGTCCACGACGACGGCGTAGATGCCTTCCTTGCCGCCGAAGTGTTCGTACACCACCGGTTTGGAGACGTTCGCGCGATGCGCGATCTCCTCGATGGAAGTGCCCTCGAAACCCTTTTCCGCGAACAGGGCTCTGGCGACGTTGAGAAGTTGTTGCCTGCGCTCGGTACCCGTCATCCGCACACGGGCCACCGGAGCGACAGGACGCGCTCCGGTGACCGCTTCACGTTTGGTTCGCCGTCTCCCCGCCATTGGAGAAGACTAACGTGACCTCGCTATTTGCTTTCGGCGGCGATGCGCGCGAGGCGCTGCGGGGTCGGCCAGCGCACGTCATAGGCCCAGCCGAACTTCTCGAAGATCCAAATGAGACGCGCGGAAATGTCGATCTGACCGCGCTGCACGCCGTGCCGGGCCGAAGTCGGGTCCGCGTGGTGCAGGTTGTGCCACGACTCGCCGAAGGAGAAGATCGCCAGCGGCCAGAAGTTGGCCGACTTGTCACGGGCGGCGAACGGGCGCTCGCCGATCATGTGGCAGACCGAGTTGACCGACCAGGTCACGTGGTGCAGCACGCAGACGCGCACCAGACCGGCCCAGAAGAACGCGGTCACCGCGCCCCAGAACGACCAGGTGATCAGTCCGCCGAGCACCGCGGGCATGACCAGCGTGAGCAGGCTCCACAGCCAGAACAGGTCGTCGACCTTCTTGATGGCCGGGTCCTTCACCAGGTCCGGCGCGAACCGCTCCGCGTTGGTCTGGTCGCGCTCGAACAGCCAGCCCATGTGCGCGTGCCAGAAACCCTTGGCGATGGCGAGCGGCGTGGTGCCGAACAGCCACGGGGAGTGCGGGTCGCCGTCGCGGTCGGAGAACGCGTGGTGGCGACGGTGGTCGGCGACCCAGGTGATCACGGGGCCCTGGACGGCCATGCTGCCGGCGATCGCCATCGCGACGCGCAGCCACGGCTTGGCCTTGAACGAGCCGTGCGTGAAGTACCGGTGGTAAGACACGGTGATACCGAGGCCGCTGATCGCGTAGAAGACCACGAAGATGGCGACGTCGACCCAGGTCAATCCCCAGCCCCAGGCGAACGGGACGGCCACGAGCAACGCGGCGAGCGGGAAGATGACCCCGAGGTAGACCGAGAGCTGCACGCCGCCCGATCGCGTCCCGTCGAGAACGGGCTTGGGGCCCTTCGCGGGCTTCTGGGAACGGTCGAGGGTAGCCGTCATGCAGTCACTTCTTTTCTACGCGCGACCCTTGAGGGCTTACCTAAGGGTGACCTTACCTACGATGCCGTAAGTTACGGTACAGGAGGTTTCGTCCCCTGTGGAGTGCCCGCGACTGTGAGGCAACCCCCGGGCGCACGCGGGCGTCTCCGGCATGGCTATTCTGACCAGGATCGATCCGCCGTAGTGTAATCGGCAGCACTTCAGATTTTGGTTCTGACAGTTCAGGTTCGAATCCTGGCGGCGGAGCAGACGAACAGATGACCAGCGGCGTTTTCAACGGTGGGGGTGTGTGCGGCTGACCGAGGACGCGACGACCAGCAGCAGGCGGCCGGCGCTTGCGGAGATGTCCGACGCCTGGCTCCATGGTCGCGCGCGCGAACTCGGCGCGGCCATCCAGCGCGTCAGCTTCGCCGAACAGCTGGACATCGTCACCAGCCTCGACGAACTCCTCGACGAGACGCAGCGCCGTGGCGAACCTTTGCTGGTGGCCCAGCTGCTGCGCTACTCCGCGATGGCGAGGCTGGTCACCCGCGGTCTCGCCGCCGAAGCCGAGCCCAGGCTCGACGAGATGCTCGCGCACACCCGGCGTCACGGCCTCGCCCTGATGCGCGCGGACGCGCACGCGATGCGCGGACGGCGCCTGGTGATCGCCAAACAAGAGGACGCCGCTCTCACCGAGATCGCCAGGGCGCTGGCCATTCTCGACGACTCCGCGGTCCCGGACCGCCAGGTCGGCAGGCGCAACTGGGACCGGATGCTGTCCACGACCCTGGTCGACTGCTGGCTGGTGCTGAACCAGCTGGGCGTCTACGAGGCGGCCGAGGAGGCCATCGCCCGCGCCGCGCAGGCGATCCGCGACAGCGCGAGCCCGCACGAGATCGCGCTCCAGCTGATCAACCGGGTCAAAATGCTGCTGGGCTGGGGCCTGCGGCTCGAACGCATCGAGCGGTACGACGAAGGAGCGGACAAGTTCCGCACCGCGGCTTCGATGGCGCAAGCCGCCGAGGGCCCGTTCACCGAGTCGCTGTTCCCGCGCAAGGCCGGGGTGCCCGCGATCGACCAGGTCGGCGTGCTCGCCGCGGCGGCCGCGCTGGCGTCACCCGATTCGTCCCACATCGAGCGGCTGAAAGCGCTGCTGCATCCGGAACTGGTGTTCCCGCACGAACGCGAGATCATCGCCATCGCGCTGGCCCGCTGCCTGGACAACGTCGCCCGCCGCGAGGACGCGCTGCAGGTGCTCAAAGAGGTTCGCGAGGACAACGAGGACGGCTCGCTGCCCTCGATGCGGTTGAACCTCGCCCGCGAGCTGGCCAGGCTCGACACCGCCCCGGACTACGCGTCCGGCGCGAGCCAGTCGCTCATCGACTACGCGACCATCCTGGAAACGGAGATGTGGTCGCTGCGGGAATCGCAGATCGCCACGCTCAACGCGCGCCGGGAGCACGAACGGCTGTCCGCCGAGCACGGGGCGATCACCCAGCAGGCCCTCCAGGACCCGCTCACCGGGCTGCCGAACCGGCGCGCGCTCGACGAAAAGCTGCGTTCGCTGGCGTCGTCCGCGGACGCCCAGCCGCTCGCGGTCGCGCTGGTGGACCTCGACGGATTCAAGGACGTCAACGACAAGCAGTCCCACGCCGAGGGCGACAACGTGCTCCGTGTCATCGCGAGCACGCTGCGCGACGCCCTGCGCGGCGACGACGTCGTCGCGCGATACGGCGGAGACGAGTTCATCGTGCTTCTACCTGGGGCTCCGGCGTCGGCGGCGAAGCAGGCGCTAGGTCGTTCTGTGAATGCCGTCGCATCTCTGCCGCACCACCTTTCGCACGGCGTCACCCTCTCCGTCGGCCTGGTTTCGCTCCGCCCGCAGGAGCGGGCCGAACAGGTCCTCGCCCGCGCCGACGCGGCCATGTACCAGGCGAAACGTGGCGGCGGGAACCAGGTTTCGTCGGTGAACTCGATGGCCATCGATCCGGTCACCGGATGGCCCGGCGAGGATGCTCCGACCGACCCCGCGTGGGACGCCGAGCAGCCCACGTAGGATCAATGCCCGACAACCACCGTTGGTGAAATGTTGGGAGTGCCGTGACCGGCCCGCTGAGCACGTTGATCCTCGCCGCGGGTGAGGGCACCCGTATGCGCTCGTCCACCCCGAAGGTGCTGCACCCGATCGCCGGCCGTCCTCTGGTCGAGCACGCGGTGCGGGCCGCCGCGGGGCTGAGCCCCGAACACCTCGTCGTGGTCATCGGCCACGGTCGCGACTCGGTCGGCGCTCGGCTGGCGAAGGTCGGCGAGGCGCTCGGCCGCGAGGTCGTCACGGCCGTCCAGGAGGAGCAGAAGGGCACCGGGCACGCCGTCTCGTGCGCGCTCTCGGCGCTGCCGGGCGGGCTGACCGGCACCGTCGTCGTCAGCTACGGCGACGTCCCGCTGCTCGACACCGAAACACTCGCTTCCCTGGTCGCGGAGCACACCGCGACCGGGAACGCGGTCACCGTGCTGACCGCGGTCGTCGAGAACCCGACCGGTTACGGCCGGATCATCCGCGACGGAAACGGCGTCGTCACCTCGATCGTCGAGCAGAAGGACGCCACCCCCGAACAGCACGAAATCGCCGAAATCAACTCCGGCGTCTACGCCTTCGACGCGTCGGTCCTGGTCGACGGGCTTTCGAGGCTTTCGACCGACAACGCGCAGGGCGAGCTCTACCTCACCGACGTCCTCGGCATCGCCCGCGGCGACGGCAAGGGCGTCGGCGCGCTGGTCATCGACGACCCGTGGGTGACCGAAGGCGTCAACGACCGCGTGCAGCTCTCCGTCCTCGGCGCCGAGCTGAACCGGCGCATCGTCCGCGGCTGGCAGCGGGCGGGCGTCACCGTCGTCGACCCGTCGAGCACCTGGATCGACGCGGGCGTGACCCTGTCGCGCGATGTCGTCATCGAGCCCGGCGTGCAGCTGAAGGGCTCGACTTCGGTCGGCGAGGGTGCGCAGATCGGCCCGGACAGCACCTTGGAGAACGTCTCCGTCGGCGCGGGCGCGTCGGTGGTGCGGACGCACGGTTCGGATTCGGAACTGGGCGACGGCGTGAAGGTCGGCCCGTTCACCTATCTCCGCCCCGGAACCAAACTGGGGACCAAGGGCAAACTCGGCGCTTTCGTCGAAACGAAGAACGCGGACATCGGCGCCGGGACGAAGGTTCCGCACCTGACCTACGTCGGCGACGCGACCATCGGCGAGAACAGCAACATCGGGTGTTCCAGCGTTTTCGTGAATTACGACGGCGTGCACAAGCACCACACCACGATCGGCTCCCATGTTCGGCTCGGCGCGGACAACACGTTCGTCGCCCCGGTGACCATCGGCGATGGCGCCTACAGTGGGGCGGGCACCGTGATCAGGCAAGACGTGCCCCCGGGCGCGCTCGCCGTGTCCACCGGGCCGCAGCGCAACATCGAAGACTGGGTGACCCGGCGCAGGCCGGGTACACCCGCGGCGGAAGCAGCTTCCGCCGCGAAGCAGGACACCACCGCCGTGTCCGATTCAAATAAGGGAAACGACGGGGAGTCGCCAGCATGAGTTCGAAGTCCGGCACACCGAAGAAGAACCTGATGCTCTTCTCCGGGCGCGCACACCCGGAGCTCGCCGAAGAGGTGGCCAAGCACCTCAACGTGACGGTCGTCCCGCAGACCGCGCACAACTTCGCCAACGGCGAGATCTTCGTCCGGTTCAACGAATCGGTGCGCGGGACCGACGCGTTCGTGATCCAGAGCCACCCGGCGCCCATCAACGAGTGGGTGATGGAGCAGCTGATCATGGTGGACGCCCTCAAGCGGGCGAGCGCCAAGCGGATCACCGTGATCATGCCGTTCTACCCGTACGCGCGGCAGGACAAGAAGCACAAGGGCCGCGAGCCGATCTCCGCGCGCCTGATCGCGGACCTGTTCAAGACCGCCGGCGCCGACCGGATCATGACGGTCGACCTGCACACCGCGCAGATCCAGGGCTTCTTCGACGGCCCGGTCGACCACCTGCTCGCGCAGAACGTGCTGGCCGCGCACATCAACAAGACCTACCAGGACGAGAACATCACCGTCGTCTCGCCGGACTCGGGCCGCGTGCGGCTGGCCGAGAAGTGGGCGGCTCAGCTGGGTGACCGGCCGATCGCCTTCATCCACAAGACCCGCGACCCGGACAAGCCGAACCAGGCCGTCGCCAACCGCGTCGTCGGCAAGGTCCGCGGTCAGCTGTGCGTGCTGATCGACGACATGATCGACACCGGCGGCACGATCGTGAAGGCCACCGAGGCCCTGCTCGACGAAGGCGCGTCCGACGTCGTCATCGCCTCGACCCACGGCATCCTGTCCGACCCCGCCACCGAGCGGCTGTCGAACTGCAAGGCGCGCGAGGTGATCGTCACCAACACGCTGCCGATCCCGGAGGAGAAGCGGTTCCCCGGCCTGACCGTGCTGTCCATCGCGCCGCTGCTGGCGCAGGCGATCCAGCAGGTCTTCGAGGACGGGTCGGTCACGTCCCTCTTCGACGGCAACGCCTGATCCGAAACGAAGCAAGGGACCTTTGCTCTCACTCTCTTCCGGAGAGTGAAAGCAAAGGTCCCTTGCTTCGTTTTCGGCTCCTCGCGAAACAGGGCGCGCCGGGCCGTCCGGCGTGGCTAGGTTTCCGTTCATGGGGAAATTCAAGTTCGGTGTGAACCTGTGGGGCGCCGAGAACCGCGAAGACTGGGTCGCGAAGTGCCGGCGCGCCGAGGCCCTCGGCTTCGACGTCATCTCCGTGCCCGATCATCTCGGCCCAGGACGAAACGCGCCTTTTCCGGCCCTGACCATGGCCGCCGCCGTGACCGAGCGGCCACGCGTCGGCACTCTCGTCTCCAACGTGCCCTTCTACAACCTCGCGCTCTTCGCGCGCGAAGTCACCACGACGGTGAAGATGACGGGCGACCGGCTGGACCTCGGCCTCGGCTCCGGTCACATGAAATCGGAATTCGACGATGCCGGCCTGCCGTGGATTCCGGCCAAGGAGCGCATCGAGTACCTCGCCAAGGGCCTTGACCACCTGCGCGAACACTTCGCCGCCGAAGGGATCACGCCCCCGCCGTTGCTCCTCGCGGGCAACAGCGATGGCGTGCTCTCCCTCGCCGCCCGCGAAGCCGATATCGCCGGCTTCGCGGGCCTTCGCCAAGCACCGGGGAAACCGCCTGGCACTTTCCGGCTCGACGACGCCGAGCGCATGGACGAACGCGTCGCCTTCTTCCGCTCGCACCTCGACGGCCGGGATCCCGAGCTGAACATGCTCGTCCAGCGGGTCGTCGTCACGGAAGACCGGCGCGCGGCCGCGGAGTCCTGGCGTGAAGAGCTCAAGGACCAGGACGCCCTCGACGTGGACACCCTGCTCGAAACGCCACAATTGCTGTTCGGGACCGTCGACGAGATGGTCCGGCAGCTCGAGGAACGTCGCGAGCGGTACGGCTTCTCCTACATCACGGTGTTCGAACCGATGCTGGAAACGTTCGCTCCGGTCGTGAAGGAACTGTCCGGTCAGTAAGCGACGCAGAAACGCTGACGGCGGCGCTCCGGCTTGTCGATCTCGTCGACGAACGCGATCGCGTAGTCGGCGCCGCTGATCTTCGACCCACCGTTCTCGTCGGTCAGGAGCACGTCACCGCCGAGCCGGAAGTCACCGGTCCGCTCACCCTCGGCCCACGCGCCGAACTCGGCGGCCGGGCTGACGTAGAACCAGTCGATGTCCTCGGGAAGCTTCCGGAACGCTTCCAGCACCTCCGCGTGCGCCCCAGCCTCGCCCTTGTACGCGTCCGGGAACTCGGGGGTGTCGATCAGCCGCGGCCCGCCCTCGGCCACGTGCAGGCTGCCCGCCCCGCCGACCACGCCGATCCGCGCGCCGTTGTCCTTCGCGACCCGAGCGATCGAGGGCACCGCGTCGAGCAGGCCGCCCTGACCGTGAACCGCGATCACCAGGACGTCGGCGCCCTTGGCGACGTCGGCGAGGAACGCCTCGTCGTACAGCGACCCTGCCTTCGCTCCTTCGCCTTCAGCGTTCCTCGACACCACCAGGACCTCGTGGCCGCGGCCGCGTGCCTCCGCGGTGATCTTCCCGCCCGCGTACCCGGTTCCTCCGAACACAACCAACTTCGCCATCACGTTCTCCCTTTTCATCGGCGACAACGCCGATGCTAAGAACGCGTGATCGACTACTTCAACGTATGTAACTCACCCGTGGGTGAGTGTGCAGGTCAGCCGCCCAGCGTGGCGAACTCGGACTTGAGCTTTTCGCGGACGCCGTTCACGTCGACCGGCACCCGGACCTCGCCGCGAGGAGACGGCTTCGCCTGCACCTGATAGCTGGCGTTCCGATTCGGCAGCTTGAACTTGACCTCGCAGGACATGCTCGTCGTGGTGTCCGGTGCCGCGTTGGCGTCCGCGGTGCAGGTCTGCGCGCCGAGTGACTGGGCCGTGAACTCGACGGTCAGTGTCAGGTGCACGGGCGTCTTGCTCGCGCTGCCGATGACGGTGTTGGCCACGTCGATGGTCGCCCGGCAGGTTCCGACGAAATCGGTGCAGTCCAGTTTGTCGTTGACCACGCTGACGCTGACCTGGACGAGCGCGTCGAACGGCTGCCCGACACCGCCGACAGCGCCGTCCAGATCGGTCTGGAGCTTCTTGAGCGCGTCCCCGGTGAGTGGCTCGACCCGCATCTCGGCACCGAGCGTCTTGCCGCCCGCCGCGTCGACGAGGGACGGCGCGAAACTGACCACGCGATGCGGCGCCGCGGTGGTCACCCGCAGCGTCCCGAGCCCGCTCCCGACGTCGTAGACCTCGGTCCCGTCGGGCAACTTCGACCGCACCGGATCGGTCAGCCGGTTCATCGCGGACACCGCGGTCCGGAGTGTCGACGCGGCCTTGCGCGGGTTGAGCACCTCGACGGCGTTCACCGGCAGATCCGAACTGTCGGTGCGGACCCAGTTGGTGCCGTACTGGTCACTGTTGCCGAGCCCGTGCGCCTTCCAGTACTCCGGCGTCGCCGAGAGGTACAGCTGCTTGTCGGCCGAGATGACCTGGATGCTCTGGCCGTCGACCGGCAACGCGCCTTGCGCGCTTCCGTTGCGGGTGATCCGGAACTGCAATTCGGCGGGTTTGCCCGAAGCGTCCTTGATTGTCGACTTGTAGACAACGGCAGGTGCCTGCTCGAGCGCCTTCAACGCGCTCTCGACAGCACCTCGCTGCTCCGTGCGCCGATCCACCCGCTGCTGCTCGACGGGCGAGATCCCGGCCGCCCCGTCGATCGCGACGTCGCAACCGGCCACGAGGCAGCACAAGACGGCGACCGCGCCGATCCTCAACCGTCGTGCCGGCATTCCGCCCCCTGTGTCTCGCGTGCGCAGAGATCACACCTTAGAAAAGGGGTCACGCACCACCGCATTCGCGGGTTCCCGAAGCAGCTGTCACCGACTTGTCACCTGAACGAGCCACCCGGCGGGACCCCGGCACGACCGGTTGGTCTACACTTTCCCGGTCTCGGCGAGGCGGGTTCCGTGAGCACCTGGTGCCCGACGTGATCGACGCGGCGGCTTGAGTGGCCACACGCGATCGAGCACGCCCGTGGAACTCGCCGCCGAACACCAGAACCGCCCCGAACCATCCCCACCCTCAGCATGATTTCGCTGAACATGTTGGTGAATTGAAGGAGTGCTACACCGTGTCCGAGGTACGCCTGTCCGTCGAGCCCCGCACCGAATTCGGCAAGGGTGCCGCGCGCCGCACGCGTCGCGCCGGCAAGATCCCCGCGGTGCTGTACGGGCACGGCTCGGACCCGCGCCACTACGCCCTGCCCGCCCTCGAGTTCGCCCGCGTCGTGCGTGAGAACGGCAGCAACGCCGTCATCACCCTCGACCTCGAAGGCAAGAGCGAGCTGGCGCTGACGAAGACCATCGTCGTCCACCCGCTGAAGAACTACATCGAGCACGTCGACCTGCTGGTCGTCATCCGCGGCGAGAAGGTCACCGTCGACATCCCCGTCGTCGTCACCGGCACCCCCGGCCCGGGCACCCTGGTCACCACCGACCTCGACGCCATCCAGATCGAGGTCGAGGCGCTGCACATCCCCGAGCAGGTCGAGGTCTCGGTCGAGGGCGTCGTCGCCGGCACCCAGATCAACGCTTCGGACGTCATCCTGCCGAAGGGCGCCTCCCTGGTCACCGACCCCGATGCCCTGGTCGTCGCCGTGAACGAGTCGCCGTCCGAATCCGCGCTCGAGGGCGAAGACGCCGCTGCCGAGGCGGAAGAGACCGCCACCGAGACCGCCGAATAAAGTCACTCGTGTGACCGAAGCAGTACTTCCCGGGGCCGGCGAGCAGATCCTGCTCGCCGGCCTTGGCAATCCCGGCCCCCAATACGCGGGCAACAGGCACAACGTCGGCTTCATGGTGCTCGACGAGCTCGCCGGCCGTGTCGGCGGCAAGTTCAAAGCCCACAAGAGCGGTGCCGAGATCCTCGAAGGCAGACTCTCCGGGCAGCGAGTGATCCTGGCCAAGCCGCGCTCGTACATGAACCTCTCGGGCGGCCCCGTCGTCGGCGCGGCCCGGTTCTACAAGATCCCCCCGGCCGGTGTCGTGGTCGTCCACGACGAGCTGGACGTCGACTTCGGCGCCCTCAAGATGAAATTGGGCGGCGGTGACAACGGCCACAACGGTCTCCGTTCGATCACCAAATCTCTCGGCACCAAGGACTACTACCGCGTCCGTTTCGGCGTCGGACGTCCTCCGGGACGGCAGGATCCGGCCGATTTCGTGCTGAAAGACTTCTCAACGGTCGAACGCAAAGAGCTCGCCTTCGAGATCGATCGTTGCGCCGACGCCGTTGAAGCGCTTATCAGCACCGGCCTCGCCACGGCCCAGAACACCTTCCACGCTGGGTGAACCCGCTCACATGGCGGTGTGTTACATCTCGTCACTCGAAGGCGTTTCACCACGCCCCTGATCGAGTCGTGGAATAGCGCGGACTCTTCCGGGAAACTCTCAAACCCGTTAGGACGGAATGCGGAGATCGCATTCCCCACCGAAACCGGAGAGAGTTTCATGTCGTTTACGGCCGAAGACATCACCGGCGCCACTTTCCCGAACGCCCCGATCGGGCGGCGCGGATACGCCAAGCACGAGGTCGACGCGTTCCTGGAGCGGATCGCGGACACGATCTCGGACCGGGACGACCTGACGGCGGCCGAGGTCCACCACGTCATGTTCTCGCGTCCGTTGATCGGGAAGCGCGGCTACGACGAGCGCGAAGTCGACGATTTCCTCGACAAGGTCGAAGGACAGCTCGCCCACCGGACCGGCCAGCACGTGCTCGGCGTACCCGGCGCGCGTGAAGAGGGCCAGGCGACCGCCGAACGCGCCGTTCCGGACCGCGGTCCCGTCGAGTTCCTGCGGGAGCGCTAGTGCCCGTCACCGCGTTCGAGGCCAGAACCCGGCAGTTCGACCGGGCGCCGATCGGCGCCCGCGGCTACTACGAACCCGCGGTCGACGCCTTCCTCGAACGGGTCGCCGCGACTCTCGACGGCGACGACGACCTGTCGGTTTCGGACGTCCATAATGTGGCGTTCGCCAAAGCGCCGCTCTCGAAGCGAGGCTACGACCCGACAGCCGTCGACGCGTTCCTCCGGGACGTCGAAGGCACGCTAGCCGGGCTTTCCCAGGCCGCTAGCTACTACATAGCGCCGGCTCTGGAGCACACCCACACCCGTAAGCCTCCCTGGCGACGCCGCTGACCCACGGAAGCTGCTGAAAGAGGGCCGGGGCCGCGATCATCGCGGTCCCGGCCCTCTCGTGTCAGCTGGTCGCCGCGTTCTTGGCGATCCTGTCCGCGAACTGGGTGGCGGTCGCGGCCCGCTTCACCTTGCCCGAAGGCGTCTTGGGCAGGCTCCCCGCCGGAAGCACCACGACCGCGAAGGGCCGCATGTCGACCGCGCCGCGCACCTTGGCCGCGACTTCCTTCGCCAGCGCTTTCTCCGTGTCCGGATCCCCGGCGAGCTTCGATTCGAGGACGACGGCGAACCGTTCCCGGCGGCTGCCCGCGTCGATCCGCACGGCCACGGCGTTCCCGGCTCGAACCCCCTCGACAGATGTCGCCGCCCGCTCGATATCGGTCGGGTACAGGTTCCGGCCGCCCATGATGATGACGTCCTTGCGACGGCCGCAGATCACGATCATGCCGTCGACCAGGTAACCGAGGTCGCCGGTGAGCAGCCAGCCGTTCTCGTCCTGTGTCGCGAGAGGACCTTCCATGGTCAGGTACCCCGGCGTCACGGCCTCACCGCGCAGGCGGATCTCCCCGACCTGGCGCTCGCCGAGCACGGTGCCCTCGTCATCGACGATCTCGGCCTCGAGCCCGTCGAGCGGCGGCCCGAGTACCGCGAAAGAACGGACGTCGTCGGTCCCGCGCCGAGGGTCGCCCTCGGGCACCGGCACCGCGCGGTTGTCCGCCTCGAGCGCGTCGGCTTCGACGATGTCCAACGTCAGTCCGGTGAACAGCGGCGCGAACGAAACCGCGAGAGTCGCCTCCGCCATGCCGTAAGCCGGGAAGACGCACTCGGCGGGCATCTTGAACCGTGCCCCTGCCTCGACAAACGTCTGCACAGCCGTTTCGTCGATGGGTTCGGCACCGTTCAGCGCGATCCGAAGCTTCGAGAGGTCGTACGCGTTGTCGTCGTCGACACGAGCCATCCGCCTGCCGACGATCGCGTACGCGAAGTTCGGCGCGGCCGTGGTCGTGCCGTTGTACTTGCTGATCAGCTGCGGCCAGATCAGCGGACCGGACAGGAACTCGAGCGGCGTGATCTTGACGAGTTCGACGCCGAACGTCATCGGAACCGTCAGGAAGCCGACCATGCCCATGTCGTGGAAGGTGGGCAGCCACGAGACCATCACGTCGACGTCGAAATCGAACTCGGCGCGATCGACCATCGCCTTGACGTTCGAATACAGGTTTCCGTAGGTGATCTGAACGGCCTTCGGATCGGCCGTCGACCCACTGGTCAGCTGCAGGAGCGCGGTGTCGGACTCGGCCGTCGGCACGGGCTCGGCCAGTGGTTCGGCCTCGAGCAGCTCGGTGATCACCTGGAACGCGATGCCGTGCTCGGTGAGCACGGGCGCCAGCTGGTCGAACGGCTCACCGAGCAGAACCAACCCGGATCCGATCATCCGCAGCACGCGAACGGTGTCCTCGGCCCACTCGGCGAGGTCGGTGCGCTGGGTGGGCTGGTGCAGCATCGTCACGCTGCCACCGGCGAGCCATACCGCCTGCACCGTCGGCGCGATCAGCGACGGCGCCGCGGCCAGCACCGCCACCGCCTTGCCCGGCTCGAGCCCCGCTGTGACCAGACCCCCGGCGACCCGTTTGGCCTGCTCGTGAATCTCGGCCCAGGTCCGCCGAACCGGCTCCTTGGGCTCCCCGGTGACCATTCCCCGCTGCTGACCTCGCCCCGCCGCGGTGGCGACGAGCGTGTCCACGAACCGACTCATGCGCGTCACAGTACTGTCCGCCCTGGAAGACCCGCTCGCCGTCGAGTGAACTCACTCGATAGCTTCGGAGGTCTCGAGCCACTGGGCCTCGACCTCCTCCTTCTCCGTTTCGACAGCCTTCAGTTCAGTGTTGAGCTCGATGAGCTTCGACGGATCGGTCGCCGCGGCGAGCAGGGCCGCGTGCAGCTTCTCTTCTTTCGCGTGGAGCTGGTCGAGCTTGCGCTCAAGGCGGGACAGTTCCTTCTGCGCCGCCCGCTGTTCCGCGGCGCTCTTCTTGGGCTCGGAGGCCTGCTTGTTGCCCGGCTTCCTGTCGCTCCCTGCCTTCTCCAGGCTCTTGGCGCGCCGGTCCAGGTACTCCTCGATCCCGCCCGGCAGGTGGGTCACCTGCCCGTCCCCGAACAAGGCGACGATCGTGTCGCAAACGCGTTCCACCAGGTACCGGTCGTGCGAGACGACGACGAGGCTGCCCGGCCAGGAATCGAGCAGATCTTCCAGCTGCTGCAAAGTGTCGATGTCGAGATCGTTCGTCGGTTCGTCGAGCAGCAGCACGTTGGGCTCGGCCATCAGAAGCCGGCACAGCTGCAAACGGCGCCGTTCACCACCGGAAAGGTCTTCGACCGGGGTCCATTGCCTCGCCGCGGGGAACCCCAGCTTTTCGGCCAGCTGCGAAGCGGAGAGCTCCTGCTTGCCGAACACGACCCTTCCTGAGATCTCTTCGATCGCCTGCAGGACGCGCAGGTCGCCGGGCAGATCGTCGAGCTCCTGCCGGAGATGCGCGAGGCTGACCGTCTTCCCCTGGACGCGGCGCCCCGTCTCGGGCTCCTTGTCACCGCCGAGCAGCTTCAGCAACGTCGTCTTGCCCGACCCGTTGACGCCGACCAGGCCGATCCGATCGCCGGGACCGATCCGCCACGTGACGTGATCGAGCAGGGTGCGGTCGCCGACGGTCAAAGTGGCGTCCTCGACCTCCAGGACGGTCTTTCCCAGCCGTCGCCGGGCGAACGCCTGCAATTCGACCGAATCACGCGGCTCCGGCACGTCGGAGATCAGCGCCTCCGCCGCCTCGACTCGATAGCGCGGCTTCGAAGTCCTGGCCTGCGGACCACGACGTAGCCACGCGAGCTCCTTGCGTGCCAGGTTCTGCCGCTTCTCCTCGGCCGTCGCCGCCAGCCTCGCTCGCTCGGCCCGCGCGAAGATCCAGTCCGCGTAACCGCCTTCGTACTGCTCGACGCGACCGTTGGTGACCTCCCAGGTCACACTCGCGACGGTGTCGAGGAACCACCGGTCGTGGGTCACGACCACGACCGCGATCCTGCGGTTGAGCAGATGATCCGCGAGCCAGCGCACACCTTCGACGTCAAGGTGGTTGGTCGGTTCGTCGAGGACCACGAGGTCCAGCTCACCCGTGAGGGCCGCCGCCAGCGCGACACGGCGGCGCTCGCCACCGGACAGATTCGTCGTCGATTTTTCGACACCGAGAGCGGTGATCCCCAGACCGTCCATAATGGACCGTACTCGCGCGTCAGCGGCCCACTCGTGCTCCGCGCCGTAGCGCTCCAGCACGACGTCGCCGACCGTGCTGCCGACGGGGAGTTCGGTCCGCTGGGTGACCACGGCCATCCGCAGGCCGCGGACTTGGCTCACCCGCCCCGTATCCGGCTCGCTGATCCCCGCGAGGACCTCCAGCAGCGTCGTCTTCCCGCCCCCGTTGAGACCGACGACGCCGATGCGCTGCCCCTCCGCGACACCGAGCGAAACACCGTCGAGCAGCGGGCGCACCCCGAAGGACTTGCTCACCGACTCCAGGTTGACCAAGTTGGCCATGCCTCAGCCGATCCTTTCCAAAAAGCTTGCACCACAACGAATTAGTCGATGTCCATTTCGGACATCCTCATGCGTGCACCCGGGGCGGCGCCGGCCGCGGCGCGTCGTCCCCGCCCACCAGCCGGGCTCCGGGAACAGGCCCGTGCGCGACGCGCACCGTACGACAGACACCAGCGCCGGACAGTTCCGCGGCTACCTCGACGGCCGACTGCGCGTCCGCGCACAGAAAAGCGCAGGTCGGCCCGGATCCGGACACGGTGCCGGCGAGCGCACCCGCGTTGACTCCAGCCCGCAACGTCCGGCGAAGCCCGGGACGCAACGAGACCGCGGCCGCCTGCAGGTCATTACCGAGAAGCAACGCCAGCTGCCGCGGGTCACCGGACGCCAGTGCCTCGACCACCGGAGTGTGCGAACCGATCCGCGGCGGGCTGCCCTCTTCACGTAACCTGTCGAGTTCGCCGAACACCCGCGGGGTCGAAAGACCGCGCTGATCGAACGCCAGGACCCAGTGGAACGTGTGCCTCGACAACACCGGCACCAGCTGCTCACCCCGGCCGGTGCCCAACGCTGTCCCGCCGTAAAGCGCGAAGGGAACATCGCTGCCGAGCTTGGCGGCGATACCAGCGAGTTCGTCTCGGGAGATCTCGAGCTTCCACAGCGACGCGAGCCCGACCAGGGTCGCGGCCGCGTCGGCACTGCCCCCGGCCATCCCGCCCGCTACCGGGATGCCCTTGCGAAGTACCACCCGGACCTTGGACTCGCCATCGGCCTTGCCGACGTGGGCCGCCAGGGCCTGCGCCGCCTTCCAGGCGAGGTTGTTGGCCCCTGTCGGTACGGAACCTTCACCTTCGCCATAGACCTCGATGCCGGGCTCCTCGGTGACCGCGACAGTCACCTCGTCGGTCAGGGAAAGCGCCTGGAAAACGGTCACCAGCTCGTGGTAGCCGTCCGGGCGTACGTCACCGACCGACAGGTGCAGGTTGACCTTGGCGGGAACCCTGACGGTAACTGGGGGCGGTACGACGGCGAGCACGAGACAAGCCTACGTGCCCACTCCACTTGTACTGCCACCAGGAGAAAGAGAACAGGACGACGCGGACGCAAACGGGCCGCCCTGGACAGAGTTCGTCCTGAGCGGCCCGTTCGTCGGGGAATCAAGCAGCGACGCCCTGCGGCCCGCGGACCGGGTGGGTCACGTGGCCACCACGTTCGGCGATCCAGGCGAGTGCGGCATCCGCGCGCTCGCCACGCACACCGAGGCGGAACCGGCCGACGGGCGTGTCGCCGATCCGAGTGAGGCCGCCTCCGATGGTGGCGAGTTCGACGTCGAAGCGACCGGCCGCCTCAGGCAGCAGCGCACCGACCGACGCGAAGCCGACGAGCACGACGTCCACCGCGCGGTCGTACTTCGAAGCCTGCGCACGGCCGGTTTCGATCGAAGGCAGGAGCGCCTGCGCGGTCCGGCTGTTCGGGTCGGAGACCAGGTCGAGCACGGTTCCGCGTTCGATGATCGCCCCGGCTTCCAGGACCGCGACGTCGTCGCAGACACGGCGCACCACGCCGGCGTCAGGAGTGGTGAGCAGCACGGTGACCCCGAGCTCGGCACGCGCACGGTCGAGCACGGTCAGGACCGCGCCGGATTCCTCGGGCTGCACACCCGCGGTCGGGTCGTCGGCCAGGAGCACGGAAGGTCCGGCGGCCAATGCCTTGGCGATGGCCACCCGGCGCAGCTGCCCCTCGGTCAGCTCGCCCGGACGCTGCCCCGCTCGTGGGGTGAGTCCGACCAGATCGAGCAGATTGCCGACCCGGTTACGGCGCTGCGGCCCGTCGAGGCCGAGTTGTTCGAGCGGCGACGCGATGTTGCCGGCGATGGTGCGCTCGGCGAGCAACTCCGCCTTGGTGTTCACGACACCGACCTGACGGCGGATTTCCCGCAGACGGCGCCCGTCGAGGGTCCCGGTGTTGAGGCCGTCGAGGCGGACGACACCTCGGTCGGGGCGCTCCTGAAGCCCGATGCAACGAGCGAGGGTGGACTTGCCGGAGCCGGCCGGACCGACGACTCCGAACAGCGAGCCGGCTTGGATGTCCACGCTGACATCGCGCAGGGCGACGACGGGATTTCCGTTGAGAGGAAAGGACTTGGACAAGTTTTCGACAGTGATCACGAAGGGCTCCATGCGAATGGGGCGCTGCTTCTTTCGAGCGCGCCAACCGTCACCGATTGCCCGTCCGAACGGACAGGCTTCAGAGGTAAGGGAAAGACTCAGGCAGTAACGGTTGAGCGTCGACACGCACTTACCGTGCGGCGACCTTCGTCGACTACGCGTCGCCTGGTCAGCAGGAGCGGGTGGGTGACCCTGTTCATTAGGCACAGCCTCCATCGGTCCTGGCGGTAGCACCTGCCCTGTGGAGGGTGGTTGCTGCGACTTCGGCGAGCCAGGTCTCTCAGTCGCTCGGGATGGCTCACTGAGTAAAACCGATCCCACTGGATGAAAGCAAGCACGTAGGCGCAGATCACACGTCTGGTCGCGTCCATCATACAGGATCGCCTGTCCATATAATGGGAAGGCAGCGAGCGTTGTCGCGCCGGACCAGAGCCCCTGCCTGCTAAGACAGGTTTGGATCATGTAGATCCAGAACAGGATTTACGCAGTCGTACTGACCTTGACCAACTCGCTTCCACGCGGTGCCGGTCACAGCTGCAACAGGGGAAACACCGCTCCCCTGACCGGCCCGTGTCAGCCTGCGAGACGGTCTTGGCCTGCCGTGGTCAGTCGGTCGCCGCTGCGATCCGAGCGAACTGATGAACGTCCAACTGCTCGCCGCGGGTCTTGGGGTCGATACCCGCTTTCTCGAGCAACTCCCCCGCGCGTTCGGCAGAGCCGGCCCAGGACGCCAACGCCGCACGCAAGGTTTTCCGCCGCTGCGAGAAGGCCGCATCGACCACCGCGAACAATCGCTCCCGGCTCACGGACGACACGACGTCGTCGCCTCGCTCGAAAGCGACCAGTGCGGAATCCACGTTCGGAACGGGCCAGAACACCGAGCGGGGAACCGCACCGACCTTGCGCGTCTTCCCGTACCACGCGAGCTTGACGCTGGGAACGCCGTAAGTCCTGCTCCCCGGGCCGGCCGCCATGCGGTCCGCGACCTCGGTCTGGACCATCACGAGACCGCTGGTCAGCGACGGCAACTCGGCGAGCAGGTGGAGCACGACGGGAACGGCGACGTTGTACGGCAGATTCGCGACGAGTGCCGTCGGCCGTTCAGGCAGGTCGTCCGCCTTGATCCGCAGAGCGTCCGCCCCGACGACCGTCAGCCTTTCGGCTCCGCCGCGTTCGGCCACGGTGTTCGGCAGCCGCCCGGCCAGCACGGGGTCGATCTCGACCGCGACGACCTCGGCGCCGGTCGCGAGCAGTCCCAGCGTCAGTGAGCCGAGGCCCGGTCCGACTTCCAGTACGACGTCACCTTCACCGACCCCGGAAAGGTCGACGATACGGCGCACCGTGTTGGGGTCGTGCACGAAGTTCTGGCCGAGCTTCTTGGTCGGCCGGACGTCCAGCTCGGCCGCCAACGCCCTGATCTCCGCGGGCCCGAGCAGTTCAGTCACCCGACGATCGTAGCCAGCCCTGGCGGGCGCCTCCGATCGCCCGACCCGCCCGCATCATCCATCCGCAGTTTCCGAACCGGCCTGCTTCCCACGCAAGAGTGATCGGTGCAAGTTGGCATCGCCGGAGCGTGATCATCATCTACCCGATCGATACCGTGCATTCGTTCGACTCTGGGCCGACAATCGAGGGATGACCAGCACAAACACTCCCAAGACCTTCCCGCTCAATCTGCCGGAAGGTGACCCCGAGCTGCTTCTCGACGAGTTGCAGACACGGCTGCGCGAAGGGCGACGTCTGTTCGCCGAAGTCGGCCAGATCCTGGCCGAAATCGAGTCACGAGGTGTCCGAGAGCTCTACGGATACAGCTCGATCGCCGTCTTCTACGAGCATGTGGCCCGGGTCCCCCGGGCCGAGGCGCAGAAGGTGACCGGTCGGGCACTCGCGCTCAACTCGAGACGCTCGCGCGACGGGACTTCCACTCCGCCCGTCGCGCCTTTGACCGGAGCCGCGGCCGCCACCGGCGTACTGGCCGATGGCAGCATCGATCGAATCGTCAAGGTGATGCGGAGGCTGCCCGAGCACGTCCCCGCAGACACCCGGCTCGACGCCGAGAAGGTCCTGGTCGATCTTGCCGGCGTCGCGAGACCGCGCGACGTCACGATCGCCGGGACAGACCTGCTCGCGCGTCTCGATCCGGACGGAGGTGACACCAAGGACCCCGGCTCGAAAAACCCCCGAAGCGAATTCTGGTTGCGTCAGAAACGCACCGGCCGGTGGGACCTGCGCGGCAACCTCGATCCCGAGACCGGTGCCCGCTTGAACGCGCTTCTGGTGCCACTGGCACATCCGGCCCCGAACGGAGAACCCGACGACCGCACTCCGGCGGAGAGACGTGGTGATGCTTTCGCGGAGATCGTGGATCTCGCGGTAGACGGCCCGGAGATCCCCTTGCCTCGGCGAAGCTCGGAGCAGGCCGCCGAGCAGCCTCCGCACGCGGAGCCTGTCGAGAAACCTGAACGAGTACGGGATCTGGCCCACATAAGGCCTCCGCGCTGGTGGGCACGGCTGTCGAGACCGAGACCCGGCGCGCGAACCTCATCCGCATCGGAGCCCAAAGCGGCCTGAGGGCCACCTTGCGGGCGGAACCCACACGATGACCCTCAGGAAGGAGAATTTTCTGGCTGTCAGGCCTTCTTGCCGCAGTGCGGCCAAGCGCCGTAGCCACCGCGGTCGTCGCGGACCTTCTCGGCGACGGCGATTTGCTGGGCCTTGCTGGCCTGATGCGGGTACGCGGCGTACTGCGAGCCGCCGTAGGCGTCCCAGGTGCTCTTGTTGAACTGCAGGCCACCGTAGTAACTGTTGCCGGTGTTGGCGGCCCAGTTACCGGTCGACTCGCACTGCGCGATGCGGTCCCAAGCGCCGGCGTCGCCGATGACCGGGTCCGCGGGCTTCTTCGTTCCGACCTTGACGATCTTGGGCTTGGCCTCGGTGATGACCTCTTCCGAGACCTTCTCGCGGCCGACCTCTTTGCCGTTGCGCTTGGTGACCTTGTAGGTCACGGTCTTCTGGCCCGGGGTGCCCGGGTCTTCGACCTTGGTCTTGCCCTTTTCGAGCTCCGGGTCGTCGACCTTCTGCTCGGGCGGCGCGATTTCCTCGTTCTGCTTGACCATGGTGACGCCGGTCCGGCTGACGTGGACCTCGGCACCGTCGACCAGCTTGACGTCGAGGCCGCCGACGGCCTCGTCGTCCGGGCCGAGGGTCATCCGCAGCTCACCGAGGAATTCCTTGGTGGTGACCGAGTTGGTCTGAACCTTGCGCGGTTCGTTCGCGCCGTCGTAGACGGTGACGTTCTTGAGGGTCTTGACCTCGACGGTGGCGCCCTCGAGCGGGAGTTCACCGTTCTGCGGGAGCGAAGTCCAGGTGCCGGCCTTCGCGAGGTCAGCGCGACCAAGCTGGTTCAGCGCTTCGCCGAGGTTGGCCGCGCGGACCCAGGACTCCTGCTGCGGCGCGCCGTCGACGATCAGGTTCAGCTTGCGGCCACGCTCCAGCTTGATGACGCCGCCGTCGCCGACCTCGGCCTGGGGCGAGGGCGAGAGGGAGTCGTGCGCGCCGACCGAAAGACCGGCGTCTTCGAGGACTTCGCCGACCGTGTCCCCGAAGCTGTGCACGGTCTGCTGCTTGCCGTCGATGTCGAGCGTGACGCTCTTGTTCATCGCCATCGCGGCCGCGCCGCCACCGCCGAGGGTGAGCAGCACCGCCATGACGGTTCCCTTGAGGAAACGCTTCTTCCAGACGCGGGTCGCGCTCGCGATGACCTCGTCCTTGGTCGCGGCCTTCATCGCCGCGCCCGCGGTGCGGTCCTGGGCCATCTCGTCCGGAATGACGATCGGCGGGAGCATGGTGGTCTCGGCGCTGATGAGGCGGATCAGCTCGTCGACATCGACGTCGATCTCGGCCATCAGGGTTTCGGCGTCGGAGCCGAGCGCGGCCAGGACGTCCTGGTGCGTGATGCGCGGATCGTCGGAGTAGTCCAGCTCGCCGTAGTGAGTGTCGCGGTCGAGCACGGCAACCGAACCGGCGGAAGCGAAGGTGTTCGTCTCTGCGCCGAGGCGCGAGCCATCCTGCCTACTGCTACCAGTCACTGGGTCGTTCCCTTTCCCAAGACGTGAAGGAGCTCGACAACCGCTCCACAACGTCCTTCGTCTCGATGCGCACTTCGGCACACCTCTAGAAGTCCGACACCCGCAGTCAGCGCCATCGTCACGGTTCCAGGCCGTACCGCTCCTGGTTCCGCTTCCCCGACGTGCACTGACGTGACTGTGGGCGTAACAGCCGGAAACCGCATGAGCGGATACCGACCGGCACGATCACGGGACAGTAACGAACCTCGCCGGGTTGCGCAAACACCCCCCGGAGTGTCGTGACGTTGGTCACTCATCAGAGTGGACCATTGATGATCACTAATGTCGCAATCCGTTCAACTGGGGGTGACTGTCGGCAAACGAAAGACCCGCTCAGCGGTCACTCGCACTGATTCGGCCACCTCGTGCACCGCCTCGCCCCTGAACGTGGCGAGGTGGCGAACGGTGTAGGCGGCGCAGTAGGGCTCGTTCGGTCGCCCACGGAACGGATGAGGGGTCAGGAACGGTGCGTCCGTTTCGACGAGGTACTGGCCCGCCGGAACGATGCGTGCCGCCTCGTGCAACCCGCGCGCGTTGCGGAAACTGACCGTTCCCGCGAAAGAAAGGACATAACCCGCGTCGACGCACCGGCGTGCGATGTGCTCGTCCCCCGAGAAACAGTGGAAGACGACCTGCTCGGGTGCTCCCTCTTCCTCGAGGATCCGGAGGACGTCTTCGTGCGCGTCCCGATCGTGGATCATCAAGGGCTTGCCGATCCGCTTGGCGAGATCGATGTGCCACCGGAAGGCGTCCTGCTGCGCATCGTGAGGCGAGTAGTCCCAGTAGTAGTCGAGGCCGGTCTCGCCGACCGCGACCACTCTGGACTCCTTCGCGAGACTCTCCACTTCGGATTTCTCGGCCTCGCCGAATTCCTTGGTACGCGTGGGATGGATCGCGACGGCTGCCCAGACCCGGGAGTCCCAAGTGGACGCTTGCGCGGCCCATCGGGCGGCTGCGAGATCGTCCGCGACGGTGATCACCCGCGAAACGCCGGCGCGTTCGGCGCGATCGACCATGGCTGTCACGTCAGCCGCGGTGACCGCGCCGCACGCGTCGAGGTGGGTATGCGCGTCCACCACCGAAACCGGCAACCGGTCCGGGATCGGCGGCAGTTCCTTCTTCTCCGCACCCATCAGCTGATCACTTCGAGATCGGTGCCCATTCGGGACCGGTCTCGCCTAGTTCCGGGTCCAGTTTGGCGAACAACGGGGTCGGCTTCTCCAGCGGCTTGCCGACCTCGATCGGCACGGACTTCCAGCGTGCCTGTTCGGTCTTGTAGTCCCCGGTGATGATGGGGTTGATCCGGCCGGGGATGTCGAGATCCTCGACTTCCTGGAGTTCCGGCTGCGCCGCCCAGACACCGGAGCCGCCGAGTGCCTCGTGCACCTTCTGAGCCGAGTGCGGCAGGAAGGGGGTCAGCAGCGTGTTGGCGTCCGAGACGACCTGCAAAGCGGTGTGCAGGACGCTGTCGCGGCGGGCGGGGTCGTCCTTGAGCTTCCACGGCTCCTGGTCCGACAGGTACCGGTTCGCGGCGGTGACGACGCGCATGGCCTCACTCGCCGCCGCCTTGAACCGGGACCGCTGGAGGTGGGCGCCCGCGGTGTCGAACGCCTTGCGGGAGAGCTCCTTGAGCTCCTCGTCGGCGGCCGTGGGGGCGTCCGGACGCGGAATGGCGCCGACGTTCTTGTGGGCCATGGAAATGGACCGGTTGACGAGGTTGCCCCACTCGTTGGCCAGTTCGAAGTTGGTCCGGCGGACGAACTCGTCCCAGGTGAAGTCGGTGTCCTGGGTCTCGGGGCCCGCGACGGAGATGAAGTACCGAAGGGCGTCCGGGCCGAACTCACGCAGGAAGTCGTGGACGTAGATGACCGTGCCGCGCGAGGTCGAGAACTTCGAGCCGCTCATCGTGAGGAACTCGCTGGAGACGATCTCGTCGGGCAGGTGCAGCTTGCCGTACTTGCCGGGCACACCACCGCGGTCGCCCTCGCCGTTGTGGCCGAACAGCAGGGCGGGCCAGATCTGGGCGTGGAAGGTGATGTTGTCCTTGCCCATGAAGTAATAGGAGCGGGCGTCCGGGTTGCTCCACCACTCCTGCCAGGCGTCCGGGTTGCCGGAACGGCGCGCCCATTCGACGCTCGCGGAGAAGTAGCCGATGACAGCGTCGAACCAGACGTAGAAACGCTTCATCGGCTGGTCACGCCAGCCGTCGAGCGGGATCTTCACACCCCAGTCGAGATCGCGGGTGATCGGCCGCGGGCGCATGTCGTCGATCAGGTTCTTGGTGAAGTTGAGGACGTTCGGGCGCCAGTCGGTCTTGCTGGACAGCCATTTGCCCAAGGTCTCGACGAACGCGGACAGGTCGAGGAAGTAGTGCTCGGTCTCGACGAACTTCGGCGTTTCACCGTTGATCCGGGACTTCGGGTTGATCAGCTCCGCGGCGTCGAGCTGGTTGCCGCAGTTGTCGCACTGGTCACCGCGCGCGCCGTCGTAGCCACAGATCGGGCAGGTGCCCTCGATGTAGCGGTCGGGCAGGGTGCGGCCGGTCGAAGGGCTGATCGCGCCCCGTGTGGTCTTGGGAACGACGTAGCCGTTGCGGTGCAGCGCGAGGAAGATCTGCTGCGTGACGTCGGCATGGTTGCCCGTGGTGGTGCGGGTGAACAGGTCGTAGGTGAGACCGAGTCCCTGCAGGTCCTGGCCGATCTGACGGGTGTACTTGTCCGCCGTCTGCTGGGAGGTCAGGCCTTCGTTGTCCGCCTGGACGGTGATCGGGGTGCCGTGTTCGTCGGTGCCGGACACCATGAGCACCCGGTTGCCGGCCATTCGCTGGTAGCGGGAGAAGACGTCGGACGGGACGCCGAATCCGGACACGTGGCCGATGTGGCGGGGGCCGTTGGCGTAGGGCCAGGCCACCGCAGTCAACACTGGGGTGCTCATGCTTGTTTAGCCTACGGACGTCGTCTAAGGCATTGTTGTCCGGGAGAGGATCGGAGGCCTCGGTGTCCGCCACGCGTCTGCTGGTGCTGGGTGTCGTGCGCATGCACGGGAAGGCACACGGCTACCAGGTCCGGCGCGAACTTCTCTCGTGGGCGGCCGACAAATGGGGAAATGTCCAGCCGGGGTCGATCTATCACGCGCTGAAGAAGATGACCGCAGAAGGCCTCCTGGAACAGGTCGACGACATCGAAGCGGGCAGCGGGCCCGACCGCGTCGCGTACAAGCTGACCGAAGACGGGGAGACCGAGTTCCTCGTACAGCTCGGCAGGGCGTTGTCGAGCGACGACGCGACCGGGTACTCGTTGTCGGCGGCAGTCACGTTCATGCCGACCCTGCCCCGCACGCAGGTGCTGGCCCTGTTGAAACAGCAGCTGGCGAATATGGAAGCGCACGCTCAGTCGACCCACTACGCCCGTGAGCACGCCATCGACCTGGGGAAGCCGCCGCACGTCAGCGAGCTGTACCGCCTGTGGAGCGTGCACGCGGAAGCGAACGTGACCTGGATGCGGGACCTGATCGGCCGCCTTGAAGCGGGCGAGTACGTGATGGCGGGCGAAGGCGACGAAGCCGTGTTCGGCGCGCCACCCAGGTAATCAAATTTGACCAAGGAACGACTACTAGGGCACAGTGCGTCCTGCGGCTAGTCAAATTTGACTAGCCCGACACCGGGAAGGGGTAGACATGATCAAGGCACGCGGCCTTGAGCGGCGTTTCCGCCGCAAGGGCCGCAATGGGGGCGAGGTCCACGCGGTCAAGGGCGTCGATCTCGACGTGTCGGCCGGGGAACTGGTCGGCTTCCTCGGACCGAACGGCGCGGGGAAGACCACCACCCTGCGCATGCTGACGACGCTTCTCAAGCCCACCGCCGGTGAAGCCACGGTCGGCGGCTGTGACCTGCTCGCCGACCCACTGGGGGTGCGCCGGCGAATCGGCTACGTCGCACAGGGCGGCGGCACGGCACCGACGAGCAAGGTCGTCGAGGAGATCGAGTTCCAGGGGCGGCTGTACCGGATGAGCAAGGCGGACGCGCTCGCGCGCGGGGCCACCCTCGCCGACCAGCTGGACCTCGCCGGACTCGACCAGAGGCAGACCGCGACCTTGTCGGGCGGGCAGCGCCGCCGTCTCGACATCGCGCTCGGGCTGATCCACTCGCCCGGTCTCGTCTTCCTCGACGAGCCGTCGACGGGACTCGACCCGCAGAGCCGCGCGAACCTGTGGGAGCACATCCGCAGGCTGCGCGACGAGCAGGGTGTCACGGTCTTCTTGACCACGCACTATCTCGACGAGGCCGACGCGCTCTCCGACCGGCTGATCGTCATCGACGACGGGAAGATCGTCGCCGAGGGCACGCCGGATTCGCTGAAGGCGAGGGTTTCCGGCGACAGTGTCGTCATCGGGCTCGCACCGGAGTCGGCGGCGGAGACGGCGGAGATCGCCGGCCGCCTCGAAGGGGCACACGAAATGACCGTCACCGACGGCACGGTGCGTTTCCGGGTACCGCGCGGGGACACCGCGATGCCCGAACTGCTGCGGGCCTTGGACGCGCGTGGCATCCCGATGATGTCCATGCAGGTGCACCGGCCGACGCTAGACGACGTCTTCCTGACCCTGACGGGCCGAAGCCTGCGCGACGCCGAAGAGGGCGCGCCGGTCGAAGACGCTCCGGAAAAGGAGGCCAAGCATGTTGCATGACACCTGGTTGATCTTCCGCCGGGACATGCTCGCGGCGTTGCGCAACCCGACCTGGCTGGTGATCGGCATCATGCAGCCGCTCCTCTATTTGTTCTTCTTCGGGCCGCTTCTGGTGAAGGCACTCAACTTGCAAGGCCTGTCCGATGTGGACGGCTGGATGATCTTCACCCCGGCGATCATCGCGCAGCTCGCGCTGTTCGGCAGTTCCTTCGTCGGGTTCGGTCTCCTCGCGGAATACCGCTCGGGCGTGGTCGAACGGATGCGGGTCACGCCGGTGAGCCGGGTGGCGTTGTTGCTGGGCAAGGTGCTCGCCAACGCGCTGCAGACGGTCGTCCAGGCGTTGATCATCATCGCGTTGGCGTACCTGGTCTTCGATTTGAACGCACCGTTCGGCGGCGTCGTGCTCAGCCTGGTGATCGTTTTCCTTCTGTCGATCACGTTGGCGTCGTGTTCGTACGCGCTGGCGTTGACCCTCAAGAGCGAAGACTCCTTCCCGGCTTTGCTCAACGCGGTTCTCATGCCGTTGCTGCTGCTGTCCGGAATCCTGTTCCCGATCACCGCGGGCTCGGCGCCGGATTGGCTGTACACGATTTCCCGCTTCAATCCGTTCCGGCACGTGGTGGATGTCGAGCGGAACAGTTTCCGCGGTGACTTCTCGATGGACGCGCTGTTCACCGGGAGCGTGGTGGTGCTGGTCATGGCCGTTCTGGCCATTTGGTGGGGCTCGCGGACGTTCCAACGCGAAAACGCCTGAGACACGCTGTAGCGAAAGGTCACCTTGCGGCCGCTCCGCGGACGTAAGGTGACCTTTCGCGCGTACTGGGGCAAAATTCGAGGACAGGTGACTTTGATCGATCCGGAAGGTGAGCACGGAGTCACCCTGTCCCACCGGGAGACGGTGACGGACTGGGCGGCGGTACGTGGTGCCGACATCCGGTTCGCTTCGGTCACCGTCAGCGAGAACACCAACTGGCGGGACGTCGCCGCGGAACGCAATCTGGCGGGCGCGCAGCACGCCGGGATCCACACCGGCGCACGGCATTACGCGCGTCCCGGCGCGGTCCACGACCAGGCCGACCATTTCGTGCGGACGGCGAGTGCGCTCGGCGCCTTCGCGCCCGGTTCGCTCGCGCCGGCGCTCGAAGTGGAGGCGCCCAGTGTCGACGACCGGTTCATCAAGGCGTGGATCAAACACGTCAGGCACGCGGCGCGCGTCGAACGCGTTCTGGTGTACGCGGGGCTCGATTGCTGGACGAACCGCCTGCATCCGGACAAGTGGGCGGACAGCGAAGTGGTGTTGTGGCTGGTCAGGCACAACGAGATCCCGGGAAGGCCGGGCTGGTTCCACTCGCGGCTGGGATTGCACCAGCACGGTTTCGGCACCGGGCTGCCCGGCGTGAACGGGCCGATCGCCCAGGACGCCGTGGTCTATCCCTTCGCGCTCTCGGACCTGCTTTTGTAAGGCCTCCGTGACGGCGGGTATGCGTGACGTCACCGAGGCCAGCCCGCGTGGTCGCGGATCTCACTTTCCGGCCGAGGCGGGTTGCGTTTCCGGCCACCCGGGCGGAGACAATGTCGCGTGCGGTTGATGTGCCGGAGGCTGCGGACGGACGTCGCGCCCGAGCGGGCGCTGGCGGCTCTCGGGGTACGCGCCGCGGCCCTCGGTCTCGCGCCCCCGGCCGCGCTTTGCGGAGACTGGTTTTCCTCGCGCGCGGTCATCGCGCTGAGCGCTCCCCTCGCTCCTGTCGAGGACGTGGCCGAGGCGTTCGCGATTCCCACCCGGATGCCTTCCGTCCGTGACGCGGTGCCCGGCGCGGTCGGCGGCGGCTGGTTCGGCTACCTGGGTTACGACCTGACCGACCCCTCCGGCCGTTCCGGCGGCCTGCCCCCGGCCGTCTGGGGCTGGGTCGACCGGGTGCTGCGGCTGGACGCGGACGGTTCGTGGTGGTTCGAAGCGTTGGTTCCCGAGGATGCCCCGGATCCGATCGGTGAGGTTTCCGCGGTGGAGTCCTTGCTCGCCGATCTTCCCGAAACGACGTCTTGGAGTTCCGGCCCGCTGTCTCGGCCGCTTCCGTCGGAGCACTACGACGCGGTGAAGGCCTGCGTGCACGCGATCGAAGCCGGTGAGCTGTTCCAGGCGAACATCTGCGCTCGCTTCAGCGGAGGATTCGACGGGGATCCGATCGCGTTGTTCGCCGAAGGTACGCGCCGCCTGGGGGCCCGCAGGGCGGCGTTCCTCACTGGCGAGTGGGGCTCGGTCGTATCGTTCTCGCCTGAGCTTTTCCTTGCCAGACAAGGGCGACATGTCCGGTCGACGCCGATCAAGGGCACCATGCCGCGGCGGAACGCCGACGACGAGCATCTCGCCCGGCGACTGCGGGAATCCACCAAGGACGTCGCCGAGAACGTGATGATCACCGATCTCGTCCGCAACGACCTCGGCCGGGTGTGCGCCACCGGCAGCGTGCGCGTCCCCGAACTGCTCAAGGTCCGGCCGGCGCCCGGGGTCTGGCATCTTGAGTCCACAGTGGAGGGTTTGCTCGACGACGGGGTCGACGACGCGGCCCTGCTCGCGGCCACCTTCCCGCCGGGTTCGGTGACGGGCGCGCCGAAGATCCGCGCGCTGGACCTGATCGCCGAGCTGGAGCCCGCGGCGCGCGGTGTCTACACGGGCGCTGTCGGCCTCGCTTCGCCGATCGCGGGGCTGGAACTGAACGTCGCGATCAGGACCTTCGAAATCCACGACGGCACGATCGAGCTGGGAGTCGGCGGCGGGATCACCGCCGACTCCGACAGCGAGGCGGAATGGCAGGAATGCCTGCACAAGTCCGCTCCGCTCGAGCGCCTGCTCGGCTGAACTACTTCGCAGGATCCAGGAGGAGCTTGCCCGCGGTGCCGCGCGAGCGCAGGGCCTCATGGGCGGCGCGCGCGTCGGAAAGCGCGTACTCGCCGCCGGCGACGGCGCGGATCCGGCCGTCCAGTGCCAGCGAGAAGAGCTCGTCGAGCGTGCGGCCGAAGACGTTTCCGGGAAGTTTGAAGGCGTGCGGCAGCCACATCCCGGACACGGTGGTGCTGTGCCCGAGAAGGTTGCGGGCTTCGATCGGCTTCGGCTGCTCGCGGCTGGCCATCCCGTAGAACGCGAGCCGGCCGAACGGCGCGAGGGCGGCGATGCTCTGGTCCGTGACGGTGCCGCCGGTCATGTCGAGAACGATGTCGACACGCTTGCCGCCGTTCGCCTCGCGGAGCGCGTCGGTCATGTTCTCGGCGCGCGAATCGATGGCGACGTCGGCGCCGAGTTCGAGGGCGAGGCCACGCTTCTCGTCACTGCTGGCGGTCGCGATGACGCGGCTCGCGCCCCAGGCCTTCGCGAGCTGGACGGCGATGGAGCCGACCCCGCCCGCCGCCGCGTGCACGACGACGGATTCGCCGGGCTCGAGATGGGCACTCTTGCGCAACAGGAGCGAGGCGGTGGTGCCTTGGACGATGAAGGAGAGCGCGGTCAAGTCGTCGATGCCGTCGGGCACGCCGAAAGCGGTGACCTCGTCGGCCACCGCGCGCTCGGCGTAGCCGCCACCGCCGTTGAGCAGCGCGACGACACGCTTGCCCTCCGCGGTGCGGCCGACGACCTCGCCGCCGGGCACGAGCGGGAGCTTGCTCGGCGCGAGGTAGGAGTTCTCGGCTTGATGCGTATCGGCGTAATTGACGCCGATGCGATCGACGTCGACGAGCAGCTGACCCGGGCCGGGAACGGGATCGGGCAGGTCGACGAGGTTGAGCACCTCGGGTCCGCCGAATTCGGTCACCTGTACTGCGCGCATCCGCTTCCTCCTCATCGAGATGAGACATTCTTGCATATGTCTCATCCGTGAGACATAGCGTGATATGTTTCACTCATCGAAACCGCACTCGAACGCCAGCTGACCTCGCCGCGCCCGGACGCCCTGCGCGCGTTCACGATCGCGCGCGCCTGGTTCCTCGACGGGCGCCGGGTGGACATGGGCGAGCTCGCGGGTGAACTGGGGATCAGCCGGGCCACGCTGCATCGCTGGGTCGGCGGCCGGGATCAACTGCTCGGCGAAATCCTGTGGTCGATGACCGTGGAGGTTTTCGAAGCGCGGGCTTCCGGCAAGCTCGGACGCGGCGCGGAGGGCATCGCGGAGCTCGTCGGCACCTTCGTCCGGACCGTGAACGACTCGAAACCGTTCAGGGAGTTCTTGCGCACCGAACCGGAACGGGCGCTGCGGATTCTGACGACGAAGGCCAGCGTGGTCCAGAGCCGGGCGATCGCGAAGATGTGCGAGTTCCTGGGCGAGGAGGTCACGGCCGGACGGCTCTCCCCGCCACTGCCGGTCGAGGACCTTGCTTACCTGCTGGTCCGGATCGGCGAATCCTTCATCTACACGGACGTCATCACCGGCGCCGAGCCCGACGCCGCAAAGGCGTACGCGGCCGCGAGGGCCCTACTGTCCTAGTCCTTCCTTACTTACTCACTCATTTACGGGACGCGAGGACGGCGTCGTAGAGCTCCTTCTTGGAGACTCCCGTGGCCTCGGCGACTTCGGCGGCTGCGGATTTGAGGCGTTCGCCCGCAGCGACCCGCGACGAGACTTCCGGGACCAGGTCCGCGACGCTCACCGAACGCGGAGGCGCACCCGCCAGAACGACGGTGATCTCGCCTTTGACGCCGTCGGCCGCCCAGGCGGCCAGGTCCGGCAGATTGCCGCGTTTGACCTCTTCATAGGTTTTGGTCAGTTCGCGGCAGACGGCGGCGCGACGGTCGGGGCCCAGGACGTCGGCGGCGTCGGCGAGCGTGCTCGCGAGACGATGCGGAGACTCGAAGAACACGACCGTGCGGGGCTCGTCCTTCAGCGAACCGAGCCATTTCGCGCGTTCACCGGGTTTGCGCGGGGCGAACCCGTCGAAACAGAAACGGTCGCAAGGCAGTCCGGACAACGCGAGCGCCGTGGTCACCGCGGAGGGGCCGGGGAGGCAGGTCACCGGCACGTCCGCCTCGACGCAGGCCGCCACCAGGCGGAATCCGGGGTCGGAGACGCTCGGCATCCCGGCGTCGGTCACCAGCACCACCGTCTCGCCCGACTGGAGCGATTCGAGCAGTTTGGGCAGACGGGCGGTCTCGACGTCCTCGTAGAAGCTGACCACCCGCCCGACCGGCGAAACGTCGAGGGCGGCGGTGAGGGAGCGCAGGCGCCGGGTGTCTTCGGCGGCGATCACATCGGCCGTCGCGAGGGCTTCGGACAGGCGCGGCGAAGCGTCACGGACGTCTCCGAGCGGGGTGGCTGCCAGCACGAGGCGTCCTTCGGTCATTCCCGAAGGTTAACCGGTTCGCAGATCCGGACACCGAGTTCACTCTTCCGCCCGTAGGATCATGCCCCGTGACCGCACTGCTGACCCGTGACGACGAGAGCGTGCGGCCGGATCCGGTCGACGCGCTCCGGCCACCGAGCGACCGCGAGGCCACCCTCCTCGGCCGCGGCATGCCGACTGACCGCCTTCGCGGCTGGATCGTCACGCTGGTGCTGACGCTCATCGGTGGCATCGTCCGGATCCAGAATCTGGCAACGCCCACGGACAAGGGCACCCCCGTCTTCGACGAGAAACACTACGTCCCGCAGGCGTGGCAGATGCTGCGCAACGGCGGTTACGAAGACAACTACGGCTATGAGCTGATCGTGCACCCGCCGCTGGCGAAGCACCTCATCGCGATCGGTGAGTGGCTGTTCGGCTACAACGCCTGGGGCTGGCGGATCATGCCGGCGCTGGCGGGCACGCTGATCGTGTTCCTCACCATCCGCGTCGCCCGGCGGCTCACCCGTTCGACACTGCTCGGCGCTGTCGCCGGGATCCTGGTGATCAGCGACGGCGTGCTGCACCTGCAGTCGCGGATGGGCATGCTCGACATCTTCATCGCGGTGTTCGTCCTCGCCGCGTTCGCCTGCGTGCTGTGCGACCGCGACCAGGTGCGGCGGCGGCTGGCCGTGGCCGTCCGCGAGGGCTGGATCGAAGAATCCCGGTTCGGCCCGAAGCTCGGTTTCCGGTGGTGGCGGTTCGCCGGCGGCCTGATGATCGGGCTGACCTTCGGCGTCAAGTGGTCGGCGCTGTACTACATCGCCGCGTTCGGCCTGCTCACCGTGTTCTTCGACGTGGCCGCGCGCCGCGCCGCCGGGGTGCAGCGGCCTTGGGTCGGCACGCTGCGCCGCGACGTGCTGCCCGCGCTGTGGGCGATCGTCGTCATCCCGATCCTGGTGTACCTCGCCTGCTACTGGGCCTGGTTCGCGAGCGAGACCGCGACCGACCGCAACTACGTGGCGATCAAGGACCTCGATCCGGGCTTCTGGGCCTGGATGCCACCCGCGCTGCGGTCGCTCGGCGACTACTCGATGAACGTCCTCGACTTCCACGCGAACCTGGTGACCCCCAAGGACAAACCGCATCCGTGGGAGTCGAAGCCGTGGACCTGGCCGATGGGGCTGCGGCCGATGCTCTACGCGTACGCGGGCGGCACCGACGCGACCGGTTGCGGCGAGTCGACCTGTATCCGGGCGACGATGCTGATCGGGACGCCGGCGATGTGGTGGCTGGCCCTGCCGATGCTCGGCTGGAGCCTGTGGCGGTCGTTCTTCCGAGCGGACTGGCGCTACGCCGCCGTGCTCGTCGGCTACTTCGCCGGGTTCCTGCCCTGGTTCACCAACCTCGACCGCCAGATGTACTTCTTCTACGCGACGCCACTGGCGCCGTTCCTGGCACTCGGGTTGACCTTGATCCTCGGCCAGATCCTCGGCGGCGTGAAACGCGGGTTCGAAAGGCGGGGCACGGGCATGCTCGTCGTCGCCCTCTACGTGGGTCTCGTCGTGGCCAACTTCGCCTGGCTGTGGCCGATCCTCAACGGCAATGCGATCACCAATGAGCATTGGAACGCCGAGTTGTGGCTTCCGTCCTGGAAGTGACCTCGGCCTGATCCGGTGACCGGCGGCGTGTGAACCGGGCGCGGGCGAAGACGCCTGCCGCGACCAGTGCGGTGATCGCGACGATGCACACGAGCGACACCGCCGACGGCCTCAGCCGGGGATCCGGCAACTGCAAGAGCAGCGCGAACACCGGCGACAACGTTGTGATCAGTGCCGCGGTGATCGGTTCGGTATGCCGTACGCCGACCTGGAACAGGTACATCGGCAGGGCCACGCCGATCACCGCGAGCACGGCCGACGGCACGAACGCTTCCCCGAGCCGGGGCGTTTCGTCGAAGGCGGTGAAGGCCCAGCCGATCGCGATGATCAGCCAGAAGCGGGTGGCGAGCACCGAACGCGGGCTGTTCCCCGCGTCGCTGAGCCGCTTCGAAAACATCACGTTGCCGGTCGACGCGAGCCCGCAGACGAGGGTGAGAACGATGCCGAGGACGATCTCGGCGCCGGGGCGCTCACCGACACCGCTGTGCCCGGCGAGGGAGGCCCAGACCAGCACGACGAGCAGGCCGCAGATACCGATCGCCGTGGCGATCTCCGCACGCAGGACCGCGCTGCCGCGGCGCAGGAAAGTTCCGAGAAGCACCGTCAGCGCCGGGCCGATCGCCAGGCTGATCACGTTGACGATGGCGGGCTCGAGGAACTTGAGCGCGTACAGCATGCTCAGCCAGGTGACCGCGGTGGTGACGTTGATGGCGAGGACGTCGGCGCGCTGCTCGCGGAACGGGCTCAAGGCCGCCGTCAGCCCCCTTCTCACGACGTCGGCGCCGAAGAAGAAGGCCGCCGCGAGACTGAGCGAAATCGCCGCGACGCTGAGCGGACTCAAAGTCTGGACCTGGTTGCCGGCATAGACGTCGAGCGTCGCGGTGAACACCGCGAACGCCACCAAGGGCACCAGACCGGTGCGCGCGGACGTGACCATCATTCCCCCATTTGCATGTACGTACATCAAATGCAGATACATGCAGATGTTTTCAGCGGGCATGTCGCCCGTCAAGGTCGGATTTCTTCCTTTGCCTGTGACACTCAGGGCCCAGTTGTTACTCTTCCCCGGTCAGCAGCACTTCGACAGGGGGCACCATGACGATCCGACCGCTCGCCACGACCTTCGCGGCCGCGGCCCTGTTCCTACTCGTGGGGTGCGAGGAACAGACGGCCGGGAGCGCGTCGCCGCAGCCTTCGGCGGTTCCGGGCACCTCGACCGCGCCGACGAGCAGCAGTTCGAGCGCTCCCGCTACGACCGCTTCACGGCCTTCAGCGGCTTCGGCGACCGCTTCGCCGGTCACCAAACCCGCCACCGGTGGCCCGGCGGCGCATACGCCAGTCGGCGCCGCGAGTGTGATGGAGGAGTTCCACCACGCGCTGGGCGCCAAGAACCTGGAAACCGTCTGCCGGATTTCGGCGCCCGCCTACGACGGCGGGATCAAGGAGTGCCGCAGCCTCACCCCGATGCTGTTCGAGATGTTCACGCCCGAGGATCTGAAGAACCTGAAAGCCACCCGGGTCGATCCCGCGAAGGTGCGGAGCAAGGGTCCCGACCAGGTGACCGTCCCGCCCACGGCGATCGCGCCGAAGGCGACGATCATGGACAGCGACCCCAAGACGTTCACGATGGCGTGGCGCGACGGGACCTGGGTCATCATCGACTGAGAGAGCAAGGGACCTTTGCTAGCGTTCGTTAGCACACTAACTAACGCTAGCAAAGGTCCCTTGCTCTCTTTTCGCAGGTCAGCGCGGGTGGCGCTGGGCCTGCGGTTGCTGGTGGGGCTGAGGTTGTGGCGGCTGCTGCGGAGGGCGGCGCTGCACGATCTGGGTCACCGGGCCGTCCGGCGACTTGCCGGCGCGGGCCAGCCAGCCTTCGACGTCGCGGCGCACGGCGGTGAGCGTCGGGCGGCGGCGGGGCTCCTGGTCGAGCGACGCGATGAGGATCCGGGCGTGGGCGCTGCGATTCGGCAGCTTCGAGACCGGTTCGGCGCGGGCGGCGGCCATCAGCGCGGCCATCGGGGTCTCCCGGGTACCGCGGGGAGGCTGGCCCGACAGCGCGTAGCTGACCGTCGCGGCGAGCTGCCAGGCGTCCGAAGCCGGGCTCGCCGGGGAGCCCATCGCCTGCTCGGGAGCGACGAAGTCCGGCGTGCCGATCATCATGCCGGTCGCGGTCATCTTCGAGTCGCCCTGACTGCGGGCGATGCCGAAGTCGATGAGATGCGCGAGCCCGTTGCGGTCGAGGATGATGTTCGACGGCTTGAGGTCGCGGTGCAGCACACCCTTCTCGTGTGCCGCGGCGAGCGCGCCCGCCATGGTCGACCAGAGGCGCCCGGCGGCGATGTCGTCGAGCGGGCCCTGCGAATCGACGATCTCGGCCAGCGACTTGCCTTCGAGGTACTCCATGACCAGCGCGAGCCCGTCCGGCTCCTCGACGAGGTCGTACACGCGGACGCAGTTGGGATGGTTCACGACGGCCAGAGCCCTGGCTTCGCGCTGCATCCGCTCCTCGGTGTCACGGTCCGGCGCGTGCGCGATCTTCAGCGCGACAGTGCGGTTGAGCTGAGTGTCGACCGCTTCCCACACGGTGCCGAAGCCACCGTGGCCGAGCCGCCGGACGCGCTTGTAGCGGCCGCCGCCGGAGTTGCGGGACCCCGGAGGGGCCGGGACCGGTCCCGGCACAGCGGCCAGGGCGGGCGGTTCGGGCGCCTGCGCGAGCGCCGTCGCCGGGTACTGCTTGGGCGGCGGCGGGGGCGGCAACTGCTGCTGCGGCTTCGGCGCGGGCGGCTCCGGGCGGTACGGCTCGATCTTCTGCCGGGGCTGCGGGTCCGGCCGGTTGATCACCGACCACGGCGGCGGGCCGACCAGCGCGACCGGGATCAGGCCCAGCACGCTGAGCGGCAGGAAACCGAGCCAGAAGTGCACGGCGGTGTTCGCGCCCATGCCGACGCTCGCCAGCACCATCAGCACGAACGGGATCCAGAAGAAGCGCGAAGGCCACTTCGGTCCGCGGCGGAACGCTGTCCGCGCCTGCAGCATCACGAACAGCAGCGACAGCGCGGGCAACCCGACCAGCAGGATCAGATAGACGATGTACGAGAGCTGCATGCCGTTCGGGTAGAACAGCACCTCGTAGACGTTCTGGCCGCCGCCGAGGTACACGCTCTGCTTGCCGATCAGCGGGCTCTGGTCGGAGGTGAACGTCGCCAGGTCGCTGGAGCTGAACCCGGATTCACCGCCCGACTCCGTCGAGGCGGCCTCCTGGTAGACCTGCGAAAGGCCGGTGGCCAGCACCCATGGCAACAGGAAGACCGCGACGACGCCGATCCCGCCGAAGACGGACAGGGTCACCACGTCGTAGCGGTTGCCGGTGCCTTTGCGGATGATCGCGACGATCATCGCTCCCAGTGCGGGCAGTAGCGCGACCAGCGCTCCCGCGGTGCTCGTCGCCCACACCCAGTCCCCCGGCCAGATCCCTGGCCCGAACAGGCTGTGCGCGAACGAAAGCAGCGCGCTCGCTAGCCCCATGGCCCTGCTCCCCTCGCTGATTCGGCCGTTTCCGGCGGTTTTTCCCTAGTTCAGCTTAGGACGCTCTACCGGGCCGAGGGGTTGCCGGGTTATATCCCGTGTCTCCAGATGACCGGTGTGACCCGTTCGGCATCGATCTGCCAGCGCTGCTTGCGCCGGGCGAACACGAGCGCCGCCAGACCGGCGCTGCCGAGCACGCCCGCCGCCACGACCACGGGGATGTTCCCGGACAGCGCGCCCAGCACGACGACGGCGAGCCCGGCGGCCACGACGACGATCACCAGTGCCAGGGAAAGGTGACGATTCCGCCACACCCACTCCTCGCCCGCGCTGAGTTCGGCTTGCAGCGCCGCCGCGGACGCCTGGACGGCTTCACCGCCCACGCCCAGCTCGATCAGCCTTCGCGCCGCGTACCCGCAGAACTCGCGCTGCCGGGCGGAAGTGAAGACCGGGATCCGGTCCCGGGTGAGACTGCGGACGTCGACGGTCAGCGCGGCGAGTTCGGCGGCGAGACCGTCCCTCAATTCGACGTCATCCGGTCTGGTCATGAGCTCGGCCTCGAGGCGGGAAGCCTCCGCCAACCGATCACCCGGCGTCCTGTCCATTCGAACTCCCCTCGGAACCCCGTCATCCGACCCGGCGAATCATGCTACGCTCTGTGCCCGTTCGAACACCCGCTCTTTGTTCGCGCCGTGCCTGGGGAGGTCACGAATGTCGGCGAGCAACGCGCGGTTGGCGCTGGGCGCCGCCGCCGCGAATTTGACCTTGTGCGCGCTCGTCGGCGCCACTTTGCTGATCACCACGGCGAAAGAACCACCGGTGACCGCGCCGATCGCGGCGTCGGCGGTCTCGTCGTCGGTGGATATCTCGCTTTCCCCGTCCTCTCGGCAAGCGACGACGGCCACCGGCACGACGGCGCGGCCGGACGTCGATCAGGCTAGTGGCACCGGCGGTTTCCGGACCGTCGTCCCGCGCGGGTGGAATCCCGAACCGATCAAAAACCAGCCTGGTTCCTTCCAGGCCACCGATCCCACCAGGGCGAGCCACTACGTCCGGTTCGGAAGCTATTCCGCTTCCGGCGAGATCGGGCAGTTCCGGGCGGCTTCGGAACAAGAAGCGAAAACCCGGCTTCCCGGTCTCAGCAGGCTCCGGATGGAACCGCGCGCGGTTCGCGGTTTCGAAGGGGTGGACTGGGAATTCACCTGGCACGGACGGGAAGGACAACAACGGCGGGTCCGCGGGATCTATTGGCGTACCGGCGGAATCGAGTATTTCGTCTACGTCTCGTCGCCCGCTTCCGACTGGACGGCCTGGGAACCGTTCGTCGCCGTGATGCTCGACAACTCGACACCTTGAACGCACCGACGGAGACCGGATGACGAACTGGGCCGCTTTGGCGGCTTCGCACAACGTCCCACCCGATGACAGCACCAGATATCTCGCCGCGGCGGCCCATCTCGATTCGTCCTACGCCGATGACGCCATCCGCGAATATCTCGTCGAACCGACACGGCCGGTCCCGCCGTCACCGGGTTTCCACGCGCCGACGGTGCTCGCCGAGGCGATTTCGGCCCGGTCGCGGCGTAAATACCGGGACGCCCTCCTCGGCGTGCTCGCCTTGGTGTTCCTGTACTTCTCGATCGGAACGGCCCTTTTCTCCATTTGGGTGTTCCTCGCGGGCCTGCTGTCCATCCGGTCGATCTGGAAGAGGATGCGGACGGGGAGGCCAGGCGCGGCGCTGCGCGGATTCGGCAGTTTGTTCGCGCTGGCCGTGGTGCTCTTCTTCGTCACGGCGTTCACCTTCGGCGGACTGTTCCTCGAAGATCTGGGCGTCAGCAAGTATTCTTCGTCGTCCTCCGGCCGTTACGGCACTGGCTACGACAGCGACTATTACGGTGACGGGGCAACGGTTACGGATCCGTCGCTGGCCTACATCGGCGCGATCGCCGCTGTGGTGATGCTGCTGATCCTGGTCGCCGACCGGATCACCGTGTGGCGGCTGCTGACCGTCCGGTACGGCCGCCGGGCGCGAAGCCGTCGGTTCGGAGGCAAGTCCCTCGACGAGCGCCCGTCCATCGCGGCCGCGCCGCCGCGATTCCGCACCGAACTGGAACGCCACCGCCACGATCGGCAGGTCCACAGCGGCGACGGCGTGGTGCCCTTGGTCGTCTATCGCGGCTACAACCCGTTCGTCGGCGCCGGCGTCGCCCGGCAGTCCTGGTCGATGGTGCTCCCGCTCGAGAAGCTCGACGAGACCGCCAAACCCGACGGGACTCCCTTCGACGAGCTCACCACGGTGGCCTTCTACCAGCGGATCCGCGCCGCGATGCAGGTTCTGCAGCGAAGCGACGCGCTGACCCCGGACAGGCGGCTGCGCGAACTGCGGATCCAGGACGTCGTCTACGCCTCCGCCGACGAACTGGTGGACCACGCCCACGAACCCGTCGCCCTTCCCTACCTGCCCCGTCACGACGGCCCGCCGTCGTATCTGCTCCCCGCCGCGGAAGCCGAGCAGGTGCGGCGCCAGCCGAGGGAATGGGCGAGGCATTACCTGACCTTCCAGGTCGAAACCTGGGACAGGGACCTGATGATGTCGGCGTTCCTGCACGCCGCCGTCGACAGCAGCACGCTCTACCTCGAGTGGACGCCGTACGTGCTGCCCCCGATCCGCGACGAGTACCGCGTGGTCGACCGGATGACGATGAACTACCTGACCGCGATCGGGCAGGGCGTCCTGCGCTGGCTCAAACTGCCTGCCACCACACCGGGCCGGGTCTGGCACGCGATGCGGACGATCCGGGCGCAGCCGCACGACATCGACACACCGAACCCCAGCCGGTACGGCTCGGCCGAAACGCTGCGGGAACTGGCCGCCGCGGAAGAGGTCCGCGACTACTTCCAGCTCGTCGACGTCGAGCGGTACGAGAAGATCCTCGAAAGCAGGCTGGTCCCGGCGATCAGCCAGGTGATGCGGGACTGCGGCTATTCCGCGGCCCAGTTCGAGCGCCAGGCCGCGACGGTGATCAACAACGACATCACCATCACCGGCACCAACAACGCGCCCATCGTGACCGGTGGCGTGAACCAGGGAACGATCTCCGGCGGCACCGTGCAGCAGCCGAGGAACGAGGAGAAATGACCAGGGAGCCCACCAACCGCATCGCGGTGACCGGGGTCAGCAACGCGCCGATCGTCACGGGCGGCGAGAACCACGGCACCATCAGCGGCGGGACGATCCACTACGGCGCCACGCCGGAACAGGTCAGCGACCTCGTCGAACTGCTCACCCGGTTGAAGACCGAGGTCGGCCAGTCGGGCGTCGAGAAGCGCGAAGTCATCGAGGACAACCTCGACGACCTGGCGGAGGACGTCCGGAATCCGGCCGAGGCCAACTCCGCGGTCGCGCTGAGTCGCTGGGAGAAGGTGAAGAAACTGCTGGCCGGTGCCTCCGACTTCACGGAACTGATCGGCAAGATCTCGGAGAGCGTCGGCAAAATCTTCGCCTGAGGGGCGATCGCGTGACGGCCGGGACATGATGGGTCCGGTACCCGAGCGCGAAGGAGCTTTCGATGTACGCCGAGTCGTACCAGCGGAGCCTCGAAGACCCGGAGGGTTTCTGGCTCGAAGCCGCGGAGGCGATCGACTGGACCCGTCCGCCGACGCGAGCCCTCGACGTGTCGAAGGCGCCCTTCTACCGCTGGTTCCCGGACGGGGAACTGAACACGGCGTTCAACGCGCTCGACAGGCACGTCCGGGACGGCCGCGGCGGGCAGACCGCGCTGATCTGGGATTCGCCGGTCACCGATTCGGTACGCCGGTTCACCTACGCGGAACTGCTGGACGACGTCGCCCGGTTCGCCGGCGCGCTCGCCTCTCTCGGTGTCGGGAAGGGCGACCGCGTCATCGTCTACATGCCGATGGTCCCCGAGGCCGCGATCGCGATGCTCGCTTGCGCCCGGCTCGGCGCGGTGCATTCGGTGGTGTTCGGCGGGTTCGCGCCCAAGGAACTGGCGGCGCGGATCGAGGACGCCGAACCGAAGGTGATCGTGGCCGCGTCGTGCGGGATCGAACCGGCACGAGTCGTCGAGTACAAACCGATCATCGACGAGGCGCTCGCGGGCACCGTCCATCAGCCGGACAAGGTCGTGGTGCTGCAGCGCGAGCGTGCCCGCGCCGAACTGGGCGAGCGCGACGCCGACTGGGCCGAACTGGTCGCGAACGCCTCCCCCGCCGATCCGGTGCCGGTCGCGGCGACCGATCCGCTGTACATCCTGTACACCTCCGGCACCACGGGGAAGCCGAAGGGCGTCGTGCGCGACACCGGCGGGCACGCGGTCGCGCTGGCCTGGTCGATGGGCGCGATCTACGACATCCACCCCGGTGACGTGTGGTGGACGGCTTCCGACGTCGGCTGGGTCGTCGGCCATTCCTACATCGTCTACGCGCCGCTCCTCATCGGGGCCACGACGCTCATGTTCGAGGGCAAACCGGTCAATACCCCGGACGCGGGCGCGTTCTGGCGGGTCATCGCCGACCACGGCGTGAAGGCGCTGTTCACCGCGCCGACGGCGTTGCGGGCGATCAAGAAGGTCGACCCGGACGCGAACGAAACGAAGAAATACCAGCTCGGTGGGTTCGAAACCCTGTTCTTGGCGGGTGAACGGCTCGATCCGGAGACGTATCACTGGGCGCACGAGAAGCTCGGCGTGCCGGTGATCGACCACTGGTGGCAGACCGAGACCGGCTGGCCGATCGCGGCGAATCCGCGCGGGCTGGAACCGATGCCGGTCAAACCCGGTTCCGCGACGAAACCGGTGCCGGGCTGGGACGTGCGGATCCTGGACCAGTCGGGCGTTCCGCTTCCGGCGGGCAAGGAAGGCGCGATCGCGATCAAGCTTCCGCTTCCGCCGGGATCGCTGCCCACGCTGTGGCAGGACGACGAGCGGTATCGCGAGGCGTATCTTTCGCGGTACGAAGGCCACTACCTGACGGGTGACTCCGGATACGTCGACGAAGACGGCTACCTCTTCGTCATGGGCCGCACCGACGACGTCATCAACGTCGCGGGTCACCGGCTTTCGACCGGTTCGATGGAGGCCGTGCTGGCCTCCCATCCCGCCGTCGCCGAATGCGCGGTGATCGGCGTCCGTGACCAGCTCAAGGGGCAGCTTCCGCGCGGATTCGTGGTGCTGAAGTCCGGGGTCGACGCCGACGCCGAAACGCTCAAGGCCGAGTTGGTCGCGCTGGTCCGGCGCGACATCGGCCCGGTGGCCGCGTTCCGTGACGTGTCCATTGTGGACGCGTTGCCGAAGACGCGATCCGGGAAGATCCTGCGCAAGACCATGCGCGGAATCGCCGACGGCCGCGACGAACAGGTGCCCTCGACGATCGAGGACGCGAGCGTTCTCGATGCCTTGAAAGCGGTTCTGCGCGGCGAATGACCGGTGATCGGTACGCCGTCCTAGTCCGATCGGGTGTTGTCCCGTTTGCCCTATTGGTCTATACCTCTAAAGGAAGAGAGTCTCCAGTTCCCCGACCGGAGGTGCTCCATGAGTAAACGCCTGTCCACAACCGTGCTCGGTGTGGCCGTCCTGGGTCTCGTGACCTTCGGCCTGCCCGCGACGGCGAGCGCGGCACAGCACGCGAAGGCCGAACGGACCGTCACCGACGTCGTCCCGGCGCCGGTCGACGCGAAACCGGATCCCCGCGCGAACTTCCGGCTCAGTCCCGGGACCGTCATCCGTGCCGATCGCGACGGCAAGCAGGTCGCCGAGTACCTGGCCGGGCTGCTCCGGCCCGCCACCGGCTACCGGCTGCCCGTCGTCACCGGCCACCGCGGCGGCGGCCCCGCCATCTCGCTCGAAACCGGCCACGCGAGCGGCCGGGTCGGCACCGAGGGCTACCAGCTCAAGGTGTCGTCCTCGGGCGTGACCCTGAAGGCGAACACCGACAAGGGCCTGTTCTCCGGCGTGCAGACGCTGCGACAACTGCTCCCGTCGGCGATCGAAGCGAAGACCGTCCAGAAGCGTTCATGGGTGGTTTCGGGCGGCACCGTGCTCGACTACCCGCGCTTCGGCTACCGCAGCGCGATGCTCGACGTCGCCCGGCACTTCTTCAAGCCGGAGCAGGTCAAGCTGTACATCGACCAGCTCGCGCAGTACAAGATCAACACGCTCCACCTGCACCTGAGCGACGACCAGGGCTGGCGGATCGAGATCAAGAGCTGGCCGAAGCTGGCGACCGTGGGCGGGCAGACCGCCGTCGGCGGCGCTCCTGGCGGGTACTACACCCAAGAGCAGTACAAGGACCTGGTGCGCTACGCGGCTTCGCGGCACATCACGATCGTTCCCGAGATCGACATGCCCGGGCACACCAACGCGGCCCAGCACTCCTACGCCGAACTGAACTGCGACGGCGTCGCGGTGCCGCCGCGCACGGACATCGAGGTCGGCTACAGCTCGCTGTGCATCAAGAGCGACATCACCTACAAGTTCGTCGACGACGTCCTCCGCGAACTGGCGGCGATCACCCCCGGCAAGTACCTCAACATCGGGGGCGACGAGGCACACGCGACCACTCCGGAGGATTACCAGACCTTCGCCAAGAAGGTGCAGCCGATCGTCGCGAAGTACGGCAAGACGATCACCGGCTGGCACGACATCGCGAAGACGACCCCGCCGCTTTCGGCCGTCCCGCAGTTCTGGGGCACGACCGGCACCGACGCGAACGTCGCCGCGGCGGCGGCCAGGGGCAACAAGATCCTGATGTCGCCCGCCAACAAGGCCTACATGGACATGAAGTACCACCCGCAGACGCCGCTCGGGCTGAGCTGGGCCGGGCTGATCGAGGTCAAGACCGGTTACGACTGGGATCCGGCGACGTACCTGCAGGGCGTGACGGAGCAGAACGTCATCGGTGTCGAGGCGCCGCTGTGGTCGGAAACGCTCGTGACCAGTGAGCACATCGAGTTCATGGCGTTCCCGAGGTTGCCGGGTTACGCCGAGATCGGCTGGTCGCCGAAGGATTCCCGGACGTGGGACGCCTACCGGCTCCGGCTGGCGAAGCAGAGCCCGCGGTGGGTTCAGCAGGGCATCGACTTCTACCGGTCCACTCAGGTCGACTGGAAGTAGCCCCGCTCACGTGACAGGAAAGGCCCGTTACTTGCGAAATTTGCAAGTAACGGGCCTTTCATGTCACCGCGGCGTCGTCGAGACGGGCGGTGATGGCGGCGCGGGCCAGCGCGTAGGGCTCGGTGCCGCCGAACATCACCGAGTCGGCGTTCGCGGCCCGGCCGAGGGCGTGCAGTTCGAAGGCCAGCCGCGCCACGTCGACGGACTCGCGAAGGTGCCCGGCCTTCCTCGCCTCGACGGCGGTCGCCCGGATGAACTCGGCGAAACCCCGGCTCGCGTTCGCCACCGCGTCGTGGACCCGGCCGGTCCGCGCGTCGAATTCGGCGCCGGCGTTGAAGAAGAAGCAGCCGCCGGGGAACACCCGGCGTTCCGAGTAGTCCAGCCAGTTCGCGCACAGCGCGCGCAGCCTGGCGATCCCCTGCTCGACCTCCAGCGTCGGCCCGACGACGTTCTCTGCGAAGATCGCACTCGCCGTCTCGACCGCCGCGAGCTGCAGCTCCTCCTTGGAACCGAACAACGCGAAGACCCCGGATTTGCTCAGTTCCAGCTCGGTCGCGAGCCTGCCGAGGGACAGCCCGTCGAGCCCTTCGACGGAGGCGATGTCGACGGCGCGCCGCAGCACGATCCGCCTCGTCGCGTCGCCGCGGGCCACCCGGCCGTCAACCGGCATCCCGTTCCTCCCGCCGCCGTTTCGCCGATTCCAGGCCGTCACGGTACTGCCGGGAGAGTGACGGCGCCGCCAGCACCCGATCCAGCAGCGCCCAGTACGCCGCCCGGCGAGCGTCGTCCAGCTGGGCGACGTTGGTGAACGACGCGACGTACACCTCGGCGATCGTCGGACTCGCCGGATCGCGTTCTTCGAGCGTCATCCGGCCCGAAGTCGGGACCTCGCCCGTCCGCAGCACCCGCAGGTACCAGCCGCTCCGGCCGGAATCGATCATCGCCGGGATGACGTCCTTGCGCCCGGTCTTCATCGCGAGCTTGAAACACGGCGTCCGTGGCTGCGAGACCTGGACCAGCGCGTCTCCCCAGGCCCAGACGTCGCCGACGCGGACGTCGTGTTCGTCGGCGCCCACCACCGACGCGTTCTCCCCGAAGTCGCCGGCCACCACCGCGAAGCCCTGCTCCGACCAGGTCGCGTAGTGCGTCGCCGGATAGACGTAAACGGCTTTGTCGACCCCGCCGTGGACGGTGCGATCCGCCTGGTCGTCACCGGCCAGATTGATCTCGTCCAGCTTCAGTGACGACACGTCGACACGCGACTTCGCGATGGCGCTGTACACCGGGACGTCGCGCTTCAGCCCGAGTACGGACGGCCGCCCGACGAAGACCTCGTTCACTTCGAGTGTGCTCACAACCCCGAAGATAGCACGACCGTTCGTTTACTCAAGCAACCTCGAGCGGGTCAGGAAACGCACGCCTTCGGGCACTTCCAGAGAGAACCCGCTCCCCCTGCCGGGCACGACGTCGATGGTCAGATGCGCGTGCTTCCAGTACTCGAACTGCGGTCCCGCGGCCGGTGTCAAAGCGACCCGCTCGGTCATCAGAAGAACCCGAGCGCACTGTCCGAATAGGACACGAGCATGTTCTTGCTCTGCCGACAGTGATCCAGCATCATCTTGTGGTTCTCGCGCCCGATGCCGGACGCCTTGCGGCCACCCTGGTTCAGCGCGAAGAGCGCGAACCCGCGTCGCGCGGTCGCCTTCACCCATCGGGCTCGCCTCGGCCGCTGAGTAGACAGCGTCTACTCGAGTTTGATAGACAGTGTCTACAAGGTGAACTCGCGGTTACGGAGATCTGGATGGGCTACCAACGTTTCGTCGCGCTCGGCGACAGCTGCGCCGAAGGGCTGGCCGATCCGCATCCGTCGGGTGGCTTCTACCGGGGCTGGGCGGACTTCGTCGCGGCCCGCCTCGCCGGGGAAGAGCCCGGTTTCCGCTACGCCAACCTCGCGGTCCGAGGGCGCAGGCTCGACCAGATCCACGCGGAGCAGACCGAGGCGGCGAGCAGGCTCCAGCCGGACCTGATCGCGTTGTTCGGCGGCGGCAACGACGTGATGAGCCGCGGCTGGGACGCGCGCACGGTCGCGCGCCGCGTCGACACGGCCATCCGCGCCTGCACCGAAATCGCGCCGAACGTCGTGACCTTCACCCTCAGCGACATCTCGCACCGCATGCCGATGGGCCACCGGATGCGCCCGCGCCTCACCGCGCTGAACGACGCCATCCGGGAGGCGTCCGTCAGTTACGGCGCGACGCTCGTCGACCTCTGGCCGGACCACGCCGCGCACGATTCCCGCTACTTCGGCCCGGATCGGCTGCACTTGTCCGAGCAGGGCCACCGGCGCCTCGCCGGGCACGTGCTCGGCAAACTCGGCGTCACCCACGACCCGGCCTGGCTCGAACCGCTCCCCGGTTCGGCGGGACGCCCCGGTCTCCGCGCGGATCTGAACTGGTTGACGCGGGAGGTACTCCCGGTCGCGGTCAGCCGCTTCCGCAACCGGCTCAGCGGCCGCCAGCCGGGCGACGGCTTCCTGCCGAAGCGCCCGGATCTCCTGCCCGTCCTTGAGGAGACCCGGTCGTGGGCGCCCGAACCCGCCTGATCGACACCGCGGCGAACCTGCTGGCCGAAGAGGGCGTCGGCGCGGTGACGCTGCGCGGGATCGCCAAAGCCGCCGGCGTCTCGCACGGCGCACCCTTACGGCATTTCTCCGGCCGCGCGGCCCTGCTCTCGGCGGTCGCCACCCGCGGCTACACCGAACTGCTCGACCGCGGCGACGGCCTGCCCGCCGGGACACCGCGCGAACGGCTCATCGCGGCCTGCCACGGATACCTCGACTTCGCACTGGCCCATCCGGCGATGTTCGAGCTGATGTTCCGCCGCGACCTCATCGATCCGGATGATCCCGAACTCACCCGGGTGAGCAGCGCGGTGTTCGACTTCTTCGCCGCGCTGGTCGCCGAGGTGCAGAACGGCGACTGGCATCCCACGACCGATCCGCGACTGCTCGCGTCCTCACTGTGGGCGTCCTTGCACGGCCTCGCCCAGCTGTGGCTCTGGGGCGGGCTGGCGGGCGCCAGCTTCGCGCCGTCGCCGGAAAGGGCGCTGGCCGTCACCCTTGACGCTTACCTTGGCTGAAGCTCGGCGAAGAGGCGGCCCGTTCCGGATATCCCCTCCCGAAGGCCCTCTTACCCGGGGCAGGTCATCCTCTTCGCCGAGTCGGGGGAATGGAAATGTCCATCCTGTTCCGACGGTAACCGGACAGATCACCGAGCGGAATCCCCGCGAGTCGGAGGCCGGGGTAAACCTTGGCGGTATATCGGCGGGCGAATACCGCGATGGTTGCAGGAATTGGGCCCGTTAACGCTGCGGCGGTAGTTTTCGGAAGTGCCGTCCCTCGCTCAGCCCTTTCAGCTCCTTCGCACACGGCCGCTGCTCCTCGACTGCCTGATCACGGCGGCCTCGGCCACTCTCCTCGCGCTGGGCGCGGCACCTCGCGGCGGTTCGTTCGGCGACCCGGTCGAGCCCGGGGTCGTCGCCCTCGCGGTCCTCATCGCCCTCCCGCTGGTCGTGCGGCGCCGTCATCCGATCGCGGTCCTGCTCGCCTCGGTTTCGGTCATGACCGTCTACACCGCGCTGGGCTACCGGGCCACTTTGGGCGAACCCGCGGCCTTCATCGCGGCGTACACGGTGTGGGCGCGCTATCCGCCCGCGAAGGCCGTGGCGCCGACCATCGTGTGGGTCGTCCTTTTCGAGCTGGGGCTCATCCTCGGCGAAGTGCCGTCCTTCGTGGTCGACACGACCCGCCTGATCGCGCAGTGCGTGGGCACGATCATCGTCGGACGGCTCGGCTACGTCCGCGCGGACCGGATGGTCGAGCGCGCCGTCCGCGCGGAACGGGAGATCCGGCTCGAAGCGGAACAGGCCGTGGTCGAGGAACGCATCCGCATCGCGCACGAGCTGCACGACGTCGTGTCCCACCACATTTCGGTGATCTCGGTGCAGGCGAACCTCGCGCGCTACGTCTTCGAGTCCTCCCCCGACACCGCGCGCACCGCGCTGGACACCATCGCCGGGACCACGACGGAAGCCCTCGACGAACTGCGGCGCCTGCTCGGCGTGCTGCGCCCGCCGCGGCGCGAGCCCCACGAATACCGCCCTCAGCCCGGCCTCGCCGACCTTCCCGCACTGGTCACCCGGGTTCGCGAGGCGGGCCTCACGGTGAAGACGCGCACGATCGGCGAACCACGACGACTTCCGCCGGGACAGCAACTGTGCACCTACCGTATCGCTCAAGAAGCGCTTACGAATGTACTGAAACACGCGGAGAAGGCGTGTGCGGAACTCGTCCTCGAATACGGTGAGGAAGCGCTCGTACTCCGCGTCAGTAATTCCGCTTCGGAGGAGACGCCACCGCCCAATCCGGCGGGGCAAGGCCTCATCGGAATGCGTGAACGAGCGAGAATGTACGGTGGTTCGATAGAAATGGGACCGGCCGGATCAGGCGGTTTCGCGATCGAACTGACCCTTCCCTATCTTCCGCAGGAGCGAGCCCGGTGACCAGTGTGCTGGTGGTCGACGACCAGGATCTCGTCCGGGCGGGCTTCGTCGCCCTGCTCGGCGCGGTTCCCGACGTGCACGTCGCGGGCGAAGCGCGAGACGGGCTCGAGGCCGTCGAGAAGGCACTTGAACTGCGTCCGGACGTGATCCTGATGGACATCCGGCTGCCCGAACTCGACGGCGTCAAGGCGACCGAGCGGATCCTCGCGCATGCAGGGCCGGACAAGCCGAATGTGCTCATGCTGACGGTCTTCGACCTCGACGAGTACGTCTACACCGCGTTGCGTGCGGGCGCCGCGGGTTTCCTGCTCAAGGACAGTCCGCCGGAGACGCTGATCGCCGGGATCCACGCGGTCGCGCGCGGCGACATGCTGTTCGGCCCGACCATCACCCGGCGGCTGGTCGAAGCCTTCACCCAAGGCCCGCCGGAACAACCGTCGGCCCCGCCCGCGCTGGCCGGGCTGACCGAACGCGAACTCGAGGTGCTGCGTTTCGTCGGCACCGGCATGCCGAACGCCGACATCGGCCGGAGCCTGCTGGTCAGCGAGGCCACCGTGAAGACGCATCTGAACCGGCTCATGACCAAACTCGGGATTTCGAGCCGCGCCCAAGCCGTGGTGGTCGCCTACGAAACCGGCCTCGTCCGGCCCCGCGGATCATGAATTACGCGCTCGAAGTCCTTTCCCAGTACGGATTTCGCGGCGTGCCAGCCGCCCATACCGTGCACGCCCGGCCCTGGCGCGGTCGCGGCCGAGCACAGGAAGACGCCGCCGAGCGGGGTCTTGTGCGGATTCCACCGCACGACGGGCCGTCCGAGCACCTGCCGCAGATTCACCGCGCCGGCGGCGACGTCACCGCCGGGGTAGTTCGCGTTGTACGCCTCGAGTTCCGGTGCGGTGACGCACCGGCTCGCCAGGATCGTGTCGGAGAACCCGGGCGCGAACCGTTCGATCCGTCGTCGGACGATCTCGGTGACGTCTCGCGGATCCCCGTGCGGCACATGGCAATACGCCCACACCGGCCGCTTGCCCGGCAGCCCGCGCGACGGATCGATCGCCATCGGATCCGACACGAGCACGAAGCGGTCGTCCGGATCTCCTCCGCGCGCGATGGCGTTTTCGGCGGCGTACACCGCGTCGCGCGTGCCTCCGAGGTGGACGGTGCCCGCCTTGCCGACCTCCGGCACCGCCCACGGAATCGGTTCGGACACCAGGAAATCGACCTTCGCCGCGCCGGGTCCGTAGCGGTAGGACTCCAGTGCCTTCCGGTATCGCGGCGGCATCAGATCGCGGGCGATGTCGAGGAAACCGCGCGGGGCGATGTCGAGGATCACCGTCCGCGACTTCGCCAGTTGCCGCAGATCGGTGATCCGGCTGCCGGTGTGGATCCGCCCGCCGTGCGCGCGGACGTCGGCGGCGAGGGCCTCGGTGATGGTCTGGCTTCCGCCTCGGGCGATCGGCCAGCCCGTCGAGTGCGCGAGGTGGCTGAGCAGCAGAGTCGCGCCCGCCGCGGCGAGCGAAGGCTGACGGCCCATCACATGCGCGGAGACGCCGGAAAGCAGCGCGGGCGCCTCTTGGCCGGTGAACAGACGGCGCTCCAGTCCGGCCGCGAGCGTCGCGATCCGGGCCGGGAGCAGGGCGGCGATCCGGGGATCACGAGGCGGATGGCGAAGGTCGCCGAGCAGGAGATCGGTCAGTTCGCGGCTGTTCCCGGCCAGCGGTCCCAGCAAGCGGCGCCACCGGGGGCCGTCCGTACCAAGGACGTCACAGGTCCGGTCGAGATCTTCATAGGCGAGTCCGGCCCGGTTACCGTCGATCGGGTGTGCGTACGCGATCTCCGGCCGCAGGAGGTCGACACCGTGCTCGGCGAGGCCGAACCAGCGAAAGAACGGGGACGCCGCGGCCATCGGATGCCCGGTAGCGCAGATGTCGTGCAGGACGTCGTCGTCGAACAGCGGAGCCGTGCGCGTCCCTCCGCCGATCTCGTCCGCCGCCTCGTGAACCTCGACCGACAGGCCCGCCCTGACCAGCAGGACCGCCGCCGCGAGCCCGTTCGGACCCGAACCGACCACCGACACCTCGACCGACATAGCACCCCCTTGCCGGGATCCGGAGATCTTGCCCGAATATTGTCGGACCTCTCTCCTAGGTTGATCCGCTCCAACCCAATCAGGAAGGGGGGCCATGCCCGACCATGACACGCTGCTCGCACGCGTCCGGAAACTTCTCGCGAAGGCGGAGGACCCGGCGGTCACCGAGGCCGAAGCAGAGTCGTACAACACCAAGGCCGCCGAACTGATCGCCCGGTACGGCATCGATCAAGCACTGCTGGCCGCCTCCGGGGCGACCGCCGACGAGATCACCCAGATCATGATCCCGCTCGACAATCCGTACAGCCGCGACAAGGCGGGACTGCTCACGAACATCGCGCATCCCCTGCGCTGCCGGGCCCTGCTGCACCGGCTCGGCCAGTCGGTCACCGCGGTGACCGTGTTCGGCTTCCGCTCCGATCTGGAACGGACCGAACTGCTGTACACGAGCCTGCTGTTGCAGGCGACCACGCAACTGACCAGGGTCCGCCCGGAGAACCGGGTGTTCATGGGCGAATCACTGGCCGCGTACCGGCGGACTTGGCTGCACGGGTTCTCCGGCGCGGTCTACGAACGACTCCGCAACAGTGAAGACACCGCGGCCCGCACTCACACCACCGCCGCCGGCCACCGCTCCGCCGAACTGGTGATCCAGGACCGGACTGCGATGGTCAAGCAGGCATACGACGAGCAATACGGCGATCTGCGCTCGGCACCGCCGAGGCGGCTGTCCGGCAGCGGCTACCTCGACGGTCATTCCGCCGGAGAGCGCGCCAACCTCAACACCACCGGGATCACCGGACGGCGCCGCGCGCTGCCCGTGCGCTAGACGGTACCGAAAAACCACCTCGTGAGAAACGCTTGTCCTCGGGTCTACTGAGGACATGATCGTGATCGAAGACCTGGCCACCCGGCCTGAGCTGCGCGAGCCCGCGCTCGGCCTCGGCGGCGTCGGAGGCGAGTTCCTCCAGCACGACCTGACGGGCCTGCTGGCGAAATCGTCCCACTTGGCCGCGCGCTGGCCGGAATACTTCCTCGTGCTGCTGGAAGACGGCGTCCCGGTGGCGAGAACAGCCGCCGTCCCGGTCGGTTTCCCGACGGCCGACCGTCCGGAACTGCCGGACCACGGCTGGGACGCCGCCCTGATCTGGGCCGCGGAAGACCTGATGAGCGCCCGTGAGACGAACACTCTGATCGCCCTCGAAGTGATGGTCGAGCCAGGCCGCCGCGGTGGCGGCCTGGCCACAAAAGCTTTGAAAGCACTGAAAACACGTGCCTCGGAAACCGGGATGCGCAACCTCGTGGTGCCGGTTCGCCCGGCGGGGAAGGAGAACGAACCCGAACTGTCCTTTGAGGACTATGTGGCTCGCCGTCGCCGGGACGGGCTGCCCGAAGATCCGTGGCTGCGCACGCACGAACGGCTCGGCGCCCGGTTCGTGAAAGTGGCACCGTTCGCGATGACGGTCACGGGCACTTTCGCGCAGTGGAGGGCGTGGACCGGTGTCGAACTTAGCGACGGTCTCACGGCCGTGCCGGGCGGTATCGCACCGGTGCTCGCCTCCTCGGCGCAGGACGTCGGCGTCTACGTGGAGCCGAACGTCTGGATGGAACACCTGGTAGATCGAGCCAGCACCTGCTAGATTTCTTTGGCATGTGCAGGAGCTCGGCATGACCGCCACCGGACCCACCGGCGACGAGCTGCTGCGGCTGCTGGGGGCACTGTCGAATCCGCACCGGTTGCGGATCGTCGCGGCGCTCCGCGCGGAGCGCGCGTACGTGAGCCAGCTGGCGCGGGAGCTCGGCATCAGCCGGGCACTCCTGCAGCTCCACCTGCGCAAACTGGAGGCGGCCGGGCTCGTGTCGGCCACCCTGGAGCTTTCGGAGGACGGGAAAGCGATGAAGTTCTACGAGGTGACACCGTTCCTGGTCGAGCTGAGCCCGGACACCATCGCCGCCGCAGCGCCGACGCTGAGCACACCGGCACCGGGCGATGAGGGGGAACGACCGTGAAGTGGCATCAATGGCAGGAGGTCGCCGGGGTGATCGGCATCTTCGTGTTCCTCACCGTGGTGATCACGGTGGTCGTCTGGCAGTTCGGCGCGACCGTCCGGGCCAGGGGCGCGCTCGCGCGCGAGCAGGAATACCGCAGGCTCGCCGAGAAGGCCGTCCAGGCGCAGGAAGAGACCGAACGCAAACTCACCGAACTCGACGGGCGCCTCGCGGATCTCCAGAAGAGCGTGGGCTCGGTCGAGCGGATCCTCAAGGAGGTCGGCTGATCGGCCGGTGAAGACCCTGGGCCGCCGAGCGGCAACTCGACGGCCCAGGAAAGAAGAAGCAAAAACCTCGCCCGAGGCATCTCACTCCTTCACGCAAAGGACTGTAGTTCATGCTGCTCGAAAAGATCGCCGCCTGGTCCGTGCGGCACCGCGCGCTCACCCTCGTCGGCTGGGTCGCCCTCGTCCTCATCGCCCTGCTTTCGGGCCTGCTCCTGGACGGCGAAAGCCGCCGGAGCACCGATCCCGGCGAATCCGGCCGCGCGCAAACCGCCTTGAACGCCCAGAACACCTTCGACCCTTTACGCGAGAACGTCCTCGTCCAGGCGAAGGATCCCGGCTCTCCATCGTTCGCCGCGAACGACGAACTCCGGCGGGCGACCGACGACCTGGTCGCCACGCTCACCCGATCCGGCGCCGTCACCGAGGTCCGCTCGCCGCTGGCCGCCGACGGCGCCGAGCGGATCTCGGCCGACGGTGCGGCCGGTCTCGTCGGTTTCTCGATCGCCGGCGGGGAGAACGACCTTCGCCCGAACTTCGAGACGGCGGCCGCGCAGATCGACGTGGTCGCCGCCCGGCATCCGTCGGTCCGGCTGGGCCTGTCCGGGGATCTCAGCCTGTCGACCGTGGTCGACAAGGGCATCCGGGAGGACGTCAAACGCTCGGAATTCCTTTCCCTGCCGATGACGCTGGTGATCCTGCTGATCGTCTTCGGGGCGCTCGTCGCGGCGTCGGTTCCACTGCTGCTGGCGGGCACGAGCGTCGCGGCGACGTTCGGGTTCCTCTCCGTCGTCGACGACTTCACCCCGATCAACAGCGCGACGACGGTGATCACCCTGCTCATCGGGATGGCGGTCGGCGTCGACTACTCGCTGTTCTTCCTCAGGCGGCAACGAGAAGAACGCGCACGAGGCCACTCCCTTGACGACGCGATCCGAATCTCGGCCAGGACGTCCGGGCACGTCGTGGTCGTCTCCGGGGTCACGGTCGTCCTGTGCGTGAGCGGGCTGGTGTTCACCGGTCTCGACAACTTCACCGGCCTCGCGATCAGCTCGGCGTTCGTGGTTGGCTTGGCCGTGCTCGGCGCGGTCACCGTGCTGCCCGCCTTGCTCTCCCTGCTGGGCGACAAGGTCGATCGCGGCCGGATTCCCTGGCTGGGCAAGCGGCGCACCGCCGCGGAGAACTCGCGGTTCTGGTCCGCGACGGCCCGCACGGTCACCCGGCGGCCGTGGCTGTGGGGCGGGCTCGCGACGGCGCTGATGGTCCTGCTCACGCTGCCAGCGCTCGGCATGCGCCTGCAGGATCCGACACCGGCGGAGAGCCTGCCCCGGTCGATGGCGACGATCGACGCCGCCGTCCGCACCCAGGAAGCGTTCCCCGGCGTGGTGTACCCCGCCACGGTGGTGCTGACCGCCGAGAACGGCGGCCCGGTCGACAGCCCGGCACTGCGGTCGGCGATCACCGATCTCGAACGGCGAATCGGGGAAACCGAGGGCGTCCTGAACAAACCCATCGCGGTCGCGAACGTCGATGAAGCGGTGGTCGTCCGGGTTCCGCTGTCCGGCGCGGGCCGCGACCCGCGAGCCGATTCGGCACTGGCGAAACTGCGCACCGAGGTGCTGCCCGAAACCATCGGCAAGGTGGACGGTGTCGAGTACGCCGTGTCCGGCCGCACGGCGAACGCCCGCGACTTCGCCGACCGGGTCATCGAGCGGATGCCCCTGGTCCTCGGTTTCGTGCTGCTGGCGGCGTTCGTGTTGCTGTTGCTGGCTTTCCGGTCCGTCGCGGTGGCGATCGTGTCGATCGTGCTCAATTTGCTGTCGATCGGCGCGGCCTACGGCGTGCTCACCTGGATCTTCCAGGACGGCCATTTCGCTTCCCTGCTGGGATTCACCCCGTACGGCGGGGTGGTCGGCTGGCTGCCGATGTTCATGTTCGTCCTGCTGCTCGGCCTGAGCATGGACTACCACATCTTCATCCTCAGCCGGATCCGTGAACACCGGGCGGGCGGCGCCGTCTCCGCGATCGTCCGCGGTACCGGCACCAGCGCGGGAGTGGTCAGCGGCGCGGCGGTGATCATGGTCGGCGTGTTCAGCGTCTTCATCACGCTGAGCGCGATCGAATACAAGATGATGGGCGTCGGGATGGCGGTCGCCGTGCTGATCGACGCCACGCTGGTCCGCGGGGTGCTGCTGCCCGCCTTCCTCGCACTGCTGGGAGAACGGGCTTGGCGGACCGGCCGTAAATCCGTCGCCCCCGAACGGGTCCCGGAACTATCGTCACCGCATGCCTGACGCGCTCTTCGCCCACGCCCGGCTCGCACCGATCTACGACGCCTTCGACGGCTCTCGCGACGATCTGGACCATTACCTCGCCCTCATCGGCGAACTCGAGGCGAAGAGAGTGCTCGACGTCGGCTGCGGTACCGGCTGCCTGGCCGTGCTCCTCGCCGAACGCGGGATCGAGGTCGTGGGGGTCGATCCCGCCGAGGCGTCGCTGGAGGTCGCGAAGGCCAAGAAACCGGAAGGGAAGATCACCTGGATCCACGGTGACGCGAAGGCCGCGGGCGAGGCCTGCGCCGATCTGGCGGTGATGACCGGGAACGTGGCCCAGGTCTTCCTGACCGACGACGAATGGAGCAGGACCCTCGAAGGCGTCCACACCGCGCTCACGCCTGGTGGTCACCTGGTGTTCGAGATCCGGCGCCCCGGTTACCGGGCGTGGGAGGGCTGGGCCGCCGACACCGCGCACGAGACCATCGACGTCCCGGGCGTCGGCGAGGTCGAGCAATGGCGCGAGGTCACCGAGGTGAACCTCCCGTTCGTCTCGTTCCGGTACAGCTACCGGTTCCCCGACGGGGAGGTCGTCACCTCGGACTCGAAACTGTGGTTCCGCGAACGCGAAGACCTGGAATCCCTGCTGGCGGAACACGGTTTTCGCGTCCTGGAGGTGCGGGACGCCCCCGACCGTCCAGGACGCGAGTACGTGTTCATCGCCCAGCGGGACTAGAGAGTTTCGCCGTCCGGAACGGTTTTCGGCCCGGCGACCTTCACGTCGCCCCGGATGACGACGTTCTTCCCGAAGGTGACGTCACCGTCCACTTCGAGGCTCGTGCACTCCTTGAGCGAAGGAGCGGAAGGGATCCGCGCGTCGAAGTCCGGCAGGAGCTTGTAGAACTCCTTACTCAGCGAGACGACCGGCGGGGTGGTGGTGGTGAACTCCGGGATCATCTCCCCGCCGTCGTCGAGCACGTACGCGTCGGAGCGGACGACGAGCAGGTCGTCCGTGGTCTTGACCGGCGCGAACCGGGTCCGCGGGATCTCGATCGCCCGCGCGCCCTCGACCGAGCCGATCGCCGCGCCCATCGCCGTTTCGAGCTGGATCACCGGCGTGCTGGCCGAATCGGCCGGATCGACGGTCTTCCGGTTCACGATCAGCGGCAGCAGCGGGGCGGCCGGGTCGGCGTCCTGCAGGGTCTTCAGCCGTTCGAGGTCGAACCAGATGTTGTTGGTATTGAAGAAACGCCACTTGGCGACGTCGCCGAACGAGTCGTCACCGTCGGGCACCTGCGCGGATTCACGCAGGACGATCCGGCCCGCGCGCCGCGCGAGATGCCCGCCCTTGCGGTCGGCCGCGGTGCCGAGCACGGTCTCCATCGCGAACGGGATGTTCTCGTCCGCGAGCCAGGCGGCGATCCGCGCGTCCGGGAGCGCGCCGAGGTTGTCGGCGTTGGACACGAAACACCAGCGGATGCCCTGCGCCAGCAGCAGGTCGAGCATCCCGCTCACGGCGAGCGCGATGAAGATGTCGCCGTGCCCCGGCGGGCACCACTCGAGTTCCGGGTTCGCCGGCCACTCGGCGGGCTGCCCGTCGGCCGTGATCTTCGGTTCGCGCCCCTGCAGGAAGTCGGCCGGGATGACCTCGTCGGCGAGCTCGGGATACCTCTTCAACAACTCCAGCGAAGGCTCACGGGTGCCCGCCGAATTCATCAGGATCAGCGGAAGGCGCGCGTTGTACTTTTCGCGGGTCGAGAGCACCTGCATCGCGATGACGTCGAGGAACGTCTTCCCCGGTTTGATCTCCAGCAGTGATTTCGGGCCGGTGAGCCCCATGCTCGTGCCGAGCCCGCCGTTGAGCTTGAGAACGGCCGTGCGGTCCAGGACCCGGCGCGCTTCCTCGGCGTCCGGCTCGGGAAGATCCACGAGCCGGGAGATGTCATCGAGAGGTTCGAGTTCGTTTCCCGGCAATTCACCCGCGCCGGGTTCGGACAGCTGCTCGAGACGCCTTCGCAGGGCCGCCAGTTCCATGGCGTGGGCCCCCGCGGAGCGCATTTTCGACAGCGTTCCGGCGAAACGATCGGACAGGTGCGCGTCAGAGCTCATTGTGCCCTTTCTGAACCACTGCGTCGGGGCGTCAGTGTATTACCGGCCGCGGAGCAGCACTTTGGTCCGGGGTCAGCACTCCGACTATCCAGGCATTACCGGCCGCGGAGCAGCACTTTGATCCGGGGTCAGCACTCCGGCCATCCAGGCATTACCGGCCGCGGGGCCGCCCCCTGGTCCGGGGTCAGCACTCCGGCCATCCAGGCATTACCGGCCGCGGGGCCGCCCCCTGGTCCGGGGTCAGCACTCCGGTCATCCGGACGTCGTGCGGTTCCGCGGGCAGGGCGCGCACGAGTTCGGCGTCCCGGACGACGGCGACCAGCGCGGCACCCGGCGCGGCGAAGGAGAGCGACCGGTCGTAATACCCGGCGCCCCTGCCGAGCCGGACGCCTTCGTCGTCGACGGCGAGCGCGGGGATCAGCACCAGTTCGGCCGTCCCCAGCGTGTCGGGACCGAGCCGGCGACCGGTCGGTTCGAGCAGCCCGCGCAGCCGGCCGGGTCCGAGACTCCGAGGACCTTCATAGGCGGCCCACTCCAGCGGCCCCGGCTCCGCGGGGACGATCGGCAGCAGCACACGTTTGCCCTGGTCGAGAAGTTGATCAAGGAGCTGCGTGGAGCCCGGTTCGGTGCCGAACGGGACATACGCGCAGACGACTTCACCCGGGATCCGAGCGGCCGCGACGGCCAGCGCCGCCGCCTCCCTGGCCCGCTTTTCCGACACCAGTGAACGCCGTTCGGCGGTTATCCGGGAACGCCACTCCGCTTTGCTCAGGTGTTCATTGCCGGGCTTGACCACGTGGTCAGGTTAGGCTTCACGCCTATGACAGGCGCAGCGACCACCCCGGCGGCACGGACCACGAGGAGCTTGCCCGATCGGGCGATTTCCACGGCTTCGGACCGCATCACTCCTGGTAACGGTGGTGAACTTCAGTTCACCGACGGGCCTTCATCGCGTGCCTGGTCGAACGAACGGATCGAGATCCCCCAGTCATGACGGAGCCCATCGCAGAAGCGGCCGAGACCGAAGACGCGGGACAGTTCCGTTCCGTCGAGGATCAGATCGCGCTGACCCTGGACGCCGCGGTACGCCCGCGCCCGGTCCGGGTCGCCATCTCCGAGGCCCAAGGCCTCCTGTGCGCCGAAGAGGTCGTCGCCGAACACGCGCTGCCCGGTTTCGACCAGGCCGCCATCGACGGCTACGCGGTACGAAGTGTCGACGTCCGCACAGCGGGCCAGGAACCGGTGCAGCTGCCGGTGGTCGGCGAGATCGCCGCCGGTTCACGCCAGCCTCGACGGCTGCAACCAGGCCAGGCCGTCCGCGTAGACACCGGCGCGCCACTGCCCACGCTCGCCGACGCCGTCGTCCCGACCGCGTACACCGACGGCCACCAAGCGAAGGTCACCGTGCACAAGTCGGTCCCGTCCGCGGGCTACGTGCGCCGTACCGGCGAGGACGTGCAGATCGGCGACGTCGCCGTCCGCAAGGGCGACACCATCGGCTCGGCCCAGGTCGGCCTGCTCGCCGCGGTCGGCAGGGCGAAGGTCCTGGTCTACCCGCGGCCGCGGGTTTCGATCGTGTCCGTGGGCGACGAGCTGGTCGACATCGACCGCACCCCGTCGGTCGGGCAGGTCTACGACGTCAACTCCTACGCATTGTCCGCGGCCGCGCGGGACGCGGGCGCCGAGGTGAGCCGCGTCGGCATCGTCCCCGGCGACCCGAAACGGCTGCGCGAGATCGTCGAAGGCCGGCTGCTGATGTCGGAGATCGTCGTCGTCGCGGGCGGCGCCGGCGGAAGCGCGGGCGACGAGGTGCACGCGGCGCTGTCCGACCTCGGCCACATCGACATGACCCGCGTCGGCATGCACCCCGGTTCGGTGCAGGGCTTCGGCAGGCTCGGCCCCGATTCGGTGCCGACGTTCCTGATCCCCGGCAACCCGATGAGCGCGCTGGTCGTGTTCGAGGTCCTGGTCCGCCCGCTCATCCGCGCCGCGCGCGGCACCCGCAACCCGCACCGCCGGATCGTCGGCGCGCGGCTGCTCTCCCCGATCACCTCGACCAAGGGGCGCAAAGGCTTCCTGCGCGGGCAATTGCTGCGCGACGAGGGCAACGGCGAGTACCTGGTGCAGCCGCTCGGCACCTCCGGCGCGCACCTGCTCGCGTCACTGGCCGAGGCGAACTGCCTGATCAACATCGACGAAGACCTCACCGAGGTCGCCGCGGGCGAGCAGGTCAAGGTGACCTTCCTGGCCCAGCGGGCGTAATGGGCGCACCGATTTCCGGCGTCGCGTATCCGATCGAGAGCAGGCATCCGGGCTGGCCCGCGAAACTGGGGCCGCTCCGGGTGCCCGCCGGCGTACTCGCCGTCCGGCCGGTCCGGCTGCGGGACGCCGGCGAGTGGAGCCGCGTCCGGCTGAGGGACCGCGAGCACCTGGAAATGTGGGAACCGACCGGCGTCGGACCGTGGCCGGACCGCAACGCGTTCTGGTCATGGCCGTCGCAATGGATGGCCCTGCGCGGCCTCGCCCGGCGCGGACAGTGCCTCCCGTTCACCATCACGGTGGACGGACGCTTCGCCGGACAGATCACTGTGGGTAACGTCATCCGCGCTTCGCTCCGGTCCGCATGGATCGGTTACTGGGTGTCATCGGACATCGTCCGCGGCGGCGTCGCGACCGGCGCCGTCGCCCTCGTCACCGACCACGTCTTCGACTTCGGCGGACTGCACCGGCTCGAAGCGACCGTTCGCCCCGAAAACACCCCCAGCCTGCGGGTTCTCAACAAAGTCGGGTACCGGCAAGAGGGCCTTTTCGAGCGCTACCTCGATGTCGCGGGCGGCTGGCGGGACCACTTTTGCCACGCCGTCACCAAGGAAGAAACCGGTGACGGACTGGTGTCCCGGCTCGTCGCGAAGGGCCTCGCAGAGCGAGTTTGACCCCATCATCTGGTCGTTCCAGTAACCGCGTTACCACAAACTGTGAGATTCACCTAATTTGGTGATGCATTTTCCGTGATCGAAACCGGCGAGTCTGCGCGGCGTGTGTGACTGTTGTGGCTAGCGTGACTACAGCAGTGGATCGGGGGAGGTGACGGGAGATGCCCAGTTCGGTGATCATCGTCGCGCTCGCAGCGGCATGGCTCGTCGTTCTCGTGCCCATGGTCGCTCGCAAGCGCCAGCAGGTCGCGCGGACGACGGACTCGGCCTTGGCGGCGCGAGTCGTGCGGAGCGGGAGCACACGCCAAGAGGGACCGGAGGAGTTCGCCATGGCGGAGAACACGGAACCGTCGGTAGAAGACGACCTGGCCGAGCTCGAGGCGGAACTCGACGCCGACCTCGAAGAAGAGGAACTGGAAGCCGAACCGCTTCCCCAGCCCTCGCGCGGGCCCCGCGCCGAAAGGGAACGCCAGGGCGCCGGCTACCGGCCGGGCCGAGGCGGTTTCGACCCCGAGGCGGCGGACATCGCCGCCCGCGCCAAGTACGCGTTCCGGCAGCGGATCGTCATCGCGCTCCTGGTACTCGTGGTGACCACGGCGGTCGTCGCCGGCTTCCTGACCCCGACGGTCTGGTGGGCCAACGGTGTCGTCGACGCGGTCCTCATCGGCTACCTCGCGTACCTGCGCCGTCAGGTCCGCATCGAGAACGAGATCCGGCAGCGCCGCCTCGCCCGCTTCAACAACACCCGCGCCCCACGCCGGACGGCGGCCGACGACGAATCCCACGAGTCCCACGAAGACGTCGAGGTCGTCGCAGCCGAACGCCCGGACGTCGTGGAGCGCAAACCGTCCCCGATGTCCCGCCTCCGGCGCCAAGCCGTCGTCGTCGACCTCGACGACGAGGACCCGGCCTTCCACGAGCTCGACGAGCCCGGGACCAGGCCTTTCCGCCGGGCCGCCGGAGAGTGACCCCCGCGTTCGGGGCTCCGTGAGCCACTGATAAGCTCATGGAGCCCTGAATGAGGGGCAAGCTTTACCAGGGGCTGTAGCGCAGTTGGTAGCGCGTCTCGTTCGCATCGAGAAGGTCAGGGGTTCGATTCCCCTCAGCTCCACCAAAGGAACCTCCAACCCATTACAGAGGGTTGGAGGTTCCTTGTTTTGTGAACTTTCACGTCTCGCTGCAGCAGGTGTGCTACTTAGCGGGCTGTTAGCCATGACCTTGCTGATCAATTCGATCGCTGCGGTCCGGTGCCGACAAACCGGCGTTCCTGCACGCAGTCGGCGACATCACCGGGCGACCTGGACGAACGGTCACTAGAGCTGGCTATGCCATCCGCTGCTACTGGGGCGAGGCTGCAACATCTACGTTCTCCTTTACGGAGAGGTCGTCTACCAGGTATTCATCCGCCGCAGTAGGCTGGGTTTACAGAGTACAGCCCGGCGTTCGCCCATGATCAGCCGTTGTGCTCGTGCAGGTAGGCTGGCTATTTTGATCGTCGGCGAGCCTGCCGAGCGGCTGTGATACCGGTGGAGTTTCCAAGGGCCGTCTTGACATGATCTACGATCGTTCGCCCAACGGCTTCTGCGAGCCGAGGCGGTACGGCATTGCCGATGAGCCGACCAAGCGGAGCGAGTTGGACTGGCTGGTCCGGGGCCACAAACTCGTAATCCGACGGGAAGCTCTGGAGGTTGGCTGCCTCTCGCAAGGTGAGAGCCCGATCTTGTTCGGGATGGCCGAACCGTCCAGTGCCGAAGTTGTACGCCATGGTGGTGATCGTGGGCGACGGCTCATCCCACACCATGCGCGCATAGACGTTACGGAAGGTCGCCCCAGACTCCTTCCGGTGGCATGCGGATCGCAGTTCTTCCGGCCAGTCTTGCCAGGTCCCCCCGGGCTTGGACCGCTTGATCCGCTTCAAATTGGTCCCGCTCAGGCTGCGGCTCTTGTGAAGGCGATCTTGAGGATCTGCTTGTCCATGTGCTACCGGCGGGAGAGCAGAGATGGCCTGACGCACCGTGGGGTACTGCTCGGGTCCAAGGGTCCCCTTCGGCACGGTGATCTCACCCAATCGCGAACCGAGGAGGACCATACGCCTACGGTGCTGAGGTACACCATGCGCCGGGCCATAGCAGGACTGAGCATCGACGTGGTAACCGAGGTCTTCAAGGCCGGTGACGAAGTTCCTGAAGACCGAGGCACTGCCAATCCTGGTGACGTTTTCCATCGTAACCACCTCTGGCAGCGTCTCCGCGATGAGCCGAAGCATCTCGTCTACCAGCGGCCAAGCGGGTTCCTTCGACGTGTCGACACCTCGTCGATACGACGAAAACGGCTGACAGGGAGCGCAGCCAGCCAGAACACGGACACGAGCGCGGGCGGGCCACATCGCTGCGAGATCAGCAGCCTCGACTTTGCGGATGTCCTGCTGATGGAACGGCGCTCCGATGTTGGTGCGGAACGGATATGCGCAGGCTGGATCGATGTCGACCCCAGCGGCGACGTGGACGCCAGCCTCACGTAGGCCGTACGAGAGGCCGCCCACACCGCAAAAGAGATCGACAGCAGAGATCATCGAGGGTCGACCAGTCACGTTGGGACTGTAGTCGATCTAAGGCTGCGGCGGGCGACCGGACACCAGGTCAGGCTCGACAAAACCGAAGGCACCCGCAACCCGGTCGGTTGGCTTGCGGACCTGCTAGGGCGATCGTGTCGACGAGACTTGCACGGAGTGTCGATCTTTATAACAATTAGTAACGAACTCGCGTATGCGTTTAACGTTGAGGTGTCTCACCTCGACGTCAATCGGTAACCGAGGGAGGAGTTGGTCATGGCGACCCCCGCACGCCCGGCGCCGGGCATCGACAGTCTTGCCGACGAGCTACGGTCGATCTCGGAAAGCCATGACGGACGTCCAGGACGGCAGGTCATTTGCGAGTTCACCAAGCGCCATCACCTGAGTCACCGCGATGTCGATCGCTTGTTGGCTGCTTGGGATCAAGACGAGTCGAGCTCGCTCGCTGAAAGCGCTACCAGCGCGCCGGTTCAAGAACCGAGCCGAAAGGCAGTCGAGCTCGCAGAGGAAGCGCTGGACGTTGATCTCGCCTGGATGTTCGGGGGTGTTCCAGAGCCGACTGTCTTGCGGAGCGCCAAAGACGTCGTCGGGCAGACGTTCGACGATCTGCTCGGGGACTGGCTGCGAAAAGGCGAGCAGCTAACCCAGACAGAAATCGCACTGCTCGTCAGTAAGCGAGAGCTCAGCCCCCGCCAACATCACGAGCTGTCAGAACAGCTGGCCGAGGCTGGGGTCGTGCCCAGCGAATCCGCTCCGCTCCAACAGCGGAGCGGGATGAGCCTGGGGCACGATCAAGATGCGGTCGGCCAGTACTTGAAGGCAGTGGCCCACTACCCCCTGATCGATGGTCAGCGAGAGGTCGAATTGTGGTCGTTGATCTCGCAAGGCGTCTCGGCCCAAGACGAATTGAACCTGTCCACGAGTGATACGTTGGAAGTGGCTCTGCGCCGGAGCCTGCAGATGCAGATCGAGCGCGGACGACGTGCTCATACCCAATTGGTCTGCGCCAATCTGCGCCTAGTGGTGTCCATTGCGAAACTACGGCATTACGAGGCGTCTGGCGTGGAGTTCCTGGACCGCATTCAGGATGGCAACTGCGGGCTGATGCGTGCAGCGGACAAGTTCGACGGGTCGAAGGGATTCAAGTTTTCGACGTACGCCACCTGGTGGATCAGACAGGCGATCGAGCGTGGCATCGGCGACCGCGGAAGGTTGATCCGCTTCCCCATTCATGTGCACGAGCAAGTCCAGAAAGTACGGAAAGCGATGCGTGACCTGACCGGGCGGTTTGGCAGGACGCCCACGTGGGGTGAGATCGCTGACAAAACCCACATGGAACCAGGTGCCGTCCGGGCGCTGCTGGACCTCGACAGGCCAGTGATCAGTCTCGATGGTCTATTGGGGGACGACGGCGATCTTCGTTTGTCCGACGTACTGGCCTCCGAAGAAGACCGTGATGGTCGTACCGATCCAGCGCAGATCGCCGTCCATGCGCAGATGAGAGAGCATTTGACTCGTGTGCTTCGTGCCAGTCTGCCGATGCGGGAAGCCCAGGTCCTGGAACGCAGGTACGGCATCGGTACAGGCAACGAGGAGACGCTCGAGGCCATCGGCGCGTCGTTGGGTGTGACACGCGAGCGCATCCGCCAGCTTGAAAAGCGTTCGTTCACCAAGTTACGCGAGAGTAACTGTACGACGTCTTTGCGGTCGTACATCATGGAAGACTCGAAGTTCGGCTGAGCCGGCGTCGTCTCGGAGGGGGACCAACGCAAGTGAACGGCAGCAACACCCAGTCGCCGGAGCAAGCATGTCAGGCGTTCGTCGGCTGGCTCGACCGCAGAGTCGTCGCAGCAGGGCGAGGCGACGGCCTGGAACGTCTCGAGGTTGCCCCGGCGGGAACCTTCTGGCTGGGGCGACTGGCATGCGAGGAAGAGGTCCAGAAGGCTGCGGGCGACGAACGGTCCGAGAGGCTGGACCCTTGTGCCATCGGCATTCGGTTACGTCCAGCAAGTCCTCCGTCATGGTCGATGTCCGTGATCGTACGGGCGAGGGGCTGGGTGAAGGATTCCAAAGATGGGCCTGATCCGGACAAGCGCTGGTGGCGTACGGGCCTCGTCGAGGAAAAGGTGCCCGTTTCGGTCGGTGGCAACGGCGGGTCGTTCGGCTCCGCGCAACTGGCTGCGGCGTTCGCTGCTGTCGGCGCCCCCGGTCTGACCGCCGAAATACGTGTGGAAGTGGAGGACTGGCACCAGCGGACCGAGCTGGTAGTGCAGTTGGTCAACACCAGCCCGCAGAAGGGACTCACCGATTCGCACCTGTACGAGACCGAGATCGAAATCTCAGGTCTTGCTACGGCGCCGTTTCAATTGGAGTCCCTGCCCGATAGCTTCCGCTACGACCGGAAGGTGCCAGCGTACGGAGTCAACGTCGGAGTTGACGAGGTGGCGCCAGGAGTCTTTCGCAGCACGGACACCGTCAGCGTACAAACTCACAGGCCCGACTACTGGGATCACACCTATCCAAAGCCGGATCTGAAGTTCTCGGCCCTGGCCCATGACCCGTTACCACAGCTGACGAAGCTGGTGGATGCGCTGACCCTGTACGACGACGCGCACTGGTCACCTGCTGCGCTGGACGTCCGGCAAGAAGCCGAGAGCTGGACGGACGCCATGCGCGCAGAGGCAGATGCGTCGGCGCAAGCGGTGTTTGCCGAGCTGGACCGGCTACGCAAAGGTTTGGCATTGCTGGAGTCCACCCCAGCACTGTTGCAGGCGTTCCAACTGATGAACGAGGCGATCGGGGACAGCACCAGAGGTAAGTACCCTGACTGGAGGCCGTTCCAGATCGGTTTCCTACTGTCGTCGGTACGGTTCTTGGCCGAACCGACGGAGGAGGCCAATTACGTAGACACCGTCTGGTTCGCCACTGGCGGCGGCAAGACCGAAACGTACCTCGGGTTGTTGCTGACCGCGGCGTTCTACGACCGGCTCACCGGAAAGATCGTGGGCGTGACTGCCTGGTCCCGTTTTCCTTTGCGTCTGCTCAGTTTGCAGCAAACTCAGCGATTCGCCGACGCGCTGGCCTCCGCTGAAATCGTGCGCCAGGCCCACAAGGTCGGCGGGGCGCCATTCAGCCTCGGTTTTCTCGTCGGCCAGGCAGGCACTCCCAACAAGATCGTGCCAACGGCGACAGCGAAGGACGACGAAACAACCCCGGACAGCCCAGGGGTGCCGAACAAGTATCAGGTACTGTTGCGCTGCCCGTTCTGCCGTGACGAGAACCTGGAAATGCGCTTCAACAGGCAGCGTTGGATGCTCGAACACTGTTGCAAGAACGAGAGCTGTCGTTACGCGAATTGCGCCCTTCCGGTATACGTGGTGGACCAAGAGGTGTACCGATTCCTGCCGACGGTGGTGGTCGGCACTTTGGACAAGGCGGCGTCGATCAGTTTGCAGCAGGCCATGCGGGGGCTGGTCGGCCCACCGCGCGGGTCGTGTTCGGAGGCGTGGCATGGGTTCACCTATGCGGATCGCGCGAGAACACCAAACGGTTGTTTGGTACCGAACTGTCAGGGCAGTTTGACGGGATTGCCAATGGACAAGGCGCGGTTCGCGCCGACGCTACGGCTCCAGGACGAGTTGCACCTACTACGGGACAGTCTCGGCGCCGTCGACGCGCACTACGAGAGCCTGCTCGATCATCTGCAGCATGAAACGAGCGGGAGCCGCGCCAAGATCGTGGCCAGCAGCGCGACGCTGACCGGCTATGAACGGCAGGTCGACGTGCTTTACCAGCGCGAAGGTCGGGTGTTCCCACAACCTGGCCCGCGTGCAGGCGAGTCGTTTTGGACGGTGCCGACCGCTCAACCATTGCGGCAGTTCGTGGCCGTCGCTCCCCGAGGGGTGACTCTCGAACACGTCAGCGACCGCACCCTGGATACGTTGCAGCGCTGCATCAGGGAGCTGATCGACGACCAGGTGGGAGTCTGCGCGGAAGCAGGCGTCGAGCCCAAACACGCCGATATGTTGGTCAGTCAGTACGGCACCAACGTCGTGTACGGCTCCACGCTCTACGACGTGGAAGCCGCGGGGCGAAGTCTGGGCAGCAACAACACCGTCGAAGGGATCAACGTCGAGCAGCTCACCGGCCAGACCGAGTTCGACGAAGTTCGGGCCATTCTGGAACGTCTGGAGAAGCCGGAGAAGGACTTCACCGATCGGGTGCACGTGGTCGCCGCAAGTTCCATGCTTTCGCATGGTGTGGATGTCGAACGACTCAACACGATGGTAATGCTCGGCCTTCCCTTGACCACCGCGGAGTTCATCCAGACGACCGCGAGGGTCGGCCGTTCGCGGCCGGGGCTGGTGTACGTGCTGCACAAGATCGGCCGGGAACGCGATGCACAGACGTTCCGGCACTTTGGCCCGTACGTGCGTCAAGGTGACCGGTTCGTCGATCCGATTCCGATCACCAGACGCAGCCGCCGGGTGCTCGACCTCACGATCGCGGGTGCGGTTGCCGCCCGCACGCTGATGATTCGGGAACCGGCGAGCAAACAGCGGTTGAGTACGCCGCTGAAACTGCGTGACTACCTGCGCACCATCGGCCTGACGCCACAGGAGGAGGCGGACGCGATCGCGGCAGTGTTCGGTCTCGACGGCCCTGAGGACTCGTTGCACAAGCAGCAAATCCTCAGCTGGCTGAAGGACTGGTTTGCCGACCTCGAAGACCCGACCCTGAAGACGAACTTCATGAGCGACATCGGACCGACCCCGCCCATGATGAGCCTGCGGGACGTCGAAGCGACCGCCCCCATTCACGATTGAGCTTGGAACGACATGACGATTTTGGGAAGTCGAAGCGGCAGCCAGATCTTGCGGACGTTTCTGCCCGAGCAGACCGTCGACCTTCGCGGCGACATCTACCGGGTCACCGAATGGTCGGCCCCCATACCGATCGAGGTGGACACCGAACGGGTGCGGTGGAGTTTGCGTCGCGAGATCGCTGCGTGGACAGCGAACGGCAAAGACAGCGGAGTCGGGGCGGAACTTCCTGGGGCATCGGTCGAGGTCGTCGAGTTGGACGAGCGGCGCGGCGTGACCGTCGAACGGTATCCGGAGATATGGTTGTGCCGCGCCTGCAAGCGCATCGGCAAATCCTTGAACAGGAAGTGCAAATGTGGCCAGCACCGTTGGGGACAGCTGCATTTCGTTGGCATTCATGACTGCGGCCGAACCGAAGTGCCGTATATCCGCCGCTGCGCCGTACACGACGACGTAAAGGTCGTCATTCCGAAAAGCGCCAAGGCGGCGGACATCGCGTTCGTGTGCCCGGAATGTCAGACGACGACGATGAACGGGCTCGGTTTCAACCGGAAATGTCCGTGCGGCGACGGCGCGTTCCGCTGGAACGTGCACAAGGCACGCACCGTCTACACGCCAAGAAGCATGGTACTGATCAACCCGCCGCGCCCAGAACATCGGGAGAACCTCAAATTGGCCGGCGGCGCCCGAAAGGCGCTGGCGTGGGTAGTGGACGGTCTCACCGCAGGGCGTCCAGCGGACGTCGTTGCGAAGCAAACCAAGGACGAGTTTCTAGCCAAACTCATCAAAGACGGCATGGACGAGACGTTCGCAAAGAACATGGCGGACATGGCCGAGCAAGGCGGACAACTGGCCAAACCCGGCGAGCATCCGGTTGATTCCTTGTCCGAAGCGCGCAGGGAGGAGGCTGAGCGCGCGGCTGTCGACATCGCCATGGCGCTGGCTGAAATCAGGCAGCCAACCACTGCGTTGCGCGGCGCATCACAGGGTGACCAACTCGATCGGCGCTATGGCACGGCGTACCCGGCAGCCCTGACGCGCGCGGGCATCGACGGACTCGATTTGGTCGACAAGTTCCCGGTCCTCACGGCCATGTACGGGTTTACCAGAGGGGACGACAACCCAGCGAAATGCACCCTGGTGCCGTTCCGTCGACGCGGAGGCGGCTACCGACTCTATGGCAGCATGGCCGAGACGGAGGCATACCTGGTTCGCTTGGACCCCGTACGGGTCGCCAATTGGCTGACCGGACACGGCCACACGCTGGCAGGGTGGTCTGCGGGCAGCACCGACCCGGTAGAGGCCAGGGTGGCAATCCTGGAATCCGTCACACCGCCGGACAAGACGGCCCCCCAGTCCGACAACTCGCCGGGCGCGGACCTGCTGCGGTTGATTCATACCTATGCGCACCGGTTCATCCGGCAGACCGCAGCGTTTTCCGGGATCGAACGGGACGCGTTGAGCGAGTACCTGGTTCCCGGTCACCTGGCGTTCTTCGTGTACGCGGGAGCTCGTGGTGACTTCGTGCTCGGCGGTTTGCAGGCGGTGTTCGAGTCCAATTTGGACGATTTGCTGAAGGCTTTCGTGGACGCCGAGCACCGATGCCCGCTGGACCCCGGGTGCAGCCGCGGCAGCGGAGCGTGCAGCGCCTGCGTGCACCTTGGTGAGCCGTCGTGCAGGTTCTTCAACCGGTTCCTGAACCGGGACGCGCTGTTCGGTCCTGGTGGTTATCTGCGGATCGGCTCATGACTCTGCGCCGCCACTCGGTTTCGACCCGATCGGCGGCCCGCTCGGTCGGCTCGTGTTCCCACACGTGCATCACATGCCAGCCGAGTTCGCCGAGGGCGGCGTCCTTGGCTCGGTCGCGGTCGACGTTGCGGTCGAGTTTGGCCCGCCACCAGTCCCGGTTGTTACGTGGCAACGTGCCATGTTCGGGACAGCGGTGCCAGAAGCAGCCGTCCACGAACACCGCGACCTTCACCCTCGTGAGCACGATGTCCGGACGACCGGGAAGCCCGGGATGGTTCACCCGGAACCGCAGGCCCCGGCGGTGGAGCTCGCGGCGCAACACGACCTCCGGTTTCGTGCTCGAGCGGGGCTGGCGACGCAGCCGTGCAGATGTCGCGGCGTCCAGCGGCGTCGGCGAGTGATCCATGACACCAGACCCTAACTTCTCGGTCGGTAACGAACCCGCCGTGATGTCGACCATTCTTGTCAGTGACGTAACCAAGACCGAGAGGTAGTTGTGACGGCAACGAAGCCTGAAGCCGATGGGGCAGTCGCACCTGGCTCGACGGTGCTGATCAGAGGAGAGGAATGGCTGGTCAGCGCAGTGGAGGAGACCACTGACGGGCAGCTCGTTCATGTGCAAGGCCTTGGCGAGCTGGTCAGAGGCACCAGTGCGTCGTTCTACCGCAACCTCGACGAGATCGTTCCCCTGGAGCCAGCCGACGCGACGGTCGTCACCGACGACAGCCCCCGCTACCGCACCGCCCGGCTCTGGCTGGAGTCGACGATCCGCAAGACCCCGCAGCCCATCGGCGAGCAGGCGTTGTCGGTGGCCACACGAGGGCTCGCCGACGCATTGAGCTACCAGCAGTCGGCAGTACGCAAGGCGCTCGATCCAGCGAACCTGAGACCACGGCTGCTCCTGGCGGACGCGGTTGGGCTCGGCAAGACCCTCGAGATCGGCATGATCCTCTCGGAGCTGGTGCGCCGAGGGCGAGGTGAACGCATCCTCGTCGTGACGCCCAGGCACGTGCTGGAACAAATGCAGCACGAGCTGTGGTGCCGCTTCGCATTGCCATTCGTACGGCTGGACTCGGCGGGGATTCAGCGGGTGCGGCAGAAGCTGCCTGCCACCCGCAACCCGTTCACCTATTTCAAGCGGGCGATCATCTCGATCGACACGCTGAAGTCCGACCGCTACGTGGCAAGCCTGAGCAAGCAGCGCTGGGACGCGGTGGTGATCGACGAGTCGCACAACCTGTCCAACTCGGCGACGATGAACAACCGGCTGGCCAGGATTCTCGCCCGCAACGCAGAGGCGTTGATCCTCGCGTCGGCGACGCCGCACAACGGGCGCGCCGACTCGTTCGCCGAACTGCTCCGGTTGCTCGACCCGTCCGCAGTCCCACCGGACGGCCAGCTCGACAAGGACGAGGTGCGCAGGCTGGTCGTGCGCAGGCACCGGCACAGCCCGGAGGTCGCACAAGTCGTCGGCGCCGACTGGGCGCCTCGGCAGGAACCGGAAAACGTACTCGTCCCAGCGACGGCCGAAGAGAACGCGGTCGCCCGCGAGCTCGCGGACACCTGGTTGTGGCCGGGCACCGGTGGGAGCCCATATTCGGGGCAGAACGCGTCGCTGTTTCCGTGGACCTTGGCCAAGGCGTTCCTGTCCTCACCGGCAGCTCTTCGGGAAAGCATCGACGGCAGACTGGGCAGGCTCGGCGACGACGATCGCGCGGCGCGGGAACGTGTCGCGCTTCACGAACTTGCCGAGCTGAACGACAAATGCCTGACCTCGGCGAAGTATCAGCGGCTGGTCGAGCACCTGAAGAAGATCGGGGTCGGCAAGAACAAGCCGATCCGCGCCGTGGTGTTCGCTGAGCGGGTGGAGACATTGCGCTGGCTTCAGCGTAGTTTGCCGAAGGACCTCAAAATGCCCGCCGATGCCGTGGAGTTGATGCACGGTGGGCTCGCCGACGATAAGCAGCAAGCGGTCGTCGAGGCGTTCAAACAGGAACAGGCACCGGTGCGGGTGCTGGTCACCGGGGACGTCGCCTCCGAGGGCGTCAACCTGCACGCACAATGCCACCACCTGATTCATTACGACATCCCGTGGAGCCTGATCCGGATCGAGCAACGCAACGGCAGGATCGACCGGTACGGGCAGAAAAATCCACCGTTGATCACTGCTTTGCTGCTTGACCCGGACGGTGAGAAGTTCGCCGGTGACGTGCGGATTCTGGCCAGGTTGCTGGAGAAGGAGAACGAAGCTCACACCGCGCTCGGCGACGTCGCTTCGCTGATGGGCCACTACGACGTGAAGAGTGAGGAAGACGACATTCGCGCGGTGCTGGCCGGCAGCAAGGAACTCGACGATGTGGTCCGCCCGGTCACGGACGTCGCCGCGGGCAACGACCTCACCGCGTTGTTCGCCCAGCTCTTCGACACCCCCAGCACGCAGCAGTCGGCTCCGAGCCCGCCGGAGCCAACCGAATCCGGCCCCACGCTCTACCCCGATGACGTGTCCTATCTGGAGGACGCGTTACGTCAGGCGTTCATCGACCCGACCGCGCCGCCGGCCAAAGGCGGTGTCGGCTGGCGAAGAGATGTCGACTTCGGCACCGCGGAACTCGTCCCGCCAACGGATCTGGCGCAGCGTTTCGACGTATTGCCCCAGCGATATCTGGCCGAACGCAAGGTCACCGAGAAGCTGGTGCTGGCCACCACCCCGGCGCGCGGCAAGGACCGGCTTGCCGCCGCGCTGCGCGACGCCACGAAGCTGAGCTGGCCGGACGCGCACTACCTTGCGCCGCTGCACCCGGTGCTGAACTGGGCGGCGGACCGAGCGCTAGCCGCGTTGGGTCGCAACGAGGTGTTCGCCGTGCGCGGCGCCGTAGACGCGCCCACAGTGCTGCTGGTCGGCACGTTGACGAACAAACGCGGCCAGGTCGTCGCAGTCGCCTGGCTGACCGCCCAGTTCCCGGATCAGGACGCCCCGTCCTTCGCGTTGATCGCCCCGCACGGCTCGGCACGCGATGCGTTCATCGAGCTCGGCTGGGACAAGCCCCGCACCAACCCCGGCCCGGTGGACGTGACCGGTCTGCAAGCTCTTGTCGCTCCGGCCGTTCACCAGGCTGAACGACACCTGCGTACTTTGTTCGACGCAGCGGCCAAGGACGTGACGAGCAGGGTCGAGCAATGGTCGACCCGGCTGGATCACTGGGAGAACGAGGCCGAGGCCCTCATCCAACGCAGTGAACTGAAACTGCGCCGGGCAACCGTGGACCAGGAGCGGGCGATGGTGGCCGCGATGGCGCCGGACCGGCAACTGGTCCGCCCACTGCTGGTGGTCGTTCCGGAATCCGAAGGAGAGAAATGATGGCCGGTTCGGACGCGATCATCGTTGGTGAAGGCTGGCTCTCCGAGCACTACTTCAGCACCGACGCCACCAAGGAGTCCTTTCGCGCGAAAGTGTCGGAGCGGCGGAAGTTCTGGGACGACGAAGACAAAGAGGGCCGTGAGACGCCCCGCTCGAGGTTCATCAGCGCCCGCCAGGACCTGGAACGCGATCTTGCCCTGATGGCCGAGCTGCTCGACCCGTCCGCAGAGGCGGCAGCCGTCCGTGACGGCCGTACCGCAGACGATGTCGCCGCGGACGTGCACGAGCGACTGATCGGCATCTTTGGCTTGACCGGTCACGGGCTGGTACTCGATCGGACCGGCCCACTGCTGCGGGTGTCTGCACCCGGCGTCGAGAAGCACGCCCCACTGGTGGTGCTGTCGGCTCGCCCGATCGGCGCGCTGGAAGATCTGCTCGCCCGTGACGCGGTGACACTGCCAGAACCAGTGCAGCTCACCGAGGACGACGAGGAGATCAAGTCCGTCGCCCGGTTGACGTCGTCGTTGTTCGTCGCCGAGGAGGCCCCCGAATTCGTGCTGGTGCTTGCCGGCCGATGGGCGCTGCTGGCGGAGCGGGATCGCTGGGCCGAGGGCCGCTACCTGGCAGTCGACCTGCAATTGGTCTGCGAGCGCAACGACACCAAGAAGGCCGGTGAGATCGACCGGGCGCTCACTTGCTTGTCCGCGGAGTCGATCGCCCCCGACGCGGAAGGCGCCATCTGGTGGCACGGCGTGCTTGAAGCCTCTGTCAAGCACACGGTGGGGGTGTCGAAGGATCTCCGCGACGGCGTCCGCCTGTCGATCGAGATCATCGCCAACGAGGTGCTCGAGCGTCGCCGGGCGCAGGGACTCGATCCGCTCCCCGCGACCGAGGCGCAGGAGCTGGCGAAGCAGTCGCTGCGATTCCTGTACCGCATCCTGTTCCTGCTTTACGCCGAGGCGTCACCCGAGCTCGGGGTGCTCCCGGTGGGCGCCCCGGAATACGACCAAGGCTACAGCCTCGACCGGCTGCGTGAGCTGATCCAGGTGGAACTGGCCACCCCGCAGGCCCACAGCGGCACTCACTTATACGAGTCCCTCGCAGTGTTGTTTCGCCTGGTCGACAATGGCCACGCCCCATTGACGGGTGGCGACGACTCGGAAGCCGCGGAAGGACTCACGTTCAACGCGCTGCGCGCCGACCTGTTCCAGCCGGCGAAGACCGCGCACATCGACGAGGTGCGGCTCGGCAATGCCGCATTGCAGCAGGTGCTCACACACTTGTTGCTCAACAAGGAATCCCGCGGCAAGGACCGCGGCTTCATTTCCTACGCGGAACTCGGCATCAATCAGTTGGGCGCAGTGTACGAGGGCCTGATGTCCTACACCGGTTTCTTCGCCGAGACCGATTTGTACGAAGTGGCCAAGGGTGGCGACAGCGTCAAGGGATCGTGGGTGGTGCCCGTCGACCGTGCGGACGACATCTCACCAGACGACTTCGTCAAATCCATCGACCCGCGCACCGGAGAGAAACGCCCGGTGCTGCACCCGAAGGGTTCGTTCGTCTTCCGCCTTGCTGGCCGGGAGCGCCAACAATCCGCGTCGTACTACACCCCGGAGGTCCTCACCCGTTTCACCGTCGGCCAGGCGTTGGAAGAACTCCTCGATCAGGACGGGACGACGAGCGCGGCGGACATCCTCACGTTCACCGTGTGTGAACCCGCGCTAGGTTCCGGCGCGTTCGCGATCGAAGCGGTCCGGCAGCTGGCGGACCAGTACCTCAAGCGCAGGCAAGCGGAACTCGGCGTCCGGATCGACCCGGACGAGTACCCCCGCCGATTGCAAGAGGTCAAGGCATACCTGGCGCTGCACAATGTGTACGGGGTTGACCTCAACTCCACCGCGGTGGAGCTCGCGGAGATCTCGCTCTGGCTGGACACCATGGTCTCGGGTTTGTCCGCACCGTGGTTTGGCCTGCACCTGCGCCGCGGCAACTCCCTGGTCGGTGCGCGCCGCGCGGTCTACTCCCGCAACCAGGTGAGTACCAAGTCTTGGCTCACCGAGGTACCGCGAGACATCCCGCTCACCTCGCTCGTCGACGACGTCGCGAACGACCGAGTCGCCGCCGACGGCATCCATCATTTCCTGTTACCAGCCGACGGCTGGGGCGCGGCCGCAGATGCGAAGGAAGCCGCGGCGCTCGCACCGAACGCGGCGAAGGCAGTAAAAAACTGGCGCGCTGGTGTTCGCAAGAAGCCAACCCAAAAGCAGGTTAACGCCCTCACCGAACTCGCACACCGGGTCGAGGTCCTCTGGCAGATCGCCTACCGCAGGCTGAACATCGCCGAACAGGAAATCCGCCGGGACATCCCGATCTGGGGTTCCGACGATCTTCCGGTCGGCGGCGCGGTGAAACGTGAACAGATCGAAGCCACGCTGGCCGATCCGAACGGCGCCTATCAGCGCCTGCGCCGTGTCATGGACGCCTGGACCGCGATGTGGTTCTGGCCGCTTACCAGCGACACGCCACCCCCAGACTTGGATGGCTGGATCGCAGCCCTGCAAGCCTTGCTCGGCCGTAGCCCGGAGATCCGCAAGAAGAACACGGGCCCGACCTTCGCCCAGGCCGCCGACTGGAACGAACTTAACCAGGCGGAAGAGCTCGAACTTACTTTCTCCGGCACCAAACCGGCAGCCACGGTCCTCGGCGACCACCCATGGCTGGCGGTGTGCGAACAGGTAGCCCGGCAGCAGGGCTTCTTCCACTGGAATCTGGACTTCGCGACCGTCTTCGTCCGAGGCGGCTTCGATCTTCAGGTAGGAAATCCACCCTGGGTCCGCCCTCGATCCGACGTGGACGCTCTTTTGGCGGAGGGGGACCCCTGGTGGCAGCTGGCCGTCAAACCGTCGGAAGAGAAGCGGGCGGAGAAGCGCGAAACGACCCTAGCCCTTCCCGGCATCCGCGACTTGGTTCTGGAGGGAACCACTGACATTGCATGTCTGGCCGAACACACCGGTTCGCTGGCTCAGTATCCGCACTTGCAAGGATTACAACCCGACCTCTATCGCTGCTTCATGGAACAAACCTGGCGACATGTTTCGCAGCGCGGCACCATCGGCCTGATCAGCCTGGAGTCACATTTCACCGACGAAAAAGCCGGGAAGCTACGAGCAGCGACATATTCACGACTTAGGCAGCATTGGGAATTTATAAACGAACTTCAACTCTTCGAGATTCAGCATCAAAAGCACTACGGCGTAAATATTTACGGCATTTCGCGTGAGTATGTGAAATTTACTAGTGCAGTATCGATGTACCACCCTGATACCGCCATTCGATCACAAGAACACGATGGGTCTGGCCCCGAGCCAGGATTCAAGGACCCCAGCGGCGACTGGGATCTGCGGCCGCATCGAAGCAGGCTCACTACCGTAACTGACGAAACACTGGCCACCTGGCATACTATCCTCGAATCGAGCGACATCCCGATTCGTGAGACTCGGATGGTCTACGCCGTCAACCGTTCCACTGCTGCCGTGCTCGACAAGCTTGCCCACCTTCCTCGAATCGGGAAACTGGACCTCAAGTTCTCTGCTGGCTGGCACGAGAAGAACGACCGAACAAAAGGCTACTTCGAGCCCAAATGGGGAAAGCCCACATCATGGGACGACGTGATCCTGCAAGGGTCACATCTCTTTGTCGCTACGCCATTCTACAAGTTTCCGAACAGCACGATGAAGAACAAGGATGACTGGTCTGTTGGTGACCTTGAGCAACTCCACGCTGACACTATCCCGGTCACCATCTACAAGCCACGAGGGAGCCGAACCGACTACAACCTAAAGTACACCCAATGGGGCACTGGAAGCGAGCACCCTGCCCGCGACTATTACCGTCTCGGCTGGCGTTGCATGGCGGCAAACACTGGCGAAAGAACGCTCGTGTCGGCCATTATTCCGCCAAAGGTGGCGCACGTTGATGGCATCTTCTCAATGGGCTCCCCCGACTGCGCGCCACGGACGATCGCAGCTCTAGCCGCCAAGTTGTCATCGATCGTAAGCGACTTTTCAGTGAGAGTCGCTCCAAAGTCGACGATACGCGCAGGAGCAGTCAATCGAATAGCTATCGGCGAGGACTATCGATTAGACAACCTTCTTCTCCTAAGGTCCCTCCGGCTAAATTGTGTCGTAGATGCATACGAGAGCCTGTGGAACGAGTGCTATACCGACGATTTTTCTGATGATCACTGGACTGGCGGATTGAATCACAATCGGCGCGATCCTCTCGGCGACGCGGGTCCCGAGTGGAGTGATGGCACGCCTCTACGGATCGCAGCTGATCGACGGCAGGCGCTGCTGGAAATTGACTCACTGATGGCTCTCACGCTTGGGCTTACCGCTGACGAGTTGTGCTCGATCTATCGGACGCAGTTCTCCGTCCTGTATGGATATGATCGGAACGTTTACTATTACGATGCCAACGGACGCCTGGTTCCTAATTCCGTGCTCACCGTGTGGCGGAAGAAGGGGGATCGGATGTCCGAGGAGGAGCGGACGGCCATGAACCCCGCCGGGAACACCTACACGTACGAGTTGCCGTTCATCACGTTGGACAGAGAGCACGACATGCGCGTGGCATATGCCGAGTTCCAGCGGCGTCTTGAGGAGCGCTCGTGAGTGAGCTGCTGCCGACGCTGCAGGCAGATCGGATCAGGGTCGGCCTCGTCGACTACCTGACGACCACGTTCGGACTGACCGATGGAGACGCCCGGGATGCGCTCGATCGGTTTCTCTCCGATCCGGACACCGGCATGTTCAAGGGTCCTTACGTCCGTCTCCGCTTGCCATTCCGTCCTGCCGACGAAGGCTGGCGGGAAAATCTCGACTGGTACGAAGGCTTCCCGCCGTACGGACACCAGGCCGCCGCGTTCGCCCGGCTCGCATCCTCGGTGGATGGGCAGGACCGCCGCCCGCTACCGACGCTGGTGACCACCGGCACTGGCTCCGGCAAGACCGAGGCGTTCCTGTACCCGATCATCGACCACGTCCTGCGCGCCCGGCGTAACGGCGCAAAGGGCACAAAAGCTCTGATCCTGTATCCGATGAATGCGCTCGCCAACGACCAGGCGGGCCGGCTCACCACCCTGCTCACCACGCACCGCGAACTCGCCGACGTCACCGCGGCTCTCTACACCGGTCAGGATGGGCCGACGCGCACCAGTGTCACCAAAGACGGGCTGATCACCGACCGCGGTATTGTCCGGGACACCGCCCCAGACATACTGCTCACGAACTATAAGATGCTCGACCAACTGCTGTTGCGCGTCGAGGATCAGGACCTCTGGCGACAGTCCGCGACCAGCCTTCGTTACGTGGTGCTCGACGAGTTCCATACCTACGACGGCGCGCAAGGCACCGACGTCGCGATGCTGCTGCGCCGCCTCGGCTTGGCACTGAAAAGTCACTGGAACGACGACGACCCCGACATCGACGCCGTCGCGCGACGACGCCCGCTCGGGCTCGTCGCACCAGTCGCCACCTCCGCCACATTGGGCGACAAGGGCGACCCGGCAATCATGCTCGACTTTGCCGCAACCGTGTTCGGCGAGGAATTCGACACCGACGCAGTAGTCACCGAAACCCGGCTCGGTCTCGACGAATGGTCCGAGGGCGCAGAGCCGGGACTTCAGCCGGTCCCGCTGGCCGACCTCGACGTACTGGGCATCGTGAAGAAGGTCAAGGACCTCGGGCACGACCCGACCGGTGAGCAACTCGCCCACATCGTGCTCGGCTCCCTCTACGGTGTTGACGCGACAGCGTTCGCCGACGCCACACCGGAGCGACTCAACGCCGCCTGCCGGGCGCACCCGCTGATTCACGACCTCGCCCGGCACACCGAATCCGCGATCGCGCTCGACAACCTAGCCATCGACGTCCTCGGCACGGACTCGGAGTTCGTCGGCTACGTGATCGGCGCGCTCGGGCACGTCCGTGCCGTCGCCGGCAGGGCAGCGTTGTCGGTAGACCTACACCAGTGGGTGCGCGAGTTGACCCGCATCGACAGGACCGCCTCCGCAGCCACCCGGTTCCGCTGGAGCGACGACGGCCCGGCCGTCGCGGACGACGCCGAAGCCCGGCCATCGTTCCCGGCCATCTTCTGCAGGCACTGCGGCCGGTCTGGCTGGGGTGTAGGGCTTGCTCCGGTCGGCAACAGTCTGGCGGTCCAAGACGAAGACATCCGACGCAACCACGCCGCCCGCGAGGGCCGGTTCCGGGCACTGCTCTACGCGCCCGCCGAAGCAGCCACAGATCTGGACGACGACCAGCCTGTCGAGCGGCTGGTGTGGTTTTCCGTTCGTCACCGGGAACTGCTCACCAGCGTTGCCGAGGACGACCCGGAACTGCGTGACGGCTGGATCTTGCCGGTGCTCACCACCACCGGTCTCGACACGGACGCCGACGCGAACAAGGACACTTGCCCGTCGTGCGGTCAGGAAGACGGTATCCGGTTCCTCGGTAGCGCGATCGCCACTCTGCTGTCGGTGTCGCTGTCCACGTTGTTCGGTACGCCGAGCCTGGACACACGCGAGAAGAAGGCGCTCGTATTCACCGACTCGGTGCAGGACGCCGCACACCGGGCCGGCTTCGTACAGGCCCGCTCGCACACCCTCACGCTGCGTTCGGTGTTCGCCGACGCCGTCGCCGACGGCCCGCTCACCCTGGACGCGCTGGTCGACGAGGTGATCCAGCAGTCGGGCGACGATCCGTTCGCCCGCTACCGGATCCTCGCCCCGGACTGTGCCGACCGGGAATCGTTCGTTCCGTTCTGGCAAGCCCCAACGCTGCGCGCGGTGCGCGCCGCCGTGCGATCCAGGGTAGGTAAACGGCTCGCACTCGCCGCCGCGCTGGAGTTCGGGCTCAACTCGCGGACCGGGCGAACGCTGGAACTCACCGGCACGGTCGCCGTCGAGGTGGAAGCCGGGAGGCCGCAACGCATCGCCGGAATTGCACGGTCCGCGCTGACAGGTACGTCTTGGCAGGACAAACTCTTCAGCGATCCACGTTCCGACGCGACGATGATCACGTGGGTACGTGGCGTATTGGACCGGATGCGCGCGCAGGGCGCCATCGACCACCCCTGGTTCGACCGGCTACGGACCGAGGACGGCCGAGATTGGTCGATTTGGGGTGGCCGGCCACGCAGCGAAGGCATGCCCGCGTTCCCCAGAAACCGCCCCGCCCCCGCATACCCGAAGGTCGGTGGGACCGGTGCCACCGGACGCGGTGTGGACGCTGTCACCGCATCCCAGTCTTGGTACGCCCGCTGGACCAGCCGAGTGCTCGACGTGTCCCCGCTGGATGGCGGGAGGCTGGCCAAGCTCTTGTTCGATCGGCTCGCCCGCGACGGTGTGCTCAGCACGACCATCAGCGACGCCGGTGCCACTGTGTACGCCATCCCAGCGTCTGGCGTCGTGGTCGCGCCGCCGGACACCTCGCCGCGACTGCTGGTCTGCGACACCTGCCGGGCTGTGACGCCCGGCTCGTCCGCCACCATCGACCAGCTCCTCGCTGCGCCCTGCTTGCATGACCGTTGCCGTGGGCGGCTGCGTGTGGAGGACTCTCCGGACAACTTCTACCGGCGTCTTTACGCATCCCCGGACATGCGGCGCGTGGTCGCCCGTGAACACACCAGCCTGCTGGACGACGAGACCCGGCAGGCCTACGAAGAAGGTTTTCGCAACGCGGCAGGCAGCCCGCAGGCCCCGAACGTGCTGGTCGCGACGCCGACGTTGGAAATGGGTATCGACATCGGTGACCTGTCCGCGGTGTTTCTGGCTTCGTTGCCGCGCACAGTGGCCTCCTACCTGCAACGCGTCGGCCGCGCTGGGCGCCTCACTGGCAACGCGTTGAGCCTGGCGTTCGTCACCGGACGTGGCGACCAGCTGCCCAAGATAGGCGACCCGTTGTCCGTGGTCGACGGCGAGGTTCGACCGCCCGCCACTTACCTTGCCGCGGAAGAGATCCTGCGCCGACAGTACGTCGCCTACCTCGCCGACGGCTTCGCCCGCGATCCTCGGCGCCCACACCCGCGCGCCGCAGTCGGCGCAATCGGGTCGGACAAGCCCGGTACGTTTCTCGGCGAACTCGTTCGACACGCCGAGCAAGGGGCCGACGACCACCTTGCCGTGTTCACCGCGACCTTCGCAAAGCTACCCGACGATGTCGTCATGCAACTGCGCGAGTGGCTTCGGCCGAACTCCGGTCCAGGGACCAGCGGCTTCGCCGCGCACGTACACGCCGCGAGTGTGCGCTGGCAGTCCACAGTAGACACATTGCAGCAGCGAGAGAAAGCTATCACCGAGTTGCTGCCGAACCTCGAAGCCAAGATCGCCTCCCCCGCCGTCACCGATGACGACAAGCAAGCGCTGCGATCAGCGAAGGCAACCGCGAAGCTCACCTTCGGACAGCTCGCGCACCTGCGCGGCACGTACTGGATCAGCGTGCTGGAGGAGTACGGGCTGCTCCCCAACTACACGTTGCTCGACGACTCTGTCACCCTCGACGTCGGGTTGTCCTGGACCGACCCGGACACCGGTGCGCACGAATACGGCTCAGCTCGGTTCAATCGCGGTTCTGCGCTGGCGCTGCGTGATTTCGCGCCCGGCGCCACGTTCTATGCTCGTGGCTGGGAGATCACCATCGATGCGGTGGACCTCGGCCTAGACGGCGCGTCGATACGCACCTGGGCGTTCTGTCCGTCCTGCGGGTACTCTGCGGACGTCGCCGAAACCGGCCGAGATCTACCGGTCCCGCCGTGTCCTCGATGCGGCAGCCGGGGGATTTCCGATACCGGACAACGCCTCGACGTAGTCGAGTTGACCAGAGTCTCCGCCGAGGTCCGGCGGGACGAAGTGGCGATCTCCGACCGGCGCGACGACCGCGACCGGGCCGCGTTCCACATCGTCACCTCCGCCGACATCGACCCGGCGAACGCGGTACGCCGCTGGTTCGTCGAGGACACTGGGCTTGGCTGCACGTACCTGCGAAGCGTCGATCTCACCTGGATCAACCTCGGTCCGCCCGGGCAGGGCGCCACCCGCATGATCAGTGGCGAGGCGCGGCAGGGACTGCTGTTCCGGGTGTGCTCCGGGTGCGGTGTGAAGGACACCGAGTCCGGCCGAAACCGGCCACACGAGCACCGACCTTGGTGCCCTTATCGGACGGCAACGGACGAGGTGACGAGCACCATCGCGTTGTCTCGAACGTTGCGCACCCAAGGACTGCTGATCAGGCTTCCTCGCGTGGTCACCCTTGGGGACGACTTCGCGGTTCCCAGCCTTGGCGCCGCGCTGCTGCTCGGATTGCGCGAACGCATGGGTGGCCACCCCGACCATATCCAGGTCGAGTTCGTGGTGGATCCGACGCACTCGGACGGCACCGACAACCACGAAGCGATCCTGCTGCACGACGTGGTGCCCGGTGGTACCGGCTATCTCGCCGAAACCGCCGCTCCTGAGCAGCTGCGGGAGCTACTGGTGCTTGCCTGGCAACGGGTTCGTGAGTGTGAATGCAGGCACGAGCTACGGCTGGCCTGCCATCGCTGTCTGCTGCCGTTCGTGGCCCCTGGCATGGTCGGCCGCGCGTCCAGGTCGTCGGCGGAACGGCACCTGCGCACCCTGCTCGGCTTGCCTGCCGACGCGTCGACCGCAGACGGAACGACCTGGACGGTGACCGAAGTGGCGCCACACGAGGAACCGGAATCCCATCTTGAGCGCGCGTTCCACCGACTGTTCGTGGGCAAGCTCCGCCGCGCGGGCGCCACTGTCACCGAGACCCCGGGTCCCACTGGCAACGTAGTGCGCTTCACCTTCCCCGGTGGACACCGGCAATGGACGTTGGCCCCTCAGGCGAACGTGGCCGACTCACGGCCGGACTTTCTGCTGCAGACCAACGACATGAACGTGCCGGACATCGCGATCTTCACCGACGGCCGGGCCTATCACGCCACGTCGACCTGCAACCGGCTCGCCGACGACGCTGCGAAACGCGCGAACCTGCGCGACGCAGGACTGCTCGTCCTCAGCGTCACCATGGCCGACCTCGACGCGATCGAGCAGCCGTCGTGGTACCACCCGGACCTGGCAGGAAGTCTCCTGAACGTACCGCCATTCCAGGCGCCACCGGAGGCGTACCGGGCGCTCGGGCGCGGCCCGGTGGATTGGCTGGTCGACTGGGTGATTGCCCCGGCACCGAACGCAGTTCGCGCCGTCAGCCGGGCGGTGCCGATGTTCCTCTCCCGTGGCGCTCAACCGATTACCGTGACCGATACCGTCGATCTGGAGGTCGTCGCCCGGGCGGCCCTGCTCGACGAGCACATCCCGATCGGCGAACGCAAGGTGCATCTGTACCGGACAGGCGCGCTTGCCGCCGCCGTCGAGATGTTGTTGCCTACCGGGTTGGTTCGAGTGGCGGTCGTGCTGGACGACCGCGACGAGGAGTTGGACGATGCGCACGCCGATGCGTGGCGTGGTTGGCTGCGGCTGTCCAACGCGCTCGCTGCGCGCGACTGGCCGACAGTGATCACGACGACCAGCCAGGTGAGCCCGGGTACTACGCCAGCGGAGGAACTACCCCAGGAAGACAGGCCGCTGGGTGCCTGGGCTGACGTCTACGACGCTGCCGGATCGGACCTCGAACGTCAGCTCGTTGCAAAGCTTGCAGCGCACGGCGGGGTTACGCCACCCAAGATCGGCGTCGAAGGTCCCGACGGGATCATGCTCGACGTCTGCTGGCCTACGGAGCGTGTCGCCGTCGTCTTCGACCACACACCCCAACAGGACCGCGATGACTTGACCGCGGCAGGATGGCAGGTCGTGGAAGCCGAACTGGAAAAGATCGTCGTCGCGCTCTCACCGGCGTAGGAATTCGAGGAACGATGCCGACCATCATCATGGGCAAGCTGGCCAGCAAGATCGATGGATCGATCCGCAGCAAGGCCATGGCATTCCTACAGAAACTCGGGACCGACGACACCACGTCCGGCCTGCATATCGAACCCATCGAGAACGCCGCCGACCCACGGGTACGCACCGGCAGAGTGGACAACTTCTGGCGAGCAGTCATGTTCCGCCTCGACAGCGACGGCGAGCGCCACTACGTCATTCACGGCATCTGGCCACATGACGACGCGATCGCCGAGGCGCGCCGGGTACGGCTGAGCGTCAACCCGATCAATGGGCTACCGCAGATCGCAGAGATCGAACCCCCGATCGAATCAGTCCCGGCCGTCACCAAATCATCGGCCAGCCAGTCGTTGCTCGTGAGTCTGGGCCATGACCGCAACACGTTGGTCGAGACTCTCGGACTACCGGAGCACGTAGTCAGTCAGGCGATCGACGCCGTCGACGAGGACGCAGTGTTGGATCTTGCTCAGCAGCACGATGGCTGGATCGGCACGATCTTGGTCGATCTCGCCGCTGGTGACACGGTCGATTCGGTCGTTGCGCGGTTGGAACTTGCGAAGGCCGCTCCCTCTGGCAATGCCGACGCGGACGTTTTGCACTCGCTGAAACGACCAGGGGCGGCCTTCCAGTACGCCATGATCGGCGATCAGGACGAGCTGCGTCGCGTCATCGAGGGAGGCGACTTCGGCGCCTGGCGGATTTTCCTGCACCCCGAGCAGCTCCGCTACGTCGAACGCAGCTACAACGGCCCGTTCAGACTGTCCGGAGGAGCAGGCACCGGCAAGACCGTCGTGCTCGTACACCGTGCTCGCGCACTGGCGCGCCGTAACCCCAATGCGCGGATCGTGCTGACCACGTTCACCACGAACCTTGCCGATGCGCTCAGCGACAGTCTTACGCAACTCGACCCACGAGTGTCGCAGGCAAAAAAACTCGGCCAACCGGGTGTGCACGTCACCGGTGTGGATGCACTTGCTTCTGCCGTGCTGCGCGGTGCAGGTAGCGGCCTCGCCGCCAGTGTGCGTGAGGTGCTCGGTGAAGACCGTTCCGCGCCACTTGCCCGAACAGCCGGCACCCGATGGCGAGAGGTCGTCGAGTCGACCGATACGTCACTTCCACCAGCGATGGCCAACGAGTCGTTCCTGTCGAGCGAGTACGGCCACATCGTGCTGCCTAACAAGATCCACGACGAGGCGGGATACCTTCGGGTGCGCCGCCCTGGCAGGGGCGTGGCACTCGATCGAGCCAAACGATCAGCCGTGTGGGGGCTCATCGCGGCATACCGTGCGCAGAGCCGTATCGATGGGAGTCTCGACTTCACCGAGGCTGCAGCCGTTGCCGCCGCACATCTAGCCAAACAAACAGACAAGCGTGCCGACCACGTACTCATCGACGAAGGACAAGATCTCTCGCCAACCCACTGGCAGTTGCTGCGTGCTCTCACCGGGGAGCATCCGGACGATCTGTTCATCGCCGAGGACGCACACCAGCGCATCTATGGAGCGCGCGTGGTGCTGAGCCGGTGCGGCGTAGCGATCGTCGGTCGCTCGCGGCGACTCACCCTGAACTACCGAACTACCGCGCAGAACCTGCATTACGCGATGAAGATCATCGAAGGTGGGCAGTACGTCGACATGGAAGACGATACGGAAACCACCGGCTATCGTTCAGCCCGCACCGGCCCCGAACCGGAGATCGTTCTCGCCGAAACTCTCAGTGCCGAATTGCAGATCATCGGCGACTATGTCCTCGCTTGGGTAAAAGCCGGAACCGATGCCGAGACTGTGGCAGTCCTCGTGTCGGACCGTTTCCATCGTGATCGGGTGGTGACGGCGCTGACCGAGCGTGGCGTCGATGCCCGCGCCGTCGATCGGGACCGATCGCCGCAGGGACGCGTAGCGGTCATGACCATGCACCGCGCCAAGGGAACCGAGTTCTCCAAAGTCGTGATTGCGGCCGATCGTCCCTCCTCGGTGGAACTGGCACGTCTGGAGGCACTGGCCCTTTCCGAACGAGCCGACGCCGACCTCCGGCGTCGGTCACTGCGCTACGTGGCAGCCACTCGCGCCCGTGACGAACTAGTAGTCGTAGTCCAGCAGTAAGGAACTCCGATGGTCCGAAAGGTGTCACGCTGCTTGCGGGTGAACGGCGGTACTTAGGTTGGTCCTAGCAGTGCCGTGATGTCAGGCAATGCCGGTGGTCAGCGAGCCGCACCAATTGCCGATTACGGTGAGGGGTGAATCTCCAGCTCGGGACATGCTGATTCCCTGGCCGAACCGCGCCAATCGCACCATCTTTCACCTCAGTTCAGGCGCGTGGATCTACGCGGGTGCCCCCTTCGAAGCGCAGCGATCGCGGCAGCGGCCAAGGCAACGGCGAACAGCGCGTACGAGGCGAGCAGGCCGGTGCCCGTGGAACTCAGGGCGCCGCCGACGGCCCGGCCCAGTAACTGCCCGACGCATTCCGCCGTGATGACGGCGGTGGCGAGTTCCGCGGCGGAGAAACCGCTGGAGCCCGCGGTCGTGGCTCTGATGTACAGGCCGGGATAGGCGAGGCCGACGCCGATTCCGGCGACGGTCCAAGCGGCGAGGACCACGGGGAACGAACCGCCGAAAGCGACGCAAGCGGTGCCGAGAGCGGTCAGACTCAAGCCCACTACGGGAAGATACGTCGAAGCGAGCCGGGTCGCGACGAGGCTGGTCACCGCCCAGCCCAGGGGTGCGGCGCTCAGGACGATCGCCGCCTGCCCGAGACTCACTTGCACCACGCTCGTCAGGAGCACGGTGATCAGGCTGTCCGCGCCGAAATAGCCGATCGCGAACAACACCATCGCGCCGAGCGCGGCGGGGGTTCCAGGGCGTAGGCGAGCGGTGCCCGGCGGCAGGATCGCGATCATCCCGACGACGGTGATCGCCGCCCCGGCGAGCGCGATCGGCCAGAACCCCTTGCTGAACACGACACACGCCGCGCCGAGCGGCACTGTCAGGGTCCGCAGCAGCGGGCGTGGCACCTCGGTGGAATCCCGGGAGCCGCGGGTGGCGCGCACCACCAGCAACCGTCCGAAAAGGACGAACGGCACCGGCAGCAGGAGGGTCCAACGCCAGCCCACGAGATGTTCCAGACCCAACGTCACGGCCGGGCCGACCAGGGCGGGAACGATCCACATCGCCGAGGACGCCGCGACCACGCGGATCCGCAGGCGGTCGTCGAGATGCCGGATCGCCGAGCTGATACCGAAAACCGCGAGGAGGCCGCTGGCGAGCCCGGCGGAGAACTGGCCCAGGGCGAACATCCATGCAGTCCGCGACATCGCGGCCAGGAGGAGTCCGCTCAGGTAGGCGATCATCCCGGCGGCGAGGGTGCCGCGAGGGCCCAGGCGGGCGAGAACCCGGCTCGCCAAGGGAAGCGCGACGAAAAGGCCCAAGGACGAGCCGGCGATCAGGAGTCCGAGGCTGTCCCGGGCGTCGAGATCATCGGCGACGACGGGCAGCAGCGTGGAGGCGACGAAACCGGTCACCGCGGCCGCGAACTCGAGCGCGACGATGCCGACCGCCAGCCGGACTCCTGTCACGTGTAAAGGTCTCGGTCGTACAGGTTGAGCTGCACCCAGACACCGTCGGGATCCTGGACGCGCAGTGAGTGCCCGAAGCTTTCGTCCATCGGCGGTCCCGGCTCGAAACCGGCCGCTCGCAGGCGTTCCGCGACGTCTCCCAGTGGTTCGCCGACCTCGAAGGCCAGCTCGCAGCGGCCCACGTCCTCGCCGGACGACCGGTGGATGGCCAGCATCCCGCCCTCGGCGGGCAGTTCGACCCATCCGCCGGGGCGCGACACCGGCCCGGCCCGCAGCCCGAGAGCCTCGTAGAACCGCGTCATGGCCTCGACGTCCGAGGTGTAGCGGATCGGCATGACCTTCATCGTTCGCGTTCCTCACTGGTCCGCAGGTAGTCCTCCAGCACCCGTTCGACGAACGACGAGAGCGACTCGTCGGCGTCGACGGACGCGTGCTTCACCCGCTTGATGAGGTCGGGCGGCAGATAGACGTTGAATTGCCGTTTCTCGACCTGAGCCATGCTCGCATGCTAGCAAACGAGCACAAGGGGCACCGTGACCAGCGCCAGGGCCGCGCCGATCCACGGGATGGCGGTCAGCGAGGCGCCCAGGTTCAGTGCCCCGGCGGCGAAGGCCGGGGTGAGGCTGATGCCCAGCTGGAAGGCCGAGACCGTGGTGGCGCCGGCGAGGGTCGGGGCGGAACCGGCGATGGCGAACACCCGCCCGTAGAGCGCCGGGTTGAGCACGAAAGCCGCGACTCCCAGCAGGAACACCACGGGCACGACAACCCAGACCGACGTGGTGAAGACGGCGAGCAGCACCGAGAAGACCGCGATGCCGAGGACACCGCCAAGAAGCGCGTGGTGCGGCCGCTTGTCGGAGATCCGGCCGCCGACCGACAATCCCGCGAAGGCGCCGACGCCGAACAGTGCCAGGACGGCGGGGATCCAGACCGCGGGAAGGACGTCCTCCAGCATCGCCGCCAGGTAGTTGAAGGAAACCATGTACGAGGCGGTGCTCAGGATCGTGACGGCGTAGACGCCCCACAGGCGCCAGGAGCGCATCGCGCGCAGTTCGCCCGAAAGGTTCGGAGCCGCGGACGCGGTGGCGGGCAGGCCCACGGCGCAGCCGACCACGCCTACAACCGTAAGCGCCACGACGCCCCAGAAGCCGCCGGTCCAGTCGGTGAGGTTGCTGAGCAGGGTGCCCGCCGGTCCCCCGGCCACCATGGCGACGCTGAGCCCGGCGACGACGACGCCCGAGGCGCGCGCGTTGCGGTCGGGGGTCACCAGGCTGATCGCGGTCACGGCGGCGACCGCGAAGAAGCCCGCGTAGGCGAGACCGGCGACGAAGCGGGTGATCAGCAGGACGAGATAGTCGTCGGCGAGCAAGCCTGCCGCGATCGACGCGGCGAAGACGAGTTGCGTGGTCATCAGCGCCGTTCGCCGTGGCCACTTCAGGCTGAGCACGGCGAAGGGCGGGCCGCCCAGGACGACGCCGAGGGCGAACGCGGTGATGAGGGCTCCCGCGGACGACAGGGAGACGCCGAGGTCGGCGGCGGCCGAGGGCAGGACGCCTGCCATCAGGAATTCGGCGCTCCCCATGGCGAACAGGCTGAAGGCGAGCAGGTAGACGCCGGCGGGGAGGCGCTGGGTTTCGGTCATGGCGCCAGCATCGGCAGCGTCTGGCTGTTTCGGCAAAGAACTTTGCCGGAATCGGGACGAGCTGCTGTGCTGGCGATATGGAGAACCAACCCGCCGTCGCCGCGGCGATCGAGCTGATCGCACCCCGGCTGCGACGCGCACGCTCGAAAAAGGGGACGACGCTGGTGGAGCTCAGCCGCGCCACCGGCATCTCCACCAGCACCCTGTCCCGGCTCGAATCCGGGCAGCGCAAGCCGAGCCTCGAACTGCTCCTGCCGGTCATCGCCGCGCTGGGCCTGCGCGTCGACGAGATCGTGCCCTCACCGCGGGTGCTCGAACCGCCCGAGGACGGCCGGGTCCTCATTCCGCTCACCCGGCACGAGGACGGGCCCCGTGCCTACAAGATGACGATCCCGCCCGGCGACGACGAACCCCGGACGCGGACGCATCCCGGCCGCGAGTGGCTCTACGTGCTGCGCGGCAGGCTTCGGCTGGTGCTCGGCGACCAGGACGTCGTGCTCGGCCCCGGCGAGGCGGCCGAGTTCGACTGCCGGACGCCGCATTGGTTCGGCGCCACCGGCCGCGGGCGGGTCGAGGTGCTCAGCCTCTTCGGCAAGCAGGGTGAGCGGATCCATGTCCGCGCCCGCACCCGGTGACGTCAGACGCGCTGCTGGATACGGATCAGGTTCCCGGACGGGTCGCGGACGGCGCCGTCGCGCAGACCGTACGGCTGGTCGGTCGGCTCCTGGATGACCTCGGCGCCTGCCTCCGCGAGCTGCTTGAAGAGGCCGTCGAGGTCGTCCGAGGAGAACAGGATGCCCGCGTAGGTGCCCTTGGCCATCATCTCGCTGATGACCCGGCGCTCGTCGTCGGTGATGCCGGGGTCGACGGCCGGCGGGTGCAGCACGATCGACACGGGCTGTCCCGGCGGGCCGACGGTGAGCCAGCGCATCCCGTCGTAGCCGACGTCGTTGCGCACCTCGAAGCCCAGGAGATCGCGGTAGAACGCCAGTGCGGCTTCGGGGTCGGTCTGCGGGAGGAAGCTTCCGTGAATGCTGATGTCCATGGCGATCACGCTAGGTGAGGCCGGTATCCGGCGCTTCTCGATTCCTGATCGGTCGGGTCACCGTGACGTCTTCACTTCCCGGTCGTGGCCCGCTCACTGTTCGTGCTGATCCGCTGTCGGCACAGTGAAGGCGAGCCACGGCACGGTCCGCGAAGGGGAAGAACACGATGAAGTACCTGATCCTGCTCCATTCTCATCCTGAGCCGTGGGGACACCCGGTCGAGGAATTCACGCCGGAGTTCGCCGCTCTTTCCGCGGAGGAACGCGAGCGGCACTTCGCGGCATTCGAAGCGCTGCTCGGCCGTTTGCACGAAAAGGGTGAGCTCGTCAGCGGAGAACCGCTCGGCGACCCCGCGAAAGCGAGCCTGTACGAGTACGAATCCGGCGCGGCGAAGAAGAGCGCAGGCCCCTACTCGGCGACGAAGGACCATCTCGCCGGTTTCTTCCTGATCGAGGCCAAGGACCAGGCGCGGGCCGACGAGATCGCCGCCGAGTTCGCCGCGCCAGGTCAGACCGTCGAACTGCGGCCGATCTGGACCGGCGCCGTGTGAGCGGCCCCTTCTGTCGCGAGGGCTAGGAAATCCGCTTGGTCAGATGCACGGTGACCTGGTCTCCGATCTCCTTCCGGATCACCTTCCGGAACGGTTTGCGCAGCGGCATCATGTGGACGCCGCCGCCGATCGGCAGCATGCTCACCTCGTAGTCGTGGCCGTCCACGGTGCCGCTGACCTTGACGGCTTTGCCGGTGCCGAAGAACTCCGCGGAGTCCGGCATGTTCACACACGGCCAGCCGCTGTTGGAGTCGGGAATTACCTCGGCCGTGAACGTCACGTCGATGTCCTGCGGTGTCTTGTCAGCCATACTTTTCAGTTCTTCCTTGTCGTGTTTCCCGCGACGCTGCCCAAGGCCGCCTGAATCGCGGCGACACCGCGATCGACGTCGGCTTCGGTGGTGGTCCAATTGGACACGGAGATGCGCATCAGACGTCGGCCGCGCCAGGTGGTCGCGCCCATCCAGCACTCGCCGGAGCGCTGGACGGCCTCGATCACCTTGTCCGTGTCTTCGCCGAAGCTGACGAGGACCTGGTTCAGCACGACGTCGTTGACGATGGTGACGCCTTCGCTCTTCGCGAGTTGCCCGGCGAACCTGCGTGCCAGCGCGCAGCAACGCTCGACCAGTTCGGCGGCTCCTGAGCGGCCCAGCTCGCTGAGTGCCGCCCACGTCGCGAACCCGCGCGCCCGGCGGGAGGACTCCGGCACGAAGTCGCCCGGCGCTCTCACGTCGCCAGCCCCCTGGCCGGTCAGGTAAGCGGCCGTGAGCGACATCGCGGCGACGTGGGACTCGGGATGGGCGCAGAAGGCATAACCGCTGTCGTAAGGGACGTTGAGCCACTTGTGCCCGTCGACCGCCCAGGAGTCGGCCGCTTCCACCCCGGCGGTCAGGTGCCCGAGTGCGGGAGTGGCGGCCGCCCAGAGCCCGAACGCGCCGTCGACATGGACCCACGCGCCCCGCTCGTGGGCGATTTCCGTCGCTGCGGCGAAGTCGTCGAAGGCACCGGTGTTCACGTTCCCGGCCTGAAGGCAAACGATTGCGGGACCGTCGAGGGTGCGCTCGAGGTCGGCGACGTCGATGGCGCCTTGGCCGTTCGTGCGTACCGGCCTGACGGAGTCGGTCCCCAGGCCGAGTAGCCGCAGGGAGCGGTCGATCGTCGCGTGGCGTTCCTCGCCGGCCACCACCGTGAGCGGCGGCGCCCCGTGCAGTCCGCGACGCTCGACGTCCCATCCCGCCCGCGCCAGCACGTGATGACGTGCGGCGGCCAGGCAGACCGTGTTGGCGCCCTGGCCACCGGTCACGAATCCGAAGGAGGCGCCCGACGGCAGGCCGAGGACGTCCTTGAGCCACTCGCCCGCCACCTCCTCGACGATCGCGGCGGCAGGCGAGGTGACCTGGTTGAAAGCACCCTGGTCCCAACCGGCCGTCAGCATGTCGGCGGCCGTCGCGGCTTCGAGCGCGCCACCGGTGACGAATCCGAAGTACCTCGGCCCGGTGGTCGCCACCAGCGCGGGCTCGACGGCGTCGGCGAGCCGCCGGATCACGTCGGCGGGCGGAGTGGGCTTTTCGGGCAGCTCGCCGAGCTTTCCCCGGACGCCCGACGTGTCGTCCGGGAAGACCGGAGCGTCGGCCACGCTTTCGCGGTAGTCGGCCACGCGGGCGGCGACGTCGGCCAGGAGATCTCGCAGCTCACTCATCCGACGGCTCTCTTTCGATCGTCGCGAACCAGGCAGGAGCGCCGTTCTCGTCGTGGAACCCGGTCCGGACGCGCTCCTTCTCGATGGTCTTCACGCGCCATCCTTCACCGAAGGGCTTTGTCAGCGCCTCACGTTTTACGGGATGAGGTCCGGCGTTCTCGCCCTCGCTGAAACACAGGATGTACAGCGTCCCCTTGGTCACCGCTTCGAGGCTCTTGACGTACGCGAGGCGCTCGTCGGCGTCGAAGGCGTGGAAAAGCCCGCAATCGAGCACCGTGTCGAACCGCTGTCCGAGTCGCTCCAGGTGAAGCGCGTCCGCCGTCGTGAACTCGGCCTCGAGCCCGCGCTCGACCGCCTTCCGGCGTGCTCTGCTCAACGCGGTCTCGGCGACGTCGACGCCCAGCACGTGAAGCCCCCGTGACGCGAGGTGAAGCGCGTTCTCGCCGGACCCGCAGCCCGCGTCGAGTACCTCGCCGGTGAACCGTGGCGCCGCCCGGACGATGGCGGGCTGAGGTCCGCCGAAGTCCCAGGGGGCGGGACCCTCGTGGTAGGAGGCGTCCCATGGCCGGCCCGTCATGCGCTCGTGACTGGTCGGGTTCCTGCCGCCGAACGGATCTTCGGTTCGCTCCGGCATGGTGGCATTCCTTCCGCCCGCGCCAGGGTCGCACGCTGAGAGATCACGTTACTCACGATGGCCCGTAGCCTGGATGAAAGCCGACCCGGACCCGCGCGGAACAGGCGCGGTACGAATGGCGTGACCAGGGCATCATGTGACCTTGGGAAACCTTGTTTGACCAGCGCCGGAATGCGCCGGTACCGTGTTGTGTTAGCACTCATGTCGGCTGAGTGCCAATGCACGAAGGAGCAGCAGTGCCCACCTACCAATACGCCTGCAAGGAATGCGACCACGCTTTCGAGGCCGTGCAGTCGTTCTCCGACGCGAGCTTGACCGTGTGCCCGCAGTGCTCAGGGCCGCTTCGCAAGGTCTTCAGCTCGGTCGGCGTGGTCTTCAAGGGCAGCGGGTTCTACCGCAACGATTCGCGCGACTCGAAGGCCAACACGACCTCGACCTCGGCCAAGACCGAGTCCAAGTCGGAGAGCAAGACCGAGTCGAAGCCCGAGTCCAAGTCGGAGACGAAGAGCTCGGCATCCTCCTCCACGGGTACGACGAAAACGGCCGCCGCCGCTTCCTGACGCCCCGAGTTGTCCACAGGCCCCCGGTTATCCACAGCCGGGGGTTTTCGTTCTTCCCGGGTACCGCACCGGCCCCTAGCGTCGAGATCATCACCGATCGACGAGGGGGAATCCCGTGCTCCACGATCTGCCCGTCCTGCGAAGACTTCAGGGCAGGCCGGCGCGCCTGCTCCGCCGCTGGCTGGCCCTGTCCCTGCTGCTCAGCGGCCTGGTCGTCCTCTTCCTGCCCGACTCCGCCCGGGGCACGCCCGGCACCGCGACCGTGGTCTCCGCCCGTGACCTCCCCGCCGGGACACTGCTGCGCGCCGGGGACCTCAAGCTCGTCGACCTCCCGGACGACGTCCGTCCACAGGGCGCCACCGCCAGTCCCGCGTCGGCCGAGGGGCGGATGCTCGTCGGGGCGGCGCGGGCCGGTGAGCCGCTGACCGACGTCCGACTGGTGGACACAGCCATCCCCGGAACGGGTGATCCAGAGAATTCAACTGTCCCGGTGAGGCTCGGCGACGCGGGTGTCGCGGAGTTGCTCAGGCCGGGCCAGCGGGTCGATGTCGTCGCGGCCGCCGAGGCCGGACGAGAGGCGTCTGTGCTGGCCAGCATGGCCGTCGTGGCGGCTGTCGGCGCGCAGGGAACCGGTGAGCCGAGAGCTCCCGGCGCCGGGAGCAAGGGACCTTTGGTGCTGCTCTCCCTGCCCTCCGCGATCGCGACACGGGTCGCCGCCACCTCGCTGGAACGGTCCATAACGGTTACCCTCCGCTAGCTCGCGCCTGCCACCGGTGGCGGCGGGCGCCTGCGTCCCCCCGGTACGGAAAAGGGACGGTCGGCGAGCCGTCCCAGGTGAAGAGGAGTGCGACTTGCTCAAGGGTTTCAAGGACTTCCTGATGCGCGGGAACGTCGTCGATCTCGCGGTCGCGGTGGTCATCGGCGCCGCGTTCACATCGATCGTCACGGCCTTCACGACCGGCCTGATCAAACCGCTGATCAACACCATCGGCGGCTCGGACGCCGCCAAGGGGCTGGGGTTCAACATCCTCAGCGCGAACGACGCCACGTTCCTCGACTTCGGCGGCGTGATCAACGCGGCGATCAACTTCGTGCTGGTCGCCGCCGTCGTCTACTTCGTGATCGTGCTGCCGGTCAAGCACGTCCAGGAGCGGCGTAAGCGCGGCGAAGAGGCGGGCCCGGCGGAGCCGACCGACGTCGAGCTGCTCACCGAGATCCGCGACCTGCTGCGCGCGCAGCAGAACCGCCAGGGCTGAGCCGGATCACCGGTCGTGATGAGGCGGCCGGTTCTCCAGGTACCACGAGTCGGAGTCCGGGGCGCGCTGCCCCGGCTCTCGCTCGTCGGAAGTCGTGTCCGGCAGGACGTCGCCGAAGATCTCGTCGACCCGGCGTTGGGCGGCCGCGGCAGGGCGCTTGTCTTCGTCGTCCGCCAAAGGTCAGGCCTCTTCGAGTCCGGAAAGCTCGTCGATCACGTACGGCACCAGCGACGAGAGCGTCGCCATGCCGTCGCGGACGGCCGCGCGCGAACCCGCGAGGTTGACCACCAGCGTGCTGCCGGAGACCCCGACGAGCCCGCGGGAGATCCCCGCGTCCACCGCGCCGGCGGCCAGACCGGACGCGCGCAGTGCCTCGCCGATGCCCGGGATCGGACGGTCGAGCACACCGGCCGTCGCGTCGGGCGTGCGATCGCGCGGGGAGACCCCGGTGCCGCCGACGGTGATCACCAGATCGGCGCCACCGATCACGGCGGTGTTGAGCGCGTTGCGGATCGCGGCCGTCTCGGCCTCGACCACCACGACGCCGTCGACGATGAACCCCGCCTCTTCGAGCAACTCCGTGACCAGCGGTCCCGTGTTGTCCTCGTGTTCGCCGTGGGCGACACGGTCGTCCACGATGACCACCAGTGCGCGGCCCAGCCGTTGTGCGCTCCGTTCCATAGGCACACCGTATCCGGTTTCGGCTGATCTTCGCTCCCGCGGTGTCGCAGGCCATGAGTTGTGACGATTCCCTGACGTGAGCCGCGGATCCGGGGCCGTCGCCGTCGATCCCCCTTAGCGTCGGGAAGGTGCGAACACTCGTAACCGGCGGGGCCGGGTTCATCGGCTCCCATATCGCCGATCTGCTGTCCGATGAGGGCCACGAGGTCGTCGTCCTCGACAACCTCCTGCGCACCGCCCACGGTTCGTCGCGGCCGCCCGGGTACACCGGACGGCACCGGTTCCTGCGCGGCGACGTCACCGACACGGAGCTGGTCGCCGAGCTGCTGGACGGCGTCGACGCGGTCTGCCATCAGGCGGCCGTCGTCGGACACGGCGTCGATCCGTCCGACGCGCCGTCGTACGCGCTGAACAACGACTACGGGACGGCCGTGCTGCTCGCCGCGATGCACCGCGCCAAGGTCCGGAAACTGGTACTCGCCTCGTCGATGGTCGTCTACGGCGAAGGCCGCTACGAATGCCCCATCCACGGGATCGTCCCACCGTCACCGCGGAAACAGTCCGATGTGGACGCCGGCTGCTTCGAGCCCGCGTGCGCGGATTGCGGCGCCGAACTCGACTGGCGGCTGGTCCCCGAGGACGCGCCGTTGCGGCCGCGAAGCACCTACGCGGCCACCAAGCTCGCGCAGGAACATCTGGCGGCGGCGTGGGCCCGGCAGACCGGCGGAACGGTCTGGGCCATGCGCTACCACAACGTCTACGGGCCCCGGATGCCGCAGAACACCCCGTACGCCGGTGTCGCGTCGCTGTTCCGGTCCTCGCTCCTGCGTGGCGAGGCACCGACAGTGCTGGAGGACGGCAAGCAGCAGCGAGACTTCGTGCACGTCCACGACGTCGCGAGGGCGAACGTCCTCGCGCTGGAAACCGAGGGCCCCGAAGGCGACCTGACGCCGCTGAACATCTGTTCCGGGCAGCCGCACTCGGTCGGCGAACTCGCCGAAGAGCTCGCGAAGGCCTGCGCCGGACCGGCTCCGAAGATCGCCGGTGGCGCGAGGCCGGCCGACGTCCGGCACGTCGTCGCCGATCCGGCCCGCGCCCGGCGGCTGCTCGGCTTCACCGCGCGAACCGGTTTCGCCGAGGGCATCGCCGGGTTCGCCACCGCTGAGCTGCGGGAACCGGTCGGTCTCTGAAACCGGGAACAGACCGCACCCCCGGCCGGTTGTCGTTCCCGGCAACGGAATCGGCTTTTTTTGGGGGTTTTGGTGGGCATCACCGTCGGAGACATCGAGATCGAAGCGCTCGGGGACGGCCTGCTCCGGCTGCCGCTCGCGTTCTTCCCCGGTCTCGACCCGGACGCCCACCCGGACGTCTTCGACGAGGACGGCACCGTGCACGTCCCGACCGGCGCGTACCTGATCCGCGGCAACGGCCGCACGATCCTCGTCGACACCGGCCTCGGCCCGCGCGAGTTCGCCTTCCCCAAGGGAATGACGCCCGCCAAGGGCGACCCCACCCCGCCGATGGGCACCGGTGGCGACCTCGCCGCCGCGCTGGACAAGGCGGGCTGCCCGATCGACGAGATCGACACCGTCTTCCTCACCCACCTGCACAACGACCACATCGGCTGGATCGCCCCCGAAGGCGACCTGACCTTTCCCGGAGCTCAGGTCGTCTTCGGGCAGCTCGACTGGGAGGCCCTGATCGAGCCCGCCGGGACCGGCGAATGGAGTCGTGCCGGCATGGAGACCGCCCGCGCCGCGGGCCTGACCGAGGCGATCAGCGGCGACGACGTCGAGATCGCGCCCGGGATCGTGGCGCGGCACGCCCCCGGCCACACGCCGGGCCACTACGTCCTCGACATCACCGCGGACGATGAGCGCCTGCTGCTGCTCGGCGACGTCCTGCACACGCCCGCGCAGCTGGCGGACACGCGCGTGAGCTTCCTCGGCGACGTCGACCCGGACCTCGCGCTCCGCACCCGGCAGCGGTTCCTCGCCGAAGCGGAAGAGACCGGCGCGATCATCGCGGCGGCCCACTTCCCGGACATGGGTTTCCTGCGGTTCTAGGGCATGGCCAACGGCAGCCGGACCTCGAACCGGCATCCCGGACCGTGATTGCGGACGCCGATCCGGCCGCGATGCGCCTCGACGAGCCCCTTCGCGATCGCCAGCCCGAGTCCGCCGCCGCTCGCCAATCCGCCGCGTTCGGGGGTCCGCGCCGTCGTCCCGCGGAACGCGACGTCGAAGACCCGGCCGATCTCGTCGTCGGGGATCCCGCCGCAACCGTCGGAGACCGCCAGCAGCGCCTCGCCGCCTTCTATCCCGATCTGGACCGCGACCGTCCCATCCGGCGGGGTGTGCCGCACGGCGTTGGACACCAGGTTGCGCACGATCCGCGCCAGTTCCGGATCGCTGCCGGAGACGACCGGCCAGACGTCGGCGTTCTCGACCATCCGCACGCGTTTCTGCTCGGCGAGCGGCGCTTGCGCGGCGACGGCGTCGCTCACGACGTCCCGCAACGGCACGGAGGCCATGGTCAGTCGCAACGCGCCCGCGGTGATCCGCGACAGCTCGAACAGATCCCCGACCATGCCGGACAGCCGCGTGGTCTCGCCGCTGATCCGCCGCGCGTACCCGGTGACCTCGATCGGTTCGGCGACGACACCGTCCGCGACGGCCTCGGCCATCGCCTGGATCCCGGCCAGCGGGCTCCGCAGGTCGTGGCTGATCCACGCGACCAGTTCACGCCGCGACGCCTCGGCCGCGCGCTCCCGTTCCCGTGCCTCCCGCTCCCACACGCTGCGGCGCGCGATCGCGCGGCCGAGCACGAGTGCCGCGGGCACCGTCACCAGCGCGACCAGCAGGCAGACGAGCGTCATCGTGGTCAGCGCGGGGGTGAACATGAACCCGCTGATCCCGAGCACCGCGATCAGCGTCGCGAGCACCGGGATCAGCACGAGGATCGTCATCGTGCTGGCCAGCGAACCGCGCCTGAGCAGGTACAGCGCCAGCCCGCCGAGCAGCACCACCGGCACCGCGAACATCAGCGCGAACGGCAGGATGTGCCAGGCGTGCGCCAGCATCTCGCCGAACGACTCGCCGGAGCCGATCACGGTCGCACCGGGTCGTACCGGTAGCCGACGCCCCAGACGGTGGCGACGCGGACGGGTTTCGCCGGATTCCGCTCGATCTTCTCCCGCAACCGTCTCACGTGGACGGTCACGGTGGACTGGTCGCCGAAGTCCCAGCCCCAGACCTTCTCCAGCAGATCGGCGCGCGAGAACGCCACGCCGGGATGGGCGAGGAAGAACGCGAGGAGGTCGAATTCCCGGCTGGTCAAAGGAAGTTCGGTGCCGCCGAGGGTCGCCTGCCGCGCGGTCATCTGCAGCGAAAGGTCCCCGTCGGTGACCTGACGGGCCGCTGGTTCCGGCCGCGGCATCCGGGCCCGCCGCAGGACCGACGCCACCCGCAACGCGAGTTCCTTGGGGCTGAAGGGTTTCGTGACGTAGTCGTCGGCGCCGAGCTGGAGTCCGGCGATCCGGTTCTCCTCCTCGCCGAGCGCGGTCAGCATCACCACCGGCACCTGGCTCACCTGCCGCAGCCGCCGGCACACCTCGAGCCCGTTGAGCCCGGGCATCATGACGTCGAGCACCACGAGGTCCGGGCCGGTCTCGGAGAACAGCCGCAGCCCCTCGGTGCCGTCCCCGGCGACGTCGACGTCGAAGCCCGCGACCTCCAGATACCGCCGGACGACGTCCCGGACGGTCTCGTCGTCGTCGACCACGAGCACCCGGCCCTGCTCTGTCATGAAGCCCACCTCACCAGCTCGTCAGCACCAGATGGTTCACCACCAGCGCCGTGGCCGCCGACGCGGCGAGCCACCACCGCCGTCCGGGCGACGGCAGCAGCGCCACCGCGGGCAGCAGCCACACCTCGAACGGTAACCAGATGCGTTCGACCTCCGCCTTCGACAGGCCGGACAGATCGGCGAACGCGATCGTCAGCGCCGCGGCCAGCACGATCAGGACGACCGGGTCGCGGAACGACCGTTTCGGCTCGCCAAGGAACGCCGCCCCGGCGCGGCGTGTCCCGGCGATCACGGCCGGGCCGAGCGCGATCAGCACCGCCGCGAGATCCGCCCACACCCAATAGGAGTACGGGCGCAGCGTCGCGATCCCCTGGTAGTAGCGCTCGACCACCAGGTGATAGCCATCGAGCCACCAGAAGCCGGTCAGCGCGAACGCCACCACGACCGCGGCCACCCCGGCCAGGGCGAGGAGCAGGATCCGCCACTGGCGCGTCAGCACGACGACGGCCAGGACGATCACCCCCAGCAGTACGAGGCCGTACGAGAGAAAGAGCCCGAACCCGAGCAGCAGACCGCCGGGGAGCGCGAGGATCCGCCGCCGCGTGGCGAGCGCCAGCAGCGCGATCCCGGTCGCCGTCACCCCGGCGAACAGCCCGTCCGCGGAGACCCCGATCCAGATCGCGCCCGGGGTCAGGACGGCGAACGGCAGGACCGTCCTCGCGGCGTCCTGCCTGCCCAGTGCGGAGAGCGTCACCGGCACCGCGACCACGGCCAGGCAGCCGACCAGCACGACGAGCGTCGACGCCCAGGCGCCGCCGTGCAGGCCGAGCCTGTCGAGCCAGACGAAGACCAGGGTCGCGCCCGGCGGATGCCCGGAGACGTGCGTCGTCCACGAGTCCGGCTGGTAGTCCAGGATGCGCGAGGAGAACTCACTCAGCATCTTCGGGATGTCGGTGATCCCCGGGACTTCGTGCAGGTACTCGTGTTCCGTGGTGAGCCTGCCGGTGAAGCCGCGGGTCCAGCCGTCGATCATCGTCAGCGAGAACGTCCACGCCACCGCGGCCACGTAGCCGAGCGCGAGCAACGGCCGCCAGCGCAGCCGCGCGGCGAGCGAGGGACCTTTGGTGACGACGAGGATCGCGAGCACGACGGCGGCGACCGAGCCCGGACCGACGTGAGGGAGCCACAGCCCGAACAGCGGCGGCGCGAAGGCGTAGATCACCACGCCGGAACCCGGGCGGTTGTAGTAGAGGCCGACGGCGATCGCCGCGGCGACGACGAGCATCGCCAGCGCGACGGCGATCAGGTCGGCGCGGCGACCCGTGCGGACAGGGGCGGTGACAGTGGACATCACCGGCACCATAACCGCGTTCCCGCGCCGCGGCGTCCTTGGAACAAGGTCCGTCAGAACTCGGTAAGAACTTCGCGGATGTCAGGATTCGGTAAGCATCACAAGGGTTCTCGTCCGTCCATTACGGACCTAACGTGCGTTGCGTGAACGATGACCAGGTTGACGTCGTACTTCCCTGTCTCGACGAGGCCGGTGCCCTCCCGGGGGTACTGGCGGCCCTGCCCGCACGCTACCGGGCGATCGTGGTCGACAACGGATCGAGCGACGGTTCCGCCGGGATCGCGGCCGGGCTCGGGGCGAAGGTCGTCCACGAACCCCGGCGCGGCTACGGCGCCGCGGTCCACACCGGGCTGGAGGCGGCCACGGCGGACGTCGTCTGTTTCGCCGACGCCGACGGTTCCCTGGACCTCGCCGAACTGCCGATGCTGGTCGACGGCCTCGCCGGCGCGGAGCTGGCCGTCGGGCGGCGGGTGCCGAGCGGTCCCGGCGTCTGGCCGTGGCACGCGAGAGCGGGCAACGCGCTGGTCTCGTCCCTCTTACGGCGCAAGGGATTGCCGGTTCGCGACATCGCCCCGCTGCGAGCCGTCCGGCGGCGGGCGCTGCTGGATCTCGGCGTCACCGATCGCGCCTTCGGCTACCCGCTCGAACTGCTGATCAAGGCCCAGCGCGCGGGGTGGCGGGTCGCCGAGTTCGACGTCTCCTACGGCGAACGTGCCAAGGGCACGAAGTCGAAGGTCTCCGGCTCGCTGCGCGGGACCCTCCGCGCCACCCGGGATTTCGGGCGGGTGCTGAGCCGATGACCTTCTGCCTGCTGATCGTCGCCAAAGCGCCCGTGCCCGGTTTCGCCAAGACGCGGCTCTGTCCGCCCGCGGAGCCAGAACAGGCCGCCGAGATCGCGGCCGCCTCGCTGCTCGACACCCTCGACGCCGCGCTGCTGACCCCGGGAGCGCGCGTGGTCGTCGCCATGACCGGCGACCTCGGGAAGGCCACTCGCGGCACGGAAATCGCCACCGCACTCCGGGAAACGGAGGTGATCCCCCAGCGCGGCGACGGTTTCGACGTCCGTCTCGTCAACGCCCACGCCGATGCCCGCCGCCCCGGGGAACCGGTGCTGCAAATCGGGATGGACACCCCGCAGGTCACTCCCGCGCTCCTGGCCGAGGCTGCGCAACCTCTGGAAACCGAGGATTCCGTCCTCGGACTCGCGCAGGACGGCGGCTGGTGGGCGCTGGGACTCCAGGATCCCCTGCACGCCAAGGCTCTCGCGGTTGTCCCGATGTCCCGCGAAGACACCGGACTCCAGACCTTGCGCGCGCTGGCGGGCATCGGCCTGAGCCCGGGCATCCTGCCCACACTGTCCGATGTGGACACCATCTCCGACGCGCGTCTCGTCGCGGCGGAGATCCCCGGCGGCCGGTTCGCCCGAGCGGTCGCTGAAGTCCGGTGACCGCCTTCGACCGCGGCCTGCTCGGCCACCGCTGCTGGCTGGAACTGGCGACCGGCGAACGTGTCGACCTGCCGGTGGACCGCTGGACGGCCATTCCCTGCGACGGCGACGACGTCCTCCTCGACGCTTGTGCCGGCCCGACCCTCGACGTCGGCTGCGGCCCCGGCAGGCTCACGGCCGCGTTGTCCGAACGCGGTGTCGCCTCGCTCGGCGTCGACATCTCGGCCACCGCCGTCCGCCTCACCCACGCCCGGGGCGCCGCCGCGCTGCACCGGGACGTCTTCGAGCCCGTCCCCGGCGAGGGACGCTGGCGCCATGTCCTGCTCGCCGACGGGAACATCGGCATCGGCGGCGATCCCCTGCGCTTGCTGACCCGCATGGCGGAACTGATCGCGGACGGCGGGACGGTGCTCGTCGAGCTCGACCCGCCTGGCTGCGGCGTCCGTCAGGACCAGGTCCGACTGGGGCCCGACGGCGGGAACTGGTTCACCTGGGCATGGGTCGGCGTCGAAGCGATCGCCGGACTCGCCGCCCGGAGCGCGTTCCGGGTCGCCTGGGCCACCCGCCGCGGCCACCGCTGGTTCGCCTGCCTGGAGAAAGCATGAACTCACCTTCGCAACGGGTGACGTCCCGGATCGGGCTCGCCCTCGCCGTCACGTTCACCCTGTGCTTCGTCACCGGCCTGATCAGCCATCTCATCCAGCATCCGCCGTCGTGGTTCGGCTGGCCGAGCCGCCCGGTGTGGCTGTACCGGGTCACGCAGGGCACGCACGTCGTCTCCGGGATCGCGTCGATTCCCTTGCTGCTGGCCAAACTCTGGAGCGTCTACCCGAAACTGTTCGAACGGCCGGTGGTCCGCTCCCTGCCGCACGCGCTCGAACGGCTGTCGATCCTGGTGCTGTCCGCGGCCGCCTTCTTCGAACTCGTCACCGGCCTGTTCAACGTCGCGCAGAACTATCCGTGGAACTTCTACTTCCCGCAGCTGCACTACGCGGTCGCGTGGGTGGCGATCGGCTCGATCCTGGTGCACGTCGCGGTGAAACTGCCGATAGTCCGCCGCTCGCTCACCCAGCGACCGGAACCCTCGCGGCGCGCCTTCCTCCGCACGACCTGGCTGGCCGCGGGAGTCGCCGTCGTCGCGACGGCGGGCGCGACGGTTCCGTTGCTGCGTAACGTTTCCGGACTGTCGTGGCGAAGCGACAAGGGACCGCAAGGCCTGCCGGTCAACCGGACGGCCGCGGCGGCCGGTGTCTTGGAAGCGGCAAACGACCCGGATTGGCGCCTTTCGGTGATCACCCCGAAAGGCACGAAAACCTACTCGCTCGCCGAACTCCGCGCGCTTCCCCGGACTTCCGCCGAACTCCCGATCGCGTGTGTCGAGGGCTGGAGCGAATCCGCGCACTGGAGCGGCGTCTCGCTGCCTGAGTTGTTGCGGGACGCCGGAAGCGCGCCGGGCACGCCGGTCCGCGTGTTCTCGCTGGAGAAGGGCGGGATCTACGGGATCAGCGAACTGCCCGGCGAGCACACCGGGGACGGGCTCACCCTGCTGGCACTGGAACTCAACGGCGAGATCCTCGACGCCGACCACGGCTTCCCGTGCCGGATCATCGCCCCGAACCGCCCCGGTGTCTTGCAGACGAAATGGGTCACCCGGTTGGAGACGCTGTGAAAACGTTGCGGCTGCTGCTGTTCCTGCCCGGCCTCGGCGCGCTCGCCTGGGGCGCGGTGCTGTTCGCCGAATACGCGTTCCCGCTGCGCCCGGACGTCTTCGGGACGCTCGGCTGGCTCGCCGGCGGACCGCTGGTGCACGACCTGCTGGTCGCGCCGCTGGTCGGCGCCGCCGGGCTCGTGCTGAGCAGATTCCTCCCGGAACGCTGGAAGACCCCGGTCAAAACGGGCGCGGTCCTCACGGGGGTGCTGACGCTGCTCGCGGTTCCGTTGCTGTGGCGACCTTTCGGCGGCGCCCGGAACCCGGGGCTGCACGATGCCGACACCCTCACCGGCCTGTTGCTCACCCTCGCCGTCGTGTGGCTCGGTGTGCTCGTGGCCGCGCTGTTCCGGAAAACGCGGTAGAGGGGGAAGGGCAAACGTGGGGGCGGGTCGGGGTGTCGCGAAAGCCACTTTCGGGACGTCTGATGTCCCGAAAGTGGCTTTCGCGACACGGCCGCTCGGCATCCAGGCGGCGGGAGCCTTCAGCGCGACCGCAACCGATCGCGAACACGACACCCTTTGCCTTACCCCCGAAAAAGGGCCACGCGCGACCGGGATTGGCAGCCGGTCGCGCGTGGCCTCTGGGTCCGGCCCGCTGGGGGTTCGAGCCGGGGTTTGGTCTCGGCCGCGCACTGCGGCCGAGCGTTTAGTTCGGGGTGACGGGCTGGCCGCCTAGGGTCACCTCGACCACCTTGTCACCGCCGAGGGTGAACTTGACCTTGTCGTTCGGCGCCCGGGTGCGGATCTCGGCGACGAGCGCGTCCGCGTTGGGGATCGACCGGTCGTCCAGCTTCGTCACGACGTCGCCGGATTTGAGGCCCGCCTTCTCCGCGGGGCTGCCCGGCGAGATCTCACCGAGCTGCGCTCCGCCCGTCGGCGCCGTCTGCACTCGCGCGCCGATGAAGGTCTGCGTCGCCTGGCCGGTGTTGATGATGTCGTCGGCCGTGCGGCGTGCCTGGTCGATCGGGATCGCGAAGCCGATGCCGACGTTGCCGCCGCTCTCGCCGCCCTGGCCCTGGCTGGACTTCGGGCTGTAGATCGCCGAGTTGATGCCGATGACCTGGCCCGCCATGTTCGCGAGCGGGCCGCCGGAGTTGCCGGGGTTGATCGCCGCGTCGGTCTGCACCGCCGACATCACGGTGGTCTGGTCACCGTTGCCGCCGGCGCTCACCGGCCGGTTCAGGGCGCTGACGATGCCCGAGGTGACCGTGCCCGCCAGTTCGAACGGCGAACCGATGGCGACCACCGGTTGCCCGACCCGCAGGTCGTCGGACCGGCCGAGCTCCACCGGGGTCAGGCCGCTGACGCCGCTGACCTTCACCACGGCGATGTCCGTCGTGGGGTCGCGGCCGACGACGGTCGCCGTGCCCTTCTTGCCGTCCTGGAACACCGCCTGGATCTGCCCGCCACCGGCGGCGACCTCGACGACGTGGTTGTTGGTCAGCACGTAGCCGTCGGTGCTGAGCACGAAGCCGGAGCCCTCGCCCGCTCCCGATCGGCCGGAGACCTGCAGTTCGACCACGCTCGGCGACAGTTTCTGCGCCACCGATTCGACCGAACCGGCGGGCAGGTTACCCGTCTGCTGGGCGGGCTTCGGCGCGTCGAGCGCGTTCACGGAGGAGCCACCGGAGGAATCCGCGGTCAGGAAGCCGACCGTGCCGCCCGCGACACCACCGACCACCAGCGCGATCGCCGCGACACCGGCGAGCAGCTTGCCCGACGTGGACTTCGAGCCCTGGCGCTGCTGCGGGACCGCGTAGACCGACGGGCCCGGCTGCTGCCCGTACGGCGCCTGCTGCCCCGGGATCTGGTGCCCCTGGGTCTGGTGGGACTGGGCCTGGTGAGACTGGGTGTGCTGGGACGGTATCTGCTGGGAGGGTGTCTGCTGGGGCTGCGCCTGTGCCTGAGGCGACCACGGGTTGTACTGCTGTTCCGGGGTGTAGGCCTGCTGCGCTCCGGTGTGCGGAGCGGCGTGGCCGCCGAGGCCGGTCGCGTCAGGCTGCTGCTGGGCAGGCTGTGCGGCCCAGCTCGCGCTCTGCTCCGCGTCCGGCTGAGCGCCGGCCGGCCGCGCCTGCTCGGCGTTCTGGCCGCTGGGGTCGTTCTCGGTCATGTCTCTACCTTGCGGGATGGTCCTGAGAAGTTCCTGAGCCAAAGCTGTGCATCGCACATGAGTATGGCCCCGTCAGCGGGTGGCTCGCAGCCTTTCGGCGATCTGCTCGGGCGTGGCGTCGTTGATCCACACCGCCATCCCGGACTCCGACCCGGCCAGATACTTCAGCTTGTCCTTGGACCGCAGGACCGAGAACACCTCCAGATGCAGCCAGCCGAGCTCGCGATCGCGTTTGGCGGGCGCCTGGTTCCAGGCCGCGATGTAGGGCAGTGGCCGGTCGTAGAGCCCGTCGCAGCGGCGAAGGACCTCGAGGTAGACGTCGGCGAACTCGTCACGCTCGGCGTCCGACAGCGCGGGGATGTCGGGCACCTGGCGATGCGGCACGATCTGGACCTGCACCGGCCAGCGCGCGGCGGGCGGCACGAACGCCGTCCAGTGCTCGCCCGCGACGACGACCCTCGCCCCGGATTCCCGCTCGGCGGCCAGGACGTCGCCCATCACCGGACGGCCGTGCTCGGCCTCGTAGGCGCGCGCGACCTCCAGCATCCGCTCGGTCTTCGGCGTGACGAACGGGTAGCCGTAGATCTGGCCGTGCGGATGATGCAGCGTCACGCCGATCTCTTCACCGCGGTTCTCGAACGGGAAGACCTGCTCGACACCGTCCATCGCGGACAGTTCGGCGGTGCGGTCGGCCCAGGCGTCGACGACCGCGCGGACCTGCTTCGCCGTCAGCCCGGCGAAGGAGCCATCGTGGTCGCTGGTGAAGCAGACGACCTCACACCGGCCGACACCCGGCGCGACCGGCACCAGCCCCGCGCCGTCCACTGTGGACGCGTCGCCGAGGACGTTGCGCGCGAAGGAAGGGAAGCGGTTCTCGAAGACGGCGACGTCGTAGTCCGGCTCCGGGATCTCGCTGGGCTTCCCGGGTTTGGTGGGGCACAGCGGGCACAGGTCGGCGGGCGGCTTGTACGTCCGCGTCTGCCGGTGCGCGGCCATGGCCACCCATTCCCCGGTCAGCGGATCGCGCCGGATCTCCGACGCCGCCGCGACCTGAGGGAGGTCACGGGTGTCCTCGGCGGTCCGTTCGGGCGCGCCCGGCGAGTCGAAATAGATGATCTCCCGGCCGTCGGCCAGGTGCCTTACCGTGCGCTTCACGCTTCTTCAGCCTCAGCCGTCTCCGCCGTTTCGGCGATCATCAGCTCACCCGCCTGCTCGGTGAGCGTTTCCCTTGCGTTGTCGGTCAGGCCGTCGTCCGAGACGACGACGTCGGCCTCTTCGAGCCCGGCGATGGTGGAGATGCCGACGATGCCCCACTTGGTGTGATCGGCCAGCACGACCAGCTTGCGGCCCGCTTCGACCAGCGCGCGATCGGTTTCGGATTCGGTGAGGTTCGGCGTGGTGAAACCGGGACCGTCGGCCATCCCGTGCACGCCGAGGAAGACGACGTCCAGGTGCAGCGAACGCAGGCTCTGCACGGCGACCGGCCCGACCAGCGCGTCCGACGGGGTGCGGACGCCCCCGGTGAGGACCACCGTGCGATCCGGCTGGTTCGCACCGCGCAGCACGTCGGCGACCTGGATGGAGTTCGTGACGATCGTCAGGCCGGGGACCTCGTCGAGGGCCCGCGCCAGCGTCCAGGTGGTGGTGCCCGCGGAGATGCCGATCGCGGTGCCCGGCCGGACCAGCCCGGCCGCGACGGCGGCGATGGCCTCTTTCTGCGCGCGCTGACGCACGGACTTGGCCTCGAAACCGGGCTCGTCGGTGCTTTTGCCGACGATGGAGGTGGCGCCGCCGTAGACCTTCTCGACCAGTCCTCGCCCGGCGAGCACGTCGAGGTCGCGGCGCACCGTCATATCGGAAACGCCGAGCCTCGCCACGAGGTCGCTGACCCGGACCGCCCCGGTCCGGCGCGCCTCCTCGAGGATCACCGCCTGTCGTTGCCGCGCGAGCACGAAGCCTCCCCTGGATTAACTACACAAAATCCTACACGATCAAACATGGCGCGACGAGCGGATCCACCTGCCAGCATGTGTCCATGGCCAGGCTTCGCGACGTCGTCATCGACTGCCACCATCCGGCTTCGCTCGCCCGTTTCTGGGCTGCCGCGCTCGACGGCTACGAAGTCGCACCCTATGACGAAGACGAGCTCGAGCGCCTTCGTTCGCTGGGGCTCTCCGGCCCCGAAGACGATCCTTCGGTACTCGTCGAAACCACGGCGGGACCGCGGCTGTTCTTCAACCTGGTCCCGGAATCCAAGGTGGTCAAGAACCGGATGCACCTGGACCTGGCGGACGACGACGTCGAACGGCTCGTCGCCCTGGGCGCGAAGGTGCTCGCGAGCCCCGAAGACGGTGTCGTCGTTCTCGCCGACCCCGAGGGAAACGAGTTCTGTCTCGTTACTCCGCCTCGGTCTCTTTGACGCCCTCGATCGGGACGCCGCGGAAACTGAGCACGAAAAGGGAGACCGCGCCGAAGAACAACGCGATGTCGGCGACGTTCCCGACGAACCAGCCGTTGTAGTCGATGAAGTCGACGACGTGACCGCGTGCGAAACCGGGATCGCGGAACAGCCTGTCGCCCAGGTGCGTCGTCGCGCCGCCGAGCAGCAGCCCGAGCGAGATCGCCCAGCCCGCCGAACGGACCTTGCGCGAGATCCACAGCAGCGCGACCACCGCGACCGCCGCCAGGATCGCGAAGATCCAGGTGGAACCGGAGCCCAGCGAGAACGCCGCGCCCGGGTTGTAGAGCAGCCGGAAGCGGATGAAGTCGCCGATCACCGGGATCGGCGCGCGGCCGGTGAGGGCGTCGACGGCCCACCATTTGGTCAGCTGGTCGGCCGCCAGCAGCACCGCGGCCACCAGCAGTGTCCACAGCAGACGGCGGGGCGGCATCTCAGGCGCGTTCTCGGTGCTCATCACCCGTCAGAGTACGGGCGACGCCGAGCGCGTTGAGCGCGGCGGGGAAACCCACGTAGACGGCGAGATGCAGGATCGCCTCGACGGCGGCCCCGAACTCCCCCGCGTCGCGCGCTTCCCGAAGAACTTCGGCCAGTTCGGGTGCCACTCCGCCGTTCGCGGTGTGCTCCGCGATCGACTTGAGCCGCCGGGTCGTGTCGTTGTTTTGCTCCAGGTCGCCGCCGACCTTCGCCACGGCGGTCTTGTGGAACTCGAGCTGCGCCTGCGCGTAGCCCAAGGTCTCCAGCGCGGCGACCGTCACCCATTGCCGCTGTGCCAGCGAAAGCCCCGGCCGCTGGTAGACCCCGCCGTAGACGAAGGCGACCGCTTCTCTGCCGTAGTCCGCCGCCTGGACCGCGTCGAACAGGTTCAGCACGGCGGGATCCTCGACGCCGCCGAGAAGCCGGAGCAGTTCGAGGCCCTTGTCGTAGTCACTCATCAAGCAGGGGCTCCCGGGAGCCGCAGGGTCATCAGCGCGCCGCCTCCGGGAGCGCGTCCCGCGTAGACGCCGCCACCGTGCCGCTGCGCCGCGTGCTGGACGATGGCGAGGCCGAGCCCCGAACCGGGCAGCGTCCGCGCTTCGGAAGAGCGGTAGAAGCGGTCGAAGACCTTCGGCAGGTCCTCGTCGGCGATCCCCGGCCCGGCGTCCTCGACTTCGAGCACCGCGGTGCCGTCGCCGACCGGGTACAGCCGGACCCCGACCGTCGAGCCCTCGGGCGAGAACTTCACCGCGTTGTCCAGCAGGTTCAGCACCGCGCGTTCCAGCGCGCTGGTGTCGCCGGTCAGCACCCACGGCTGGAGCGAGACGTCGAACTCGATCTCGCCCGCGCGGCGGCGTGCCCTGTCGAGCGCGCGCTCGACGACGTCGACCATCTCGACCCGCTCGTGCTCGATCCGCGGCTCGTCCTGGCGCGCGAGTTCGACGAGGTCGCCGATCAGCTGGGTCAGCTCGTCGAGCTGGCCGCGGATGTCGGCCTCGATGTCGCTGCGGTCCTCGTCGGACAGCGTGCGCGCACCCGGTCTGCTCGCGGACAGGAGCAGTTCGAGGTTCGTGCGGAGCGACGTCAGCGGCGTCCGGAGTTCGTGGCCGGCGTCCGCGACGAGCTGCCGTTGCCGTTCCTGCGATTCGGCGACCGTGCCGAGCATCGTGTTGAAACTCTGCGTGAGGCGGGCGAGTTCGTCGTCGCCGCTGACCGGGATCGGCCGCAGGTCACCGGTGGTGGCGACACGTTCCGCCGCCGAGGTCAGTCTGTCGACCGGCCGCAGGCCCGCTCTCGCGACGGCCGTTCCCGCGGCCGCGGCGACCAGGATCCCGGCGCCGCCGATCAGGAACAGGACCACCGAAAGCTCGTTCAGGGTGCGCTTGGTCGGCCCGAGCGACTGGGCGAGCACCATCGCCTGCCCCGGCCCCTGCGGGAGGGCGACGACCCGGCTGTCGGTCTTCGGGTCGGTGCGCAGCGAGAACGCCTTGTCGCCGGTGGCGACCGCGATCTCGTCCTCGCCGTACGGCGGGCGGCTTCCGGACTGCGGATAGGTCAGCCGGATCTTCTCCCCGACCGTCAGCTGGCCGATCTGCAGGTCCGCGCTGGCGAGGAAGGCGCCGGGCACCTGCTGCAGCTCGGTCTGCACCTGCGGCGAGTCGACCGCGGCCTGCGCGCGGGCACGCAGGTTGTCGTCCACCTGCTGGTAGAGGTTCTCCTTCACGACGAGATACGCGCCGAGCGACACCAACGCCACCGCGCCCGCCACCGAGACGGCGGCGAGCAGCGTCACCCGGCCGCGGAGCGAGAAGCGCCGCGTGCTCCAGCGGTCGCCGCGCGGATCCTTTTCGGACTCGCCGACGACCCGGACCGGCTCGGTCACGGCGGGGTTTCCCTCAGCACGTAGCCCACTCCCCGCACCGTGTGGATCAGCCTCGGTTCGCTCCCAGCCTCGGTCTTTCGGCGCAAATAGCCGACGTAGACCTCCAGCGCGTTGCCCGACGTCGGGAAGTCGTATCCCCATACTTCCTCCAGGATCCGGCTACGGGTCAGGACGTGCTTCGGGTAGGAGAGGAACAGCTCGAGAAGCGCGAATTCGGTCCTCGTGAGACTGATCTCCCGTCCCGCCCGGCGCACCTCGCGCGTCCCCGGGTCCAAAGTGAGGTCCGCGAACGCCAGGATCTCGGCGTTCTGCCCGGCCTGCGGGTCCGGGATCGCCCGGCGCAGAAGCGCGCGAAGGCGAGCGAGAAGCTCTTCGAGCGCGAAGGGCTTCGGGAGGTAGTCGTCGGCGCCGGCGTCGAGACCGGACACTCGATCGGACACGGTGTCCCGCGCCGTGAGCACGAGGATCGGCAGGTCGTCACCGGTGCTTCGCAGGCGTCGGGCGACTTCCAGGCCGTCGAGCCGCGGCATCATCACGTCGAGGACCATCGCGTCGGGTCTGTTGGCGATGATCGCTTCCAGGGCCTGCGCGCCGTCCCCGGCCAGTTCCACCTGGTACCCGTTGAACTCAAGGGATCGCCTGAGTGATTCACGGACGGCCCTGTCGTCGTCCACTACGAGGATGCGCATGGCCACAGTCTTACGCAGCGTGCTGAGACTCGCCTAAGAACACACACAGAACAAACAAAGGAAATCGAGCAGTCCACAAGACGTTTCAGCCGGTCTCGGGCCCTTTTGCAACGGGTGCGTTCCATCTGCGCCACAAAGCGAGCATCCGAACCCCCACGACGACGGCAGCTGCTACGACCGTCACCGGCCCCGGCGGCAGTCGCAGAGAGTGACCGATCACGACGAGCACGGCCCCCGCGAGCGCCGCGACCGCATAGATCTCCTTCCGCAGCACGAGCGGGATTTCCCGGAGCAGGAGATCACGCACCGCACCTCCACCGATACCCGTCGTCATCCCGATCAGGCACGCCGCGTAGGGAGTGGCGCCCGCGTTCAACGCAATGGTGGTACCCGCCGTCGCGAACACCCCGAGCCCGAGCGCGTCGGCGAGCAGCACGCCGCGCCGCAGCTTCGCGATCTGCGGATGGAACACGAACACGACCAACGCCGTCGCCCCGCAGACCGCGAGATAAGGCCAGGTCCGCAGGGTCGTGGGCGGCGTGATCCCCAGGAGGACGTCACGGATGATCCCGCCGCCGAGCGCCGTGGTGAGCCCGACGACGACCACTCCGAAGACGTCCAACCTGGACCGCACCGCCGCGAGCGCCCCCGAAGCGGCGAACGCGATCAAGCCGAGGAACTCGAGCGCGGTGAGGATCATTACTGGTCGAGCAGGCCACCGCGGTAGGCCAGCAGCGCGGCCTGCACCCGGTTCGCCGCGCCGATCTTGGACAGGACGGCCGAGACGTAGCCCTTGACCGTGGCCTCGGACAGGTGGAGGCGTCCGCCGATCTCCGCATTGGACAACCCCTGGCCGATCAGCCCGACGACCTCACGCTCCCGCTCGGACAGCGACGCGAGCAGCTTGCGCGCCGGCTGCGCGGCCCGCTGCTCGTCCCGGTGCGACTGCACCATGCGCGCCGCGACCCCGGGGTCCAGCACCGCGCCACCCCTGGCGAGGTCCCGGACGGCCCTGAGCAGCGCCGCCGGGTCGATGTCCTTGAGCAGGAAGCCGTTCGCCCCGAGCCTGAGCGCGAGACTGACGTAATCGTCGATGTCGAACGTGGTCAACATGGCCACCGTCGGTGGATCCGGCAGCGCGAGGATGGCCCTGAGCGCGCGAATACCGTCGTCAGGCGCCCTCATCTTGATGTCGAGCAGGGCGACGTCAGGGTGGTACCGCCGGGCGACCTCGACCGCTGATCTCCCGTCGCTCGCCTCGCCCACGATCTCGATGTCGGCAGCGCCGGACATCATGGCACGCAGGCCCGAACGGACCAGTTCCTCGTCGTCGGCGAACATGAGCTTGATCAACGAAGCCCTCCGGCAGCCGGGGGAGCGGCGTCTCGCGTCCCGTTAACGAAGATTACCTACTGTTGTTCAGGGTTTCGAAACCAGACACGTACGAGTGACCCGTGCGGGTCATCTGTGTCGATCTAGCTTTCGATTCAGACCCTGTTTGCCTGGGTTGAGTGTGCGTCCTCCGGGACGGATCCGCAGGTCGAGTGTCACTAGGCGGCCACTGGCGGGGTTCGGCCGGTCCCACCGGCCTGCGCCGGGCGCTCGTTTGAGCGCTACCGCCGTTCGGGGGTTTCGCGGCGTTCACCTCGCCGGCCGCATGCCCTTCCGATGTGACGGTGCCCTCGTGCCCTGCCGGGGCCGGTCACCCGGTAGGCTGTGCCCGGCAGTACATGCCCTCGTAGCTCAGGGGATAGAGCACCGCTCTCCTAAAGCGGGTGTCGCAGGTTCGAATCCTGCCGGGGGCACAAACACGGGCGACAACGACAACCAGGCGACTGGTATTCGAACGCAGCGCCACAGCGAAGACGTACCCCCATCACGAAGTCCCGGCGCTGGTGTCCACAGCACCGGCGGGCTCCCGACCGTGATGCTTCCCCGACAGGACTAGGTACCTACTGCGAACGGGTTCGTGCCGCAACGGGCGCCTGGTGCGTCGTTACCGTGCCGTCCGCTGCGACCTCGCAGGGTTGTTCGCCGTGCACTGCTCACCGCTGTCGTTGCCTGTGCTGTGCACGCCGACCCGGTTTCGGGAGAGGTGTACGGAATGGACTACAACGACCATCTCCGCCGCGCCAGGACCTTCACCGTCGAAGGCAAGGCCGGCTATTTCGTGGAGACCGGCCGATGAACCGACGCGTCATCCTTCCCTGCTGGTCACGCTGCTGGGTGTTCCGCCGTCGGCGACAACCGGGCCTCGGTGGTGGTGACCACGAACATCCTCGGTGACATCACCCGCGCCATCGTGGACGGCCAGGCCCAGGTGACGGTCCTCATGAAACCGAACGCCGATCCGCACTCCTTCGGCATTTCCGCCCAGCAGGCGGCCGAAGTCGAGCGTTCCGGCCTGATCGTCTACAACGGACTCGGCCTCGAAGAGGGCATCCTGCACACGGTGCGGGCGCCCGAGCAAAGCGGCGTCCCCGCCCTGCCGGTGGGCGAACGGGTCGACCCGATCAGCTACACCAGCGACGACGCCGCCGGGAAACCCGGCCCCCATTTCTGGACCGACCCGGCCGCGTGCGCGCCGCGGTGAACGCGATCGCCGACGACGTCGAACGAGGCGACCGTGCGCGCCAACGCCGACCCGCAAGGCGAAGCGCTGGTACGGAAGATCGCGGTGACCGGATCCTGGCGGGAACCGCTGGAGTGGCAGCAGCCGCGGCCGGCGATCTTCGTCCGCGGCGGGACGACCTACGTCACCGATCCGGGCAAGAAGGAGATCCACTCGATCGATCTCGCGTCCGGCACGAAGACCGCCACCGGCGCGCTCCCCGGCGTGCCGAACGGGGTCAGCGGCGTTCGCGGATAACGGCTCGCGCGTCGGAGAGGGCAGGAGAACCGTGCCTCTCCGACGCGAGCGGGCCGGCTACGCCTTGCCTTTCAGGTGCACGGGGAGGGCCCGGTGGCCGTTCATGATGAACGTCGAAAGGGGCTCGAGGTCGGCGGGATCGACCGCCAGCGCCAAGTCGGGGTACCGGTCGAAGAGAGCGGACAGGCCGATGGTGGCCACCAGCCGGGCGATGCCGGCACCGAGGCAGAAGTGCGGTCCGTGGCCGAAGGAGAGGTGCTCCTTGTCGGCGCGGGTGATGTCGAATTCGCAGGCCGACTCGCCATGCAGGGCCGGGTCGCGGCCGATGGCGGCGTAGTTGACCAGGATCGCGTCGCCCTTGGGGATGGTGAGGCCCTCGCCGAGGTCGAGATCCTCCATCGCGTAACGCAACGGGAGCGAAGCGAGCGGGGACTCGACGCGCAAGGTCTCGTCGATGACGTCGCTCCAGGTCGCCTCCCCGGACTTGACGAGCGCCAGCTGGTCCGGGTGGGTGAGCAACGCGGTGATCGCGTTGTCGAAGAAGTTGATCGTGGTCTCCGAGCCCGCACCGAGGATCGCGAAGATCGTGTCGGCGAGCTCCTGTTCGGACAGCCGTGAACCGTCCTCGTCACGGGAGGCGATCAGGTCGCTGGTGATGTCGTCGGCGGGGTTGGCGCGTTTGGTGGCGATCAACTCGGTCATGGCGCCGCGCCAGCCGGCGAGGACGCCCTGTGCCTGCTCGGGGGTGACGGTGGTGTCCACCATCATGTCGATCACCTTGGCGGTGGCCGCGCGGGCCTGCTCGTCCATCCCGATCAGCTCGGCGACCAGCATGGCGGGCAGCGGGTAGGCGAACCGCTCGCGCAGGTCGACCACCTCGTCCGGACCGCCGGCCGCGAGCGCGTCGAGCAGCATGGCGGTCAGCGCCTCGATCCGAGGGCGGATGGCCTCGGTCCGCTTGGGGGTGAAGGCCTTTCCGACCAGACGGCGCAGCCGGACCTGGTCCTTGCCCGTGGCGGTGACCATGTTGTCCATCGCGATCCAGCTGATCATCTCCCAGTCGGGCGGGATCTCGCCGTTGATGAACTTCGGCCAGTAGTTGCGCGCGTTCTTGGTGACCCTCGGGTCGGCGAGCAGCTTCTTGATCACATCCGCGCGGGTGACCGACCAGGCGAGCACCCCACCGGGCAGCTCGACCTGGGTCGCGGGGCCAAGAGTCCGCAGGTGGGCGGCCTCGCCGTGGATATCACGTCCCGTCGTGTCAAGGACCGGGCAACGGTTTTCCATCAGTTCGCCTTTCGGAGCTGGAGAGAGCGGGAGAACGAGCGGATATCGCCGATGAGCAGATCTGGCTCCTCGAGCGCGGCGAAGTGGCCACCGCGGTCGAACTCCGTCCAGCGCGCGAGCGTCGGCAGGTCGCGCTCGGCGAGGCTGCGGACCGGCAGGAAGATGTCGCGCGGGAAGACGGCGACCGCGACCGGGACGGCGGGCGGCGGCGGTTTCTGGCCTGCGGCAAAGGCTCGCAGGGCGGCGGCGCCCTCGTAGTAGAAGTTCGCGGACGTACCGGCTGTGGCGGTCAGCCAGTAGATCGAGACCGTGTCGAGGATCTTGTCACGGCTGATCGCGTCCTCAGGCACCTTGTCGGAGTCGGTCCACTCCTTGAACTTCTCGACGATCCAGGCCAGCTGGCCGACCGGTGAGTCGGTGAGCGCGTAACTCACCGTCTGCGGCCGGGTCTGCATGAGCTTCATGTAGCCGGACAGCTCCTGGTCGAACTTGCCGAGTAAGGCGAGGCGTCCCAGGTCGTCCTCGCCGAGCGAGGCCACCTCGGCGGGATCGCCGCTCGGGAAGGTCATCAGCATGTTGACATGCACGCCGGCGCAGTTCTCCGGGTCCAAAGTGCCCAGTGCCAAGGAGATCACCGCGCCGGCATCGCCGCCCTGTGCGATGTAGTCGCGGTAGCCGAGGCGGCGCATCAGCTCAGCCCATGCGTGCGCGATGCGCGGCACGTCCCAGCCGGTCTCGCGCAGCGGGCTGGAGAAACCGTAGCCGGGCAGCGCGGGGATCACCAGGTGGAAGGCTTCGGCCGGGTCGCCGCCGTGCGCGCGCGGGTCGGACAGCGGGCCGATCAGGTCGAGGAACTCGGCGACGGAGCCGGGCCAGGCGTGGGTGAGCAGCAGCGGGCGGGCGTCGGGTTCCGGCGAGCGCACGTGCATGAAGTAGATGGGTGCGCCGTCGATTTCGGTGACGAACTGCGGGTGGCTGTTCAGCGCCGCTTCGACCGAACGCCAGTCATAGGTGGTCCGCCAGTATTCGGCGAGCTCCTTCAGGTAGGCAAGCGGCACGCCTCGGTCCCACCCCGTGTCGGGCAGCTCCTCCGGCCAGCGGGTGTTCGCCAACCGCTCGCGTAGATCATCGATGGCTGCCTGCGGGATTTCGACCCGGTACGGATGCATACTGGCCTCAAATCAGTGCAATTGCGGCTGATACGGAATCGGCTGGAATGGTGTACGTGAGGTCCGACCCGCGACCACCCGGCAGGCATGAATTCGTGGGCCAGGCAGTCCGGTTCAGTCCTTGGCGCGCTTGTACGCCAGCGTCACGCCGTCGAAGACGGGGAGCATGCTCAGTTCGATCCGTTTGTCGTTGCGTAGTGCGGAGTTCAACGCACGCAGCGAGTCCGTCTCCGGGTCGCTGATGTCGTGGCGTGCCACCTTGCCCGACCAGAGCACGTTGTCCACCACCAGCAACCCGCCCGGCCGGAGCAATTCGAGGCATCGTTCGAAGTAGCTGGAGTAGCTCTCCTTGTTGCAGTCGATGAAGGCGAAGTCCACGGTGCCGGCGGCACCGTCGGCCAACAGCGCGTCCAGTGTCTCGACCGCGGGACCTATCTCGACCTGGATGCGGTCTGCGACACCGGCCCGTTCCCAGAACGGGCGGCCGATGTCGGCCCACTCCGCACTGATGTCGCAGGTGATGACGCGGCCGTGTGCGGGCAGCGCGCGGGCCATGGCCAGCGTGCCGTACCCGGTGAACGTCCCGACCTCGACAACGGTGGTGGCGGACATCAGCCTGACGAGGAGGCCGAGCAACTGTGCCTCTTCCGGCGGGGTCAGCATGCCGTGCTGGTACAGCCGCATGGTGGCCATCCGCAGTTCACGCGCGATATCGTCCTCGCGGAGCGATACGTCCAGCACATACTGCTGGATCTCGTCGTCCAGCACCAAACTATGGATCACCGATTTCTCCTAGCGAATAGTGCGGTCGTGGGCGCTTCGGACACCTGACGGATCAGCTCGGTATGTCGAGGGCCAGCCTGGCCAGTTCACGGGTGGCCATGGTGGCCAGGTAGATGTTCACTCCGGCGTGGGTGTGCAGGGTCGACATGTCCCGCCAGATCCGCTCGAGGCGCTCGCCCGCCCGCACCGCGCTCGTCCCGGCGGTCGGGAACAGGATGTCGGACACCGCGGTCCAGGCCATCCGCACGATTTCACGGCTGATGATCGACATACGCAACTCCACCTCGCGGGTGGCCGAACCGTTCTCGGCGGTCTCGTGCCACTGCCGCAGCATGTCGCGCATTGCCGCCCGCGCCGCCTCGATACGCCCGGCGGCCTCGCCGTAGCGGAGCTGGTAGTCCGGGTCCTCAGCACGCGACCCGAACGGCGGGTACGCCGTCTTGCGTTCCCGCATCAGCTCGCCGTAGGCGTCCAGCGCACCGGTGGCCATGCCGACCGCCAGCGCGCCGACCTGGAAATTCAGCGGGGCCAGCACACTGCCGCCGTACAAGCGGTTGCCGTGCAGCTCCAGCCCCGGCGTTCCACCGACGACGGAGGTCAGGCCCATATGCGTACCGACCAGTGCGTAGTGCGCCGGGATGTGTGCTTTTTCGATCTTGACGCTGTGTGAGCCGCTGCCCTTCAGGCCGAGCTGCGCCCCCCAGTCGTCCAGCCGCTCCCACTTGTCGCGCGGCACGACGAACATCAGCTGCGTGGGTGGCTCACCTTCCGCGCCCGCGATGAAGGTCTGACCGACGAAGTGGGTGGCGTAGGGTGAGCCGGAGGCGTAGCGGAACACGCCGTCGACGATCCAGCCGCCGTCCTCGGCCTGCTCGGCGAACCCGACCGGCGCGACGACGCCCGGGCAAATGAAGTCCCCGCCCGCGAACAACTCGTTCTGTGTTTCTTCACCGAACAGTGTGCCGATCAGATGGGCGTGTGACGCGCCGAAGGTGTACATCCACGCCGTCGACGGGCAGCCGCGAGCGAGCGCGGATACCACCCGCATGTGCGTGTCGATACCGAACTCGTAACCGCCGTAACGCCTTGGCACCAGAAGTCGGTAGAAGCCGGCGTTGAGAAGCTCGTTGTGCGTGTCCAGCCCGTAGTACCCGCGCCGCTCCGTCTCCTGCTGCCTCTCGACGAGGGTCGCGGCGATACGCTCGGCGCGGGCAAGAATCTCCTGCTCGGTCAGGCTCGGTTCCGGTGGGACCGGATAGTCGCTCGCCGATGTATCCATGGCGACTGTCATGTCCTGACCATCCTTTCGGGAACGTAAATCACCGCTGAGGCGCGCACATAAATATTCCACCCAGGAAAGCCGGATACATCTCATAGAGTGCGATGTGTCGCGCATCCAGAGCCGAGCGGCCGATGCTGCAGCACCCAGCAATCGAGAAGACGCACACGCGTGCGCCGAATGCCAAGGTCGACACCAGAGGTCGGATAAGTCACGGAGGATGCGGTGCAAGACTCGACGGAAACCGACGGGCCGATCATTATCGAGGCGTGGATCGGGGACAGCCCGAAGATTGACGATTCGGATGAATACGAGGTCCCCGGCTGGGGCGACCCGCTAGTACATGCGGCCGAATCGTTCAATCGAACCCATCCAGAATATCTGGTGCGGATCCGCAAGATCGATTTTCGCGAAATGCCGAAAGCGGTTGCCGACGCGGTTGCACGGGGAAACCCGCCGGATGTCGTGGAGTACGTCTACACCGCGACCCAAGTAGCACTCGACACGCGCGCCCGCAACGGTGATTCGCTGTTCGTTCCGGTCCAGCGCGCGGTCGGAGACCGCACCAAAATCCTCGGAGAGCCGGTAGTCATCCAGGACCTCGTGCCCGCCGCGCGCGACTACTGGAGCAGGGGTGGCGAACTGGTTTCCATGCCGACGTGGGTGACGGCCAACATCTTGTACGCCAACAAGGCCGTACTCGAGCGCGCCGGAGTCGAACGAATGCCGGCAACGTGGCAGGAACTGACGGCCGCGTGTGCCGCCATTGCCAAGCTGCCGGACGGACCGGCGCACGGTGTCAGCTGGCCCAACTATGGCTGGCTGTTCCATACGGAGATCGTCGGGCAGGGTGGATTGCTCAGCAACAGGGACAACGGGCGGTCCGGCCGGTCAACCCGTGTTTTCCTCGATTCTCCCGAAATACTCAACTACGTGCAGTGGTGGAAGAGCATGCACGAGAGCGGCTACTACTACTACACCGGTGAGCGAAATGACTACTTCGGCGGCATGGAAGCTTTTGCGCGCCAGGAGGTCGCCTTTGTGGTCACGTCGTCGGCCGTTGGTCATGACATGACGACTATAGCCGCCGAAGCCGGTATCGAGCTTATGGCGGATCGCCTGCCGCGTTTCAATGAACAGCCGTACACCGGTGGGCCCTTCGGTGGCCAGTCGTTCTTCCTGACCGACGGCCTGCCGAAGGAAAAAGAGGACGGCGCGCTTGCCTTCCTCCAGCATCAGCTCAACCCGCAGCACGCGATAGCGCGAATGCACGACCGCTCACTTCCGTTGACTCTACCGGCGTATGAACAGGTCGTGGCCGATCACCGGGTCGAGCCGTATCCCGGCTTCCGCGTCGCGACGGAGCAGGTCGCCTCGTCCAACCGAACACCGGCGACAGCCGGTCCGCTGCTCGGCGACCTCAACGGCATCAACGGCGTCATCACCGTGGCGATGGACGACGTGCTGCTCAGAGGAGCGGAGCCGACCAGCCGATTCCGCGCGGCGACCGAGGAAGCACAGAGATTGCTCGACCGCCACAACGCGGCGGCCTTCGCCTACCCGCCCGTGACCCCCGACGCGCTCACGATAACGGCGTGAACTGCGAGCGCGGGCCGCGGCCGCGTAGCGCGTCCGCGGCCGCGTGACGAACTGCTCCTATCGGGTAATTTCCCCGAGCGGGATGTTGGCCGCACACAACGAGATGGATTGGTGCACTGTCAGTGCCACTCTCGGCACTGGGCGTTGCGAACGACGTCCAACCCGAGAGGAGCAGTTGTGACGTCGAACCTGAAAAAAGTCAGCGCTCGGACGTCGTCTGAGCATGCGCGAGCTCAGGCAAAATCCGGCAAGCCGTTCTGGCAACGGCCGTGGGTGGTTCCACTGGTCATCGTCGTGGTGATCTACATCTACACGACGTCCATGCGGGTCGTCGGGGTTCCTGCTGAGCAGCGGCAGCTGCCGCCACATGAAAACTTTCCGCTCTACTACCCCTTGCTGATCATCCACATGATCGGTGCCACGGCCGCGATGCTGACGATGTGCCTGCAGGTGTGGCCGTGGTTGCGGCAGCACCACCCGAAGGTGCACCGGGTGAGTGGCCGGATCTACCTCCTCGGCACACTGGTCAGTGGGGTCCTGGGGCTCGTGATCGTCTGGGTGGCACCAAAACCCGGCAAGGTCGGGGCGCTGTGCCTGTTGATCTTCTGGCTCGCCACGACCGCTGCCGCGTACCGTGCCGTCCGCCGCAAGGACTTCGCCAAACACCGCCGGTACATGCTGTACAGCTTCGCGGTCGCCGCGAACAACCTGTGGGCCGCTCTCGGCCTGATGGTGATACAGAAGTTCGAGATCCCGCTCGACATCGCGTACTACCAGGAGGCCGCTCGGTGGGTCCCCTGGGTCGGCAACGTGATGCTGGTGCAGTGGTGGCTGTACCGCACCGCGCGCCGCCCGTCGCCGGCCGTCCCAGGACAGCCGGGGTAGACGACCCGAGCGCACCCGCGGCGGACCCGGCGACGAGCGCCGTGAGGCCTCTGCTGACGATCGGTCATCGACGCCTCGGCACCGGATCCGGTGCCGAGGCGTCGATGACCGCCCTGGGCGGCGGTGAGCGAGGACGCTCGCTCAGTGGCAATGCGGTTGGTGAGGACCATCGGACGAGGTGCCGAGGTCGTCGTCATGTCCGGCCTTGAGCCGAGGCCACTGGGCGATCGGGCGTCCGTCCAGCTGAAACTGGCCGCCCCTGGCAGGCCAACCCTGCGGCCAGCCCTCGGGCGAGTCCTCCCAGACCTCCTGCCTGCCGTAGACGGTCAGGTCCAGCAGTCCGTACGACGGTGCCATCACTTCATTGCCGCGGCTGGTGGTCCAGTAGGCCTCGAAGACCTGGTCGTCGTATCGGAGGTAACTGACCAGGATGCCGAAGGACCGGCCTGCGACCAGCCGGTCCACGGCGTCCTGCGGCACCGAATACCAGGGAACCGTCCAGCCCATGAAATCGCGATAGCGCGAACTCTCCTCATACGGTCCTTCACAGAAGGTCGCGTAGCTCACGTCCCTCGAGTGCAGATAAGACAACTCAGTGATGTGGCTGGTGGAGAAGGTACAGCCCTCACACTGCTCCGCGGCGGGCCTGCCGGTGTGCCACATCTGAAAGTAGGCGATCAACTGGGACCGGCCGTCGAAGATGTCGATCAACGACACCGGCCCACCGGCACCGATCAGTTTCGTGGCCGGATCGACCTCGACCATAGGCAGCCGGCGTCGCTGCGCGGCGAGTGCGTCACCGGCTCGGGTATGCGCCTTCTCCTTGACCAGGAGTTCGTCGATCTTCGCCTGCCAGGTCTGACGATCGACGACCTGTGGGAGAGCGTGGCTGGTGGTAAGTAATTCAGGCATTCATAACTTTTACTCCCAACCGACACGGAGCACAAATCGAACGGCGTTTTCCGCCGTTGTTGTTCATTAAATTTTGACGGCAGGCCAGCGGTCACCGAAGGCGTTGATCACGGGGTTTCCAGCGCATCGTCCATCGGGTGCGGCCTGCCCCGGTGGGGTCGCCGGATTTCGACGTCATAGTCGAGGAAGGGGGATGAATTCACCCCAGGCGTTGCGCCACAGTCGAATCATCGCACTGTACTTCTTGCCCCATTTCCCGTCGAGTTCGTCCAGTGCGACTTACGCGGCGTCGGAGTTGGGGTTAGGAGCGGTGTAGGCGGTTTTGATGTCGTCTCCTGCCGGGTACCGTTCCGCACATTGGACTCACTCTTGCGTGGGACGCACAAGGTCCGATGTCATCACGCACAGTGCCCCGGCCCGCCGGAACCCAGCCCGGCGGGGCGGAAACACCGTTCGCCGCACAGTCTCCTTTTGCACGGCGAAGGCCCGCGCGTTGTCGTGCGGGCCGTTGCCGTGAGTTTCGAACTTATACTTCGGTGACTGTAGTGGCTTTGGCTGTCTGGTTGGTGTCCTCGTTGGCTTCCTCGGGGGTGCTGTTGTCGCCCTGGAGGTCTTTGACGTGTTTGAAGACTCGGATGGTGAGTACGGCGAGGCCAACGTAGATGATGGCGCTGATGATGCCGACGAGGTGGACGCCCGAGGTGAAGGCGTCGCGGGCGGTGGCGAGCAGGTTGCCCGCCTGGTCGGCGGGCAGTTGGCCGGCGACGACGACGGCGCGGTCCACGCTTTCGCGGGCGGCGTCGGCATCGGCGGGTGACAGCGCGCCGAGGGCGGGTTCGACGTTGTTGCGGTAGACGGTGATGCCGACCGTGGCGAGGGTGGCGATGCCGAGGCCGAGTGCGAATTCGGTGGTGGTTTGGACGATCGAGGCGCCAGAGCCGGCTTTCTCGGGGGGCACCTCTCCCATGGCGAGGTGGTTGCAGAGCGCGGCAAGTGGTGCGGTGCCGAGCATGACGACGCACATGGCGAAGAAGATCGTCGAGGCGCCGGACGTACCGGCAAAGGTGAAGATGATGTAGCCGATGGCGGCGATCACCAGTCCGCCGGCGATCAGGTAGGCCGGGCGGATGCGGTTGGCCAGCTGGGGGGTGACCAGGTTACCGACGATCATCAGTACGTTGGGCACCAGCAGGAGCAGGCCGGCCGCCAGCGGGGTGAGGCCGGTGACGTTCTGCAAGTAGATCGTGACGAGCAGCAGGGTGCCGGCGCCGACCGAGGCGGTGACGAAGAACAGGATCAGCGCGGAGCTGAAGGTGCGGTTGCTGAACATACGCAGATCCAGCAGTGGGCTGGTCAGGCGCCGTTGCCGCTGGACGAACACCGCCGCGACCACGATGCCGAACACCAGCACCAGGGCGGGGAACCACTCCCAGCCGTTACGGACCAGTTCTTTGAGTCCGTAGACGAACGGCAGAATCGCCGCGAGGGACAGCAAGACGCTGACCGGGTCGAGCTTGCCGACCTCCGGCGCCTTGGCCTCGGGGAGCAGGGAGGGACCGAACGCCAGCAGCAGCACGATCCCCGGCACGGCCACCAGGAATACCGAACCCCACCAGAAATACTCGAGCAGCACGCCACCGACGAGCGGCCCGAGCGTCGCCCCGCCCATGAAGCAGGCCAGATAGACGGAGAGCGCGCGGCTGAGTTGCTTCTGGTCGCTGAACATACCCATGACCAGGCCCAGCACCGACGGCATCACCGCGGCACCCGCCACGCCGAGCAGTGCACGACAGGCGATGAGCATCTCCGGGCTGGTGGAAAACGCCGCCGCCACTGACGCGACACCGAACACCACGGCGCCGATGAGCAGCAAACGTTTTCGGCCGATCCGGTCACCGATGGTGCCCATGGTGACCAGGAAGCCTGCGATCAAGAAGCCGTAGATGTCCACGATCCACAGCTGCTGGATGCCGCTCGGCGCGAGGTCGGCGGTCAGGTGCGGAACGCCCAGATACAGCACGGAGAAATCCATCGCGACGAGAAACGTGGGCAAGCAGAGCACGGCCAGCCCAATCCATTCCCGCCGCCCGGCTCCGGACCTCGTGTTTACAGTGGTCACAATCTATGTCCCGTCGTAGGCGCGCACCTGCGGCGACGCGCTATCGTGTGGTTGTCGTGGCGACACGATCGGCCACCCGTTCACTCGCTCGGCCATGGCCTCACCCTCATGCTCCCGACAGCCACGTTGGCGTCCGACGTTTACCGGCGGTGTCGATCACAGAGTCGTTCACAATGCCTCCCGGATCCATGAATTCTGAAGCCATGTGACCGCCGACGGAGGGGCCAGTGGTCCACGCTCACATCTTCGACCACGGCGGCAGATCTGCCATCTTCGAAAATGCGACGTTCCGGGCACTCCACCGGGAAGGTGATCTCGCCGGCCGCGGACGTGAGCCGCGCACCAGCGCCCTCATGCCGCCGCGGAGAGCGCGCCCGAGTCGAACGTCGCGGCCAACTCCCCCGTGCAGCGCGGGGGTCCCGCCCGCGCGAGGTCGTTCTGTTCCGGACACAATCGGCAACAGAGGCAACGTATTCCACTGAAACAGGAATGGCTGGGTGACCGAACGTCACCCAGCCATTATTCGATCCTGCGTTTACCGCGTCCACCGTACTCGCCTGGTGCTACTACTGCTTCCTGGCACAGAGGATCATGTAGGTGAGGTGATCCGGACCCAACTGGAATGCCTCCTGCATTCCCTGCCTGATGGCCACGGTCATCTCCTCGCCGTACTCTTCGACGAGGAGATGACTCACCTTGTCGTAGTGGTCGATGTGGCGCTTGCCAGTGTTGGCGTACGCGCGGCGACTCTGGATCCGTTCCTCCACCACGAATCCCGCAGACTCGAACTCCTTGATCCAACTCTCCGTTGTCATGGGCTCGCGGGCCTGGGGGAATGCCTTCTTCGCCTGTGAGGCGTCCGACGTCTTCGCCATCTCGGCGACAGCGACGCAACCACCGGGCCGGAGCACCCGATGGAGTTCCAGCAGTGCTTTCTCCAGGTCGAAGGCGTGGAAGAGCGACTCGATCGCGACCGCGGCGTCGAAATGATTCTCGGGGAAGGGCAGCGCGTGGTAGTCGGCGACCTCGAATCGGGCCTGGTCGGACACGCCGAGCTCACTTGCCCGGGTTTGGGCCTTTTCCGCCTCGACGGGGCTGATCGTGACACCGGTGACCTGGGCGCCGTACTCGCCGACGATGTGAATCGCCGCGGCGCCGAGGCCACAACCGGCGTCCAGCAGGTTCTCGCCACCACGCAAGCCGAGAGTGTCCACGACCTTGCGGGTGAGGCGCTTGGCACCCTCCTCCAGCGAAGCGTCGTCGCTGTCGTCGTACCAGTAACCCAGGCGTTCGTAGCCGTAGAAGTACTTTTCCGCCAATTGGCTCGCGCCGTCGTACAACTCAGCGACCTCGGCCAGTGTCCAGTTCAGTTCTCTCACGGAATTCTCCATCTGGCGATAGGTTTGGTTACAGCAATCACAGCGCGCCCCTTGGCGCCCGCGTCTTCCCGGTTGCGCGATGTGGGTAGGCGACGAGCTGCCATAGGTCGGCGAACTCCTCTGCGGCCTGGCCAGTAGTCGACACGGTAATGCCGAGTCCGGAGATTTCAGCGACGCGCGCAGCAACTCCCGGTATTCGTCAACCATCGCGACAATGCTCGGTCATCGAAATCGAGACTGTTGAACGCTCTTACCCCAGGCTGCGCTTCATCATGCCCGCCCACCCCCTCGCCGGCATCTTGGTGCGTGCTGCGCATGGACCCGTCCTGGTGCTGCCCGCGCCGTCCTTTCCGCAACTGACAAGATGCGCCGAAGTCGGCACCTACCGCATCGTAGGCAAGAGAAGCAGCGAGGGTCGGCCCGTTCAGCCGAGGAACACAATCTTCCTGGAGATGATCGAGCGGACGGGCACGACCACGTTCGGCAGTTCGACTTTCACGAACCTCTACGCCGCCTTCGCGATGCGGTGGAACCAGGACTCGGCTTGATTGCCGGACCGAACGCGGATCGCCGAACCAGCCGACGCAGGTTGACAGGAGGAAGGCATGACAGCGTTTTCGATCCCCACCCGGTTCGCTGAGCAGGTCGCGCGGACACCGGAGGCGGCTGCCGTATCCGAGGCCGCGAGCGGGACCGCGCTGACCTATCGGGAACTGGACCACCGGGCCAACCAGCTCGCGCACCACCTCATCGGACTCGGGGTCGGCCATGAGGACCGGGTGGCGGTGCTGGTGGAACGGTCGATCGGCCTGGTGGTGGCATTCCTCGCGATCCTCAAGGCGGGCGCGACCTATCTGCCGATCCACGAGGCGTATCCGGCCGACCGGCGGCAGTGGGTGGTGGACCATGCCGGCGCCACGGTGCTGCTGGTGGACGACGCGACGCGCGCGGCAGGCGTGCCGACCGGTGTGCCGGTCGTCGCGGTGGGCGATCCGGCCCTCGCCGACGAACCAGCCGCCGACCCCGAAGTGCCGATCCATCCCGACCAGCTGGCCTACGTGATCCACACGTCGGGTTCCACTGGCCAGCCCAAGGGCGTCGCGGTGACCCAGCGGGACGTTGTGCGGCTCTTGTCTGATCCGAAATGGTCGGTCGAGCGGTACGCGCGGTTGTTGCTGCTGGCACCGTACGCCTTCGACATCTCCATCTTCGAGATCTGGATGCCGCTGCTGCACGGCGGCCAAGTGGTCATCGCGCCACCAGGGCGGCTGGAGCCCACGACACTGCGACAACTGATCACGACGCACCAAATCACCGGACTCCATCTGACCGCGGGCTTGTTCCGAGTGATCGCCGAGGAAGCGCCGGAAACGTTGATCGGGCTGCGCGAGATCCTCACCGGCGGTGACGTGATCTCGCCAGTGGCGGTTCGCCGGGTGCTCGACGTCTGCCCCGACGTCGTGGTCCGCGCGACATATGGCGCGACCGAGGGGACGGTGCTCTCCACGCGCCACCTCCTGACGCGCGGCACGGAACTCGGCGCGGTCGTGCCGATCGGCGACGCGCTGACCGAGATCACGATCCACATCCTGGACGCCCACCTCGCGCAGGTACCCGCAGACGTCGTCGGCGAAATCTACCTCGCGGGCGAGGGCGTCGCACGCGGTTACCTCGGCCAGACCGACCTGACCGCCGAGCGGTTCGTCGCCGACCCGTTCGGTCTGCCGGGAGCTCGCATGTACCGGACCGGCGACCTGGCCCGCCGGACCACCGAAGGTCTGATCGAGTTCGTCGGCCGGGAAGACAGCCAGGTGAAGATCCTCGGCTTCCTCGTCGAACTGGCCGAGGTGGAGTCGGCGCTGGCCGGCTATCCGGGGCTGGCCCAGTTCGTCGTCCTGGCGCGCGAACTCGAACACGGGGAGAAGCAACTGGTCGGCTACGTCGTGCCGGAGGCCGGCGAACTGGACCTTGCGGCGTTGCGTGCTTACGCCAGGACAAAGCTGCCCGATTACATGGTCCCCGCCGTGTTCGTCGAACTGGACTCCCTGCCGCTGACCGCCAACGGCAAGGTGGACCGCGCGGCGATGCCGGAACCGGACTTCGCCGAGGTTCCCACCTACCGCGCGCCGGAAACGTCGCTGCAGCAGAGACTTTGCGAGATCTTCAGCTCCGTGCTCGACGTACCCGAGGTCGGGATCGATGACAGTTTCTTTGATCTCGGCGGCCAGTCGCTGCAGGCGATGCGACTGCTCAACCGGATCAAGGGCGAGGTCGGCGTCGAGGTGTTGATCAACGTGCTGTTCGACTTCCCGACCGTAGCCGAACTGACCGCACATATCGAAGCCAAGCAGTCCTCGGCGGCCTGACGAAGGAGAGACAGATGGCCAACCCGTTCGAAGTACCGGACGCCGAATACGCCGTGCTGCGCAACCAGCAGAACCAGCACTCGCTGTGGCCCGCCGACGTCGCCGTACCGGATGGCTGGACCGTCGTGCACGGGCCAGGGCCCCGGACGGAGTGCCTGGCCTATGTGCGCGAGCATTGGGTGGATATCCGTCCGACGCAGGTCGCCGAGTTCATCGCCGCGGTGCCCCGATGACTGAGCAGACCAAGCCGCTGACCGGAGCCGAGTACCTCGAGAGCCTGCGCGACGACCGGGAGATCTATCTGTACGGCGAGCGGGTCAAGGATGTGACCGAGCATCCGGCGTTCCGCAACACGGCGCGGATGACCGCGCGGCTCTACGACGCGCTGCACGACCCGGAGCACCGGGACGTGCTCACCACCGCCACCGACGCCGGCGGAAATGGCTACACGCACCGCTTTTTCACCACGCCGCACAACGCCGCCGACCTGGTCGCCGACCAGCAGGCCATCGCGGCGTGGTCCAGGCTGAGCTACGGCTGGATGGGACGCAGCCCGGACTACAAGGCGTCGTTCCTCGGCACGCTCGGCGCGAACGCCGACTTCTACAACCCGTTCGCCGACAACGCGCGGCGCTGGTACCGGGAGTCGCAGGAGAAGGTCCTGTACTGGAACCATGCCTTTGTGCATCCGCCGGTGGACCGGCATCTGCCACCGGACCAGGTCGCCGATGTGTTCATTCACGTCGAGCGCGAGACCGACAGCGGCCTGATCGTGAGCGGGGCGAAGGTGGTGGCCACCAACTCCGCGCTGACGCACTACAACTTCATCGCCCATACCGGGCTGCCGATCAAGGACCGCAAGTTCGCCATCGTGGCCACTGTGCCGATGGACGCGGCCGGCATAAAACTGATCTGTCGCCAGTCATATTCCGCCGCGGCGGCGCTGACCGGCAGCCCGTTCGACTACCCGCTGTCGTCCAGGCTGGATGAAAACGACACCATCCTGGTGATGGACAAGGTGCTCATCCCGTGGGAGAACGTGTTCATCTACGGCGATGTCGCCAAGGTCGGCATGTTCACCGGGCATTCCGGGTTCAACGAACGCGCCATGTTCCACGGCTGCACGCGGCTCGCGGTCAAGGTGGAGTTCATCGCCGGGCTACTGGCCAAGGCGCTGGACATCACCGGGGCCGGCGAGTTCCGCGGCGTGCAGACCAGGCTGGGCGAAGTGCTCGCCTGGCGGAACCTGTTCTGGGGGCTGTCCGACGCCGCAGCGCGAAACCCGGTGCCATGGCGAAATGGCGCGGTACTGCCCAATCCGAACTACGCCATGGCGTACCGGTGGTTCTCCCAGGTCGGCTACGCCAGGATCCGGGAGATCGTGTTGCAGGACGTCGCGAGCGGGCTGATCTACCTGAACTCCAGCGCGCAGGACTTCCACAACGACGACATCCGGCCGTACCTGGACAAGTACCTGCGCGGCTCGCACGGCGTCGAGGCGGTCGACCGGGTGAAGGTGATGAAGCTGCTCTGGGACACGGTCGGCTCGGAGTTCGGCAGTAGGCACGAACTCTACGAACGCAACTATTCCGGAAACCACGAGAACACCAGGACCGAGTTGCTGCGCGGTCAACTCGGCGACGGGCAACTGGATGGTTACCGCGCGCTCGTCGACCGCTGCCTTGCCGAGTACGACCTGGACGGCTGGCAGGTACCCGACCTCGCCTCGTTCACCGAAATCGGCGAGATCGGCCGCGCCACCCTTCGCTGAGTTCGTCGTTCCGGGCTTAAGTGAGTCCTTGTCCGAAACAATGAGTGATAGGGAAACTATTCTATGAGCACGACCGAAGATGCTCCAACGCCGCCGTTGGAGATCCCCCCGCAGATCCAGATGATCCAGCTGCTGACTGGATTCGAGGTATCGCAGGCGCTGTATGTGGTAGCCAAGCTCGACATCGCCACGATCCTCCGCAACGGCCCACGGACGATCGACCAGCTCGCCGCCGAGACGAACGCCGACGTCGACGCGCTCGGACGGATCATCCGTTTCCTCGCCAGCATTGGCGTCTTCCGCACCGACGGCGACCAAATCGAGGTCACGGAGCTGGGAATGACTCTCGCTGACGAGCACCCCGGCTCGGTCCGGTACGGCGCGCTCTATTTCATGGAGACGCACTATGCGCCGTTCGGTGACCTGCTACACACGGCGCTGACCGGAGAGACCGCGGCCACCCGCTATTACGGGCAGCCGTTCTTCGACTGGATCTCCGCCGCCCCCGAGCGGGTGGAGGTGCAGAACCGCGCCTTTGCGAACTTCACCAACAGCCAGCGTGCCGGCATGTTCGAGGGTTACCGGCTACCGGACGGCGCCGTCGTCGCCGACATCGGCGGAGCTGACGGCTCGATGCTCGTACAGTTGCTTGCCGACGCCCCGGACCGCCGTGGCATCGTGTTCGACCGCCCGGAAGTCATAGCGGCGGCCCAGAAAACGCTGGCCGACCACGGTATGGCCGACCACGCCCACACCGTCGGTGGCGATTTTTTCGAGTCCGTTCCGGCTGCGGACGTCTACGTCCTCGCCTACATCCTCCACGACTGGGACGACCAGTCCTGTCGGCGGATCCTGCACACCATCGCGGCGGCGGCCAAGCCCGGTGCCAGAGTCGTTCTCGTCGAGGCGGTGATCCCGCCAGGAGACGCACCACATCCGGCCAAGGGGATCGACCTCACCATGCTGGTGCTGGTGAGCGGGCGCGAGCGCACTGCCGAGGAGTACCGGGCACTCCTGGACTCGGCCGGCTTCGTCCTGGACCGCATCGTGCCGAGCCCGACACCGTTTTCGTTCATCGAAGCGACGCTGCGCTGAAACGCTGCTCAATCACGGCCGGCCCTCCGGCCGTGATTGACCCGGCCCGATTCCCTGGCCGTGAGCTGATCAAACGACATGTCTTTCACAGAGCGCGACCGTGACTCGCGGTGTCGCGTCACCCAGTCCGCCGTCTCGCCCGAGACACGACCTCCGCGCGAATGCGGTGTTCGCGCCGGTGGGCTGGAGTCATACCGGACGGGCGGGTTACGTTGGCTCCCATGGGACTTCCGATCGACGATCTGCTGGCGGTCCTGCCCGCCGGCCGGGTGCTCACCGATCCTGACGTGCTGGCCGCCCACTGCCGGGACGAGGCCGACCTGTGTGACGCGGGTACGCCGCTCGCCGTGGTGCGTCCGCGGAGTACCGCGGAGGTCGCCGCCACCGTGCGGGTGGCCGCCGCACACCGGTTGCCGGTCGTCCCGCAGGGCGCGCGCACCGGGCTGACCGGCGGGGCCAACGCGGTCGACGGCGCCCTCGTCGTGTCGCTGACCGGGTTGAACCGGATCATCGAGATCGACCCGGACGAACAGATCGCGGTCGTGCAACCGGGCGTGGTCAACGCCGAGCTGTGCCGGGCCGCCGCCAAGGAGGGGCTCGCCTACCTGCCGGACCCCGGCTCCTTCGAGTCCTCGACGATCGGCGGCAACGTGTCGACCGACGCGGGTGGCATGTGCTGCGTCAAATACGGTGTCACCGGCGAGTACGTGCTCGGCTTGGAAGTCGTGCTCGCCGACGGCGAGATCCTGCGCTGCGGCCGCCGGACCGTGAAGGGGGTCGCCGGATACGACCTGACCGGTCTCTTCGTCGGGTCAGAGGGCACGCTCGGGATCATCACCGAGATCACCGTCCGGCTCCGGCCCGCGCCGGAGGCGGCCCGCACCATGGTGGCGGTGTACCCGACGGTGGCGGCGGCCGGGCGAGCGGTTTCGTCGGTCATCGCCGCCGGCCACGTGCCCAGCATGCTCGAGCTGCTCGATCGCACGCATCTGCGGGCGATCGAGGCGTATCGGCCGCAGGGTCTGGACACCGAGGCCGCGGCCATGTTGCTGATCGCCACGGACACCCACGCCGCGACCGACCTCGCCGCGATCGCCGACTGCTGCCGGTCGGCGGGCGCGAGCGAGCTGTACGTCGCCGAGGACGCGCTCGAGGCCCAGGCGTTGACCAGCGCTCGCCGGCTGGCTCACCCGGCGATGGAACACCTCGCGGTACAAGCTTTTCCCAGTGGCCGCGGCGGTCTCGTCGTGGACGATGTCGCCGTGCCGAGGACGCGGGTCGCCGACCTCGTCGCCGGCGTCGAGGAGATATCGGCACGGCACGGTGTACTGGTGGGCGTGGTCGGACACGCCGGCGACGGGAACCTGCACCCGGTCATCGTGGTCGACCGGGCAGATCAGTCCAGTATGGACAGTGGGCGGCTGGTGTTCGACGAAATCATGCGGCTGGGCCTTTCGCTGGGCGGAACCTGCACCGGTGAGCACGGCGTCGGCCTGCTCAAACGAGACTGGCTCGCGCGTGAGATCGGCCCCGTCGGCATGAGGATCCACCGGGCGGTGAAGCTGGCATTCGACCCGGACGGGATCTTCAACCCCGGCAAGGTGATCGCGCTCCGCTGACGGCACGCCGGAGGAAGTCAGCGGCCCGTCCCGGCTGGAACCATCGACGGAGAGGACACCTGCGGGGACGGAGACTCGATGACGATGGACGATGCGACGCCCGCGGTGGCGGTCATCGCCGGCACGCCCTATGACTCCGGCCTGGGCGCCGAGTTGTTGCGGGCCAAGGGACTGAGGACGGTCCCGTACGCCATGGCCGGTTCACCGGACGAGCAGGATTCCTTGCAGTACCGGGCGCCCGGTGTGCTGTCGGCGGCGTTCCACGCCCGTCTCGACGAGCTGCACGCACGGGGAACCGAGCTGGCGATGCTGTTCTGCAATTCGCTGTCCGCCGTGGTGGACCACGACAGCTCGGCGCTGCCGGTGGTCTCACCCGTCACCGTCTACCGGGAACTGTTCCCGGAGCTGCGCTCGTCATTGGTGGTCACCGGGAACGCGCACGCCGTCGTCGGCGTCGAGCGGACCGCCGGGCAGGTCGCCCCCGGCCACCGGATGCTCGGGGTGTCGGATCCCGCCTTGGTCCGCGGGATCGAGGCCGGTGACCCGGCGGCGGCGTTCGACGGCTCGCATCTGCCGACCACCTTGCGTCTCGCCGAGCGCCTCGGCCTCGACGCCGTCGTCCTGGCGTGTACGCATTTCACGGCCGTACTGCCCTTCGTGACCGCCGCCTGCGACCTGCCCGTCGTCGACGTCGGCGCCAGGCTCGTCGAACTGACCGTCCAGGCGGCCGCGAACCGGGTACCCGTCGGCCGAGCTTGAGTCAGGCGGAAGTCCGTGAAGGACTCCTTGAGAGACCCAGGGTCCCTCAAGGAGTCCTTCATGGACTCGGGGTTCAGCCGGCGAGGAGACGCCGATTCCACCAGTTCGACGGTCGTCGCCCGACCACTCCGGTCAGCGCGTCGATCTCCTTCGCCAACCGACGCAGATCCTCGGCCACGAGTGCTTGCGGGCCGTCGCATTTCGCCTGCTCGGGATGCGGGTGGACGTCGATGAGCACGCCGTCCGCGCCGACGGCGATCGCCGCCCGTGAAAGGGGAAGGACGAGATCCCGCCGCCCTCCGGAATGCGAGGGGTCGATCATGACGGGCAGATGCGAAAGTCCTTGGACGACCGGCACCGCCGAGATGTCGAGCGTGTTGCGGGTGGCGGTCTCGAAGGTGCGGATACCGCGCTCGCACAGGACGATGTCGAGGTTGCCGCGTTGCGCGATGTATTCGGCGGCCATCAGCCATTCCTCGATGGTCGCGCTCATGCCGCGCTTGAGCAGCACCGGCTTGCCCGCCTCGCCGACCGCCTGCAGCAACCCGAAGTTCTGCATGTTCCGGGTGCCGATCTGCAGCATGTCCGCGTACCCGGCGACCATCTCGACGTCGTGGGCCGCGACCACCTCGGTGACCACCGGCAGTCCGGTCTCCGCGCGGACGTCGGCCAGGATCCGCAGACCGAGCTCACCGAGGCCCTGGAAAGCGTACGGCGACGAGCGCGGTTTGAACGCGCCACCGCGCAGCAACGTCGCGCCCGCGGCTTGGGCCATCCGCGCCGCTTCCAGGGTCTGCTCGGGGGTTTCCACCGCGCACGGCCCGGCGATCAGGGTGACCGTGTCCGGACCGATGGGCACGCCGCGGACGTGCACCGTGGACCGTTCCGGGTGGTGCTCGAGGCTCACCAGCTTGTACTTGGCGGAGATGCGGTTGACGCTCTGCACCCCCCGCATCCCGCCGAGGTTGAGCGCGTCGAACCGGTCGACGTCGCCGACCAGCCCGATGACGACCCGGCTCACGCCGCGGCTGACGAAGGCGTCGCCGCCCGCCGCCTCCACCCGTTCGACGACAGCCTCGACATCTCCGGCCGCCGCATCGGTAGCCATGACGATGACCATGATTTCCACACCCTCCAGCACTACAGGCTTGGCCCGCCGGCGGGCGCCGGCGGTGTCCCGGTGGATCGAGCATCGAGCGGAGCGGCGGATACCGCGTCTCCACGGTTGTGCGACCGCCCCGGGATCAGTGGAGGCGTCCGATGATGAGGGCGGCGAGCCGGGTGACGCCTTCTTGGATCAGCTCCGGCGTGAGCAGGCTGATGGACAGTCGGAGTTGATGGAAGCCGCCTTTGCCGCCGTAGAAGTGGTGCATGGGGGTGAAGAGCACGCCGTGGTCGCGGGCGGCGTGTTCCAGTAGTTCGTCGTCGACGACGAACGGGACCGTGATGGTGACGAAGAAGCCGCCGGTCGGGGTGTTCCAGGTGACTTCGGTGTGCGGGCCGAGCCTGCGGTCGAGTTCGCTCAAGGTGAGGCGGAGATTGCGCTGGTAGATGGCGATCTCTCGGGTGTTGGCCTTGGTCAGGCTGAAGTCGTTGAGGAGGAGTTTCCCGGCGATGACGGCTTGGGCGATGGGGGAGGTGTTGACGGTGAGCATGCCTTTGAGTTTCGAGAGTTGGTCGGCGAGCAGTCCTCCACCGGCCATCTGCTGGTCGGCGACGGCGTAGCCGACGCGGGCGCCGGGCATGCCGGTTTTGGCGAAGGAGCCGAGGTAGACCACCGACTCGGATCGGTCGAGGGATTTCAGCGACGGGAGTCGTTCGGAGCCGAAGAGGCCGTAGGCGTTGTCCTCCAGGAGCAGGATCCCGTGATCCTGGGCGATATCGAGCAGACGATGGCGGGAGGGCAGATCCATGCTGGTAGCGGTGGGATTGGCGAAATCGGGTGTCACGTAACAAGCCCGGACCCGCTTGCCCGCCTCGCGGGCCAGTTTCACCTGGTGTGTCAAGTCATCGAGGTCGATCCCGTTCTCGTCCGACCGGACCGGCCAGACGGGGATATCGGTGAGCAGCGCCGCCCCGGTCAGCCCGACGTAGGTGGGGGCGGGAGCGAGCAGCACGTCCCGGTCGTCCGCCCGCAGCGCCCGGAGCACCAGGAACATGGCCTCCTGACAGCCGACGGTGACGACCACGGATTCAGGGGCGGCGTCGATGCCCTCGTCTTCGGCGAGGTTGCGGGCGATGAGCTCGGCGATGACGCCCTTCGTTGCCCCGTATTGGAAAAGTGTGCGGGTGACCGCGGTTTCAGCCAGCTTTCGACCGTGCCGGAGATGCTCGCAGTAGGCGTCGAGATAGTCGTGGATGAGGCGGACATCGAAGAACTCTTCGTACGGACGGCCCGCCGCCATGGAAATGGCCGCGGGATATTCGTCGATCAGTTCGTTGAGCAGATTCATCGACGAGATGGCCGGATCGGCGAGCGAACCGTGCAGCGCTTCCACGTTCAATTGAGTCGACAAACCGTTTCGCCTCCCGCGGCTGATCACCTTGTGGCCAGTATGCGTTCGGGGATATGCCTGCGGCTTCTCCGGTCCTGCGTTGTCAGCCCGCCGACGCGGGCAACATTAGAGAGGACAATGCCGGCCCGGCTTTGCGATTCTCAGGGGTGAGTGACACTGGCCGACGCGAGACGCCAGGCACCGAACGCAAGCCCATGGGAGGTTGGAGACCGTGCAGAACGTACTCCGGGATATGGCCATCGACTATGTCGAGCTGTACGTGGACGATATCGAAAGGAACCTCGCCTGGCTCGTCGACGGTTACGGTTTCGCGGTGCGCGCGAAGTCGGCCCCGGCGGACGGAACGACGCGGACGGTCAACGTCGGGCAAGGCGAGATCGACCTGTTGCTCACCGAATCGAACGGGGATCATCCCGCGCACGCCTATGTGGAACGGCACGGGGACGGTATCGGCGATATCGGCATCCGGGTGCCGGACGCCGCCGCGGCGTTCGCCGAGGCCGTGCGGCGCGGCGTGCGGCCGGTCATGGCGCCGGTCACCAAGGGCGCGGTGACCACCGCGACGATCGCCGGTTTCGGCGACGTGACGCACACCTTCGTCCAACGACCGGACGACTCGGCGGTAGCCGACGTGCGCGACCTCGTCGCGGTGCCCGGCCATGGTTCCGCCAAGGGGGGCGGGCTGCGCAGGGTGGACCATTTCGCGGTTCCCGTCGAGCCGGGCCGGCTCGACGAGACCGTCGAGTACTACCAGCGGGCGTTGGATTTCGACCTCGTCCTCACCGAGCGGATCGTCACCGGCGACCAGGCGATGTTCATCAAGGTCATCCAGAGCAAGTCGCGTGCGGTCACGTTCACGCTCGTCCAGTCGGACACCAGCATGGCGGTCGGCCAGGTCGACAGGTTTCTCAAAGAGAACGACGGCCCTGGCGTGCAGCACATGGCCTTCAGCACCACGGACATCCTCACCACGGTGCGGCGGCTCGCCGACGATGGCATCGGGCTGCTGACGACTCCGGACGCCTATTACACCGCGCTCGCCAACCGGGTGCGGCCGGAGAAGTATTCCGCCGATGAGCTGCGGGACCTGAACATCCTGGTGGACGAGGATCACGACGGCCAGCTCTATCAGATCTTCGCCAAGTCCGTTCACCCGCGGGGCACGCTGTTCCTGGAGATCATCGAGCGGGAGGGTGCGACATCGTTCGGCAGCTCGAACATCAAGCACCTGTACGACAGCGTTGAAGCGCACCAAGTACCCGGGTCGAGCGCGGCCTGACCGGCCCGCACTGGCATAGGTCGCGCTTCGCGAGCCATAGAAAGCGAGTTCAGAAATGAATTTCCGTCCTATCGCGGCTGAGTCCTGCGGTGCGAACGACGTCATGGCGACCGCCGGAATGGACGACAGCCAATGACCATCGAAGAGCAAATCCCGAGGACTGGCGACGAGAGAGTCAGACGTCCGCTTTCGGCCAACGAGGAATTCCTGTACGCCTTCGACCGGGGCAATGACGTCGGCGTATTCGGCCCGAGGATGATCGTCACGGCAGGCTGGCGCATTCACGGGCAGTTGGACATGACGATCGTGCAGCTCGCGCTGAACGATGTCGTCGCACGGCATGAGGCGCTCCGTACTTCCATCATCAGGGACACCGATGCCCCCCATGCCCGCGTCTACCCGCCGAGTCCGGTGCACCTCACGGTTGTCGACCTTCCGTCGGCAGCGGGGCAGGCCGACCGCGAGCGCCTGGCGCACGAGTTCCTCAACGAGGTCGACCGGACCGGTAGGCTCGCTGCCACGGAAATGCCGTTGCTGCAAGCCACACTGGGACGATTCGACGACGACGATGCGGTGCTCGTGCTGGTCGCCAGTCACCTGGTCAGTGACGGCTGGTCCATGCACGTGATCATGCGCGACTTCACCATCTGCTACGCGACACGTCGCGGGCTGCCCGCACCCGGGCTGCCGGCGATGCGCCAGTACGGCGAGTACGCGGACTGGCAGCAGCAGGCTGGCCACAGCGAGTCCGCCGGCATCGCGCGCGAGTACTGGCAGACCAAGCTGGCGGGCGGGCACATCCTCACCCTCCCCACCGACCAGCCCCGGCGGCTGGATGTCCCGCCGGTCTATTCGGTGTACCGGTTCCTGTTCGACCGGGAGCTGGCCGACGCCACCACGTCGCTGGCCAAGTCGCTGAACAGCTCGTCGTTCATGGTTCTCTATACCTGTTTCAACCTGTTCCTGTACCGCAGGACAGGCGTGCGTGACATCGTCTCGCCGATCATCACGGCCGGGCGCACAGAGCCCGGTTTCGACCACACAGTGGGAGCGTTGTTCAACTTCCTGCCGATCCGGACCGACTTGTCCGGCTGTGGGTCCTTCGCCGACCTCGTGCACCGGACCCGTGCCGCGTTGCTCGAGGCGTACTCCTACGAGCTGCCGTTCAACGAGATCATCGCTCAGTCCGAACCGGAACTGATGCGAGGTCCGACCATGAATGTGAACAGCGTCGTCACCGCGTTCCAGGTCTCCCAGTTCCCGTCGGAACCGGAAGCGGAGGGCTTCGGCGATATCTGCTGTACGGCGCTCCGTCGGCGCGTGACCTCGTCTGTCGACACCGGGGAAATCCCGGACGGCAACCTGTGGGACTTCGACCTGGATCCGGCCGGGGACGTGGTGGGTCTCGTGAAGTTCAACAGTCTTGATTTCGATGAGTCCACCATCATCGCGATGGTCGACGAATACCGGGAGTTGCTGCGCGCGTCGCTGAAGTCTCCGAATTCGGCGTTGCCGCGGTAGGAACCCAACGCGAGAACTGGATACGACGAGAACCCCGCCGGGGAAGGAGGCGGGGTTCTCGCTTCGGCGCTTCAGCCTTTCAACAACAGCGGGACTTCCGCGTACCCGTTGAAGATGAACGTCGCCGCGGGCTTCAGCTCGGCGGCCGGCACGGCCAGCTTGAGGTCGGGGAACCGTTCGAACAACGCCGGCAGCGCGACCATCGCCTCCATGGTGGCCAGCGCCGGACCGAGGCAGCGATGCCGCCCGTAACCGAAGCTGAGGTTGCTCTTGTCCGCACGGGTGATGTCGAACTCCGCGGCCGTCTCTCCGTACTTCTCGACATCCTGGCCCGCCGCCAAGTAGTTGATGAGCACCAGGTCGCCCTTGGCGATGGTCACCCCGCCGATCTCGATGTCTTCGGTCGCGCAGCGGAAGGGCATCGAGCCGACGGCACCGTCTTTCCTGACCTCCTCCTCCCACGCGGCTTCCCAGCTGGCGGCGCCGGAGAGGACCATGGCCAGCTGTTCCGGGTGCGTGAGCAGGTCGACGACCGTGTAGCACAGGACGTTGGACGTGGTTTCCGTGCCACCGCCGATAAGCAGGTGCACCGAGCCGACGACCTCGTCGTCGGTGAGTGGCGCCTCGTCGTCTTCCGTCGCCTTCATGATGATCGTGGTGAGGTCGTCACCCGGCTCGCGGCGTTTGGTCTCCACCAGCCTGCCGATCGCGGATTGCCACTGGTGGAGGTTGGCCTCGGACTCTTCGGCGGTATTCGTCGTCTTCGCGTTCACGACGGCGCCGTGCAGCATGGCCTCTTGGTCCGCTTCCGGGATACCCAGGAGGTCACAGACCAGGATGGTCGACAGCGGGTAGAAATACCTGGCCTTGATGTCCACCACCTCGTCGGCGGGCACCGTCTCCAGATCGTCGAGGAGGCGGTTCACGATGCCCTCGATGATCGGCCGGGACTTCGCCACCTGCCTGCCGGTGAACGCCTGCGCGACGAGCTTGCGCAGACGGTCGTGTTCCTGCCCGTCCCTGGTCTGCATGTTGTCCATGCCGACCCAGGTGTAGAGCTCCCAGTCCTGCGGCACCTTGCCTTCTCGGAACTCGGGCCAGTTGTCCTTTGTGTTCTTCGCGATCCGGGGATCGACGAGCAGCTGCTTCGCGATCTCATAACCGGTCACGGACCAGGCGGTGTATCCGCCGTGCAGTTCCACACGGGTGACCGGGCCGCGGGCGCGCAGGTTCCTCGCCTCCCCGTGGAGGTCACTGCCGCTCCGGTCCAGAACGTACGGGCACTCATCCATTTCTTACTCCACACTGCCGACGACACCGGAAAGGTACAAAGGTCAGCCCATGATTCCGTGCATGATGGAACTCGGATAGTGCATGAGCTCCAGTTGTATGCAGGAATCCCATTTATCATCCGCACTGTCCGTGCCGCTGACGTCTTGCATGCTGCTCCGAATCGGCGCAATCAGGAAGTTGCCGGAATATTCTGTTGTTGTCGCAGGCGGCAGCCTGACAAAGAAACCAGCGACGCCCATCAGGCGTCGCTGGTTTCTTCTGATTCAAGAAAGGTGATGGAGGTTGGTCATGGCGTCAGGACGCGGCCCACATCCGGCGCCTGGTCTCCGGTGAGCAGGCACCGGAACGCGTCGGCCACCTCGGCAGGCCCCTGCCCGTGCCGGATGCCAAGCCAGGATGCCATTCGCCGCAGGAACCGGGTTTCCGACTCGTGGTACCGGGAGTAGTACGCGTCCGCTCCCTCCTCGGCGATGGCCTGGTCTTCGACCATCGGCGTGAAGAAGAGCTCCGGCTGCGGATCGGGCAGCCCGGCCGGCGCCTGGTCGCCCGGATCCGGGTGGTTGAAGCCGATGAGCACGCCGCAGGACAGCGACGGCGCGAATTCCTGGTATACCGCGTGGAGCAACTTGGCTGCGCCGGTGAAGTCGACGAGGACGGCCGGCGCCGTCACGGTAGCCGATTCGATGGCGTCGTAAGCGACCACTTCGTCGTAGATTCCCAGGCTCTCGACGAATTCCTTGTTGCCCGAGGACGTGATGGCGGTGGCCGCGATATCGACCTGTCGCTCCCGCAGCTCGTCGACCATGCCTATCGCCGTCTTGCAGGAAGCGCTGGTGACGATCAGCGACTTCGCGCCGAGTGCGGCCTGCCGTTCGACCAGGCCGGCGAGGTTGAAGGAAGCCGGGAACACGGGGCGCATGAGCGCGCGGAAGTCGTCCAGGTCATCCGGTTCGCCGGCGTGCTGGAAGGTCAGGTACCAGGGATGCAGGAACCCGCGCTGCGGCGACTTGTCCAGGAAACCCCGTGGCGTGGCTTCCGCTTGCACGGTGTGGTGGCTCGCCATCGGCACATAGCCGAAGTAGCGGCTGCCCACCGGGATGTCGGCGTTGCGGGACTCCGCGACGCGCACGAAACCCCAGAGCGGCACCCGGCCGAACTCCGGTGGACCGGGGAACGCGTTCCAGAACGGAATGATGTTCCCGTCGCCGAACTTCGCGTAACTGACGTTGTTGGCTGTGAGGCCGAACTTCTCGATCTCGAGCCGGACCTCGCCAGGCTGCAGCTCACCAAGGATCGGGACCCGGATTTCGCTCGCGGCGATATCGTTTCGCCTGACCAGCACTTCCCATTTTTCTCGCGTGGGCACAACGCCCCCTTCGCGTTAGTAGGTAGACCCCTGTGTGGCCATGCTGAAAGCATCGTGGCGATCGGTCGCTCCGGCAACTTCTCCACTGCGGTCTTCGTGGAGGTCATTCCGTAGATCCGGACAGCTCGGTTTTCGCTACCTCGTTCGGCAATTTGGAATACGTGGGCGCGGGGGCGGGGCTGGTTGACTCGATGGTGCCGTTGGTTGTAAGAGCCCGTGAGGAGAGTGTTGAGCCTTGTTCACCACTGACGCGTTTGCCGCATCGGCCGAGGGCGCCCCCCTCGGGGCGGAGACGATCACCCGGCGCGAGGCCGGGCCGCAGGACGTGCTGATCGACGTGGCGTACTGCGGGATCTGCCACACCGACATCCACATCGTGCGCGGGGAGTGGGGGCCGCAGCCTTACCCGCTGGTGCCCGGCCACGAGATCATCGGGACCGTCGCCGCTGTCGGAGCGGAGGTGACGCGGTTCTCGCCCGGAGACCGGGTCGGGGTCGGCTGCATGGTCAGGTCCTGCGGGGAGTGCGCGAGCTGCCGGACCGGCCAGGAGCAGGACTGCGCGAGCATGGTCGGCACCTACGGCGGCATCGACGCCGACGGCACCGTCACCCAGGGCGGCTACTCCGGGAAGATCGTGGTCGGCCAGGACTTCGTGCTCCGCATCCCCGAAGGCCTCGACCCGGCCGGGGCCGCGCCGCTGCTGTGTGCCGGCATCACCATGTACTCCCCGCTGCGTCGCTACGGCGCCGGTCCCGGCAAGAAGGTCGCTGTGGTCGGACTGGGCGGCCTCGGGCACGTCGGCGTCAAGCTCGCCGTCGCGATGGGCGCCGAGGTCACCGTGCTGTCCCAGACCCTGAAGAAGCTCGAGGACGGCATGCGCCTCGGCGCTGCCCACTACCACGCCACCAGCGACCCCGACACGTTCGCCAACCTCGCCGGTCAGTTCGACCTCATGATCAGCACCCTCAGTGCGCCCCCCGATCTCGCCGCCCTGCTGTCGCTGCTGGCCCCCGGCGGCACCCTGGTCAACGTCGGCATCCCCGCCGAGGCCCTCGCCCTGCCCGCTTTCTCCCTCGTCATGGGCCGCAAAACCCTCGCCGGTTCCCTGTTCGGCGGCATCGCCGAGACGCAGGAAATGCTCTACTTCTGCGCCGCCCACGACATCACCGCGGACATCGAGGTCATCACTCCCGACGCCATCAACACCGCCTACGAACGCGTCCTGGCCTCCGACGTCCGCTACCGCTTCGTTGTCGACACCGGCGCCCTCTCCTGACTTGAGTTTCATAGTCCTGGGGCTCGATCGGGCACCCCGGATGATTACGGAGCCCTTGGTTGATCTTGCTTCCCGTCAAGGGAAGAGGATCACACCAAGGGCTTCACCACTCCGACACCGCCGCCGCGCTCGGGGAACCCTGGACTGCGCCCCTGGACGCGCAACGCCTGGCACCGGGCGGCGATGCCGCCACCGTCGGCGCTGATCCACAATGGACGGTAGTGTCCCGAGTCGTTGATTCGTGCCTGAAGGGGACTTTCACCGCATGCGATGCGGGTAAAGCGCCCTTCACCGCGTGAGATGAGGGGAAAGTCCCCTTCAGCCCCACGCAGACTCAAGGCACGAATTTCCGGCGCAGGACGCTAGAGGCAAAGGTGATCGACAGCCGCACCCAGTGGTGGGCGGAGGTCGATCGTGACGAAAGGGGCGCCCGGATCGCTCCCGGCGCCCCTTTCGCGCGGCTGCCGCGCTAGGCGGCCCGGTCGATCTGGTCACCGGCCGGGATGGGCGTGACCACGGCCGTGCCGCGCCTGCGGCGGGAAGCGGCGAACCGCTTCATGATGGGCTGTTCGACGAACTTGAAGGTCGCCCAGGACAGCAGGAGTGACACCGCGAACAGCAGAATGATCACGGCGACCGCGGTCGCCGTGCTCCAGTTCTCACCCGCGCCCAGCCAGTGATGGCCGGCGACGAGCACGGGATAGTGCCACATGTAGAAGGCGAACGAGATGTCGCCCAGCCAGACCATCGGCCGGCTGCCGAGGAACGTCGGCAGCCGGTCGAGGTCGGCGGTCGCGCCGGCGGCGATGAGCAGGCCGAGTGGAACCACCATGATCGCGCTGAACTGGTAGAGCGGCCCGAACAACGGGGTGACGAAGTAGGCGCCGACGGTCAGCGCGACCGCTCCGCCGAGCTTCAACGGGAGCCGCCGCCCGGCGAGCACGACCTTGGCCAGGAACATGCCGAAGACGAACGTCAGCAGCTGCACCGCCGGGACGTGGAAGACGAACCACAGCTCCCAGTCGCTGAAGCCGTACGGGAACGGCGTGCCGGCCGGCAGCAGCTTGGCGAAGCTCGGGATGGACAGCACCGAGGCGGCCGAAAGGATTGTCCAGAACCACAGCCGCTCCGGCCGGACCTTGTTGACCAGCTTGATGAGGAACGGGAAGGCGAAGTAGAACAGCACCTCGCAGGACAGCGACCAGGCCACCACGTTGAAGCCGACGCGGACGTCGAGAGCGAGGTGCCAGCTCTGCAGCAGCAGCACGTTCAGCACGCCGTCCCAGCCCCGGACGGCCGTGCCGGTGATCACCGTCAGGATGACGAGCGCGGCCAGGAAGGTGATCAGGTGGTTGGGGTAGACCTTGAAGAACCGTCTGCGCCAGAACTTCGGCGCGGTGTCCCGTGGCCGCACGGCGCAGGTGAGGACGAAGCCGCTGAGGATGAAGAAGAAGGTCACCCCGGTGTAGCCGCCATTGGCGAACAGCGTGTCCGAGGTGGTCTGGGCGCCCGGTGAGGCGAATGGATAAAGCACGATCGTGTGAAAGACAAAAACCATTCCGGCCGCGATGAAACGTGCTCCGGTCAACGACGGTAAACGCGTAATCAGATTTCGCGCCGGGGGCGGGCCCAGGCGGGTTGCGACGGTTTCCTGCGACATTGACGTACTCCCCAGTTCCTGCTTTCCGAAGTGGCAGCTTTGAGGAGTTTCGCACGGTCGAAGGCGCGTCAACGCCTTCTATAAATGCCAACGTGGGGTGCCTGGTCAGGTGCTGTGAGTGATGCGTTCGAGGTCGCGAAAGGTGAGTCGCTATCGGTTAAAAGCAACAAGATGCCGGCGGTCGCCGACAATTTGCTACGCGCTCGTTGTCCGAAGATGCACGACCCACCCCGGCCGGGATGATTCCGTTGACATCAGAACTGTTGCCGCACGAGCCGGCCAAGAATGATCAGTACGTCGGCGAGGGAGAGCCGCGGCGGCGATGTCTGCTGTGTGCGGTCGTAGCGCGGGGCAACTTCACTGCTCGTCACTGCGACCCCGTGGCCACCAGCGTCGCGGTGATGGGTTCGAGCTCGGCGATCAGCTCGTCGAGCTCGGCGGAAGACAGGGCATCGTACGGCGGGGCGGCAAGCTCGTCGGTGAGGTCTTCGACGCGCTGCTTGGTCGCGCGGCCAGAGTCGGTGAACCGGCCGTCGGTGTCGACGAGCCCGCGCTCACGCAAGCCATCCATGACCGCGGCCAGCCGCTCCTTGGGCAGGTGATGGATGCGCCCGAACGACTCCGGCGGGTGAATGCCCATCTCCAGCGCGGAGAGCACGTGGGCCTCCGTGCCGCCGATGCGCGCGCCGACCAGAGCAGCGACGTGCCCGTCACAGCGGTGCTCACGCAGCATGGTCGCGGAATGCCACAGCCGGGCGACCGGATCGCCCGGCACCGGCAGTGCACGCATTCCGGCGTACACCACCCGACCCTCCATAGGCGCGCTCGTCGCGGCCTTGGTGGCCAGGTCGGCGGCACGCACCAGGCCAGGGGAGCCGGCCAACTCGTCACCAAGGATCCGCCGCAGCGAAGCCGCGCTCCCCCGCTCCCGCGCGGCGACCGACGCCTCGGGCGGGATCGTCTCCCACGCGCTCGGGACGTGCCGCGCGGCCTCCCCCTCGGCGAAGCTGTAAAAGGCCGCGTGCACAACCTGCGCCGGCACCCACCCCAGCGGTGCGGCACGGCTGGCGAAGTAGCCGTCCCAGTAGGTGCGGTGGCCGAGCGCGGCCAGCTCCTCGTTGCACTCGTCGGCGAGGTAGGTGACCAGGCAGATCGGCTCCAGGAGCTCGTACATGCGACGGGCGATTCTAGTCATGACAGGTATCATGCCCGCGGTTTACCGAAGTACATGAAGGCCCCCTTCCTTGCGTCTAGCGCAAGGTGAACTACTCCCCGGGAGTGGGACTGAGAATTCAGTTCTGGCTTCCGGGGAGCAGTTGCGTGCGTGGGGATAGTTCGTTGACCGTGGGCTGTCGGTGAGTTGCCTGATCGGTGGCGGCTTCGAGGGAGCGCGGCCTCGGTGAGCAAGCCAGCCAAGCGATCGTTTTCTTTCGAGTTCAAGCTCGGGGTGGTGCAGCGGTTCCTCGCTGGTGCGACCGAGCTCGACCTGGCTCGTGAGTTCGGTCTGTCCTCGCCCAAGCTGATCGAGGCGTGGGTGCGGACCTACCGCGACGAGGGCGAGGACGGGCTCCGTCCGAAACGCCGGGGCCGCCCGCCCAAGCCCGATGCTCAGGGGGCGAGCGGGGAAACCGAGCTCGAAATATTGCGCCGGGAGAACGAGCGGCTGCGGGCGGAAACGCCTATCTGGAAAATTGCGTGCCCTGAGGATGCAGGAACAGCGGCGAAAGTAGAACAGGCGCCGGGGAAATCGCATCGTGCACCGCGCGCTGCGCGAAGCCGGGTGGCGGATCGCGAAGAAGACCGTGCTCAAGCTGATGCGTGAACTAGGTCTGGCCTGCCCGATCCGCCGGAGGCGGCGCTATGTCTCCTGCCAGGGCGAGGTCGGCAAGGTCGCCGACAACATCCTGAGCAGGCAGTTCACCGCCACAGCTCCGAACCAGAAAATGGGTCACCGACATCACCGGGTTCCGCGTCAACGCCCGCAAACTCTACTCACGGCCGGCCGTGTTCTGGCCCCGCCAAGGCGGGCAAGCGATCCGATGTGGAATGACGGCCGTTGCCGCCGCCTGTCCCACCGGCAGGTCATTGAGCCGGATTCCTTGAGTGGATCTCGACCCGCCATTGTTAGCTTTGGTCAGGCAAGCGAGCGCGACCGCTTCCCGCGTGACCACATCGGCGAGTCGGCGCTCCCCCGCGTGCCACCCGATCCTGGAGACGCCTCGACGTACTCAGGATCGCCGCCGCCGATCGCGAACCTCACCGAACCCTGATCGGAGTCGTATGGCCGACGTGAAGCCGCGGACCAGGATCCACGTACTGAGCGTCTACATAGGACTGATCGCGATCCCGGTCATGGACGATCATCCTGCTGGGCAACGGAAACGACGACGGCGGCGGCACCGCCGACACGATGCTGGTGATCATGGCGCCGGTCTCGACCGCGATGGCCACCGCTGGCCGCCTGGTTCGCCCGCCGCGAAGACCAGAACGTGGTGAATTTCCGGAACGCACCTCCGAACGTGCCGCGGCGTGACCAGTCGGCAAGTGAGGAGACGCGTTTCCCCGATCCCGCTGGAAAGCTCAAATCCGTCGACAATCTAGGAGGTCAAGGTGTCGAGCACCGATGTTCCGACGCGGGAGGAACTGGTTCGCCGCGCGGCCGAACTGGCTCCCGTACTGAAGAAACACGCGAACTGGTCCGAGCAGAACCGACGGGTGCACGACGAGTCCATCGAGGCGCTCGCCGAGGCGGGCGTGTTCAAGCTGCGCCGCCCGAAGCGTTACGGCGGCTATGAGGCCGACGCCCGCACCCTGGTCGACGTCGCCACGGAGATCGGCCGCGCCGATGGCTCCACTTCGTGGGTGGCCTCGGTGTACTGGATCCCGACCTGGATGGCTTGCCAGTTCCCGGAAGCGGTGCAGGACGAGGTGTTCTCCACCCCCGACGTCCGCATCTGCGGCACGCTCAGCCCGTCCGCGATGGCCGCGCCGGTCGACGGTGGCGTCGTCGTGAACGGCAAGTGGGGCTTCATCAGCGGGGCGCTCCACGCGCAGTGGCAGGAGATCATCGCGATCCTCGTGCCACCCGAAGGGGAGCCGTACCCGATCATGGCGCTGGTGCCGATTTCGGATCTGCTCGTCGTGGACGACTGGGACACCGCGGGCCTGCGCGGCACCGGCAGTGTTTCGACGGTGGCGCAGGACGTCTTCATCCCGGCCGAGCGCGTGCTCCCGCTGCCCGCGGTGCTGGAGGGGCAGGGCGGCGCGGCAGGTTCGATCTACCGGTCGCCGCTGCTGCCGGTCGCCGCGGCTTCGTCGGTCGGCACGCTGGTGGGCATGGCGAAGTCGGCTCAGGACAGCTTCCTCAAGCGGCTCCCGGACCGGAAGATCACTTACACCGCCTACGAATCACAGCGCGAGGCCCCGATCACGCACCACCAGGTGGCCGAGTCGGCGATGAAGATCGACGAGGCGCAGTTCCACGCACACCGACTGTCCACTTTGGTCGACACGAAGATCACCGACGGCTCGCCGTGGAAGCTCGAGGAGCGCGCTATCGCGCGGGCCGACCTCGGCGCGGTGGTCCGTCTCGCCAAGGAGTCCATCGACATTCTGGCCACGGCCTCCGGCGGTTCCTCGATCTACCACGGCATCCCGATCCAGCGCATCGCCCGCGACGTCGCCGCGGTCAACCTCCACGCGCTGATGCACCCCAACACCAACGCCGAACTGTACGGACGCGTGCTCTGCGGGCTCGAGCCCAACACGCTCTACATCTAGGAGGATCCTCGATGACCACGACCGAAACCGGGACGGCCGCCGACCAGGCCGCGATCGCAGCACTGACCCAGAAGGTCATCGCCGCGTGGGCTTACCACGACGCCGACTCCTTCGCCGGCGTCTTCACCGAAGACGGCACGATGATCCTGCCCGGCGTCTACAAGAAGGGCCGCGACGAGATCCGGTCGTTCCTCGTGGAGTCCTTCGCGGGCAACTACAAGGGCACCCAGGTCACCGGCCGTCCGCTGGAGATCCGTTTCTTCACCCCGGACTCCGGTGTGCTGATCACTCAGGGCGGCGTCCTCGGCCCCGGCGAAACCGAGGTCGCGGACTCGCAGTCGATCCGTGCTTCGTGGACCGTCGTCAAGCGTGACGGCGCATGGCAGCTGGCGTCCTACCAGAACACCCCGGCCAAGCAGCAGCTGCCCAAGCCGGGCACGGCCGCCTGACCTTCCCGACCAGAACCCGGGCCGTCCCCCCACGGCCCGGGTTCTTTCCTTTCTCGAGTATCAGGCCACGTGGAAGTCGTCGAGGCGATGCGCTTCAGCGGACGATTCCGTCGCGGCCAACCAGTGTGGATAGGTGACGTACACCAGCTCGGTGTCCTCATCGGCCGCATAGACCACCTCGGTTCCGGCTCGCAAGTAGTCCACCTCGCCGGCCCGCGCTGTTACCGAGCCGGATGGTCCCTCGACGGTGAAGACGCCGGAAGTGATGACCAGCGCCTCGTCGTAGGTCATCTTCCAAGGGTTCTTCTCGCCCTTCCCATAGCGCCCGAACCCGACCGACATCGCCGCGCCGCTGTCCCGTGAGAGGACGTCGGCAAGGAAGATCTGCTGGTCAAGGCGCTGAAACCAGGTCGCGGCGGAAGCGGGCGTCGGGATCGGGACCGTCTACCGGCGGTTTCCGGACAAGGGCGCGTTGGCGCAGGCACTCCTCGACGAGAACGAGCCCGAGTTCCAGGAAGCGTTCATCGGCGGGCCGCCGCCATTGGGGCCCGGAGCGCCGCCGGAAGAACGTCTCGGGGCCTTCATGAACGCTTACGTCGAGAGGCTCGAGACACACGGACAGCTACTGATGGTCGCGGAGACGGAGACGCCGATGGCGCGGTTCGTGACCGGCGCGTACCGGCTGCACCACAGTCACCTGGTCGCGTTGATCGGCGAAATCGAGCCCGACGTCGACGCGCACTTCCGGGCGGACGCGCTGCTCGCGCCCTTGGCGGCGGCACAGTACGTCCACCAGCGGCGAACCGGCATGACGCCGGAACAGATCAAAGCGGGCCTAGGAGATCTCCACCGGGCCTAGTGTCCTGCGCCGGAAGTTCGGGCCCTAGGTCCGCGTGGGGCTGAAGGGGACTTTCCCCGCGTTTCACGCGGTGAAGGGCGCTTTACCCACATCACATGCGGGGAAAGTCCCCTTCAGCCATGCACGGACACGTGCAGCGCGACGATCAGCGCTCGCCCAGCTGCCATTCCGGCCGCACGTAGTGGCAGGTGTAGCCGTTCGGGATGCGCTCCAGGTAGTCCTGGTGTTCAGGCTCGGCTTCCCAGAAGTCGCCGGCCTGGGTCACCTCGGTGACGACCTTGCCCGGCCACTTGCCGGAGGCGTCGACGTCCGCGATCGTCGCCTCGGCGACCTGCTTCTGCGTGTCGTCGGTGTAGTAGATCGCCGATCGGTAGCTGGCGCCGAGGTCGTTGCCCTGACGGTCGCGCGTCGTCGGGTCGTGGATCTGGAAGAAGAACTCCAGGACCTGACGATACGAGAGCTGCGCCGGGTCGAAGACGATCTCGATGCCTTCGGCGTGCGAGCCGTGGTTGCGGTAGGTCGCGTTCGGCACGTCGCCGCCGGTGTAGCCGACCCTGGTGGAGACGACTCCGGGGTGCCGGCGGAACAGATCCTGCATACCCCAGAAGCAGCCGCCCGCGAGAACAGCCTTTTCCGTCACTGTTGATCTCCTCTGGTCGTTGACACCCAGTACAACGTGCCGCACCCTCCCTGTCATCCCCGTCCAAGTGTGACGGAACGCTTACGTCCTCCGTGCGTCTCACCCTGCGTGAAGCCCGGCAAGTGGCTTTGCACAACGTGAGTACTCAGCGTGAAAAAGATGGGCCGTTCGGACTCGCCTGGGTGACCCCCTAACGTGTAGCCCCACGCACCATCCGCCGGAGGACACATGGATCCGATCCGTGTACCGCCCGAAATGTTCCGTTTCACCGACGGCAGCAGGTCCGGGCTCCCCCTGGCGATCCTGCATGCCTTCGGAGAGGCGAACGAGCGGCTCGAGACGGCCCTCGGCATCGACGATCTCCGCACCAGGCTGCGAGAGGTCGGCTGGCTCGAGACGCTGGACGACGACGACCTGGTCAAAGCACTGGATCAGCTCCGGACCCAGGGTCAGCTCGACACCGTCCAGAACCACGCCGGTGACTACCGGACGGCGTCCGAGTACGAGCGGCGCAATCTTCAGTACGCGCTCACCCGGCAGGGCGAAGCGGCGTACGCGGGGCTCCTCCGCGCGAACGAAGTGCTCAACGCGACGGGCGCGCTGCAGACGGCCACGCTCGAAGCACTGGGCGATCGGCTCGGTGAGCTCGTCAGGCAGCTGGAAGACGGCACCGACAGGCGCGTGTTCAGCACGCTCGCCGAGGTCGAGGGCCACCTTGAGACGTTCCGCGACACCACGAAGCGGTTCAACGGCGAGCTCCAGCGCCTCCTGCGCGCCGAGGCCGATCTCGCGACGTTCCACGAGGTCAAGGCGGCCACGGTCGCGTACCTGCAGGAGTTCCTGAACGACCTCGAACACCACACCCACACCATCTCCACCCGCATCAAGGAGATCGACGACCACGGCGTCGAGCGCATGCACCGGCGGGCGCTCAACGGCGCGTCCCTGCAGAACCCGGATCCGCGCTGGCTGGAGCTCCGTCAGGCTCGCTGGGACGGGCTTCGCGCGTGGTTCCTTCCCGAAAACGGGTCCTCGCCGCGGGTCGAGGACCTCCACCAGGTCGCGCGGCGGGCGATCATCACCCTCCTGCAGGTCCTGGACCGGATCACCGAGTCGCGGCGGCGCGCGAGCAGCGCGGTCGCCGATTTCCGTGAGCTGGCGCGGTGGTTCACCGTCGTCCCCGCGCAGGAGGACCTGCACCGCCTGTGGTCCACGATGTTCGGCCTCAGTTCCGCGCGGCACGCGCATCTGGCCCACGCGGACCCGGAAGTGGTCAGCACGACGGCGTCGTGGCTCGACGCGCCGCCGGTCGAGGTGTCGGAGCTGCTCCGGTCGGCGGGCCGCACCGAGCGGTTCACCAAGACCGGGCGGGTCCGCGACGTCACCGCGATCCGGGCGGCACGGGTCCGGCAGGCGATCGCCGAACGCGCCGAACTCGAGGCGGCGTGGAACATGCTCGACACCGGTGGGGTCGTACGGCTTTCCGCGTTCGAGAAGCTGGACCACACCGTCTTCGAGCGGCTGCTGGATCTGCTGGGCCAGGCACTCGGTAGCGGCCCCGACGCGACCGGCGCCCGGCGGTGCACGACGTCCGACGGCCAGATCGAGATCATCCTGCGGCAGGCGCGCAACGGCGCGGTGGCCCGTCTGACCACCACGAGCGGCGTCTTCCGCGGCCCCGACTACGAAATCGAGATCAGCACGGCCGGAGGCAGTGCGTGAGCCTGACGAACCAACTGGTCATCGCGGAACGCGAGGAGGTCGCGCGCGGGATCCGGGCGCTGCTGGCCAAACCGCTGATCGGCGAACGCGGCTCCCCCGAGACCTTCGACCTCATCCGGCGCCGCCGCGAGCCCATCCGGCAGTGGTTCGACTACTACTGCGGCTGGACGCTCACCGTCGAACCCCGGCTCGGGTACGCCCGGCTGGTCAAGGTCCGCGCCTCCGCCGACCCGACCCGCCCGGCGCGACGGCTGCGGTCCGGGCGCGCGGCCTTCGACCGGCGCCGCTACGTCCTGCTGTGCGTGGTGGCGGCCGAACTGCTCACGGTGCCGGTGACCACGATCGGTCTGCTCGCCGACCGCGTCGGCCGGGCGAGTGCCGCCGACGACCTCGTCACCACCTTCGACGTCGCCTCCCGGGCCGAGCGTCTCGCGTTCGTGGACGTCCTGAAGCAGCTGGAGTCCTTCGGCGTCCTCGAAACGGCCGACGGCGACGCCGAGTCCTTTGTGGACGAAACGACGGCGAAGGTGCTGTTCCGGGTCGACGCGACCCTGCTGCTGCGGCTGCTCGCCGCCCCGGTCGGGCCGTCGCAGCTGGCGGTGCCCGCCGACGACGTCGCGCTGCGGTTCGAGGAACTGCTGGACGCGGTATCCTACGAGCAGCGCTACGGGCTCTCGTCGGGACGCCACGAGGACACGCCGAACGCTTCCGACGTCCAGCGGAACCTGTGGCTCCGCCACGCGGTCTTCCGCCGTCTCGTCGACGATCCGGTGCTGTACTTCGCCGAACTGACCGCGGAGGAGCGCGCGTACCTCGGGTCGCCGACCGGGCGCCAACTGCTGCGCCGCGCCGCGGAACAGGGCGGATTCGTCCTCGAAGAACGCGCGGAGGGCGTGCTGCTCGTCGACGTCGACGGGCTGGCCACCGACGAGCGGTTCCCGGACGACGGCAGCAACGCCAAGGTCGCCGCGCTCCTGCTGCTCGACGCGCTGGACGAGCCGCGGACGACCGACTACCTGCGCAACGCCACCGCCAAGCTGCTGAAACGGTTCCCGCGCTGGGCCAAGACCTACCGGGGCAAGGACGGCGTGCGGCGGCTGACCGTGGACGCGCTCGCGGTGCTGACCGGCTTCGGGCTCGTCCGTACCGAAGCCGAACTCGTCCGGCCACTCCCGGCCGCCGCGAGGTACACCGGACGGAACGAGGAGGCGACGTGACCGTGACGAGGTGGATCCCGTCCCGCGCGGGCATCCTCAACATCTGGCGCTACTACGACGAGATCTTCGAGTTCCACGACGGGCGCCTGCTGCTGCGCGGCCCCAACGGGAGCGGGAAGTCCAAGGCGCTGGAGCTGCTGCTCCCGTTCCTGTTCGACGCGAGCCTGCGCGCCAACCGGCTGTCGACCTTCGGCACCAGCGAGCGCAGCATGCACTGGAACCTGATGGGCGAGGGCGCTTCCAGCGCCACCCGCGTCGGGTACGTGTGGCTCGAATTCCGCAAGGGCGAGGACCAGTGGTTCACCTGCGGCGCGCGGCTGCAGGCGAGCACCCACACCAGCACGGTGCACGCCGACTTCTTCACCACCGGCCAGCGCGTCGGCGACGGGCTGCCGCTGGTCAACGAGGCGGGCCAGCCGCTCACCAAGAACGCGCTGGAGGAGGCCCTCGGCGACCACGGGACCGTGCACCCCGGCGCGGCCGAGTACCGCACCGAGATCCGCGCGAAGCTGTTCCCCACCTTGAGCGAGCAGCGGTACGACGCGCTGATCACCGCGCTCCTCCAGCTGCGGATGCCCAAACTCTCTCAGCGGCTCGACCCGAGCCTGCTGTCCAACCTGCTCTCCCGCGCGCTCCCGCCGTTGGGACAGCAGGAGATCGCGGACCTCGCCGAGGGTTTCGAGCGGCTCGACGCGCAACGCGAAAAGCTGGGCTCGCTGGAGACCGAGGTCGACGCGACCCGCGCGCTCGCCGCGCGGCAGAAGACCTACGCGCAGCGTGTCCTGCGCGCGGGCGCCGCGAACCTCATCGCCGCGACCGCCGAACTCGACGGGCTCGCCGCGGCCGCCCGCCGTTCGGCCGAGGAGTACGACGAGGTCGCCGCGAGCAAGGCGGCGGCCGAGGAGCGGGCGGCGAAGCTCGAAAAGGACGTCGAAGAGACCGAAGCCCGCGTCTCCGGGCTGACCGATTCCGAGTCGTACCAAAAGGGCCAGGAGCTCGACAAGCTGCGGCAGCGCGCGTTTGCCGCGCGGGACCAGGCGGGAACGCTCCGCGCGGACGCGGACCGGCTCCGTGCCGAGGCGGACGCCGACGAGGAGAGAGCTCGAGGGGCACGACAGGTCGTGAAGCGGCAGGCCGATCTCGTCCGCTCGCAGGAGGCCGAGGTCCGGGCCGCCGCGACCCGCGCCAACCTGGCCGGGGTGCACGACGAACTCGTCGCCGGGCTGGACGACTCCGGCAAGCAGGGCGAACCGGTCCGGCTCCGTCCGCTGTTGCAGGCCGCCGTCCGCGGCAAACGCGACCAGGTCGAGACCGTCGGCCGGGCGATGGACAAACACGAACGCGCCGTCGGCCGCCGTCACCAGGCCGAGGCGGAGCTGGACCGGGCGAGGTCGGATTTCTCGGCCGCGCAGGAGAAACTGGACCTCACGACGGCGACCCGCGAACTCGCGCTGAGCGATCTGCGCACCCGGCTCGCCGAATGGGCGATCGGCTGCCGTGAGCTGCGCTTCCCCGACGTCGAAGCGCTCGTGCGGGAGGCCGAAGCGGAAGTCGCGCTGCTGGGCAGGATCAGCACGGTCGCCGAGACCGTGCTGGAGGACATCGTCCGGCAGGAGGCGGCGACCGGTGCCGCGCTGGCGACCGCGCGTATCGAGCACGACGAACTGCTCGTCGAGGCGGGCGTGCTCGAATCGGAGGACGTCCTCACTCCCGAGTCGCCGCGCACCCGGACGGCGGACCGGACCGAGATGAGCGGCGCCCCGCTGTGGCGGCTGGTCGATTTCGCCGGCTCCGTCCCGGCGGACACGCACGCCGGGATCGAAGCCGCGCTCGAAGGCGCCGGACTGCTGGATGCCTGGGTGAACTCCCACGGTGTCGTCGACGGCCACGACGTGCTCGCGGAGACCGGGACACTGCCGGTGGCTCCCCGCTCGCTCGCCGACGTCTTCGTACCGGAACCCGACGCCGGGGTCGCCCCGGCGAAGATCCGGCGGGTGCTGGAAGTGATCGCCTTCGACGACACGCTGCCCGCGGGTCCCGCCGCGATCGGCGCGGACGGCAGCTGGCGGATGGGCAGCCTGTCGGGCAGCTGGGCGAAGGAAGCCCCGGCCTACATCGGTTCCTCCGCCCGCCTGCGCGCCAGGGAACGCCGGATCGCCGGGCTGCGGGACGAGATTTCCGGCCGCGAGAAGATCATCGCCGAGCTGGAAGGCGAATTGGCCGCGCTGCGGGGCAGGCGCGAGCTGATCAAGATCGAACGCGCCGCCCGCCCCGGTCACGAAGATCTCCTTGCCGCGACCGGGGAATCGACCACGGCCGAGGCCGACCTGACCGCCGCCGACTCCGCCGTCCGGCACCGGGAAACGACCGTCTCCGCGCTGGAGATCGAGGCCAAGACCGCCCTGCACGAGCTGACCGGCCAGGCTTCCGACGGCGGGCTGCCGACCGAACGCGCCCCGCTGACCGCGCTCGCCACGGCCCTGCGCACCTACTCCGACCAGGGCGAGAACTGGCTGTACGAGCACGGGAACCTGCTCGCGGCGACCCAGCGGGCCGAAACGTTCGCCGACCAGGCGGCCCGTTCGGAGGCGAACGCCGCCCGGCGCGAGGACGAGGCTGTCGAGGCGGAGGCCGAACGCACCAAGCTCACCGCGATGCTCGAAGCGATCGAGGGATCCGTCGGCACCGGCCAGCGCGAGGTGCTCGCCGAAATCGACGGCCTGCGCACGAAACTGCGCGGACTCGCCGACGAACTCCGCGCGGCGAACGCCGACGCCAAGGACCTGGCCGTGTCCTTGGGCGCGCTCGGCGTCCGGCGCACGACCGACGCGAGGGCCCGCGAGGACGCCGCCAAGAAGCAGGACGCCGCCGCGCTCCGGTTCCGGAAGCTCGCCACCGGGGTCTTCCCCGCGGACGGCGGGATCGAGGACCTGCCGAAGTTCCAGGCCACCCTGTCCGCCTCCGAAGGGGTGCGGGCGGCACTCGACACGGCCCGGCTGGTGGCCGCGGCGTGGCCGTCCGTGCCGCACGCGCCGAGCAACCTCGGCGAGGCGCTGCACCGGCTTTCCGAGGCCGTGCACACCTGCCGGAACACGCTCAGCACGCGGGCGGAACTCGATCTGGAGACCGACGAGGACGTCCAGATCTTCACCGCCGTCGTCGACGGGCTGCGGGTCGGCGCGGCCGAACTGCTGAAGATCCTTTACGCGGAAGCGGAACAGAGCAGGCACGAGATCACCGGCCGCGAGAGCGACCTGTTCGACAAGACGCTGACCGGTGACACCCGGCGCCATCTCGCGGCCCGCATCCGGCAGGCCAACGACCTCGTCGACGGGATGAACGCGCGCCTGGAACGGGTGCGGACCGCGTCGAGGGTCGCCGTCCGGCTGGTCTGGCAGGTCTCCCCCGATCTGCCGCCGGGCACCAAGACCGCACGGGATCTGCTGCTGAAGGATCCGGACCAGCTGACCGCCGAAGATCGCGTGTCCCTGCACAAGTTCTTCCGCGAGCGCGTCGAACAGGCGAAGGCGGACGACACGGCGACCAGCTGGGAACAGCAGCTCGCGCAGGTCTTCGACTACACGTCCTGGCACCGGTTCGTGGTCAAGGTGGACCGTGCCAACGGGGCGGGCTGGCAGCTGCTGACCAAGAAGCTGCACGGCGCGCTTTCCGGTGGGGAGAAGGCGATCGCGCTGCACCTGCCGCTGTTCGCCGCCGTCGCCGCGCACTACCAGGCCGCGCCCGAGGCGCCGAGGGTGATCCTGCTCGACGAGGTGTTCGTCGGCGTCGACACCACCAACCGGGGGCAGGTGTTCGGACTGCTGTCCGCGCTCGACCTCGATCTGATGCTGACGTCGGACCACGAGTGGTGCACCTACGCCGAACTCGGCGGTGTCGGGATCCACCAGCTCATCACCGGCGGCGACGGCGACGACGCGGTCACCACGGCGCGGTTCACCTGGAACGGTCACGACCTCCTGCCCGCCGAACCGCGTTAGCCTGAGCGGCCCCAAAGCCGGGCGCAGCGGGGCCCTTTCCGCGGTTCGTCCTTGTGCGGCGCGGGAGGGCTCGCTACGTTCCTGCCGATGGCGCCGACGGCAGTGCGGATCCAGGTGCTGGGTTCGCTGCGCGTGTGGCTCGACGGGGCGGAAGTCGACCTCGGCCCGCCAGGCCGCCGCGCCGTCCTGGGGTTGCTCGTGCTCGCCGGCGGCGAAGCGATGTCCAAGCAGGACCTCGTGGACGCGCTCTGGGGCGAACGGCCGCCGCGCAGTGCGGTGAACGTCCTCCAGACGCACGTAAAACATCTGCGGCGGCTGCTGGAACCCGGCCGTCCTTCCCGGTCCGGGAGCGAGATCCTGCCGCATGTCGGCGGCGGGTACGCGCTGCGCTGGGACGCCGTCGAGATCGATTTGCCCCACGTCCGCGGGCTCGTCGCCGAGGCGAACGACGCCCAGCGCGACGGCGAGACGGGCCGTGCCGCGGCCCTGTTCGGCGAGGCCCTGCGCTGGTGGCGGGGCAAACCGCTGGCCGATGTCCCTTTGCTCGCACCACATCCGAAGGTGATGGCCCTGGTCGCGGAACGCCGTGCGCTGCTCGCCAGGTACGGCGACGCCATGCTCGCCATCGGTGCCGCCGACGAGGTGCTGACCGAACTGGTCGAAGCCGCCGCGGACCAGCCGTTGGACGAACCTGCCCAGGCCCGGTTGATCCGCGCGTATCACGGCGCCGGCCAGCGGGCGACGGCTTTCGGGCTCTACCAGGAGGTTCGCGAGCGGCTCGTCGAGGAGCTGGGTGTCGAGCCGGGACCCGAACTCGTCGCGGCGCACGCCGCCCTGCTCGACGACGGGGAACAGCACCCGGCCGAGAGCCAGCGCCCCACCGCCCGCGTCCCACGGCAACTGCCCGCCGAACCACCCGGGTTCACCGGCCGGGCGACCGAACTGTCCATTTTGGACGAGCTGGTGCCGAGGGCGGGCGGTTTCGGCGGTGCGGTGGCGCTCGCGGCCATCACCGGCACCGCGGGCGCCGGGAAGACCGCGCTCGCCGTGCACTGGGCGCATCGCGTGAAGGACCGGTTCCCCGACGGGCAGTTCTACGCGAATTTGCGCGGCCATTCGCCCGGTCCGCCCGCGACGGCGCTCGAAGTGCTCACCCGGTTCCTGGCCGCGCTGGAGATCCCCGCCGAACGCCTGCCCGCGGACACGGAGACCGCGTCCGCGCTGTACCGGACGCTGATGACCGACCGGAAAGCCTTGGTACTGCTGGACAACGTCGATCGCGTGGACCAGGTCCGGCCGCTGCTGCCCGCCGGTCCCGGCTGCCTGGTGCTGGTGACCGCCCGCGACCGGATGGCCGGTCTGGTCGCCCTCCACGGCGCCCGGCGGCTCACCCTCGGCATGCTCGATCCCGCCGAGGCGCTGGAACTGCTCTCGCAGGTGCTCGGCGCCGACTGGATCCGGGCCGAACGCGAGGCCGCGGCCGAGGTGGCCGAGTCGTGCGCGTATCTGCCGCTGGCCCTGCGGATCGCCGCGGCCAACCTCGCCGACACTCCGGGGAACGGCATCGAGGATTACGCCGTCGAGTTGCGCAAAGGCAATCTGCTCGCCGCGCTCACGGTGCCGGGTGACGAGCAGATCGCCGTCCGGACCGCCTTCGACCTCTCCTACCGGGCCTTGCCCGCGGAGACGAGCAGGGTGTTCCGGCTGCTGAGCCTGGTGCCGGGCAACGACATCGGCGTCGAGGCGGTGGAGGTCCTCGCCGATGCGGAACGGGCGGGCCCGATGCTGGACGCGCTCGCGGCCGCGCATCTGGTCGAGCAGCACGCGCCGGATCGGTACCACTTCCACGACCTGCTCCGGCGTTATGCCGCCGATCGCCTGGAGTCGCGGGAGTCCCCGGCCGAGATCGGCTCCGCCCGCGCCCGGTTGCACGAGTGGTACCTGCGTGCCGTCGACAACGCGGCGAAGCTGGTGTACCCGCACATGTTCCGTCTTCCGCTGTCCGTGCCCGACGGCCCGATCCCCGCCGCCGCGAAGGAGAACGCGGCGGAATGGCTGGAGACCGAGCTGGGCAACCTCGTCGCCGTCGCCGAGGACGCCGCGCGGGTCGGGCCGCTTCCGGTGGCCTGGCTGCTGGCCGACGCCCTGCGCGGCTATTTCTGGATGTCGTTGCGCCAGGTGGAATGGCGGGCGGCCGCCGCGGCCGCGTCGTCCGCCGCCGAACAGGACGGCGATCCCCGCGCCCGCGCGTCCGCCCGGTTCAGCCTGGCCGACCTGAGTTTCCGACAGGGGCGATACCGGGAGGCCGTCCGGCATTACGCCGGCGCGCTCGTGCTCGCCAGGCGGGCGGGCTGGGTGGAGGCGCAGGCCGCGGTGCTGGGCAACCTCGGTTGCGCGTACTGGCAGGCCGGACGGCTTCCGGCCGCCGCGGTGCGGTTCTCCCGGGGACTGGAGCTGAGCAGGCGGGCGGGCAGGCCCGCCGGGGAAGCCGTGGCGCTGGGCAATCTGGGGCTCGTCCACTGGGAGATGGGCGACCTGCCCAGGGCGGCCGGGCACTACGCCCAGGCCTTGCGCCGGTATCGCCGGATCGGTTCGCGCTACGGGGAAGCGATCAACCTGAGCAATCTCGGGCAGGTGCAGCACGCTCGCGGCAACGCAGGCGAGGCGGCCGGGCTGCTTTCCGAGGCCCTCGCGCTGCACCGCGAGGCCGGGAACCGCGCCGGGGAGGCGGAAACGCTCGGCAGGCTCGCGTCGGCGTACTGCGATCTCGGCCGTCCGGCCGACGCGCTCGCCCACGCGCGCGACGGACTCCGGCTGGCGCACGAGACCCGCGAACCGCGAGGCGAAGGCGAAGCGCTCGTCGCGCTCGCGAGCGTGCATCACCGCGTCGGGCACCGACGGGACGCCGTCCGCCACTATCGGCAGGCGCTGGCCCTGCTGCGGGAAACCGGCGACCGGTACCCCGAGGTCGACGCGCTCATCGGGCTCGCCGTCGCCACCGGTGACCTCGGCCAGGCCCGCCAGGCGCTCACCCTCGCCGAGCGGGCCGGCTACCGCGCGCTTCGACGACGGGCGTCCGCCGCCGTCGAAGCGATCCTCCGCGCCTGAATCACGCGGCGGCGATGGCGCTTTGGCTGTCGTATCCGCCCGACGGGTCGAAGGTGACGACGACCCACGGATTGACGCCGTTTTCCTTGCCTTTGCCGTCCTGGCAGGAGAACTCGCTCATGTCGAACGCCTTCCAGACCGGGCCGTCCGGTGTCTTGCCCAGCGATTCCTCGATCCGGCCGACCCAGCGGCAGGCCGGACTGTGCACCCGCGCCGCCACCGACGGCTCGGCCCAGACGATCGTCCCGCCGTCCGCGCACCAGGAAAGGTCGAACGTGTAGGTCCACCTCCCGGGATCCTCGAGCACCACCGGCTTGATGATCTTGACGCCGGAGGCGCATTGCCTGGCCGCGTCCGCCTCGCCGGTGGCGACGAACGTGAGCCCGGCGCACAGGACCACCGAACCGGCGAGCATCTTCTTGAGCGTCATCGCTCCCCCTGAATCCGTTGTCCCCCTACTGTTCCCCCGGTTCCCGGCACCCGCAATCCGCCGGACGCCGGGTCCAATCGACGTCCAATGGCCGTCCAGTGCCGCCGAATAGCTTGGGGCGCACTGTTCCGGTTGAGGGGAGTACGGATGAGGGCAAGACTCAAGAAGGCTCTGATCGCGGTGGCCACCACGGTGACCGTCGCGGCGTCGCTGGTCGCCGGCACCGCGGGCGCGAGTTCGGCGCAAGCGGCCGGGCTGCCTGTGTTCGCGATTTCGTCGGACGGCAAACTGATGGCCTACTTCGACACCGCCACGCCGAATGTGCTCGGCTGGGTCCGGCTCGTGCAGGGACTCACCTGCGGGGAGACCTCCCTGATCGGGATCGACTTCCGGGTACAGGACGGCGTGCTGTACGGGGTGGGGAACAAGGGCTGTATCTACACGATCTCGACCCCGCCGAAGACACCCGACGTCGTTCTCACGAAGGTGTCACAACTGAGTATTCCGCTGTACGGCAAGGACTTCGGCGTCGACTTCAACCCGGCCGCCGACCGGCTCCGGGTGATCAGCGACAACGGCCAGAACCTGCGGCACAACCTCGCCGCCCACAGCACGATCGAGGACACCGCCCTGACCACACCGCCCATCTCGGGGAGAACCTCCGGGGTCACGGCCGCCGCCTACACGAACAACGACCTCAACCCCGACACCGCCACCACGTTGTTCGACATCGGCACGGCCACCGACCAGGTGCTCATCCAGGCACCGGCCAACAACGGGCTCCTCAGCCCCACCGGGGCGCTCGGCGTCAACGCCGGCCCGATCGCGGGCTTCGACATCTTCAGCGAGCTGACCAACGGCAAGACGACCTCGGTGAGCGCGTTCGCCGTACTCAACCCGGCCGCCGCGTCGTCGCCGTCGACGTTCTACACCGTCAACCTGCTGACCGGGGCGGCGACCAAGGTCGGCGACTTCCCGCTGCCGATCGGTGACATCGCGGTCGCTCTCGACACTTACTGAGCGAACGGGGGGTGTTTCCGGAATTCGGCGATGATCGCTTTCTCGGCAGCCGGGCTTCGGCTGCCGAGAAAGTTCTGTTGCCGGAAATCGGCAACGGGTTGCGTGGCTGCAAGCCGTCGGCGGCCGATCCGAATTTCGTTTTCCACCAACGCTTCTTGTCGGTTTGCTGGACAACACCCAGGCGGCGTCGGTCGGCGCGATGGGTCTGCTGGCGGACCGGGTCGGTGCCGTGGAAGCGGCGATCGAGCGGGCTTCGGAACGGATGGTCGTGCGGGACGTGATGTAGGGGCTTTGTGGCGTTCTCGGCGGTCGGGGTTTCGGCTGCCGGGAACGCATTGCCGGAATTCGGCAACGGGTTGCCGTGGTCGTATGATCGGAAACTGTCGGTGGCCGGTCGTATGTTGATCAGGTGGACACCTGCAAAGCCACACCTGTGGCACTCCTCGAGAAACTCGCCGACCCGGGCCTGTTGGAGTCGGTCAACGCTGCTGTCGATTCCTTGGACGACAACGATTCCGTCGCTGTCGCCCAAGCCGCGTCAGCGGGGATCGCACGACTGGAAGCGGTCCGGTTCCGGGCCCTGGCGCAGCTGAACCGGCATCGCGACGGCGCCCGCAGTGTCACCCAGGAGGTCGCGTTCGCGTTGTCTCTTGTGGACAATCATGCGGGTGCGATGGTCGCCGCGGCCGAAGCGTTGACCACCCGCCTGCCCCGCACACTGGGGTTGATGGACCAGGGAAAAGTGGATGGTTTCGGGGCGCTGAAAGTCGCCGCCGCCACCGCGTGGCTATCCGACGACAACGCCCTCGCCGCCGACGCCCTCCTGGAGGATCGGCTGCCGGACAAGAACTCCGGGCAGATCCGGAAAGCGGCGAGCCATGCGGCACTCACAGTCGACCGCGAAGGCGCCGACAGGCGTGCCGAGCGGCATCGTGAAGGCCGCCGGTTAGCGGTCCGCCACGGCGAGACAGGCGTGGCGTCGATCGAAGTCGAAGACGGCCCCGTCGAAAAAGTCACCGCCGCCTACACCCGCATCGACCGCGAAGCGAGGGCGTTGAAGACCGGCGACGAGACCCGCACCCTCGACCAACTCCGTGCCGATATCGCCCTTGATCTCCTGCTGGGTGGTCAGGGTGGGAAAAGTGAACGGGCGGAGGTGTTTCTCTATATGGATTTGTTCACCTATCTCGGGGTGAACGACGATCCGGCGGAACTGGCCGGGCACGGGCATCTTCCCGCCACGTTGGCGCGGGAGATCGCGACCGGGGCGGACACGGTGCTGCGGCGGATCATCACCGACCCACTGTCCGGGCAGGTTCTAGACCTGGGCCGGGACCGGTACCGGCCGTCGGCGGGCCAGGGCGAGTTCGTCCGGGTGCGGGATCGCGAGTGCCGAAGACCGGGCTGTCACCGCCCCGCTCAGGCCTGCGATCTCGACCACTCGGTGCCGTGGGAGTTCGGCGGGCATACCGACGCCGCCGACCTCATCGACCTCTGCCGCCGCGATCACCGGCTGAAAGACGAACCCGGCTGGATCTACCACCTCGCGTCCGACGGCACCTTCACCATCACCACCCCGACCGGGCAGAGCTACGACAGCATCCCACCGCCACTACACGAACCCCGCCCAAAAACCGAAGAACCACCACCGTTCTAAACCCCATCGCCGAAAAACGGCCACCCCCAGGCACCAACGCGGCCAGTTGCGCAGTCGCGAGCCGCCCTACCTACCGAACTGCCACCCAAACCACGTCATTGCCGAAAACCGGCTATCGCTCCCGCCCCAACGCCGCGAGCCACCCAGCCATGATCCGCTCCTCCAACGGAACCCCCACCATTCCGAGCACCGTCACCGAAAAACGGCCACCCAGGCACCAACGCGGCCAGTTGCGCAGTCGCAGCCGCCCTACCTACGGACCGCCCATTGCCGAAAAACAGCTGCCGACCCGGGTTCTGACGTGGCGGCGAGTCACACCACCAGCCGACTCCGCCATCGCCGAAAACCGGCCACGCCCACCCAAGAGTCCACCCACGGTCTGAGCCCGAACAACAGACCACGAGCCGATCCGAGCACACACCCCCACGCGGCAGGCTCACCACCATGGAAACCGACTACGTCTTCCCCGGCCGCCGCGTCACCGCGGTCTCGATGGTCCTCGGCCCGGTCCTGCTACTCACCGGAACGCTGTTGCGGTCACGCTTCAACTTCTTCTTCCCCGACCAGCTCAGGGCGATGAGCGACCATCCGGCGCTGATGACCGCCGCCTACACGTGTTTCCTGGCGGGCAACGTCCTGCTGTGGCCCGCGATCCTCGCGCTCGCCACGAAGATCGGCCGGACCAAGCCCGCACTGGCCGCCTGGGGCGGCCTGTTCGTCCTAATAGGACTCTTCGAGCGCACTTTCCACGCCGGGATCGACCAGGCCGCACTGGGGCTCGCCGAGCGGCGCGGCGCCGGTTTCGCCGAAAGCGTGGTCAGTGAGTCGTACCAGGATCTGCATCTGTTCAGTTTCCTGTCGTTCACCATCATGTTCGGCTGGTACGTACTCGCTTTCGCCGCCTATCGCGCGAAAGTGCTCGGCGTCGTCCAGTCGATCGGGTTGGCGACGATGGGACTTCTGCCGCTCGGCGTGCTGAAGGGTACCGAAATCGTGTCGATCATCGGTACCGCCGGGCTTTGTGTCGCGTTGGTCCCAGCCGGTATCCGCGTATTACTGGAAAGTCCCAAACCGAGCCGGAAGACGGTTTTGCTCACGGCGATCACCGTCCCGGTTCTGGGCGCGCTCGCTTTCGCGAGCACCTTGGGCTGAGGGTTTCCCTCAGGCCAGTCGCGCGGGCGCTTTTCCCGCCCTGTCACCGGATTCGTGGTCGCGCCCCGCCGGGAGGCAGCTCATCAGCAATACGAGACCGACAGCGCCGAGAAGCATGTGCCCGGCGAGGATGCACAGCCCACAGAATCCGATCCACAATGAGATCTTCATTCTCAGATGGTAGGGCCGTTCTCGGGACCGGAGCCCGGACTTGGGAAAGACTTAAGGTCTCCTTTGGGCAAAGGGTCTGTTCGGCGTACGCGCGTAATACACCACCAGGGACACCGTCGCGGCCAGGAAGACCACCTGCATCAGGCTCCTCGGCGCCAGTTCGTCCATCACCGACGTCACCGGCCCGTTCAACGCCTTGTGGACGTTCGCCGGGAACATCCCCAACAGCAGGAGAGTCAGTCCGGCGGCGGCCCATGGCGCCGTGCGCGACCACAGCACTCCCGCGGCTCCCGCCAGTTCGAGGACACCGGTGACGGTGACCAGCAACCCCGGCGCGGGCAACGCGGGCGGCACCATCGCGATGAGCTCCTCGCGCATGCCGATGAAATGCGCGAGCCCGGTCGTGACGAACAGTGCCGCGACGCCGCCGCGCACGGCCACCGGCCAGGGCTTCAGCCGCTGGACGCCGACGGCCCCCAGCAGGAACAACGTCGCCGTGACAGCGACCAGCATCAGTACGGGTACCAGACCGGGATCCATGAGCATGCCCTCCGAGCAGCGAAACTTTCCACTGACAAGATGCGCCGTTGCGGGCCATCTTGTCAATGACTAGATTCATCCTCATGAGTCCGTACCACCACGGCGACCTCCGGCGGGCCGTGCTCGACGCCGCCGTCGCGGCCATCACCGAACACGGCCCGGCCGGGATCAGCCTCCGCGACCTCGCCCGGCGCGCGGGGGTCTCGCACGCCGGGCCGGTGCACCACTTCGGCGACAAGGCCGGGGTGCTCACCGCGCTGGCCGCCGAAGGATTCGGGCTGCTCGCGGACGCACTCGCGGCCGAAGGCGAGCGCGGCTTCGTCGAGGTCGGAGTGGCTTACGTGCGCTTCGCGATCGAGCATCGCGCGCATTTCGAGGTGATGTTCCGCCCCGAACTCCATCGCGAGGACGATCCAGCGCTGGCCACCGCCCGTGACCGCGCGGGTGGCCTGCTGACCAGCGGCGCGTCGGCGGTCAGCGACGACGCGATGGCGGGAGTCGCCGCGTGGTCGCTGATGCACGGCTTCGCGAACCTGTGGCTCACCGGCGCGCTGCGGGCCGAGCACCTCGAGGATCCGGACACCGCCGCCCGCGCGATCGCCCGGATCCTGTTCCCCTGAACGCGGCTCAGGCCTGCGACGTGGGCACGATGGTGACCTGCTGGAGGTTCACCCGCGCCGGGAGCGAGGTCAGGAACGCCACGGTCTCGGCGATGTCGTCCGCCTTCAGCCAGGTCAGCGTGTCGCGCATGCCGTCGAGCCACTCCAGCGCGCCGGCGTCGGTGACGTGCCCCTGCAGTTCCGTCTCGACCAGACCGGGCTCGATCGCCGCGACCCGCACGCTCTTCGGGCCGAGGTCGGCACGAAGGTTCCTCGACAGGTGCGTCACGTACGCCTTCGAAGCGGCGTAGACGGCGAAGGACGGGAAGACGCCCTGAGCGCCGATGGACGACGTGTTCACCAGATCGGCGACACCTTTTTCGGCCGCCGAAGCGACCAGGTGCGGGACGAACGCGCCGATCGCGTTCATCAGGCCCGTCATGTTGACGTCGATCATGCGCTGCCAGTCGCCGGTCGCGAGTTCGTCGATCGGCGCGGCCAGCATCACGCCGGCGTTGTTGAACAGCAGGTCCGCGCGCCCCAGTTTCGCTTCGACCTCGGCCGCAGCGGCCCGCATCGCCTCGGCGTCGGCGACGTCGGCCGCGAGGACGAGCGCGGTACCGCCGTCCTGGTCGATCTCCTTGGCGAGCGTTTCCAACCGGTCCGTGCGGCGGGCGACGAGCGCGACCGCCGCGCCGGAGGCGGCGAGCCGCCGCGCGGTCGCCTCGCCGATCCCGCTGGACGCGCCGGTGACGACGGCGACCCTGTTCGCGTGCCGTGCCGGGGAGTTCGTCATCTTCGTATCTCCTAAGTGGACTCGTTCTCGCGTTCTGAGTCCAGGAAACCGGGCCCCGCCCGGAGATGACACGGTCTGTTCAGCCTGGGTCCGGCAGTACCAGTCAGGCTTCGAGCGCACCGAGGACGAGCGCCGCGTGCTTGCGCCAGACGTCGTCGCCCTGTCCGGCGGTCAGTTCGACGATCCGGCCGAGCGCGAGGATCTGCAGGCCGATGTCCGCGGAAGTGATGCCGTCCCGCAGCCGTCCCTGACGGCGCGCGCGTTCGACGAGGCCGTCGAGACTCTCGGCGAGGTGCGCGCGACAGGCGTCGAGAGCGCCTTCAGTGACGGTGAGCCCGTCGAGGAACGCCCGGTGCCGGGCCATCATCGCCAGCGTCCGCTCGACGACGAGGCTGATCCCCTCCCAGGCGTCTTCGGCCGCTTTCGCGGTCTCGGAGACGGCCTCCCATTCGGCGACGTCGTCCTCCAGGACCGCCCTGACCAGGTCGTCCTTGGCGGGGAAGTGCCGGTACAGGGTGGCGACGCCGACGTCGGCCCGGCGCGCGATCTCCCGGACGTCGGTGGCGAGACCGCGTTCGGCGAAGCACTCGCGCGCGGCCTCCAGCAGTTGCGCCCGGTTTCGCGCCGCGTCCCAGCGTTGACGCCGCGAAGTGGTCATGGCGGGATCCTACCTGTTCCGGAACCCCTGTTTCGGATACGGTGATGTTCCGGAACACGTGTTCCGGAACTGGAGGAGACCATGTCCACGATCGTGATCACCGGGGGAACCGACGGCCTCGGCCGCGCGCTGGCCGCCGACAGACTGCGCGAAGGCCACACCGTCGTCGTGGTCGGCCGCAGCGAGGCGAAATTCCGCGAACTGACGGGCGACGCGCATTTCATCCGGGCCGACCTGCGCGAGGTGTCCGAGAACTTCCGCGCCACCCGGGAGATCGCCGAACGCTTCCCCGTCGTCGACACGCTGGTGCTGGGCGCCGCGTACGTCCACCGAGACCGGCAGTTGACCAGTGAAGGCTTCGAGCACACGTTCGCGCTGTACTACCTGAGCAGGCACGTCTTCGCGTCGGAGCTCCAAGAGGTGCTCGGCGCGGCCGAGCGGCCGCTGATCCTCGACACCACCGTCCCCGGCGCGCCGAAGGACGCCATCCGGTGGGACGATTTCCAGCTTTCCCGGGGCTTCACCTGGAAGTCGGCGAATCTGCAGAGCCGCCGGATGGGCCTGTTGTCCGCGCGCCTGCTCGCCTCCGAAAAGGTGCGGTACGTGCTCTACAACCCGGGATTCGTCCGTACGAGTCACCAGGGCGCGCTCGGCAGGACCTCGCGGGCGATGGTCGGCGTCCTCGCGAAACTCCTGGGCACACCCCCCGAGAAAGCGATCCTGCCGATGCTCGACCTCATCCGGAACCGGCCCGAAGCACCCTTGAGCGCGTATCAGCGCGACAAACGACTCCCCCTCGACGAGGTCGATCATGACGAGGCCGAGCGCCTTCACGCCGAGACACGACGGCTCCTGCGCGAAGTCGCTGACGCCGACCAGGGTTGACCTGCGCCGATGTGCGCGGCGAGAAGAAACGAGGAAAGATCTCGGCGCTACTGTCGAATCGGCGAGGCGCCCTTCGTATAGGGAATGACAAGCCGCTTCGCACGAGGAGGACGCCATGACCCAGTACCTGATCAGCCTCTACCAGCCCGACGGCCCCACCCCGCCGCCGGAGTTCCTCGAGCCGATCGCCCGCAAGCTGCAGGCGCTCAACGAGGAGATGCAGGCCGCGGGCGCCTGGGTGTTCGCTGCGGGCCTGCACCCGCCGACCACGGCGACCGTCCTGCGCGCCAAGGAAAGCGGCGACATCGTGATGACCGACGGCCCGTACGTCGAGGGCAAGGAGCATCTCGGCGGGTTCACCATCGTCGAGGCGCCGGATCTGGACGCCGCGCTCGGCTGGGGTGGCCGGATCGCCGAGATCACCGGCCTGCCGATCGAGGTCCGGCCGTTCCAGGGCGAGGAAGACCCTTCATGCGTCCCCTGACCACCGAAGACATCGGCCGGGTCTTCACCGAGGAGTACGGCCGCGCGGTCGCCGTCCTGGTCCGCGTCTTCGGCAGCATCGACATCGCCGAAGAAGCGGTACAGGACGCCTTCGCCGCGGCGGTGGACCGATGGCCGTCCACCGGTCTGCCGCCGAGTCCGGCCGGCTGGATCATCACGACCGCCCGCAACAAGGGCATCGACAGGTTGCGCCGGGAAGCCGCGCGCGACGACAAGCACGCCCAGGCCGCGCTGATCCACGCCGGCGACGAACCAGTGGAGGAGGGTCCCGTGCGTGACGACCGGCTGCGGCTCATCTTCACCTGCTGCCACCCCGCGCTGGCCGTCACCGCGCAGGTCGCGCTGACGTTGAAACTGCTGGGCGGGTTGACCACCGGCGAGATCGCGCACGCGTTCTTCGTCCCCGAGACGACGATGGCGCAACGGCTGGTCCGGGCGAAGGGCAAGATCCGCGACGCAAAGATCCCGTACCGCGTCCCCGGTGACGCCGACCTGCCGGACCGGCTGCGGTCGGTGCTCGCCGTGATCTACCTCGTGTTCAACGAGGGCTACACGGCCAGTTCGGGCGAACGGCTGGTGCGGGACGACCTGTGCGCCGAGGCGATCCTGCTCGGCAGGCTGCTGACCGGGCTCATGCCCGACGAACCGGAGGCCACCGGGCTGCTGGCGCTGATGCTGCTCACCGAGTCCCGCCGCGCCGCCCGCACCGGCGCGGACGGCGACGTCGTCCTGCTGCCGGATCAGGACCGGTCGCGGTGGGACCGGGAGCTGATCACCGAAGGGCAGACGCTGGTCCGCGCCTGCCTGCGGCGGAACCAGCCCGGCCCGTACCAGCTCCAAGCGGCGATCAACGCCGTCCACAGCGACGCCGCCGACACGGGGAGCACGGACTGGTCGCAGATCGTCCGGCTGTACGACCTGCTGCTGGCGGCGAACCCGACGCCGATCGTCGCACTCAACCGGGCGGTCGCGGTGGCCGAGGTGGACGGCCCCGAAGCGGCACTCGACGCGATCGACGGCCTCGATCTGGAGGATTACCACCTCTACCACGCCATCCGCGCCGATCTGCTGCACCGCGTCGGCCGCGGGGCGGAATCGGCGCGGGAGTACGAGGCGGCGATCCGGCGAGCGGGCAACAGTGCCGAACGACGGCTGCTGGAACGGAAACTGGCCGCGGTCAGTCGCTGATCAGCCGCGCCGGGCCGGGTCCCTTCGCGGCGAGGACGTCGCCGGGGTTGACCAGGACGCACTGCTCGAAGGACAGGCAGCCACAGCCGATGCATTCGGTGAACCGGTCGCGCATGCACTCCAGCTGCTCGATGCGCTTGTTGAGCTCGGCGCTCCAGCATTGGGAGGCGCGCTGCCAGAACGCGTGGTCCGGCGCGGCGCCTTCCGGCAGGAAATCGAGCACGCCACCGATCACCTCCAGCGGGATGCCCAGATGGTGCGACGCCCGGATGAACGCGACCAAGCGGAGGGTGGCGCGAGGGTAGCGGCGCTGGTTTCCGCTGGTACGCCTGCTGCTGATGAGGCCCTGACGCTCGTAGAACCGCAGAGCGGAGGTGGCGACACCACTGCGCCGCGACAACTCTCCGATGGTGAGTTCGGACGGCGGTTCGGACATGGGCGCCATCCTAGCTTGACTTGAACCCTTGTTCAGGTTTCATGCTGGAGGCATGACGAAACCGGAAATCTCCGAAACGACCATCCACAAGGGACAGTGGCCGACACCGGACGGGGAACTGGTGGCCGTGGCGCGGGAGTGGCCGAGTGCCGAAGCGGCACGAGCGTCGTTCGAGGCACGCTCCGGAGAGGGCCTCGTTTCCTTCACCGCCTACGAGGGCATCGACCACGACGGCGCGTTCACCTACGAGCAGTGGACCAGCGAAGACGCGATCCGGAACCTGGACGGCGCGCCCGTGTACCGCCTCTACCGCGGGAACCGCGGCGAAGGAGCTCCCGGTTGCCTGGTGGTCGTCTCGGTCGAGTTCGAGGGCCCCGACGAACAACGGCAACGGGACTGGATCGACCTCGTCTTCACCGCGCTGGACTCGGAACCCGTACGACCGGAAGGCGGGATCTCGGGGTTCTTCCACGTGAGCACCGACGGGACCCGCGTGCTGAACTACGCGGAGTGGACCAGCGCCGAGGCGCACCTCGCCGCACTCGCCGCGCCGGGCTCGGACGGCGTCGGCACGACCGGCGTGTGGAAGAAGGTGCAGAACTACCCCGGCATGACGGCGGGCGGATCGGTCAAGCGCTACCGCCCGATCCTCTCGGCGGTGGCGGCATGAAGCCGATCCTGGTCGCCGGGGCGACGGGCAACGTCGGCGCGCAGGTGGTCGCCCGGTTGCGGGCGCGGGACGTCCCGGTCCGGCCGCTGAGCCGGAACCCGCCGCCGGACGGTGTCCGCGGCGACCTGGCGAAACCCGAAACGATCGCACCGGCGCTCGACGGCGTCGACACGGTGTTCCTGATGCTCGCCGGATCCGCCGAGGCACTGGTGCCGACCGTGTCGCTGCTCGGTGAGCGGGTGAAGCGCGTGGTGTTCCTTTCCTCCGGTGCCGTCGACGACTCCCTCGCGGAACAGGACAATCCCATCGGCGCCTGGCACCGGACCGTCGAAGAGGCGATCGAAGCAGCGGGCGTGGACTGGACCTTCCTGCGGCCGCATGGTTTCGCGGCCAACACCCTCGGCTGGGCACCGTCGATCCGCGCGGACGGCGTCGTCCGCGGCGTGTACGGAGAGGCGTCGATGCCGCTGATCCACGAGAAGGACATGGCCGCGGTGGCCGTCGAGGCGCTGACCGGCGACGGACACGCGGGTGCGAGGTACGTCCTCACGGGCACGCGGCCGATCACGCAGATCGAGCAGGTGCGGATCATCGGCGAGGCCGCGGGCCGCCCGGCACGCTGGGAGGAGATCCCGCTGGAAGAAGCGCGCGCGGCCATGCTCGCCAAGATGCCGGACTTCATCGTCGACACGATGCTGACCGGGTTCCGGGCACTGGTGACGGAACCGAGCGAGATCACCTCGACCGTCCAGGACGTCACCGGCAGGCCGGCGCTGGACTTCGAGGTCTGGGCGGCCGACCACGCCGCCGATTTCCAGTAGCATCGAGTACGTGTCGACACCGGTTCATGCCTCGGCGGTCCACTAGCCGCCGTTCCTGATCTCGTCCCCCGACGTACGACGCCCGCGGGGTCTCTTCGCCACGGGCGAAATCCAGGAACGGAAACCATGAACCCGCTGTCCATAAAGGACGGTGGTCGGCGCTGGCTGACCACCGTCGGCTCGAAACCACCTCGAACCGTCGTCGACGTCGACGACGGGATCACCGCCGACGAGGCGTTCCGGCTCGCCGAGTCCGGCACCGGTCTCGTCTGGCACGGCGACTACCCGAACGCGCGGAACCTCCTGGCCGCGATGTCCCGCCGCTGCGCGCCGGCGGCCGGGAAACCCTTCCAAGACCAGCGGAACCTGCAAGCCCGCCGGGCACGGCTGCTCGGCAGGCTGCTGGTTCCGCTGGATCCCGGGCACGTCCTGCCGCTGCGTCGCGGTCCGGACGTCCGCACCGCCTGCGCCGAGGTGTACGGGCCTTCGGAAACCGCGTCACTGGTGTCCCTGCGGGAACTGCTCGGCGTCGTCGGCGCGCACGAATGGCGGGTGAAGGGCGTCGAGATCCCGGCACTCGGCGCGAAGATCCATCCGCACCACGGGGTCTTCTCACCCGTCCGCGGTGAGTACGTCGACCTGGTCGCGAGAACTCCTTTGCCCGCCGAGAACCTGGCGTTCGACATCGGCACCGGGACCGGCGTGCTCGCCGCGGTCCTCGCCCGTCGCGGGGTCGAGCGCGTGGTGGCGACCGACAACGAACCCCGCGCGCTCGCTTGCGCGCGGGAGAACTTCGAACGCCTCGGTTTCAGCGGGCTCGAAACGCTCGAGACGGACGTCTTCCCACCGGGCCGCGCGCCACTGGTCGTCTGCAACCCGCCCTGGCTCCCCGCCCGGGCGCACACCCCGCTCGAACGCGCCGTCTACGACCCGGGAAGCCGGATGCTCCACGCCTTCCTCGATCGGCTGCCCCGCCATCTCGAACCCGGAGGGGAGGCCTGGCTGATCCTCTCCGACCTCGCCGAACTGCTGGGCCTGCGCACGCGCGCGCGGCTTCTCGAAGCTTTCGAACGTTCCGGGCTCGAAGTCCGGGGCCGGGAGGACACCAGGCCGAGGCATCCACGGGCCTCCGACCCGCGCGATCCGCTGCACGCCGCCCGCGCGAAGGAGGTGACCTCGCTGTGGCGGCTCACAACCCGAGCAGCACCCGCGCCTGACTGATGAACGCGCGGGCGGCGGGGCTGACCGGCCCCTCCGTCCGCCAGGCGAGCGCCAGTTTCGCGCGCAGCCCGGCGGGCCGCGTGATCTCCATGGCGTGCAGTTCCGTGTAGTGCGTCGCCAGCGACATCGGCACCACCGCGACGCCGAGCCCGCGTCCGACCAGTTCGGCGACGACGTTCGGGTCGCCTGCCTCCAGCGTCACCCGCGGCTGCGCGCTGTCGGCGAGGAAGGCCGCGTCGACGATCGCGCGCATGCCGGTGCCCTTCGGCAGGCTCACCAGCGAACGGCTTTCCAGCTCCGAAAGCGTGATCGTGGCGTGCGCGGTGAGCGGATCGTCCGGACCGGAGACGGCGACGAGCGGCTCGTCGAGGACGACCTCGAAACCGATTCCGGGCGGCGGTTCGCCGGAGACCCCGATGAGCGCGATGTCGAACCGGCCGTCGGCGACCCCCGCGAGCAGGACGTCGGAGGTCGCCTCGGCGAGCGTGATGTCCACGGCGGGATGACGCTCGTGGAACCGCGCGAGCAGATCCGGCAGGTTGACCGGTCCGCGCGAGGACACCATGCCCATCGCGACCTGGCCGCGGACCAGGCCGGTCAGGTCGTCGACCGCCTGCCGCACCCCGGCGACGGCGGCGAGCGCGGCCCGCGCGTGCGGCAGCGCGGCGGCACCGACCTCGGTCAGCCGCACCGCGCGGGCCGACCGGTCGAGAAGCGGCTGCCCGAGCTCGCGTTCGAGACGGCGGATCTGGGCGCTGACGCCGGGCTGCGCGACGTGCAGCCGCTCGGCGGCGCGCGTGAAGTTGGCCTCCTCGGCCACCGCGACGAAGTATTCGAGCTGACGCAGTTCCATAACCGATGATTCTAGTTCCCAGACAAACCAGATCTTGGACTTCTGAATGGATCGAGACCACCCTGGTCTCATGACCACAATGCTCCGCCCCGGCGATTCCGATTACGACTCCGAACTCGCCGGCTTCCAGACCGCCGTGTCCCGTCGTCCCGACGTCATCGTGGCCGCCACTTCCGCCGCGGACGTCGTCGAAGCCGTCCGCTACGCCGGTGAGCACGATCTCCCGGTCGCCGTCCATTCCACCGGCCACGGCGTGGGCATCCCCTTCGAGGGCGGCGTCCTCGTCACCACCCAGCGCATGACCGGGATCCGGATCGACGCGGGCATCGCCCGGGTCGACGCGGGGGTGCGCTGGGGCGCGGTCATCGAAGCGGCCGCCGAACACGGGCTGGCGCCGCTGAGCGGCTCCTTCCCCGGCGTCGGCGTCGTCGGCTACACGCTCGGCGGCGGGTTCAGCCTGCTCGGCCGCAAATACGGGCTCGCCGCCGACCAGGTGACCGCCATCGAGGTCGTGACCGCCGACGGCGAACTCCGTCGCGCCACCCCGGACACCGAGAAGGACCTGTTCTGGGCGCTGCGCGGCGGCCGCGACAACTTCGGGATCGTCACCGCGCTCGAGTTCCGGCTCGTCCCGGTCACCCGGTTGTACGGCGGCAGCCTGCAGTTCGGCACCGCGTCACTCGCCACGGTGATCCGCGCCTGGCGCGACTGGGCGGCGGAGATGCCGCGCGAGATGACGTCGTCGCTGGCCATGGTCCCGATGCCGGACCTGCCGGTGGTGCCCGAGCCGCTGCGCGGGCAGCACGTCGCGCAGATCAGGATCGCCTATCTCGGCGATGCCGCCGAGGGTGAGCGCCTGGTCGCCCCGCTGCGCGCCGCCGCCGAGACGCTCGGTGACACGCTCGCCGAGATCCCGTTCACCGAATCGGGCAAGATCGCGAACGAGCCGCCGTTCCCGCACGGCTACCGCGCCGACAACGCGACCGTGTCCGAGCTCAACGACACGATGCTCGACGCGATCCTGGAGCACGCCGGCCCGGACGCCCCGGTGCCGACCGTCGTCCTGCTGGACCTGCTCGGCGGCGCGCTGTCCGACGCGCCCGAGCATCCCGGCGTCGGCTGGGACCGCGAAGCCCGCTTCACCGTCCGGGCACTGTCCGTGGTGGACCACGCCGCGATCCCCGAGATCCGGGCCGCCCACGGGAAGCTGTTCGACGCGCTGAAGCCCTGGTCGACCGGCAAACTCCTGACCTTCGTCTACGGCGAGAGCGGCGCGGACGAGGAAGCGTCCAAGGTGTACTCCCCAGCGGACCTGCGGCGGCTCACCGGGATCAAGGCGGCCGTCGACCCGGCGAACCGTTTCCGGCTGACGCACAACGTCGAACCCGCGCGTGACGCTGGGTGATCTTCGGAATCCGCTGGTGGAGGGCCCCGATCCGGGGCGAAGGCACCGTGCGCGGCACCCGTATACTTCCGGGCCGATACCGCCATTAGGGGGCACTGTGCGCACTTTGGACCATGACGAGTTCCTCGCCATGCGTCGGTTCCCCGCGCTCGACGGGCTGCGCGCGATCGCGGCCACCATCGTGATCCTCTTCCACTTCGCGGGGCCGAAGTGGAGCTGGCTGTCCGGCTGGGTCGGTGTCTACATCTTCTTCGTGCTGTCCGGTTTCCTGATCACGACGCTGCTGCTGCGTGAGCAGGACCGGACCGGCCGGATCTCGCTTTCGGCGTTCTACCTGCGCCGCGTGTTCCGGATCCTGCCGCCGTACCTGGTGATCCTCGGCGGGATCGTCGTGTTCGTGTGGCTGCGCGGCGAGTTCCTCGCCCGCGAGTTCCCGCACGCGCTGAAGTACTACCTGACGTTCTTCAACGAGTTCCTGCCCGGCAGCAAGCCGAACGGCGCGGACAACTTCTTCAGCGGCTCGTGGACGCTGGGCATCGAGGAGAAGTTCTACCTGGTCTGGCCGTTCCTGCTGGTGGTCGCGGGTGCCGTCGGGCTCGCCGCGGCCTGGCGCAAGCTCGCGCTGGCGTTCGCCGCGTTCGCGCTGATGGCCGGGCTGGTGGGGGTCACCAGCGGCTGGGTGCTCAACGGGCCGCAGGTGCCGATCTACCGGTCGACGGTGCACTACGCGATCCTGCTGATCGGCTGCGTGCTGGCGATCGCGATGCACTACCGCCGGTCCTACGCGGTGATCAAACCGCTGACCCACCCGCTCGCGGCGATCCCGGTGTTCGGCGCGTTCGCCGTGCTGCACGTCAACATGGAAAGCCTGTGGTGGAAGACCGGCAGCAACCTCGGCCTGCTGATCGCCTACGGCCTGCTCTCGGCGATGCTGCTGGTCGTTCTGGTCTCGCCGGGGCCGCTGCGCTGGCTGCTGGCGACGAAGGTGATGCGCTTCGTCGGTGAGCGCTCGTACTCGCTCTACCTGCTGCAGGGCCCGGTGCACTTCGCCGTGGTGGCGGCGATCCCGCCGCTGGGCGAGCACCGGATGATCAGCGCGCTGACCGTGTTCGCGGTCGGGCTGGGGATCGCGGACCTGATCCACCGCTGGGTTGAGCAGCCGATGATCACCACCGGCAAGAAGCTGATCGCGCGCCGCCAGGAGCGCAAGGCGCTGCGAGCGGCCGAAGCCGAACTTCAGCGGCCGAACGCCGTCGAGGCTCCCAGCGGCGCACGCTGACTCCCCTCAAGGACCGCAACTAGAGGACTAGTTGCGTAGTCAGCGGGAAATCGTGACGATCGGGATCACCCGATCGGTCTTCTTCTCGTAGTCGGCGAAGCCCGGCATGAGACTGACCATCTTCGCGTAGAGACGGTCGCGCTCGGCGCGGTCTTCGAGGACGACCGTCGCGGTCGCTTCGAACTTCTCCGTGCCGACCTCGATGGTGACCTTCGGGTTCGCCACGATGTTGTGGTACCAGGCCGGGTTCTTGTCGGCACCGGCGTACGACGCGGCGATGACGTACTTGCCGTCCTCCTCCGCGTACGCGAGCGGCGAGGTGCGCGGCTCGCCGCTCTTCGCCCCGATGGTGGTGAGAAGAATCAGGGAGCCGCCCTCGAACGGGCCGCCCACCTTCCCGTCGTTCTCGCGGAATTCCTTGATGATGTTCTGGTTCCAGTCGAGCATTTCGGACATCTATCCTCCTGTGTGGATCTCCGTCGCCGAGGCTACTCAGTCTTCGTGGGCCTTGCGGCGCTGCGCTTCGGCCCGTTCCCGGCACTTGCGCAGGAATTCTTCGTCGTCCTCGGCACTCGTCGCGGCGAAACGGCCCGGCCGGTCGTACTCCGGGAACGCCGGGCTCTCGCGTTCGTAGCGGCCGCGCGGGGCCCGGGCGGCGTGCTGCGGGCGACCGGCGACGAGCCAGACGATCGAGCCGATCAGCGGGACGATCAGCACCAGCAGCAACCACATCCCCTTGGGCATGTTGCGGCACGATCCTTCGTCCGTGGTGATCACGTCGACGATGCAGAAGATCCACAGACCGAGCGTGAGAACGCCGAAGAAACCATTGAAATACAGCATCGAAAATCTCCCCAGTTCCGGATTGCCGGGGTAAGTATTAGCACAGGAGGGCGTCGAGAATTCCCGCGGCCGCTTGAAGCGCCTGCGCCTGTCCCGGGCACTGCTTGGGCCCTGCTCCGAACGGACGTTTCGTCAGGTCCACTTCGACCACCGCGCCGTCGACCCACCGCCGGGTGATCCGGACCGGCGGGTCCTCGCGCAGGACCCGGTCGAGCAGGCTCTCGGCGTCTTCACCGGGCCGGCGAGCGGCCAGGGCCTTGCCGAGCAACTTGGCCGTCGCGTCAGAAGCCTGCACCAGGAGCCCGATCCGCGCGGCCGTCCGCTCGTCGACGTCACCGCCACAGACCTCGATCAGCCGCCGCATGGCCGCTTCGGCGCCGGGGCCGGTTTCGGTGTGCGGGTGGTAGCTCGCGGAAACCGTTGCGATGTCGCGGGAAACGTCCGGCAGACCGAGTTCCGCGGCCAGGACGGCGACCGGGACCGTCCACAGGATCCGGTCCACGGGCTCGTCCCGTAATTCCCGGGTGAGCGCGAAGGCCTTGTCCCGTAAGGAGCCCATCGGCGCGAGTTCGGCGAGCACGAGCGCGCGGCGCCGCGGGTGGTCCTCCGGGCGGCTGAACCGGGCGACGTTCGCCCGCAGCCACCGGACGCCGCCGGGCTCGACGTCCTGGGGCACCGGCGGGACGGGGGCTTCGATCAGCGGATTCTCCATACCGTGACGCTAAGTGCGGAACGCTTCGGTCACGACCGAAACGTCAGCTCACCGTCGTTGTTATGGTGAGCATGTGACGGCCGTGTCGGAGACAACCGAAGTCGACGGCGCGGGGCGAACGGCGCAACCGCGCCAGTTGATCGTGACCGTGTACGGCCTCTACTCACGCGGCGAAGGCGGCTGGCTTTCCGTCCGGTCCTTGATCGACCTGCTGGCGGTTGTCGACGTCGAAGAACCCGCCGTCCGGTCGTCGATCTCCCGGTTGAAACGGCGCGGGATCCTTTCCGCCGTGCGCCGGGACGGGGCCGCGGGCTATGAACTCTCCGAAAAGGCGCTGGCGATCCTGCGCGAAGGCGACGAACGCATCTTCCGCCGCGAACGCGCCACTCCCGGCGACGGCTGGCTGCTCGCGGTGTTCTCGGTCCCGGAGGCCGAACGGCACAAACGGCACATTCTTCGCACTCAGCTCGCGCGACTCGGTTTCGGGACCGCGTCGTCCGGTGTCTGGATCGCGCCCGCGCATCTGCGCGACGCGACGTCGGACATGCTCCGGCGGCTCGAACTGGAGGGCTACGCGGATCTTTTCCACGCCGAGCACCTCGCGTTCGGCGACGTACGCGAGAAGATCCACGACTGGTGGGATCTCGACCAGCTCGAGACGCTGTACACGGCGTTCCTCGACGAGCACACGCCCGCGCTCCGGCGCTGGCAGCGGCGCAAGAACACGCACGAGGCCGAGGCGTTCGCCGACTACGTCCGGGTGCTGACCGACTGGCGGCGGCTGCCCTACCTCGACCCGGGCCTGCCCGCCGAACTGCTGCCGCCCGCCTGGGCCGGGATCCGGGCCGCGGACCTGTTCTTCACGCTGCACTCGCGCTTGGGCGAGGCCGCGGCCGCACACGTCTCGCGCACCCTCCCCTAACCCGCTCCCCTCACCCCCAAGCACGCAATGAACGGGCCTTTCCTTGCAAATTTTGCAAGGAAAGGCCCGTTCATTGCAGCTCTGGCGGACTTCGCAGCCCGGGCGGACTTCGGCCCGAGAGCCGTCGCCGCTACTCCTGGACCACCGCGAAGCCCTGCACTTCCACCAGCGCCTCGACGTCCCAAAGCCGGCTCACGCCGATCCCCGCCATCGCGGGGTACTCGCTCCCGGCAAGCCGCTTCCACACCGCGCCGATCTCCCGCGCGCGGGCGCGGTAGTCGTCCATGTCGACGATGTAGATGGTCACGCTGCACAGGTCGGACGGCTCCCCGCCCGCCGCGCGCAACGCGGTGAGCAGATTGGACAGCGCGCGTTCGAACTGCTCGACCACTCCCTCGCCGACGATGCGGTTCTCTTCGTCCAAAGCCGTCTGACCGGCGAGGAAGACGAACCGTCCACTCGCCGCGACAGCGTGCGAGAAGCCGGAAGGACGGCCAAGACCGGGCGGGTTGATGCGCTCCATGCGGGTCAGCATATCCCGCATCGTTGACGGTCGTACATACCGCGACATACCCTGAGCGACGTGCGTATCGCGGTGTTAGGCGGCGGCCCGGCGGGGCTCTACTTCGCCGCGCTGGCGAAACAGCTCCATCCCGATCACGAGATCACCGTCTGGGAGCGCAACGCGCCCGACGACACCTTCGGGTTCGGGGTGGTGTTCTCCGACGAGACCCTCGGCGGCATCGAGCACGCCGATCCGGTGATCCACGCCGCCATGCGGCAAGAGTTCGCGCGCTGGGACGACATCGACGTCCACTTCCGCGGCACCGTGCACACCTCCGGCGGGCACGGATTCGCCGCGATGAGCCGCAAACGGCTGCTCGGCATCCTCCAGGAACGCTGCGCGGAACTCGGCGTGGACGTGCGATTCCACACCGAGGCGCCGGACGTGGCCGAGGCGAGCGCCGAGTACGACCTCGTCGTCGCGGCGGACGGCGTCAATTCGCCGACCCGCGCCGCGCTCGCCGAAAGCTTCAGGCCGGACATCCAGACCCGACGCTGCAAGTACATCTGGCTCGGCACCGACCTGGTCTTCGACGCCTTCAAGTTCCACGTGCTCGAGACCCCGCACGGGATCATGCAGATCCACGGCTACCCGTACAGCGACACCGCGAGCACCTTCATCCTCGAACTGCACGAGGACGTCTGGGAGCGCGCGTTCGGCCGGATCGCCGCGACCTCGCTGGCGCCGGGCGAGAGCGACGAGAAGTCGATCGAGGTCATCCGCGAACTGTGCGCGGACGTCCTCGGCGGCCACCGGACGTTCGCCAACAACTCGAAGTGGACCGCGTTCGCCACCGTGCGCTGCGCGAGCTGGCGTCACGAGAACGTCGTCCTGCTCGGCGACGCCGCCCACACGGCGCATTTCTCCATCGGGTCCGGCACCAAACTCGCCATGGAAGACGCCCTCGCGCTCGCCGCCTGCCTGCACGAACAGTCCGATACGGACAGCGCGCTGAAGACGTACGAAGCCGAGCGCCGCCCCGTCGTCACCTCGACCCAGCGCGCCGCGCAGGCGAGCCTGGAGTGGTTCGAGAACCTGGGCCGGTACACGCACCAGGACCCGGCGCAGTTCGCGTTCAACATCCTCACCCGCAGCCGCCGCGTCACCTACGACAACCTCCGGCTGCGCGATCCCGGATTCGCCGCCGAACTGGACACCTGGTTCGCGTCCACTTTGGACAACGAAGTCCGCCCGCCGATGTTCCAGCCCTTCCGGATCGGGAACCTGGACCTGCCGAACCGCGTCGTCGTCTCGCCGATGGACATGTACTCCTCCGAAGACGGCGTTCCGACCGATTTCCACCTGGTACACCTGGGAAGCAAGGCACTCGGCGGCGCCGGCCTGGTGATGACGGAGATGGTCTGCGTCTCCGAGACCGGCCGCATCACCCCGGGCTGCGGCGGCCTGTACACCGAGGAACAGGAACGGGCCTGGGCCAGGATCACCGATTTCGTCCATGGCGGCACACCCGCGCGGATCGGTGTCCAGCTCGGCCATTCCGGGCGCAAGGGCTCGACGAAACTGATGTGGGACGGCATCGACCAGCCGCTCCCCGAAGGCAACTGGGAGATCTGCGCCCCGTCCGCGCTCCCGTACGCCGAGTCGAACCAGACCCCGCGCGAGCTCACGATCCCCGAGCTGGCCGAGATCCGCGAGCAGTTCGCCGAATCCGCCCGTGCCGCCGGTCGCGCCGGATTCGACCTCCTCGAACTCCACTGCGCGCACGGCTACCTCCTGTCGTCCTTCCTGTCCCCGCTGACCAACCGCCGCACCGACGAGTACGGCGGCTCGCTGGAGAACAGGCTGCGCTTCCCGCTGGAAGTCTTCGACGCGGTCCGCGCGGCGTGGCCCGCTGATCGGCCGATGACGGTCCGCATCTCCGCGACCGACTGGTACGACGGCGGGATCGACGTCGACGAGGCCGTCGAGATCGCCCGCGCGTTCGCCGAGCACGGCGTCGACGGCATCGACGTCTCGACCGGTCAGGTCGTCAGCGACGAGAAACCCCAGTATGGCCGCAGTTACCAGACCCCTTACGCCGACCGGATCCGCAACGAGATCGGCCGCGAGTACGGCGTCGCGGTGATCGCCGTCGGTGCGATCTCGTCCTACGACGACGTCAACTCGCTCATCCTGGCGGGCCGCGCGGATCTGTGCGCCCTCGGCAGGACTCATCTTTACGATCCACAGTGGACACTGCACGCCGCGGCCGAACAGGACTACCCGATGCCGTGGCCGAAGCAGTACGCGGCGGGCAGCCGGAAGCCGCAGGGCGGCCGCACCGACGGACCGAAACCGCGGCTGGAACTGTTGCGCTCGGGGGAACCCGGCACCGCGCACGCCCGCTGGCGACCTGGGAGCGACCGATGACAGCCTTCGCCTTGAGCCCGGAGCAGCAGGCTTTCGCCACCGAAGTCCGCAGGCTCGGCGCCGGGAAACTCCGGCCGCTGGCGGAATCCGGCACCGAAGGCGCGGTCAACCGCCCGCTGCTCAAGGAAATGGGCGCGCTCGGCCTGCTTTCCCGCCTGTTCCCCGGCGTCGACGGAGGCAGCCCGAGCCGGGAGGCGGCGGCGACGGATCTCTGCATTCTGAGGGAATCGCTCGCGAGCCAGAGCACCGAAGCCGAGACGGCGTTGGCGCTGCAGGGCTTGGGTACGTATCCGGTGCTGCAGTCCGGGCAGGATTCGCAAGTCTCGAAGTGGGTTCCCGCCGTCGCCGCGGGTGACGCCGTCGCCGCTTTCGCGCTCACCGAACCGAACGCGGGCTCGGACGCGGCCGCGCTGGAGCTCTCCGCCGAGCCTGACGGCGACGGCTGGCGCCTCACCGGCGAGAAGATGTGGATCTCCAACGCCCCCGAGGCCGACTTCTACAGCGTTTTCGCCCGCACCACCCCGGAAGCGGGCTCCCGTGGGGTTTCCGCGTTCGTCGTTCCCGCCGACCGCGCCGGGCTGTCCGGTGAGTATCTCGACCTGGTCAGCCCGCATCCCATCGGCACTCTCGTGTTCGACGGGGTCCGCGTCGAACGGGACGAGCTGCTCGGCGAACAGGACCGCGGTTTCGGGGTCGCCATGCGGACGCTGGACCTGTTCCGGCCGAGCGTCGGCGCGTTCGCCGTCGGGATGGCGCAGGCCGCGCTCGACGCCGCGGTCGCCCACGCCCAGACCCGGATCGCGTTCGGCGGACCGTTGCTGAAACAGCAGACCGTGGCGCACACCCTTGCCGAAATGGCGACCCGCACCGAGGCGTCGCGCCTGCTCGTGTACGCCGCGGCCGCCGCCTACGACGCGGGCGAGCGGAACCTCGCCGGCCGCGCCGCGATGGCGAAGCTGTTCGCCACCGAGACGGCCCAGTACGTCGTCGACTCGGCCGTGCAGATCCACGGCGCGCGGGCACTGCGGCGCGGTCACCTGCTCGAACACCTCTACCGCGAGGTCCGGGCGCCGCGGATCTACGAAGGCGCGTCCGAGGTGCAGCGGACGATCATCGCCCGGTCCCTGACTTCTTGACCCGCTCGACGATGTCGCGGTAGGCCAGCCCGCTCTGCTTGATCGTCCGCGCCTGCGTCTCGCGATCGACCCGCACCAGGCCGAGCCGTTTGGCGTAGCCGTAGGCCCATTCGAAACTGTCCAAAAAGGACCAGGCGAAGTAGCCGCGGACGTCCGCGCCCGCCTGCCGCGCGGCCGCCGTGGCGGCGATGTGCGCGGACAGATACGCGGCGCGGTCGTCGTCGCGGACGAAGCCTGTCTCGTCGGGGACGTCGGCGAAAGCGGCGCCGTTTTCGGTGACGTACAGCGGCAGGCCGGGATAGTCACGGGTGATCCGGACGAGGAGTTCGGTGAGCTTGTCCGGCAGGATCTCCCAGCCCAGCACCGTCGACGGCGCTCCGAACGGGACCTTGCGGAACGCGGGCATCCCGAAGTGCTCGACCGCGTTCCCGTTCTCCTCCACCCCGGAGTACCTCGTCCCGAAGTAGTAGTCGACGCCGAGGAAGTCGAGCGGCGCCGCGATGATCGACGGGTCCCACGGCTCGGACGGCAGGCGGATGCCCTGGCGCGCGAGGTCTTCGAGGACGTCCTCCGGATAGCGGCCGTGCACGAGCGCGTCGAGGTAGAACCGCGTTCCGAGCCCGTCCTCGAACCGGGCGGCCTCGCGGTCGGCCTCGCTGGGGGTGGCCGGATCGGCGGTGCTCAGGTTGAGCGTGATGCCGAACTTCGTCCCGGGCGGCGCGAGTTCCCGCATCCGCCGCACGGCGAGGCCGTGGCCGAGCAGCAGGTGATGCGCCGCCGCCATCCCCGCCTTCGCGTCCCGGCGGCCGGGCGCCATCACCCCGTGGACGTAACCGTGCATGGCCGTGCACCACGGCTCGCTCAGCGTGGTCCAGTGGCGGACGCGGTCGCTCAGCCGCTCGAACACGAGCATCGCGTAGTCGGCGAAACGGACAGCGGTGTCGCGGGCGGGCCAGCCGCCCGCGTCCTCGAGGTGCTGCGGCAGATCCCAGTGGTACAGCGTCAGCCACGGATCGATGCCGTTGTTGAGCAGTTCGTCGACCAGCCGGTCGTAGAAGGCGATCCCGGCGGGGTTGACGCTGCCGCGCCCGCGCGGCTGCACCCTCGGCCAGGACACGGAGAACCGGTAGGTGTCGACGCCGAGTTCCTTCACCAGCGCGACGTCGGCGGGCATCCGGTGGTAGTGGTCGCAGGCGACCTCGCCGGTGTCACCGTGGTCGATCGCCCAGGGCGACTGGCCGTAGGTGTCCCAAATGGACGGTGTTCGTCCGTCTTCGGCTACCGCGCCTTCGATCTGGTAGGCCGAGCTGCCGACACCCCACCGGAAATCGGACGGCAAGGTGCCGATGAGCTCGTTTTCCTCCGTCACGGCGCCCTCCTTCCGGCCAGCCTGCCTTATTTCACCAGTTAATACATGGCGGAGGCTAAGGTCGTGGGGCATCCTGGAAAGGTCCGCCGCCATAAGATGGGTATCCGCATGCCTGCCAAGCGCACCACCGTCCGTGACCTGCGGCGGCACAACCGTTCCCTCCTGCTGTCGAAACTCTACTTCGACGGCCCGCTCAGCCGCCACGAATTGAGCGGTCTGACCGGATTGAGCGCCGCGACCGTCAGCAACGTGACCGCCGAACTCGGCGAAGAACGCCTCATCACCGAAGCCGGGCTGGTCGAATCCGACGGCGGCAGGCCCCGTGTCCTGCTCCGCGTCGATCCGGCGTATGGCCACGTCGCCGGCGTCGACATCGGCGAGACCGGGGTGAAGGTCGAACTGTTCGACCTCACCATGAACCGGCTCGCCACCGTCGAGCACCCCCTCGCCTCCCCGCGGCCGGACGCGGCATCGGCCGTCACCCAGGTGGCGTCCGGAATCCGGGAAGTGATCGCGGAATCGGGCATCGACGAAGCGACCGTGCTCGGTGTCGGCGTCGGCGTTCCCGGCACGGTCGAACAGGGCTCTGCCGAAAAGGGCGGGGCGCTCCGCGTGCACGCGCCCACCATCGGCTGGAAAGAGGTCCCGCTCACCGATCTCCTGCGCGCGGAGGGCGTCGAGCTGCCGTTGTTCGTCGACAACGGGGCGAAAACCCAGGGCCAGGGGGAAATGTGGTTCGGCGCCGGTCGCGGCGCCCGGCACGCGGTGATCGTCCTGATCGGCTCGGGGGTCGGCGCGGCCGTGGTCACCGACGGCACCACCTATCGGGGCTCCACCAGCAGCGCGGGCGAATGGGGCCATACGACGATCGTCTACGGCGGACAGGACTGCCGCTGCGGATCACGCGGCTGCCTGGAGTCCTACGTCGGCGCGGAAGGCGTCCTCGCGCGCTATCGCAAGGCGCGCGGCGGGAAGACCACTTCGGACGAGGACGAGCAGACGCAGTTCGCCGCGCTGCTGGAGTCGGCGGGCAAGTCGAAGGCCGCCGCCAAGGTGCTGGAGGAGACGGCGGGCTATCTCGGCGCCGGGATCGGCAACCTGATCAACCTCTTCAACCCGGAGCGGATCGTGCTGGGCGGTTGGGCCGGGCTGGCGCTCGGCGAGGAGTACCTGCCCGAGATCCGGCGTGTGGCGGGCGAGCACGCGCTCGCGCACGTGTTCGACCAGACCGAGATCGAACTCGGGCAGCTCGGGCCGGACGCCGTCGCCATAGGAGCCGCCACCCTCCCGGTCGCCGCCCTGCTGGACCAGGGCGCGGACCCGCGGACGGCCGGGTCCAAGCGCGGGACCGCCGCCTAAGCCTTAATTCGAGGTCAAAAAATACGTCTTGTCGCAGTGGTCAAGACCATGCATACTTTGTTGCCAGGCGCAACAAAGTAGTTTCGCCGTGCGCCTTCTCCTCGTGTCCCCAACGGTCAGAGAGGCGACAACGATGTCCATCTCCGCACGTTTCCGCCGTGTTTTTCGAAGGAGCACCGCGGTGCTCGCCGCCGCCGTCCTGCTCGGCTCGCTCCCGGCGACCGCCCAAGCCCCAGCATCCGAAGCCGCGGTCATGGCCGCGACGTTCACCGACGACTTCAACGGCCCCGCGGGCGCCGGCATCGACACCTCGAAGTGGCACTTCGAGACCGGTGACAACGTGAACAACCACGAACGGCAGTGGTACACGTCCGGGACGAACAACGCGGCGCTCGACGGCCAGGGCAACCTCGTCATCACCGCGAAGAAGGAGAATCCGGGCAACTACAACTGCTGGTACGGGCGCTGCGAGTACACCTCGGCCCGGTTGTCCACGCAGGGACAGTTCACCCAGACCTACGGCCGGTTCGAAGCACGGATGAAACTGCCGCGCGGACAAGGGATGTGGCCCGCGTTCTGGATGCTCGGCGCCGACATCGGCAACGTCGGCTGGCCCAACAGCGGCGAGATCGACATCATGGAGAACGTCGGCTTCGAGCCGAACACGGTGCACGGAACGCTTCACGGCCCCGGTTACTCCGGCGCGGGCGGGATCGGCGCGGGTTACAACGGCCCGAACTTCTCCGACGACTTCCACACCTACGCCGTCGACTGGGCACCGAACCAGATCCGGTGGTACGTGGACGGGAACCTCTACCAGACCCGCACGCCCGCCGATCTCAACGGCAACCGCTGGGTCTTCGACCACCCCTTCTACCTGATCCTGAACCTCGCCGTCGGCGGCTACTGGCCGGGAGACCCGAACTCCAGCACCGTGTTCCCGCAGCGCCTCGTCGTCGACTACGTGCACGTCAACTCCAGCAACACTTCCGGGAACACCGGGCGGATCACCGGGATCGGCGGGAAGTGCGTCGACGTCGCCGCCGCGAACAGCGCCAACGGCACCCCGATCCAGATCACCGACTGCAACGGCAACGCGGCGCAGAACTGGACCGTCGGCGGCGACGGGACGATCCGCGCGCTGGGCAAGTGCCTGGACGTCTCCGGCGGCGGGACCGCGGACGGCACCGCCGTGCAACTGTGGGACTGCAACGGTTCCGGCGCGCAGCGGTGGGCGGTCAGCGGCGCGCGTGACATCGTGAACCCGCAGGCGAACAAGTGTCTCGACGCCACCGGGAACTCGTCCGCGAACGGGACCAGGCTGCAGATCTGGACCTGCGGCGGTGGCGCGAACCAGAAGTGGACGACCCCCTGACCCACCGCGTTTCGTCCTCTGGTCGCGGTCGTTCGCACTCGGAACCACCGCGACCAGAGGACGAATTGCGTCAGGGGGAGCGTTCGGCGTAGGCCTCGACGAGCTGGTTTTCGGCGTCGGTGAGGTACTGCGCGAGGAGCGCTTCGGCGCCGGCGCCGTCACCGGCCTCGATGCGCTCGAGGATCTCCGCGTTGCGTTTGAGGTACGGCTCGTGGAAGCGCCGCGGATCGGCCATCATGTGGAACACCAGCCGGAGTTCGGCGAAGATGCCACGCATCAGCTCGTCGATCCGTTCGCTGCCACCGAGTTCCGCGATCGCCGAGTGGAACCGGATGTTCGCGGTGCCGAGGTCCTGCCAGCGCTCGCTCCGCTCGGCGAGCCTGCCGTCCTCGACCATGCGCGCGAGCTTCGCGAACGTCGGCGGCTTCTCCGTCACCGCGCGGACCGCCGAGCACTCGACGACCTTGCGCACCTTGTAGAGATCGACGACGTCCTCGACCGACAGCACCCGCACGAAGACACCGCGGTTGAGCTCGTGGGTCAGCAGCCGTTCATGCGTGAGCAGCCGGAAAGCCTCGCGCAGCGTGTTGCGGGAGACGCCCAGCGCCGAGCCGATGTCGTGTTCCGAGAGCCGCATGCCGGGCAGGAAGAAGCCTTCGGCGATGCGCGTGCGCAGGACCCCCGCGACCCGCTCGGCGGTGCTGGTGCGGCTGATCATGCCCCGGTCGGCTTCGAGTCCTTGCACTGAGACGGGACCACCCTCCGCGATCGTCACGTAACGGATCCTACCTACGGACAAGAGGGCAAGCCAAGGATCCTCTTGTGGAATTGTTGAACAATACCTACAGTGGCTATCCATGTGACCCGTGCCACCATGAACAGTCACCTCTGGAGGTGCCGATGACCGCGACAGCCACTACCGAAGACACTCGCCCCTTCGCCTGGTTCCGCACGCTCGGTTCGCGAGGCCGCCGGGCCTTCGTCGGCGCGTTCGGCGGGTACGGGCTCGACTCGTTCGACTACCAGACCTTGCCGCTCGGCCTGGCCGCGATCACCGCCTACTACGGGCTTTCCGGTGGTGAAGCGGGCCTGCTCGGCACGACGACGCTGGTGGTTTCGGCGATCGGCGGCATCGGCGCGGGCATCCTGGCCGACCGCATCGGCCGCGTGCGCACCCTCCAGATCACCATCGCGATGTACACGATCTTCACCGTGCTCTGCGGGTTCGCGCCGAACTTCGAAACGCTCCTGGTCTTCCGCGCCCTGCAGGGTCTCGGGTTCGGCGGCGAGTGGGCCGCCGGCGCCGCGCTGGTGGCGGAGTACTCGCAGGCGAAATATCGCGGCCGCACGGTCGCCTTCGTGCAGAGTGCCTGGGCTGTCGGCTGGGCGCTGTCGGTCGTCGTCTACACGGTGGTCTTCAGCATCTGGAGCCCGGACATCGCCTGGCGCGTCATGTTCTGGACCGGTGTCATCCCGGCACTGCTGGTGCTGTGGGTCCGGCGGAACGTCCAGGACGCGCCCGTCGCGGAGGCCGCCCGCGCGGCCAAGAAGGAACGCGGTTCGTTCAAGGGCATCTTCAAGCCGGACCTGCTGCGCACGACGTTCTTCGCCGCGCTGCTCGCGACCGGTGTCCAGGGCGGTTACTACACGCTCGCGACCTGGCTGCCGAGCTACCTGAAGACCACCCGGGGCCTCACCGTCATCGGGACGGGCGGCTATCTCGCGTTCCTGATCTCCGGCGCGTTCATCGGCTACGTCACCGGCGGCTATCTCACGGATCTCTTGGGACGCAAGAAAACGTTCCTGTTGTTCTCGGTGCTTTCGGCGGGCCTGATCATCGCGTACACCCAGATCCCGGCGGGCGCGAACACACTCGTGCTGTTCCTCGGTTTCCCGCTCGGGTTCTCGATGTCCGCGATCTTCAGCGGATTCGGCGCGTTCCTCGCCGAGCTGTACCCGTCGGCGCTGCGCGGGACCGGGCAGGGCTTCACCTACAACCTCGGCCGGGCCATCGGCGCGACCTTCCCCGCCGTGGTCGGTTTCCTCGGCGCGGGCGGCGCGATGGTGTTCGGCGCGGTCGGCTACGGAATCGCCATCCTGGCACTGCTCGGCCTGCCCGAGACACGCGGCCGCGAACTCCTGTGACGACAATCGGACGAGGAGGCACCGCGATGACCACCTTCGACGAACCGGCGACCCTGTCCCCCGGCGAGGCCCGCGCCCTGTTCCGCGCGGGCACCGCCCGCCCGACCACCGGCTGGGCGAACGGCTTCACCCAGACCAACCTGATCGCCGTCCCCGAGGACTGGGCCTACGACGTCCTGCTTTTCTGCCAGCGGAACCCGCAGCCCTGCCCGGTGCTCGACGTCAGCGATCCCGGCGACCCGTCGACGCGGCTGGCGCCCGGCGCGGACCTGCGCACCGACCTGCCGCGCTACCGGGTCTGGCAGAACGGCGCGCTCTCCGGCGAGATCCCGGACGCGAGCGGCCTGTGGCGCAGCGACATGGTCGCGTTCTCGATCGGCTGCAGCTTCACCTTCGAAGCGGCGCTGGCCGCGGAGGGCATCCCGCTGCGGCACGTCGAGCAAGGCCGCAACGTGGCGATGTACGTGACGAACCGGGAGTGCGTCCCGGCCGGGCGGCTGCACGGGCCGATGGTGGTCTCGATGCGGCAGATCCCCGAGGACCGCGTCGACGACGCCGTGCGCGTCACCCGCGGGATGCCCGCCGTGCACGGTGCGCCCGTGCACATCGGCGACCCGTCCGCGCTCGGCATCGCCGATCTCGCCCACCCCGATTTCGGGGACCCGGTCGACGCGGAACCCGGTGACGTGCCGGTGTTCTGGGCGTGCGGCGTGACCCCGCAGGCGGCGCTGATGGCCTCGCGGCCACCGTTCGCGATCACGCACGCGCCGGGCTACATGTTCGTGACCGACAAACTCGACAGTGAGTTCAGGGTGGCCTGATGGATCTCAACAGTGACCTGGGCGAGGGTTTCGGCGCCTGGAAAATGGGCGACGACGACGCCATGCTCGACATCGTCACCAGCGCGAACGTCGCGTGCGGATTCCACGCCGGTGATCCGTCGGTGATGCGGCGCGTCTGCGAACGCGCGGCGGAACGCGGTGTCGTCATCGGCGCCCACGTCGCCTACCGCGATCTGGCCGGGTTCGGGCGGCGGGCGATGGACGTCGCCCCCGCCGACCTGACCGACGACGTGCTCTACCAGATCGGCGCGCTCGACGCGTTCGCCAGGGCCGCGGGGACCAGGGTGCGGTACGTCAAACCACACGGGGCCTTGTACAACACCGCTTCCGTGGATCCGGAGCAGGCGGCCGCGGTGGTCGAGGCGATCCGGCGGTTCCACCCCACGCTCGCGCTGTTGTGCCCGCCGGGGTCGGAAATGGCCGTGCAGGCCGAAAAAGCCGGGTTCCCCTCGTACGCCGAGGCGTTCGCGGACCGCGCGTACACGCCCGAAGGCCTTCTGGTCTCCCGGAAACTGCCGGGCGCCGTGCTCCACGACGCCGACGAAGTGGCCGACCGGGCGGTCGCGATGGCGACCACCGGCAAGGTCGTCGCCGCCGACGGGACCGAGCTGACGCTCCAGCCGCATTCGCTCTGCGTGCACGGCGACACTCCCGGCGCCGTCGACCTGGCGCGCCGGATCCGCGCGGGACTCAGCGCGTCGGGTGTCCACATTGGATCGTTTCTCGAGGCCGCGTGATGCGAGTTCTGCCTTATGGGGCGCGTGCGGCCATGGTCGACTTCGACGATCCGTCGGAGGTGCTCGGGCTGCACGCGTCACTGGAGCAGGACCCACCGGACGGCGTCGTCGAACTGGTCCCGGCCGCACGGACCCTGCTCATCCGGTTCGACCCGGGCCGGACCCATCACGACCGGCTCGCGGGCGACGTCCTCGATCGGTCCACAGTGGACGTCGCACCTCGCGAAGCCGCCGAGATCGTCGTGCCGGTGCGCTACGACGGCCCGGACCTCGCCGACGTCGCGGCGGCCGCGGGCCTGTCGCCGGAAGCCGTCGTCCGGCGGCACGAGGACGGGACCTACGTCTCGGCCTTCTGCGGTTTCGCACCGGGTTTCGCCTACCTGACCGGACTCGACCCCGCCCTGCACCTGCCGCGCCGTACGAGCCCGCGCACCCGGGTGCCCGCCGGATCGGTCGCGATCGCGGGCGAGTACACGGCGGTGTACCCGAACGCCTCGCCCGGCGGCTGGCAGCTGATCGGACGGACCACCCTGCCGGTGTGGGATGTCGAACGGGAGCCGCCGAACCTGCTCGCGCCCGGTACGCGGATCCGGTTCTCTTCATGACCGCGAAGATCGACGTGGTCCGTCCCGGGGTTTTCGCCACCGTGCAGGATCTCGGGCGCCCGGGCCTGGCCGCGATCGGCGTCGGCCGGTCCGGTGCCGCCGACCGCGGTTCGCTGCGGCTGGCGAACCGGCTGGTCGGGAACCCCGAAGGTCACGCGGCGCTGGAAAGTGTCCTGGGCGGCCTCGTCCTGAGGTTCTCGGCCCCGGCGACCGTCGCCGTCACCGGCGCGCCCTGCTCGATCACCGCCGGCGGACGCGCTGTCGGCCCTGGCTCGCCGATCCTTGTGCGTGCCGGTGAGGACCTCGTGCTCGGCACGGCCTACCAGGGTTTGCGGTGCTATGTCGCCGTGCGCGGCGGCATCGACGTCCCGCCGGTGCTGGGCGCCCGGGCGACCGACACCCTCGGCAAACTCGGCCCGCCCGTGCTCTCTGCCGGGATGACCCTGCCGGTGGGACAGCGGGTGCTGGCCCACCCCGGCGTGGATCTCGCCCCTCGGCCTCCCTTACCGGACGAGCCGGTTCTGCGGGTCACTCCGGGCCCCAGGGCCCCGTGGTTCATTCCCGGCGCACTATCCACTTTGGTCTCTTCTGGTTACGTCGCCACCTCCGATGTCGATCGGGTGGGCGTGCGGCTGTCGGGTGCGGTGCTCTCGCGGGCACGCGATGGCGAGTTGCCGCCCGAGGCCGCGGTGCCCGGCGCGTTGCAGATTCCTCCTTCGGGACAACCGATCCTGTTCCTCGCCGACCATCCGGTGACCGGGGGCTATCCGGTGATCGCGGTGGTGGACGAAGAGGATCTGGACCTGGCCGCTCAGGTGCGGCCGGGGCAGCGCGTGCGGTTCCAGCTCGCGCTGACTCGAAGTGGCAATGAGGGCTATTGATCCGCAAGGCAAAGGTGGCGCCAAGGTGAACGAAGGCGAAACTAGCGTGATCACCGCCCCACCACACACGAACACGACACGCTTGACCTTCCCCTCAAGAGAACCGTCTGTGACGCCGGCTGTGTGGATTTTGGTGCGTCAGATGAGCAGAAATCCACACAGTCCCGCGTGACCGGTCCGATCATGGCGGGGGTGTGTGGAAATAGGGACACTCAACGTCCCGATTTCCACACACCCCTTACCCACGGCGAAGAGCCGCTCGAACCGCCACTCACGAGAGTCCCGAAACCCGCAAAGTGAGATTCAGCCGCCCCGCCAGCCCCAGCCCCGGATCGGCGGTCCCCGGCAGCACCTTCGGCACCCCGTGGAAAGCCAGCCGCGACTCCCCGCCGAACACGAACAGATCCCCCGACCGCAGATCCACATCCGTATAGGGCCGCCCGCGATCCGAAGTGTTCCCGAACCGGAAGACGCACGCGTCCCCCAGACTCAGCGAAACGACCGGCTCCAGCGAGGTCTCGTCCTTGTCCTGGTGCATCCCCATCTTCGCGGCGGCGTCGTAGAAGTTCACCAGCGCGATGTCGGGGTCGTACGAAGAAGACCCGTAGGCGTCACGAACGGCCCGCCGCCCGAGATCACCCAGCCACGAGGGGAACGGGAGCACCGGGGAGCCGTCGTCGGTCACCTTCGAGTACCGGTACGGGTACCAGTGCCAGCCGAGACAGACCGTCCGCACGGACATCACGCCGCCGTTCGGCAGCCGTGTCTGCCGGTAGCCACGCCAGCCGCGGCAGGCTTCGACCAGCTTGCGTTGTTCGTCGAGGTCGAGCCAGTCCGGGACGTGCACCGCACCGGGTGCGACTTCGGCCCGGGGCCGGGGGATCAGCGCGTCCACACCTCGAGTCTGCCAGGACGCGCGCCGATGATCCGGTGGCCCCGCACCATGACGCCCGCCGCGGTGAACCAGCGCAGCACGCGGTGGGCGAAACGCGGCTGAGACGGAGCGGCCCTGACTGTCACGGCGGAGAACGTGCCATAACGAGCCGCGAGAAGCCACCTTTCGGACTACTCCGATCGGCCGGTTGACCGCAGTGCGAACACCCGATTACAGCGCGAGTTCGACGACCGTCACCCCGGCTTGGGCGGGCACCGGGTCGTTCATCGCCGCCAGGACCGCGGGGACGTCGTCGAGGCCGACTCGCTTGCCGATCATCGCTTCGAGGTCGATTCCGGCGGTCTCCACCACCCGCAGCATCTCGGGGTACTCGTGCGCTTGCAGTCCGTGGATGCCGACGATCTCCAGCTCCCCGCCGATCACGCGGTGCATCGGGATCGGCGCGATGCCCTGCGCGGGCGGCATCAATCCGGCCTGGACGTGGCGTCCCCGCTTCCGGAGGCTGCCGATCGAGGCCGCGCAGGTGGTCGGCGAGCCGAGGCAGTCGAGCGAGACGTGCGCGCCGCCGCCGGTCAGCTCCCGGACCTGGATTGCGACGGCTTCGTGGCCCTCGAAGCCGGAAGGGTCGACGACCGAGACAGCCCCCATCCGTGTGGCCAGCGCCCTGGCTTGCGGGGAAGGATCGACGGCGACGACCGACGCACCGGCCGCGACGGCCAGCAGGATCGCCGAGACCCCGACGCCTCCGCAGCCGTAGACCGCGACCCACTGGCCGGGCCGGACGCCGCCCTGCCGCAGTACCGCCCGGAACGCCGTCCCGAAGCGGCAGCCCAGCGCCGCGGCCTCGGCCGAGGACAGCGAGTCCGGCAGCGCCACGAGGTTGACCTCGGCGTTTTCGAGGGCGACGTACTCCGCGAACGAGCCCCAGTGGGTCGCGCCCGGCTGGAACTCGCGGTCGCAGATCTGCTGGTCACCGGCCGCGCACTGGGCGCAGGTGCCGCAGGCGCAGACGAACGGCACCGTCACCCGGTCCCCCTCCGACCAGCCGCGGACGCCCTCGCCGAGCGACGCGATCCGGCCGGCGAGTTCGTGCCCGGCGACGTGCGGCAGGTTCACCGAAGTGTCGTGACCTTGCCAGGAGTGCCAGTCGCTGCGGCACACCCCGGTCGCCTCGACGGCGATCACCACCCCGCCCGGCGGCACGACCGGATCCGGCACCTCGCGTACCTCGGGCAGCACCCCGAACTCCTCGAAGACGACCGCCCGCACCCGTACTCCCTACGTCCCCGTCTCCCGGCCTCGTTGCATCACCAGGCCCTCGCCGGGCACCGTACACCGGGCCGCCCGCCCTCGCGGCGGTCCCAGAAGCCGCGACAGGGACTCCGACGGCACCCCGAGGATCTCCTCGAGATTCTTGAGCACCAGCAGGGATTCCGGCCGTTCCGGACGGCAGCGCCCGGACTGCCAATGGCTCAGGGTCGCGAGGCTGATCGAGCACCCCCGCCCTCGCAGCCGGTACCGGATCCGGTCGAGACCGAGACCCCTCGCCCTGATCGCCGCCCTGAGGGCGTCCGCGAACGGCCCGGCCTCCAGCAGCCGCCTGAGTTCCCGTCCTTCCGCAACCCCCCGGTCGATGGTGTGTGTCCGCTGACCGGTCATTGTCATCGCCTTCGCACGCTCGCTAGCCACCCGGAATAGCGCAGCCTAGGCGTGCGAACACATGATCGGAAGGGCCTTAGATCACCTATCCGACCGGCATGTGGGTGATGTGCCGAAGAGCCGAATTATGCAGGGACGTAGGGAAAATTCCCACCGCGCGCCCCGGCCGAAACGCGTCCACAGTGGACACGGGGTCAGCGGAGCGCGACCGACAGCGCCTGGGCGATCTCCTTGCCGATCGCGTGCGTCGCCGCGTCGGGCGGCGAGCCGACCTTGACCACCATCGGGCCGCCGAACGGCTGGCGCTCGACGACCTCGATCCGCTCGCCGAGGCCGATGGAGTGCTCGGTGAGATAGCGCAGGAGTTCCGGGTCGGTGTCCCAGACACGCACGATCTCGCCGACCGCGCCGGGCGGGAGGTCGTCGAGGATGCGCATCGGCATCTCCTCGACGCTGCCGTCGGGGGCCGGGATGGGGTCGCCGTGCGGGTCCCGCACCGGGTTGCCGAGCTTCGCCGCGATCCGCTCGACGAGCCTGTCCGACACCGCGTGCTCCAGCGCGTCGGCCTCGGCGTGCACCTCGTCCCAGGTGTAGCCGAGTTCGGACACCAGATAGGTCTCGATCAGCCGGTGGCGGCGGAGCACCGAGCGGGCCAGCAGCCTGCCCTCGGTGGTCAGCTCGATCCCGCGGTACGGGACGTGCGCGACCAGCCCGAGCTGGGACAACTTGGTGACCATGCCGGACGCCGACGACGGGCTGACCTCCAGCCGCCCGGCCAATGACGTGTTGGTGACGGCCTCGCCGCGCTCCACCAGCCCGTAGATCACCCGGACGTAGTCCTCTACGGACGACGACCTGCGATTTGCCCCTTCACCCATGCGTGCGAGTTTACGGCTTGCCGCTTGGTCGCGGCTCACCCAGCGTGCGGCCGCCAGCGGTACCGGATCCAGCCGGGGACGGGGTCGGCGCCGAGCTGGGCGTAGAACGCCTCGCCCTTCTCGTTGCCCTCCTGCATGTCCCACTCGACCCGGCCCGGCGTCCGGGCGGCCAGCTCGTCGAGCAGCTCCCGCCCGAGGCCGAAGCGCCGGTGCTCGGGACGCACGAAGAGGTCGTCGAGCCAGATCCCCGGCCTGGCCTCCCAGGTGGAGAAGTTCCAGCTGCAGAAGGCGAAGCCCGCGACCTCGTCCGGCTCACCCGGTGGGGTGGCGAGGAGCACCCACGCCTTCGGCTCGGGGCCGAAGAGGAACCCGGCCATCTCCCGGCGGTCGAGCTTCAGATCGTGTTTGTCCTCATAGACCGCGTGCTCCTCGATGAGCGCGCAGATCTCCTCGATGTCGTCCGCGACGGCGTCCCGTACCGGCATCAGTGTCAGCTCCGTTCGTAGACGAGGTCGCCGCCGACGGCGGTGGCGACGACCTGGATCGAATCCAAAGTGGACTCGTCGGTCGGGTCGGCCGAGAGGACGGCGAAGTCCGCGAGCTTGCCGGGCAACAGCGTGCCCAGGTCCTTCTCGGCGAAGGCCGCGTACGCGGAGCCGTAGGTGTAAGCGTGCAACGCCTCGGCCGGGGTCAGCCGCTCTTCGGGACCGAGAAGGACACCGGAGGAGGTCTTCCGCCGCACCATGTCGGCCAGCGCGAGCAGCGGCGCGCCTTCGACGACCGGGCGGTCCGAGCTGGCAGGGAGCACGCATCCCGCGTCGAGCAGGCTCTTGAGCCGGTAGCACCAGGGCTCGCGCTCCGGGCCGAGCGCGGCGCGCATCCCGTCGCCGATTTCGTTGACGAACCGCCCCTGGGGCGAGGCGATCAGCCCCAGCGACGCCAGCCTCTTCAGCTCCTCCGGCCGCAGTACCGCGCAGTGCTCGATGCGGTGCCGGTGATCGGGACGCGGATCCGCTTTCAGCGCGGCTTCGTAGGCGTCGAGGACGACGGTGATCGCGCGGTCGCCGATGGCGTGCGTCGCGATCTGCCAGCCCGCCCGGTGCGCGGCGGCGATCGTCCGCGCGATCTCGTCTTCGGGCACCTGGAAGTAGCCGACGTTGTCCGGTTCCCCGGCGAACGGCTCGTGCATCGCGCAGGTCCGCCCGATCAGCGAACCGTCGGCGAACAGCTTCATCGCGCCGAGCCGCAGCCACTCGTCGCCGAAGCCGGTACGCATCCCCAGGTCGAGCCCGTACAGCGCTGATGGCTCCTCGGCGGGAAAGCGTGCCTCGGAGCTGGCGCCCGCGTCGAGGTCGTGCAGCACACTGGCCGCGACCATCACCGTGCTCCGCACCCGCAGCACCCCGCGGTCGCGCGCCAGCTGATAAGCGGCGAGTTCGGCTGGGGTCTCCCCCACGAGGCCCCCGCCGATGCCGGCCTCTTGGACGCTCGTGATCCCCTCGGAGAGGTATCGCTCACTCGCCCGGTCCAGCCCGCGCACGACCCTTTCGATCGGCGTCGGGTAGGTCAGCGGCCGCAGCAGCAGCTGGGCCTGCTCCCGCAGCAGCCCGGTCGGCGAACCGTCCCCGTCGCGGACGACGTCACCGCCCACCGGAACGTTCGCGAGGTCCAGCTGCTCCAGCACCGCGGAGTTGACCACGGTCATATGCCCGGACGTGTGCTTGAGCCGCACGAGGTGCCCGGGGGCGGCGCGATCGAGCCCCTGCCTGGTCGGATGGCCGCCCGCGAGCTTGTTCTGGTCGTAGCCGCTGCCGATGATCCAGCCGCCCGGCGGTGTCTCGGCCGCCCGCCGCGCGACGGCGTCGTACACCTCGTCCACGCTGCGGCAATCCGAGAGCGCGACGTCGTCGAGCGCCATGCCGAACCACGCCATGTGGTTGTGCGCGTCGTGGAAGCCGGGCACCACGACCGAACCGCCGAGGTCGACCCGGCGTTTTGCGGAAAGCGCGGCAGCGTCGTGACCCAAAGCGACAATTCGCCCGTTCAACGCCGCAAGCGCTACGGATTCCCCTGCTCCGGTGAGGAACCGGGCGTTCTCGTAGACCGTGTCGACCCGCATGAATCCGACCCTATCGATCGATCGATCGGTCGTCTAGGCTCGGTGACATGAGCACCGTGGACTACGCACTCGACGACGGCATCTGCGTGATCTGGCTGAACCGCCCCGAACGGCTCAACGCGGTGGTCGCCGAACTGGTCGACGACCTGCTGGAAGCACTCGACGCGGCCGCGAACTCGGACGCGCGGGCGGTTGTGCTCGCCGGCCGGGGTCGCGCGTTCTGCGCGGGTCACGACCTCAAGGAGCCCACCCCGGAGGGTGATTCACGCCCCAGGCTCGACCGGCTACAGGACGTGACGCGCCGCCTTCGCGGGCTGCGCCAGCCCGTCATCGCCGCGGTCCACGGGTACGCGATCGGCGCGGGGGCCGAGTTCGCGATGGGCTGCGACCTGATTCTCGCCGCCGAAGACGCGGTGTTCGCCTTCCCCGAGGTCTCGCTCGGCCTGAGCGTCACGGGCGCGGCGTCGCGGCTGCTGCCGCTGCTGGTCGGCCCGCTCAAGGCCAAGGAACTCCTGCTGCTGGGCGAACGTGTGAACGGCGCCAAGGCGCACGAACTCGGCCTGGTCAACGCCGTCCTGCCCGCCGACGACCTGATGGACACCGCGCTCGACTGGGCGGCCCGGATCGCCGCCCATCCGGCCACCGCGGCCACGATGGCCAAACGCGCCCTCGATTCCGGCATCGACAGCTCGCTCGACGCCGCGCTCGAACTCGAAGTCAGCCACGCGCTGATCACCGAGCACTCCGCCGCCGTCCTCGCGTCGGCCGAAGCGTTCCGGAGCCGGACATGACCTCGCTCGCCGGGATCGACACCCTCCTCGGGCTGACCAGCCGGGCCGCCGCGCTCTGGCCGGGCAAAACGGCGTGGATCTTCGACTCCACCGGTGAGCGCTTCACCTTCGCCGACGTCGACGCGCGCAGCACGGAGTTCGCCAACGCGCTGCTGGACCTCGGCGTGGAGCCGGGCGACAGGGTCGCGGTGATGCTGCGGAACCAGCCCGAGTTCCCGTTGTTGTGGCTGGCCTTGGCCAAGATCGGCGGCGTGCTCGTGCCGGTCAACACCGGCTATCGCGAATTCGACGGCGCCCACGTGCTCCGGCATTCCGGCGCGAAATTCGCCGTCGCGGCCGAAGAATTCCTGGAATTGCTGCACAAGATCGCGCCGGAGACCTCGCTGAAGCGAGTGCTGACACCCGGAGAACTCACCGGTTCCGGCGGCGGCCCGGCCTTCACCAGCGAAGGCGAACGCCCGGTCAACATCCAGTACACCTCCGGCACCACGGGTGCCCCCAAGGGCTGCGTCCTGCCGAACCGGTACTGGACGACACTGGCGATCAGTCTGGCCACGGAGTTCCCCATGGTCGGCGCGGACGACGTCATCCTGACCGCGCAGCCGTTCCACTACATCGATCCACAGTGGAACGTCGCGCTGGGGCTCGCGGGCGGCGCGACCTTGGTGGTGCTCGACAGGTTCCATCCCTCCACGTTCTGGGAGAAGGTCCGCGAACACGGCGTCACCTGGTTCTATTGCCTCGGCCTGATGCCCACGCTGCTGCTGCGCCAGCCGGAAAGCGAGCTGGACAAGGCACACCAGGTCCGCGCGATCTGCGCGTCGGCCATCCCGCGAGACCTGCACGCCGCGCTCGAAGCGCGCTGGGACACACCTTGGTACGAGGCCTTCGGCATGACCGAAACCGGTGGCGACATCCGGATGTACCCGGCGGATCACGAAGAGACGATCGGCACCGGCTGCCTCGGCAGGCCCGCGCCGACGCGCGAGGTGATGATCGCGGACACCGACGGCAAACCCCTGCCGCGCGGGGAAACCGGGGAGCTGCTGATCCGCGGGGTCGGCCTGATGCACGGCTACCACGACGACCTCGAAGCGACCAGGCGCGCGTTCGACGGCGGCTGGTTCCACACCGGCGATCTGGCCACAATGGACGAAGAAGGCCGCGTGTACTACGTGGGCCGCACCAAGGACATGATCCGCCGCAGCGGTGAGAACATCTCCGCCGACGAGGTCGAACGGGCACTGCAGCTGCATCCGGCGGTCAAGCTCGCCGCAGTCGTCGCGGTGCCGGACGAGCTCCGCGGCGAGGAGGTCAAGGCGTACCTCGTCCTCGACGAAAACGAGGGCCACCAGTGCGAACCGGCCGAACTGGCGGAGTTCTGCTCGGCAAAACTGGCCTACTTCAAGGTTCCCCGGTTCTGGGCCTTCGCGGAGGAACTGCCGATGACGCCGTCGGAGCGGGTCGCCAAGGGCGAGCTGAAGAAGGCGGAAGACCTCCGCGCCGGTTCGTGGGACAGGACCACGGAGACATGGCTCTGAACATGGACCCTCGGCGGGAAAAAGGACCTCGGGTCGTGAACACCCGCGAGAGGGTCCGCCAGGCCGCGGTGAAACTGTTCGCCACCAAGGGTTTCCACGGTACCGGCATCCGGGACCTCGCCCAGGAGGCGGAGCTGTCGTCGGCCAGCCTGTACCACTACATGGGCACCAAGGAAGACCTGCTGGTGGCCATCATGAACGAGTCGCTGCGGCGGCTGCTCGACGCGGCCGAGCAGGCGACCGCCGGGCTGGCCGATCCCGTGTCGCGGCTCGGATCCCTGGTGGCGCTGCACGTCCTCGCGCACGCCATCCAGCCGGACGACACCCGCGTGGTGGACAACGAGGTGCACGCGCTCACCCCCGGCGCCAGGGCCGAAGTGGTGGAGCTGCGCGACGCGTACGAAAGGCTGTGGGCGGACGCCATCGAAGACGGTGTCGCGGCGGGTGTCTTCCACACGGATCAGCCTTCGGTCACCCGGCTCGCACTGGTGGAGATGTGCAGCGGGGTCGCTCGCTGGTATTCGCCACGCGGGCCGCTCACCCTGGACCAGCTGGCCTCGCATTACGCGGAACTGGCCCTGCGGGCGCTCGCCTGTGAACGTCATCTGGATGTCACGGCACTGCAAAACTGCCGTGAAGTGGTCTCGGGAGTGTGGCGAGTGCCCGTTTAGCGGCGACTTTAGGACGGTACGCCTTGCTCAGACGGCTTCTCTGGGGGACGCTCGAAGGGTGACTGAGCAAACGATCCAACTCGAACTGGACGACTCGGGTCTCTCGCCGGCGTTGCCGGTGCCTTCGAACCCCCGTGATCAGGTGCAGGACGTCCCCTACCGCCCGGTGGGATTCCGCGACGACGACCTGCCCACGGCCCTCGAACGGTGCGCGACATGGCTACGCCAGGCTCAGGAGTGGCTCGGGGAACCGGTCGATGTGCTGGCCGTCCATCTCGACTATGACGACCGCCAAGGTTCGCCGTATTACGACGTGAAGCTTCTCTGCAACGAGGAGGACCTGGCCGGGGTCCCGATCGCGATGCGGGGCAAGAAGGACGACGACTAGGGCCGCTGACGTAATGAACGGGACTTCCTTGCAAATTTCGCAAGGAAAGTCCCGTTCATTACATGTGCCGCACGCCTCAGCCGAGGGTGCCCCCGACCTTGACGTGCCCCTTCAGCAGGTTCCGCGCGATGGTCCGGCGCTGGATCTCGTCGGTGCCCTCGTAGATCCGCAGCAGCCGCAGTTCGCGGTACCACCGCTCGACCGGCAGTTCCCGCGTGTAGCCCATTCCGCCGTGGATCTGCAGGACGCGGTCGACGATCTCGTTCGCCTTCACCCCGCCGTACAGCTTCGCCATCGACTGCGCGTGCCGCGAGTCCAGCTTCTGGTCGACCTGCCAGGCGGCGTGCAGCACCAGCCAGCGCAGCGCCTCCAGCTCGGTGCCGGAGTCCGCGATCATCCACTGGATGGCCTGGCGCTCGGCGATCTTCTGCCCGAACGTCTCCCGGGTGTTGGCGTGCTCGATGGCCATCGAGATCAGCCGTTCGCAGGAGCCGATCGCGCGGGCGGGCAGCAGGTAGCGCCCGGCGCCGATCCACTGCATGGCCAGGTCGAAGCCGTGGCCGAGTTCGCCCAGGATCTGGGTTTCCGGCACGCGGACGTCCTCGAAAACGAGCGCCGCCGGGCCCCATTCGCCCATGGTGTCGATGTATTCGGACTTCCAGCCCGCGTCGCGGTCGACGAGGAAGCAGGTGACGCCGCCGTTCGCGCCCTTCTCGGGATCGGTGATCGCGAACACCATCACGAAGTCGGCCTCGTTGCCGCCGGTGATGAAGGTCTTCTCGCCGTTGATGACCCAGTCGGTGCCGTCCTTGCGGGCGGACGTCCGGATGGCCTTGGCGTCCGAGCCCGCGCCGGGTTCGGTGATCGCGAAGCACGACTTGCGTTCGCCCGAGATCGTCGGGAGCAGGTAGCGCTCCTTCTGCTCGTCGTTGGCGTAGTAAAGGATGTTGTCCGCGGCGCCGCCGAAGCGGAACGGCACGAACGTGCGGCCGAGCTCGGCCTCCAGCAACGCGGTCATCACCGCGGACAGGCCCATGCCGCCGTACTCCTCGGGCGTCTGCACACCCCAGAAGCCGGACTCCTTGGCCTTCAGCTGCAGTTCGCGCAGCTCATCGGAGGTCAGGCCGGGCTGACCGGCGCGTTCACGGCGCAGCACCTCCTGCTCACGCGGCATCAGGTCGCGCTGGACGAACGTGCGGACCCAGTCGCGCACCTCGCGTTCCTCGACGCTCAGAGAGAAATCCATGGTCAGCCCGCTCCTGTTCGGCATTGACTAAGCGCTCGCTTAGCTCAGCGTACCGCTTCGGTTGTCGTTCGCCGAGAAGTTGTCATAAGTTTTCGCAACCTGTTCTCGTCTCGTCGAAGGGCACCCATGAGCACGGAAGCACCCGCGGCGAAGCGGGACCGGACCCATTACCTCTATCTGGCGGTGATCGCCGCGGTGGTCCTCGGCATCGCGGTCGGCATCCTCTTCCCGGAGCTGGGCAAGGAACTGAAGCCGCTCGGGACCGGGTTCGTGAACCTGATCAAGATGATGATCTCGCCGATCATCTTCTGCACGATCGTGCTCGGCGTCGGCTCCGTGGCGAAGGCGGCGAAGGTCGGCCGCGTCGGCGGGCTCGCGATCGGCTACTTCCTCGTGATGTCGACGGTCGCGCTGGTCATCGGCCTGGTCGTGGGCAACATCCTCCAGCCGGGCACCGGGCTGCACCTGACCCCCGAGATCGCCGAAAAGGGCCAGGACCAGATCGCCAAGAGCGAGGGCACCGTCGAGTTCCTGCTCGGGATCATCCCGAAGACGCTGGTCTCGGCGTTCACCGAGGGCGAGGTGCTGCAGACGCTGCTGGTCGCGCTGCTCGCCGGATTCGCGCTGCAGAAGCTCGGCACGAAGGGCGAGCCGATCCGCCGCGGCATCGAGCACATCCAGCGGCTCGTGTTCCGGATCCTCGCGATGATCATGTGGGCGGCCCCGGTCGGCGCGTTCGGCGCGATCGCCGCCGTCGTCGGCGAGACCGGCTGGAAGGCGCTGCAGAGCCTCGCGGTGATCATGCTCGGCTTCTACATCACCTGCGCGCTGTTCGTGTTCGTGGTGCTCGGGCTGATCATCGGCCTGCTGGCCAAGGTCAACATCTTCAAGCTGCTGAAGTACCTCGGCCGCGAGTTCCTGCTGATCCTGTCGACTTCGTCGTCCGAATCGGCGCTGCCGCGGCTGATCGCGAAGATGGAGCACGCCGGGGTCTCCAAATCCGTGGTCGGCATCACCGTGCCGACCGGGTACTCGTTCAACCTCGACGGCACCGCGATCTACCTGACGATGGCGTCCATCTTCATCGCGGACGCGCTCGACAAACCGCTGACCATCGGCGAGCAGGTCTCGTTGCTGGTGTTCATGATCATCGCGTCGAAGGGCGCCGCCGGGGTCACCGGCGCGGGGCTCGCGACACTGGCGGGAGGGCTGTCGTCGCACCGTCCGGAGCTGGTGGACGGCGTCGGGTTCATCGTCGGCATCGACCGGTTCATGTCCGAGGCCCGCGCGCTGACGAACTTCGCGGGCAACGCCGTCGCGACCGTGCTGATCGGCACCTGGACCAAGGAGATCGACCGCGAGCAGCTGGACCGGACCCTGGACGGCCGGTCACCGTTCGACGAAGCGACGCTGCTCGACGAACATTCGAGTGATACCAGTGCGGATCGGGTAAAAAGGGAGACGTGATCGAATGTGCGGTCCGCTGGTCCCCGCCCCTGCCCGCTGAACCCCGGTTCCTGGCCCTGCTCGACGAACTCGAGCAAGGCCGGTACGACAGCTACCGTCAGGACATCGACAAACGCCGGTTCCTGACCGGCCGAGTGCTGGCGAAAACCGTCACGGCCGAACGCCTCGGCCTCGCCGTCGAGGACGTGAAGTTCGACGCGACCTGCGAAGACTGCGGCAAACCGCACGGCCGCCCCCGTGTGCCCGGCGCGCCGCTGATGCTGTCGATCTCGCATTCCGGCGACCTCATCGGCGTCGCGGCCACCGAGGGGACGCCGGTCGGCCTCGACGTCGAGACGGCCACCAGGCGGGCCGAAGACTCGCTCATGGAGTACGCGCTGACCCCGACCGAGCAGGCCGCGATCTCCGGTCTGCCCGACGAGCAGCGCGCGACGGCGTTCTTCACGTACTGGACGCGCAAGGAAGCCGTCATGAAGGCCACCGGGAAGGGCCTCAAGATCCCGCTGCAGAGCATCACGTTCTCCGGGTACGACGAGCAGGCGCGGCTGACCCGCTCGAGCCACCCGGCCCTCGACCCGGAACGGACACGGCTCGCGGACCTGAAGGCGGCCGAGGGCTACCGGGCCGCCGTCGCGCTGCTGACGTCCGACGAGATCTCGGTGACCGAAGACTTCGTGACCCTCTGACCCCGAGGGCTGAAGGGGACCTTCGCCGCATGCGACGCGGCGATGGGGCCCTTCGCGGCGTCTGACGAGGGGAAAGGAGCCTTCACCCCGTCACTTGCCACTCACGAGACTTGGCCGAGTCGCACGCGCAAGGACCGCAACTAGAGGACGAAACGCGAGGGGGTCAGATCTCCAGGCCCATGGCGGCCAGCAGGGTGCGGAACTTCGCCGAGGTCTCGTCGAGTTCGGTCCGAGGGTCGGAAGCGGGGACGATGCCGCCACCGGCGTACAGCCGCATGGAGGTGTCGGCGATCTCCGCGCACCGGATCCCGACGGCCCACTCGCCGTCCCCGGCCGCGTCGACCCAGCCGACGGCGCCCGCGTAGTACGCGCGGTCGAACGGCTCGAGTTCCCCGACCAGCGAGCGCGCGGCGCCGGTCGGCGTGCCGCAGACCGCGGGTGTCGGATGCAGCGCGGCGGCGAGGTCCAGCGCGGTGACGTCCTGGTCGATCAGTTCACCGGTGACGGTCGTCGAGAGGTGCCAGATCGCCGGCGTCGAGACCAGCTCGGGGCCGCGGACGTCGAGGGTCCGGCAGAAGGGCCGCAGGATCTCGACGACGGACTCCACCACCACGGCGTGTTCGAGGTGGTCCTTTTCGGACGCCTGGAGCGCCTCACCATTGGCCTTGTCGATCGCCGGGTCCGCAGACCGGGGCATCGACCCGGCATGCGGCCGGGACAGCACGGCGCCGCCGGTGCGGGACAGCAGGAGTTCGGGGGTGGCGCCGACGAGTGTGCGCCCGCCGGGCAACTGCGCGGCGTAGGTGGTGTGCCGGGGGTTGCCGTTCGCCAGGTTCCGGACGACGTCGGCGACCGGAACGGCTTCGGAGAAGTCGAGATCGAGCGCGCGGGCCAGGACGACCTTGCGCAGGTCGCGGTCGCTCAGCGCCGAGACGGCCGCGCGGACGGCGGCCAGATGCGCCTCCGGTTCGGGCACGGAAGTGACCTTGACCGGCTGCGGCAGCGCGGTGCGCGGCGGTACGGCCCCGCGTTCGGACGACGCGCGGTGCACGGCGCGGGGCAAGACCAGGTGACCAGGCGTCGACGTGCCCTCGCTGGTGTCGAAGGGCAGCACGCCGACCGCGATCGGAGCGCCGGTGCCGGCGAACAACCCCGGAAGTGCCCGGGACAGCCGCACCGGATCGGTGTCGGTCGCGGTGGCCGCGGCCCCGCTCGCGAGGAGCGCGTGCCGGGCCGTGGCCAGGAGAAAGTCGCCCCGCTCGTAGCGGGCGGCCAGGTCTGCCGGGGTCGCCGGTGCGGTACTGGTCGTCACCCCACCAGCGTCCCAGGCTCCGGCTGAGACCAGGGGAAAGTGTTGCCCGGGCAACAGCCTCTCAGGCAGCACCTTCCCCTGGACAGCCCGTGACCTGGGCGGAAGCGTTACTTCAGCGCCTCGAGGAGGGCCTCGCGCTGCCGCTCACCCAGACCGGCTGCACGCCGGTCAGGGTCGATCCCGGCCTGCTCCAGCAGAGCGGCGACCTTGACCGCGCCCAGGCCGGGCACGGCCTTCAGCAGCTGCGTGACCTTCGTCTTGCCGATGGTCTTGTTCTCCTTGGCCTGCTTGAGCACCTTGTCGATGCTCTCCTTGCCGGACTTGATCGACGCAAGCAGCTCGGAGCGCGCCTTGCGAGCCTCAGCCGCCTTGGCGAGGGCATCGGCGCGCTGCTCCGGAGTCAACGTGGGCAGAGCCAACGTAGTAGTCCTTTCATCTCAGGTCTCCGCTTTCGCGGCCGACGGCCTTTAACCATGCTTGCGAGAGCAAGCGCTGGCCAGCCGTCTCTGTACCACGGCTCCAGTAAACGCCACCCGTTCCTCGGCCGTGAAACCGACACGCACTTATTACCCCTCGACCACGACCTGGGCAACCCGCCCCAGCCTGCGGAAACACGCCATTCGGGCGGCGATTCGATGGCGTTCATCACCCTTATGAGCGATGCCACCACTTCGCACTGTTAGCCATTTTTCGTTTCATGGTAGGAAAAATACGAATTATTGATGATCTTGACCCGAACCGGCGAACACCCGTTAGCGCGACACTGTGACCGAACGGTTGCCTGCGAGGTTACTGACCAGTTCACCCGACCCGGATTAGAGTCGGCCCAACCCCAGTTCACCGGAGAACGAGCACCACGGGAGTACACGATGTTGAGCACGATGCAGGACGGACAGCTGTCACTGAGCAGGCTGCTCCGCCACGGCACCACGGTGCACTCCGAGAGCGAAGTCATCACCTGGACCGGTTCAGAGGCCCGTCGTGAGACCTACGGTGAGCTCGGCAAACACGCCGCGCGCCTGGCGAACGCCCTCCGGAGCCTGGGCATCACCGGCGACCAGCGCGTCGGCACCTTCATGTGGAACAACGCCGAGCACATGGCCGCCTACCTGGCGATTCCCGCCATGGGCGCGGTGCTGCACACGCTGAACATCCGGCTCTTCCCCGAGCAGCTGGTCTTCGTCGCCAACCACGCCGAGGACCAGGTCGTCATCGTCGACGGCACGCTGGTCCCACTGCTGGCCAAGCAGCTGCCCGAGCTGAAGACCGTGCGGCACGTCATCGTGGCCAACGGCGACGCCTCCACCCTCCCGGCGCCCGACGGCGTCCAGGTGCACTCGTACAGCGAGCTGCTGGCGGACCAGCCGGACACCTTCGACTGGCCCGACGTGGACGAGCGCTCGGCCGCCGCGATGTGTTACACCTCGGGCACCACGGGTGACCCCAAGGGCGTCGCGTACTCCCACCGGTCGATCTGGCTCCACTCGATGCAGGTCACCATGACCGACAGCATGCGGCTGGCCCAGCACGACAAGGCGCTCGCGATCGTCCCGATGTTCCACGCGATGGCCTGGGGCATGCCGTACGCCGCGCTGATGGTCGGCGCCTCGCTGCTGATGCCGGACCGCTTCCTCCAGCCCGCGCCCATCGCCCAGATGCTCGACGCCGAGAAGCCGACCTTCGCCGGCGCCGTCCCGACGATCTGGCAGGGCCTGCTCTCGCACCTCGACGCGAACCCGCAGGACATCTCGCATCTGCGCGAGGTCGTCGTCGGCGGCTCGGCCGCGCCGCCGTCGCTGATGCACGCGTTCGAAGACCGCTACAACGTGCCGATCCTGCACGCCTGGGGCATGACCGAGACGTCGCCGCTGGGCAGCGTCGCGCGTCCGCCCGCCGCCGCGACCGGCGAGAAGGCCTGGGAGTACCGCTACACCCAGGGCCGGTTCCCCGCCTCCGTCAGCGCCCGGCTGATCGGCGACAACGGCGAGGAACTGCCGTGGGACAACGAAAGCGTCGGCGAGCTCGAAGTGCAGGGCCCGTGGATCGCGGCGTCGTACTACAGCGGCACGACCGGTGACGAGCCCGACCCGGAGAAGTTCCACGACGGCTGGCTGCGCACCGGCGACGTCGGCAAGATCAGCCCGGACGGCTACCTCACGCTGACCGACCGCGCGAAGGACGTCATCAAGTCCGGCGGCGAGTGGATCTCCTCGGTGGACCTGGAGAACCAGGTGATGGCCCACCCCGCGGTGGCCGAGGCGGCCGTGGTCGGCATCCCCGACGAGAAGTGGGACGAGCGCCCGCTGGTCGCCGTCGTGGTCAAGGAGGGCCAGACCGTGACGGCCGAGGAACTGCGCGAGTTCCTGTCCGACAAGGTCGCGAAGTGGCAGCTTCCGGAGAATTGGACCTTTGTGGACGAAGTCCCCAAGACGAGTGTCGGCAAGTTCGACAAGAAGCGGCTGCGGGCGTTCCACTCCGAGGGAAAGCTCGACATCAGCCAGCTCTAACGGGTTAATCTCCCGCGCGCCTGCCCTTCCGTGAAGGCCATCTTGAGGGACGCTAGTTCCCACAAGATGGCCTTCACGGCGTTCGACGAAGGGTTTTGTTGGTGCGTAAGACAAGCAGGCGCGCGTTCCTGGCACTGGCGGGGACGACAGTGCTGTCCGCCTGCGGGTCGAACACCGTCCAATCAGGAAGCCCTCCTCCTTCGACGGCCTACTCCGCCGGGGTCACCCGGCCGAAACCGAAGCCGGTCGACCTCGCGCAGTGGTACCACCCGTACCCCGAAGCCGGTGTCCAGGAAGCCGTCACGCGCTACGCGGCCGCGTACCAGAAGTCCAAGGTCACGGTGCAGTGGAATCCCGATGACTACGAAACGAAGCTGAACGCCGCGCTGCAGGCGGGGCCGGTTCCGGACGTTTTCGAAGGCCGGGTCACCGTCGACCGCGTCCGGCAGAACCTCCTAGTCCCGCTCGACGACGTCATCGGGCCCGTGCGCAACGACTTCAACCAGTCCGTGCTCGCGGCGCAGACCGTCGACGGCAAGCTCTACGGCATCCCGCAGTCACTCGACACCCAGGTTCTCTTCTATCGCAAGAGTTTTCTTCAAGAAGCCGGGGTCCAGCCGCCGCAGACGCTCGACGAGCTCGTCGACGCGGCGAGGAAACTCTCCAAGGACGGCGTCAAAGGGTTGTTCGCCGGCAACGACGCGGGCGCGGCGGCACTCGCCGGGCCGCTGCTCTGGGCCGCCGGACTCGACTACCTCAAGGACGGCAAGACCGTCGGCTTCGACGATCCCCGCGCCGCGACCGCGTTCGCGAAACTCCATGACCTCAACGGTTCGCTGCTGCTGGGCGCTTCGACGGACTGGGCAGATCCGATCCCGTTCATCGACGGGCTCGCCGCCATGCAGTGGACCTGGTTGTGGAACCTGCCGAAGATCCAGGACACCATGAAGGACGACTTCGGTGTCCTGGCCTTCCCCCGGCTCGACGCGGCGGGCGCGCCGTCCGTCCCGGTCAGCGGACTGAGCGCGATGGTGCATTCCAAGAGCCTGAATCCCAACGCCGCCAAGGACTTCGTCAAATGGCTGTGGCTGGAGCGCACCGACTTCCAGCAGGAGTTCGCCACCAGGTTCGGCTTCCACCTGCCCGCACGGCTGAGCGTGCTCGACAAGGCCACCCCGGGGACCGACGCCGCGAAGCTGATCCGGGAGAACGGCCGCGCCGCCGGTCCACTGTGGACGCCGACGGCGAACACCGCGCTCGTCGACGCGCTGGGCAAGATCGCCCGCGACGGCGCCGATCCGGTCGCCGAGACGAAGGCCGCGGTCGAGGCGGTCAAAGCCGAACTGGGTCGCCTGTCCGCGTGATCCGCCGCGAGCGGACATAAGCGGCGAGCAGCAAGATCGACAGGATCACCGCGCCGCCGTCGGTGATCAGGGACGGAAGCACGCCCGGCCAGCCGTGTTCGTCGATCGCGGCCCGGTGCACCTCGAACGGCACGACGTACACGCCCAACGCCTGGCCGACGTTGACCGCGAGCACCGGCCAGAACAGCCAACGCCACCGGAACCAGACGAGCACGCCGAGCAGGTTGCCCACGATGAAGACGTTCCCCACCAGCCGCAACGCGCCGAGGTAAGCGGGCGCGTCGCCGGTTTCCACCCCTTTGAGCCGCATGCTCGCCTCGATCAGGTCCAGATCGATGATCACGTAGTTCTGCAGCGCCGTCCCGGCCACGAAAACGATCGAGCACAGCACCGTGACCAGGCGGATCTTCGGTGTCCAGAGCATCACTTACCCCGTTCTCTATCAGTGATAGAGACAAATCTATCACTGATAGAGTCCGCGGGTGGCACGCAAAGGCTCGCTGGACCTCGCCAAGATCACCGACGCGGCCGTCGACCTGCTCGACGAAACGGGTCTCGCGGAGCTGAGCACGCGGCGCCTGGCGGCGAAGCTCGGTGTCAGCTCACCGACGCTCTACTGGCACGTGAAGGACAAGGCCGAACTGCTGGACCTGGTCGCCGAAGCGATCTGCGTCGACGCCTTCGAGATCGACCGGCGCCTGCCGTGGCGCGAACAGCTCGCGAGCGGACTCCGCCAGTTCAGGGCTTTGCTGCTGCGCCACCGGGACGCGGCCGCGCTGCTGCGGGAACGGCCGCCGACCGGGCCGCACCGGCTGGGCCATGTCGAGACGACCGCGCGGATCCTGCTGGAGGCGGGTTTCTCCGAGGAGGACACGGCGGGGATTTCGCGGCTGCTCACGGCACACGTGCTCGCCTCGGTGGAAACCCTCTCCGCGCGGAAGCCGGACGAAGGGTTCCTCGAACGGCTCGCGGCTTATCCCCACGTGAGCAGGCTCGGCCCGGCTTTCGCCCGCCAGAGCGGGGAGGACGTCTTCGATTTGGGCGTCGAGGTCATTCTCGACGGCCTCGAAGCCCGGCTCTAGTCGCCGGAGGCCGAAGGCGTAACGGGCCGGGTCGAACGACCGCAGCCAGAGGCCGACAGGTAACCAGGACACCCGTGACCCTGAGCCGAATCTCCACTCACGACCAACCCGACCCGCTCGGCACCGGCACCCTGGTCGCCATCCCGGGTGTCGCGAAAGCCCGGCTCTAGTCGCCGGAGACGCCCCAGATCGCCAGCTCGACGGCGACGTCGTCTTCGTAGAGCAGCGCGCAGTTCGCGCTCCAGCGCGGGCGGCGTTCGTACGGCAGCTGCCCCGCCTTGTCGAGTTCGTCGAAGCCGGCGACCGACGGCTCCTCAGTCCCGAAGGCGGTGAGGAGTTCGGCGTCGGTCAAGGGCCGGATCGTGCCGAAGTCGTCCTCGCCCGTGGCGCTGATGAACTCGTGCACGTCGAGCACCGAGTGGGTTCCGGACTCCTGGACGCTCTCGATTTCGTACAGCTCCTCGACCGAATCCGGGCGGCCGAGTTCGTCCTCTTCCCAGAGGTAGTCGCCCTCCGCGAAGACGCGCGTCTTCATCGCGTCCAGCGCCGCTTCCGGATCTCCCTCGAACCGGCCGCGGACAGACCATGCCGAAGCACCCACCGGGGCCACCTCCTCACCAGCCGAGCGACCAGCTTAACCACCATGGCGACGAAAGCATTCGGCCGAACGTGACAAATCTTCGCATTACCCTTTTCTGGCGTTCACCCCACGGCTAACCTCGTCCGGCATCGTCCTTCCGCGACACCCACCCGCGACGAGTAGGGGCACCGCCATGTCCGACATCTCCAGGCGAACCTTCACCGCGGCGGGCGCCGCCGGCGTCGGCCTGCTGCTGTGCACCCCGACCGCCAACGCGCTCGACCGGGCGCTCGCACGCACGACGTCCCGCGCGGTGCGCACCGCGGGTACCACGCTGGAATCCGCCGCGGCTCCGCTGAAGAGCGGTCCGGGCTACACGCGGCTGACGGCGGGTCCCGGCTGGCCGCTCGTCGTCCGGGGCGATCTCGCCGCGCCGAAGTCCGGCCGCGACGACCGGCGCCGCGCGGTGGCGTCGTTCGCGCAGTTCACCGATCTGCACTTCACCGACGCCGAGAGCCCGGCGCGGTTCGAATACCTGCACCCGTTCATCGGCTCGGCGCACCGGCCGCAGGAGACGCTCGGCCCGGTCGCGACGACGGCGCTGGTGGAGCGGGTGAACAGCCTGAAGACGGGCCCGTTCACCGGGCGGGCGATCGATTTCATGGTCACCACCGGCGACAACACCGACAACCACGAGCTGATCGAGCTCGAGTGGTTCCTCAAGGTGCTCAACGGCGGCACGGTGAACCCGACGTCCGGCGACCCGAACGCGCACGAAGGCGTCCAGACGTCCGGGTCCTCGCACTACTGGAACCCCGGCAAGACGCTGGACGACGCCTACACGAAGAAGGGCTTCCCGCAGCTGCCCGGCCTGCTCGGCGCGGCTTCGAACACCTTCACCTCACCCGGTCTCGACATCCCGTGGTTCTGCACCTTCGGCAACCACGACGACAGCATCGTCGGCACGCTGCCGGATCTGCCGGGGATGGACGCCTGGTACACCGGCCGCTTCAAGGTGATCGGCAAGGACGAGACGACGTCGCGGAAACTCGCCAAGGCGATCGGCTCCGGCTCGGGCGTCCCGATCACGGAGCTGTTCGGCGGCTCGGGCACGATCCGCGAGATCACCCCGGACGCGCGGCGGCGGCCGTTCAGCACCGCGGAGTTCGTGCGGCACCACCTCGACACCGCCAACACCGGCCCCGGCCCGGTCGGCCACGGGTTCAGCGGCAACAACGCCGACGGGCGCAACGTGTACTACACCTTCCGCATCGCGCCGGGCGTCGTCGGCATCAGCCTCGACACCACGACGATGGCCGGGCTCGCGGACGGGTCGATCGGGCTCGGGCAGTTCACCTGGGTGGAGAACACGCTCAAGCGCAACAGCTCGGTGTACTACGACTTCTTCGGCCGCAAGGTCACGCAGAACGTGACGGACGAACTGTTCATCCTGTTCAGCCACCACACCAGCGACACCATGGGCAACGTGCTCCCCGACGCGCGGCATCCGCTGGAGTTGCGGCTCAACGGCGACACGTTCGTCTCGCTGCTGAACCGGTTCCCGAACGTGCTGGCGTGGGTCAACGGCCACACGCACCACAACAAGATCACCCCGCACCCCGGCAAAACGGCGAAGCAGGGCTTCTGGGAGATCAACACCGCTTCGCACATCGACTTCCCGCAGCACGCGCGGATCATCGAGGTCGCCGACAACGCCGACGGCACGCTGTCGCTGTTCACGACGCTGATCGAAGCCGAAGCACCGTATGAGGCGGACTACTCGGACACCTCGACGCAAGCGCTTGCGTCGCTGTACCGGGAGTTCTCGTACAACGACATCCACGCTTCGCTGGGCGCCGTCGGGACGGCTCAGGACCAGAACACCGAACTCCTGCTGCCGAACCCCCTCGCCTGACACGCGGGGCCGGTCGCGAAAGTGACACAGACTCGGGCCGTCTTGCAGACAACTGTTTACATACCTCGCGCGACCGGCGAAAATCCCTTCCCTACTGGGTGGACCCGAGGGATGGAGCCGCGATGCGGATACGAGGGCTGGTCACGCTGCTGACGATCGCGACAATGTCCGCGGTGACGGCACAGACGGTGGAGGCGAGCCCGGCCAAGCCGGACGACGAGTCGATCGACTATCACGAATGGTCCGGTCAGCGCGGTTTCCGTGACGGCAGGCTGGAGGGGCTCGACCTCCACCACGGCGAACTGCGCATCGATCGCCCGATCGGCACCATCGAGCACACCGAACCCGCGCTCGGCACCACGAAGACCTACGAATACGGCCAGTGGACGTCGAAGAGCCACAAGCACGGCTTCGACGCCTCCCAGCTGGTCGCCTCGTGGAACGCGAAGACACCGGCCAAGACCTGGATCAAGATCGAGGCGAAGGGCCGCACCTCGTCGGGCACCGAGACGGCCTGGTACGTCATGGGCCGGTGGGCCAGCGGGGACGCCGACATCAAGCGCACCAGCGTCGACGGCCAGAGCGACGCCAACGCCGCTGTCGACGTCGACACGCTGGTCATGAAGGCGGGCGTCGCGCTCCGGTCGTATCAACTGCGGATCAGCCTCTACCGCGAGGCCGGTTCCCGCGCCACGCCGTCGGTGACCTCGCTCGGCGCGATGACGTCGCTGGTCCCGGACCGGTTCGAGGTCCGGGCGACGAAACCGGGCCGCGCCACCGGTATCGAGCTCAAGGTGCCCGCCTACGCCCAGAACCTCCACAAAGGACAGTTTCCCGAGTACGGCGGTGGCGGCGAGAGCTGGTGCAGCCCGACGTCCACCGAAATGGTCGCCGAGTACTGGGGCAAACGGCCCAAGCGCGAGGACATGACGTGGATCCCGAAGGGTTACGTGGATCCGACCGTCGCGTACGCCGCCCGCTACACCTTCGATCACGCTTACGACGGAACCGGCAACTGGCCGTTCAACACCGCGTACGCCGCTTCACTCGGACTGCGTGGGCACATCACCCGTTTGCACTCCTTGAACGAACTCGAAAGCTACATCGCGCGCGGCATTCCGGTGATCACTTCACAATCGTTCAAGGCCGAGGAACTCGACGGCGCGGGCTACGGCACCGCCGGGCACATCATGGTCGTCGTCGGTTTCACGAAGGACGGCGACGTGATCGCGAACGATCCGGCCGCCAACAGCAACGACCGGGTCCGAAATGTCTACAAGCGACACCAATTCGAGACGATCTGGCAGCGCACCAAGCGGTACAACACCACGGGCGGGGTCTCGGGCGCTCCGGGAGGCGTCGCCTACATCATCACGCCGCGCTAGCGCGCACTGAAACGATTCCGCGCGCGCAGCGCATCCCTTGAGGGTGGCGGCGGGGGCATGGATGGACGATACCGCACCCGTGCGGATGTCGCGATCCGAGTTGGTTCCGTGGCAAGCTGCCTAGAGAACTCACTCGGAGGTAAGCATGCCGTACGAGGTCCAGGGCGTCGTTTCCCGAGCCAAAGGTGAACCGGTCTCACTGGAGTCCGTGACGGTGCCCGATCCCGGGCCCGGTGAGGCCGTCGTCGCGGTCAAGGCGTGCGGCGTCTGCCACACCGACCTGCACTACCGCGAGGGCGGGATCAACGACGAGTTCCCGTTCCTGCTCGGCCACGAGGCCGCGGGATTCGTGGAGGCCGTCGGTGACGGCGTCACGGATCTCGAACCGGGTGACTACGTGATCCTGAACTGGCGCGCGGTCTGCGGCACCTGCCGCGCCTGCCGCCGGGGCAAGCCCTGGTACTGCTTCTCCACGTTCAACGCCGCTCGACCGATGACACTGGCCGACGGCACCGCCCTGTCGCCCGCACTCGGCGTCGGGGCGTTCCTCGAGAAGACACTCGTCCACAGTGGACAATGCACGAAGGTCGACCCCGCCGCCGAACCCGCGGTCGCCGGGCTCCTCGGCTGCGGGGTGATGGCCGGTCTCGGCGCGGCGCTGAACACAGGGGCGGTGGCACGCGGCGATTCCGTCGCGGTCATCGGCTGCGGAGGGGTCGGCGACGCGGCCATCGCCGGGGCGAACCTGGCCGGCGCGAAGACCATCATCGCCGTCGACACCGACGACCGGAAACTGGACTGGGCCAAGGGCTTCGGCGCGACGCACACGCTGAACAGCAAGGGACTGAGCGAAGACCAGGTCGTCGAAGCCATCCAGGAGTTCACCGATTCCTTCGGCGCGGACGTCGTGATCGACGCGGTCGGCAGGCCGGAAACCTGGCGTCAGGCGTTCTACGGCCGCGATCTGGCGGGCACGGTCGTGCTCGTCGGCGTTCCGACCCCGGACATGCGGCTGGACCTGCCGCTGATCGACTTCTTCTCGCGCGGTGGCTCGCTCAAGTCGTCGTGGTACGGCGATTGCCTGCCCTCACGCGATTTCCCGATGCTGATCGACCTCTATCTGCAGGGCAGGCTCCCGCTCGACAAGTTCGTCACCGAGCGGATCGCCCTGGACGGCGTCGAGCAGGCCTTCGAGCGCATGCACCACGGGGACGTCCTCCGTAGTGTGGTGACGTGGTGAAACTCTTCGCCGACGCCGATTTCCCCGCCGACCCGTATCCGGGGGCGCGGCCGGGTCACTCGTTCGTCCACTTCGACGGCGCCGGGCACAGCCTCGACACCGCGCCGGAGGGCTGGCGCGAACGCCAGGCCGTCCTCGCCTACGGGTCGAACGCGTGCCCGTCCAAGATCACCTGGCTGCGGAAGAACATGGGCCTGGAGGGCCCCGTCGTCGTCTGCCACGCGCGCTGCACCGACCTCGCCGCGGTGTGGGCGTCCGGCCTGCGGTTCCGGGACGGGCAGCGGCCGGCCACGCTCGCCGCCGCCCCGGGCGTCGTCGAGGAGCACTCAGTCTGGTTCGCTTCCCCCGATCAGCTCGCCGTGCTCGACCGCTGCGAGGGCAACGGCCAGCGCTACCGGCTGGTGCGGCTGACCGCCCCGGCCATCACCCTCGACGACGGCACCGTGCTCGACGACGTGGTCGCCTATGTCGGCGCCGCCGACATCCGCCTGCCGATCCTGGTGGACGGCAGGCACATCCGCGTCGCCGACCTCGAACAGCGCCGGGCCGCGGCGCTGGAAGGGATCCCCGCCGAGACGCACGGCCTGGACTGCACGCTGATCGACACCGGGGCGCTGGTCAAAGAAGCTTCCCGGGATTGAGGATCCCCGCCGGGTCGACGGCCTTCTTCGCCGCCCGCAGCACCTCGACGCCGATGTCACCGATTTCCGGCGCCAGATAGCGCGCGTGGTCGACGCCGACGGCGTGGTGGTGCGAGATGGTGCCGATCCCGGTGATCGCCTCCGAAGCCGCGGCCTTCGCCCGCTGCCACTGGCCGATCGGATCGGCCTCGTCGCGGGCGGTGAGCACGGTGAAGTACAGCGACGCGCCCGTTTCGTAGGCGTGCGAGACGTGGCACATGATGATCGCCCGGCCGAGCGTGGCGGTGAGCGCGGCACGGACGGCGTCGCGCAGGTCGCTCAATTCCGCCCAGTACGCGGCCGTCTCCAGGGTTTCGACGCAGACACCCTTGTCCATCAGGGCGTCACGCTGCCGGGGCCCGGAAAAGCGGCCGCGGCGCCAGGATTCGCCGAGGGCCGCGCCGATGCGGACGGCGCCGAACGGCTCCAGCACCCGGGTGGTGTCCTGACGGCGCCGGGCCACCTCGCGTTTCGACGCGCCTTCCCAGCCGACGATCAGCAGGCAGGGATGAGCGATCCCCCGCGCCTTGAGATACCGGCGCAGCGCCTTGGTCTTCCAGCTGTCGTTGAGTGCCAGCGAAACTTCGCTTTCGTCCACATCGGACAGTCGGGTGACGTCCGCGAGCACGTGCCGCTGGGCGAGTTCGCGGACCGCCGCGGTGCCGTTCTCCCAGCCGTCGAGGACGTAACCCTCGTAACGGCGCACCTCCGGCACGGGACGGACGCGGAGGGCGACCTCGGTGATCACGCCGAGCGCGCCTTCGCTGCCGATGGCGAGGTGCCGCAGGTCGGGTCCGGCCGCCGACGCCGGCGCGACGCCGAGCTTCCATTCGCCACGCGGGGTCGCGAGCCGGACGCCCGAAACCATGTCCTCGAACCGGCCGTAACCCGACGAGGCCTGCCCGGCGGACCGGGTCGCGGCGTATCCGCCGATGGTGGCGCGCTCGTAGGACTGGGGCACGTGCCCGAGAGTGAAGCCGTGCGCGGCGAGCAGCCGATCGGCCTCCGGCCCGGTGACCCCGGCCTGCAGGACCGCGATCCGGGACACCGGGTCGACGGAGACCAGCTCGCCGAGCCTGGTGAGATCGAGCGCGATCACCGCGCTCTTGTCCCCGCGCAGCGCCGAAACCCCGCCGACCACGGACGTCCCGCCGCCGAACGGGACGACGCCGACGTCGTGCCGTGCGCAGATTTCCAGTACCGCCTGGACTTCGCCGGGATTCTCCGGCAGGACGACGGCGTCCGGCACCGGAAAATCACCGAACCCCCGGCGCCGCAGCAGGTCCAGATAGGACAAACCGCTCGCCCGCGCGAGCCGCTCCCCCGGTGCCACCAGGACGTTCTCCGCGCCGACGAGTTCCTCGAGGTCACGTTTCGGCTGTTCGCCGAGCGCCGAATCGGGAACGGGAAGCGCCGAATCGGGCGCGAAAGGCGCCTCCGAACCCAGCGGACCGATACGCTGGACGAGCCACCGCAACGCCTTCGCCGGAAGGTGGGCCGCGTCACCGGATTCCGGCGTCCAGGACCGTCTTAACCGGTGGTCAATAAGCTCCGTCACGACTACAGTGTTACATATGGACGTACAACGTCACTCACCTGCGGAAACAGGCGTCTCGGCGCTGGCGGACACCCGATCCCGCCAGGCCTCGACACGCGTGTCCGACGACGTTCTGCTCGACGCGGCGAAGAAGTGCGTGCTCGCCGTCGGCGTGAGGCGGACCACGCTCGCGGAGATCGCGCGCACCGCGAAGGTCAGCCGGATGACCGTCTACCGCCGCTTCCCGGACGTGCGCAGCGTGCTCGCGACCCTCATGACCCGCGAGTTCGGCGGCCTGCTGCAAGGCGCCGCGGAACCGGAGAACGAACCGGCCCACTTCCGCGAGCGGCTCGTGCGGAGCTCGACCACCGCCGTCACCGCGCTGTCGGGTGACCCGCTTTTCCGCACCCTGCTGGACCTCGACCCCGAACTCGTCCTGCCCTACATCGTCGAGCGGCTCGGGAAGACCCAGCGGTTCGCCGAAGGCGTGATCCTGCACCTGCTGCGGTCGGGCCAGGAGGACGGCTCGATCCGCAAGGGCGACCTGCCTTCGCAGGCGCGCACCCTGTTGATGCTCATCCAGTCCTTCGCGTTCTCCTTCCGTCCCGCGACGGCGGATGTGAACGAAGACGACCTGATGGCGGAGTTCGCCCAGGTGCTCGACGCGGCGCTGCGGCCATGACGCCGGGCTCGCTCAACGCTTTGCGACGCGAGCGGGAACTCGCGGCGCTCGACGGCGGTGAGCGGGTCGATCTGGCGGTCGTCGGCGGCGGGGTCACCGGCGCCGGGATCGCGCTGGACGCGGCCGCGCGCGGACTCTCGGTGGCCCTGATCGAGGCGTACGATCTGGCGTACGGGACTTCGCGCTGGTCCAGCAAGCTGGTCCACGGCGGGCTCCGCTACCTCGCCAAGGGCGACCTGGCGCTGGCGCACGAGAGCGCCGTCGAACGCGGGATCCTCATGACGCGCACCGCGCCTCATCTCACCAGGGCGATCCCGCAGCTGTTCCCCATGTACCGCAAGACCTCCCGCGGCCAGCAGGCGTTCATCATGACCGGCCTCGTCGCCGGTGACGGCCTCCGCCGCGCGGCGGGCACCCCGGCGTCGGTACTGCCGCGGCCGAGGTCGATCCCGGCCGCGGAGGCGCTCGCGCTCGCCCCCGGCCTGTCTCCCCAAGGTCTGCGCGGCGCGCTGCTGGCCTACGACGGCGCGCTGACCGACGACGCCCGGCTCGTGGTGAACCTCGCGCGCACGGCGGCGTCACGCGGCGCGAAGATCCTGACGAGGGTCGAAGCGCTCCGGCTCGCCGCGGATTCGGTACTGGCCAGGGACCGGCTCACCGGACAGGAAGTGGAGATCCGCGCCGGTCAGGTGATCAACGCGACGGGCGTCTGGGCGGGCGAACTGGCGGAGTCGGTGCGGCTGCGGCCGTCCCGCGGCTCACACCTGATCCTGGCTCCGGGGTCGGCGCCGATCGGCGCGACGTCGGTCAACGTGCCCGTCCCCGGCGAGAACAACCGGTTCGTCTTCCTGCTGCCGCAACCCGACGGCCGCGTGTTCGTCGGGGTCACCGACGAGCCGACCGACGGCCCGGTCCCGCGCGTGCCGTCCGTGCCGGAGTCCGATGTGGACTTCCTGCTGGAGGTGGCGTCGACGGCGTTCACCCGCCAGCTGACCCGCGCCGACGTCGACGGCTCGTTCGCCGGGCTGCGGCCCCTGGTCGAAGGCGGCGGCGGGCGCAGCGCGGATCTCTCGCGCAAGCACGCGGTGGTGACCGGCGCCGACGGCGTGCTCACCGTCGTCGGCGGCAAGCTGACGACGTACCGGAAGATGGCCGAGGACGCCGTCGACGCCGCTTTGAAGCGGTCCGGGCTCCGCGCCGGGCCGTCGACCACGTCCCGGCTCCCCCTGCTCGGCGCGACCCCGCGGCATCGGCTGTCCACTGTGGATGCTCCCGCCCGGCTGGTCGCGAAGTACGGCACCGAGGCACCCCGGATCGCGGCGCTCGGCGAAGTCGATCCAGAACTGGGCCTTCCCCTGTTCGCGGGCACCGAGATCAGCGCGGCCGAGGTCGTGTGGGCCGTGCGGCACGAAGGCGCGCTCGACGTCGAGGACGTCCTGGAGCGCCGCACGCGGCTCGGCCTGGTCACTTCGGAGGCCGAAGCGGCCCGTCCCCGCGTCCAGGAGCTTGTCGACAAGTCGCTCGCCGGACTCGTCTGACACCGCGTTTGGTCCGCTAAATGCGGTGAGAAGCGCCCGCCAGAACCCGTCCCCGGATGTCGCGAAGCCACTTTCGGGACACCAGACGTCGCGAAAGTGGCTTTCGCGACACGCTCGGCTCTCGGCATCTCCCAAGGTCCGTGAAGGCCTCCTTGCCTACCCTGAAGGTAACGAAGGGGACCTTCTCTACCTGTCCGACGCTTGGCGCACCGGTGTGCGTCGCTGCCCGACAGCGCATTTAGTCCGCTAAATGCGGCGAGAAGCTCCCCAAACTTGACGAGTCGTTGGGTTTTTGCAACAGTATGTTCCATGAGCCCGGTCAGACGCGGCAAAGAGCTGCCGATCTACAACCGGCTTCCGGTGCTCCGGGCGGAGCGCGGACTGAGCAGGGCCGCCCTCGCGACGGCGGTCGAGGTCAATCCGCAGACCATCGGCGCGCTCGAACGGGGGGACCACTACCCGAGCCTGGACCTGGCGTTTCGCATCTGCGCGGTGTTCGACCTCCCGGTCGAGGCCGTGTTCAGCCGCGAACCGTTCACGCCACTGTCCACTCAGGTCTACCGGGAGGGGGGAACATGAGCGAGAAGCGGGGACGCCTGGCGGCGTACTGGGAACGCCAGCTCGAACGGCTGGAGGAAGTGGAGCGCAAGCGGGCACTGCGGCTGCCGGGCTGGCGCACGCGGAAGCGGCGGAGGACGTTGAGCGTGCTCGTGGTGGCGGGTGACCTGCTCCTGATCTCCGGCGCCGTCTTCTTCAAGACAGCGCCCGACCTGGTCTTCCTCGTGGGCTGGTTCGGCGGTTCCTTACTCGCCGGCGGTGCCCACTACCTGCTGCGGATCCTCACCGGCAAGATGAGCGGCGGGTTCTCGACCCGGCTCGACGAGCGTGAGCGGGAATGGCGCCATCGCGCCACCTTCGTCAGCTATCAGGTGCTGGTCGCGCTCATGGTCGTCGCCGTGTTCTACGCCCTGATCGTCTCCGGCACCGAAGACGGCGGCGGACGCGGCGCGATGATGGGTGCCGCACTGCTGGTCACCGGCACCACGCTGGCCGCCGTCATCCTCGGCTGGTCGCTGCCGGACGACGATCCCGAGGATTTCCAGGACTTCGAAGAGGTGAGCACCCGGTGACCGTCACCCGGACCAGGTCGGACCGCCGTCGCCTCGCCGTCGCGGCCGTGATCGGCCATCTCGTCGTGATCGCCGGGGCGGCCCTGCTCCGCGAGCCGACGCTGTGGTTCGCCGTCGGCCTGATGGGGCCCGGACTGTGTCTCTGCGTCGGCACCGCGGCGGTGCTGCGCAAGGCCGTCGGCAGACCCGGGTCCGCGGCGAACGATCTCGACGAACGTGAACTGCACTTGCGCGGAAGGGCGCACTACAGCGCCTTCCAGGGGATCTGCCTGCTGATGGTGGTGGATCTCGGATATGGGCTCTACGCGGCCGGCGGACCGGATTCCGGTTCCCTGCTGGCCGCGATGACAGCGGCGTTACTCGTCTTCGGGACGTCGCTGCCGGCACTTTGGCTCGCGTGGAAACTGCCGGACGACGATCCCGAGGACTACACCGACTTCGAGGGGGTGACTCCGGCGTGACCGGGGACAAGAAGCGCTACAAGGTGTCCATCGGGATGGTCGCCGTCGTGCTGGTGGCCGGTGGGGTCCTCGCCGGGGCGGGGCGGGCGATCCTGGTGTACCGGGCCACTTCGGTGGTGAGCAACGTCAAGCTGGACGGACTGATCCAGCGAAACCGCACGGTCTCCGGCGTCCACCGGGGTTTCACGGCGCTGGTGCGGTATTTCGAGGAGGGGAAGTGGAAATGAGCGAGGGGAAGCTGGAGATCGACCGGATCTCCAAGAGTTACGGCACGAAGGTCGCGCTGGACGAGGTGAGCTTCGAGGTCCAGCCCGGTGAGCTGTTCGGGTTCGTCGGCAGCAACGGGGCGGGCAAGACCACCACGATGCGGATCGTCCTCGGCGTGCTGGCGGCCGACGGCGGCGAGGTGCGGCTCGGCGGCGCGCCGATCACGCACGAGACCCGCACGCATATCGGGTACATGCCGGAGGAACGCGGGCTGTACCCGAAGATGAAGGTGCTGGAGCAGCTGGTCTACCTCGCGGAACTGCACGGGATGTCGGCCAACGACGCCCACCGCAGCGCCGAGAACTGGATCTCCCGGCTGGGGCTGACCGAACGCCGCAAGGACGAGGTCCAGAAACTGAGCCTCGGCAACCAGCAGCGGGTGCAGCTCGCGGCCGCGCTGGTGCACGATCCGACGGTGCTGGTGCTGGACGAGCCGTTCTCCGGCCTCGACCCGCTGGCCGTGGACGTGATGAGCGGGGTGCTGCGCGAGAAGGCCGCGACCGGGGTGCCGGTGGTGTTCTCCAGCCACCAGCTCGATCTGGTCGAGCGGCTCTGCGACCGGGTCGGCATCATCCGAAGTGGACGGATGGTCGCCTCCGGCACCGTCGCAGAACTGACCGCGGACGCGGGCAACGGCCTCGTCGTCACCGCGCCCCACTCCTCGCCCGGCTGGGCTTCGGCCGTTCCCGGTGTCCGGTCGGCCGAGCAGAACGGCCCGACGACGATCCTCGAACTCGAAGCCCACGCCGACGATCAGGCCGTGCTCGCCGCAGCACTGGCCACCGGTCCGGTCACCGAATTCAGCAAACGCAGGCGTTCGCTGACCGAGCTGTTCCGCGACGCCGTCGCCGAGAAGCCGGCCGCACAAGGAGTTTCCGCATGAACACCGTCTCACCCTGGCGCGCTGTCTGGCTCATCGCCAAACGTGAGCTGAACACGCGGCTGCGCACCCGGTCCTTCGTGATCGGCACCGCCGTGCTGCTGGTCATGCTGATGGGCTATGTCCTGCTGCAGTCCACACTGATCAGCAACGAGGACAAGAGCAAGATCGGGCTCACCGGCCAGACCGCCGGGATCGCGCAGCAGCTCCAGACCGCGGGCGCGGCGGTCGGCGAGAAGATCGAGACCGTCACCGTCGCCGATCCGGCGGAGGGCCGGTCGCAGGTCGAGAACGGCGATCTCGACGCGCTGCTGTCCGGCAACGCCACCGAGCTGAAGGTGCTCGTCAAGTCCGAATTGGACAACAAGCTGCGTGCCCTGCTGACCGGCGTCTCACAGCAGGAAGTGCTCAACGGCAAGCTTTCCGAAGCCGTGGAGAACCCGGAGCAGGTGATGCGCACGGTCACCGACACCCAGGTCGAGGTCGACTCGATCAAGCCGCCGGATCCGGAGAAGGCCCAGCGGATGGTGATCGGGCTGATCGTGGCGGTGCTGCTGTACATGAGCATCGTGACCTACGGGACGCTGGTCGCCCAAGGCGTGGTCGAAGAGAAGTCCAGCCGGGTCGTGGAGATCCTGCTGTCCACCGTCCGGCCATGGCATCTGTTGCTGGGCAAGGTGATCGGGCTCGGCCTGGTCGGCCTGACGCAGCTGGTGATCATCGGCGGCGCCGGGTTGATAGTCGCGTCGGCGACCAACGTGCTGACGCTGTCCGGGGTCGCGACGAGCGCGCTGCTGTGGGGCGTGGTGTGGTACCTGCTCGGGTTCCTGTTGTACGCCATCCTCTACGGCGCGATGGGTTCGCTGGTCTCCCGGCAGGAGGACACCCAGTCGGTGATCGGCCCGGTCAACATCGTGCTGATCCTGGGCTTCGTCGTCGGGTTCAACCTGCTGGCACAGTCGCCGGAAGGCACGGGCACGAAGATCCTTTCCCTGGTACCGCTACTGTCGCCGGTGCTGATGCCCGCCCGGATCGCGGCCGGGACCGTCGAGGTGTGGGAGATCGCGCTGTCGCTCGGGTTGACCGTGGGCGCCATCGCCCTGTTCACCTGGCTGGGCGCGCGGATCTACCAGAACAGCGTCCTGCGGGTCGGCAGCCGGATCAAGCTGACCGACGCCCTGAAGGGCTGAACCGCTTCGCGCGTGAAGGCCCCCTTCCCTCGGCTGATCGAGGGAAGGGGGCCTTCACTGCGTTCAGGTGCCTTTGATGGCGCCGTAGCGCTCCAGGGCGACTTGGCGTTCGTGGGCGTGGTCGACCATGGGCGCGGGGTAGCCCTTGACGTCCTTCGGTTTGTGCACGGCTTTCCCTTGCACGGAGCGGAGTTCAGGGACGTAGCGGCGGACGTACTCGCCGGACGGGTCGAACTTCTCGCCCTGCGTGGTCGGGTTGAAGATCCGGAAGTACGGCGCGGCGTCGGTGCCGCTGCCCGCGACCCACTGCCAGTTCAGCTGGTTCGACGCGAGATCGCCGTCGACCAGGTGCCGCATGAAGTACCGCGCGCCGAGCCACCACGGCAGATGCAGGTCCTTGACCAGGAAACTCGCCACGATCATCCGGACGCGGTTGTGCATCCAGCCCTCGGCGAGCAGCTGCCGCATCCCGGCGTCGACGATCGGGAATCCGGTGCGCCCTTCGCACCACCGTTTGAAAGCCTCGTCGTCGCTCTCGTGTTCCATGGCGTCGAAGCGGGAATCGTAATTCTTCCGCGCCGTTTCGGGGCGATGGAACAGGACGTCGGCGTGGAACTCGCGCCACGCGAACTCGCCGCGCAAAGACTGCGCGCCGGACCCCTCGTTCCCGGCGAGGTCCGCCAGCAAGGTACGAGGGTGAACACAACCCCACCGCAGATACGGCGAAATTTTGGTCGTCCCGGGGCGATCCGGACGGTCGCGGTCTTCGTCGTAGGTCTCGAGGCCGTCGTCCAGGAACTCGTGCCAGCGCTCCAGCGCCGCCTTCTCGCCGGGCTCCGGCAGCTCCATTCCCTTGAGCGAAGGGGATTTCGGGAGCTTGACCGAACGCGGCGGCTCCACCCAGTCCACCATGTCCTTCCCGGTGTCCGCGGGGCGCGGCCAGCCGTGGCGCACCCACGCGCGGTAGAACGGGGTGAACACGCGATAGGGGTCGCCGTCCGGCTTGGTGACCCGGCCGGGCGTGATCGCGTACGAGGATCCCGTCTCGGTCCACGCGATGTCGTGCTCCGCCAAGGCTTTCTTGACCTCGTCGTCGCGGCGGCGGCCGTACGGCCCGGTGTCCGCGCTGACGTGCACGGCCGAGGCACCGATCTCGCGGGCCGCCTTGACGACCTCCTTGACCGGGTCGCCCTTGACGAGCATGAGCCGCCCGCCGAGCTGGTCGTCCAGCGCCTCGAGACAGCCGTGCAGGAACGCGACGCGCGGGGCGCCGGAAGGTTTGAGGAGCGCGTCGTCGAGGACGTACAGCGCGAGAACGTGCTTGCTGTGCTTCGAGGCTTCCAGCAGGGCGGCGTGGTCGCCTAGGCGGAGGTCGCGGCGGAACCACAGCACTACGGGGGCTTCTCTGGTCACCCGGGAAACCCTAAGCGGTGCCGCCGGGGTGTGCAGTCCCGGATGCTATGAAAGGCCCGTTACTTGCAAAATTTGCAAGTAACGGGCCTTTCATAGCGCTTGCCGGAGCCGGGATCAGCGCTCCGAGATCGGCGTGTAGTCGCGCTCCGCGGAGCCGGTGTAGATCTGCCGCGGGCGGCCGATCTTGGTGGCCGGGTCCTGGATCATCTCGCGCCAGTGCGCGATCCAGCCCGGCAGGCGGCCGAGCGCGAACAGCACGGTGAAGTACTTAGTCGGGAAGCCGAGCGCCCGGTAGATCAGGCCGGTGTAGAAGTCGACGTTCGGGTACAGCTTCCGCTCGATGAAGTAGTCGTCCGAGAGCGCGGTCTCTTCCAGCTTCTTCGCGATGTCGAGCAGCTCGTCGCCACCCTTGAGCTTGGAGAGGATCTCGTCCGCGGTGTTCTTGATGATCTTCGCGCGCGGGTCGTAGTTCTTGTAGACCCGGTGCCCGAAGCCCATCAGGCGGACACCCTTTTCCTTGTTCTTCACGCGGGTGACGAAGTTCGCGACGTCGCCGCCCTCGGCCTGGATGCCCTCGAGCATGTCCAGCACCGCGCTGTTGGCGCCACCGTGCAGCGGGCCGAAGAGCGCGTTGATGCCCGCCGAGATCGAGGCGAACAGGTTCGCCTCGGAGGAGCCGACGAGGCGCACGGTCGAGGTGGAGCAGTTCTGCTCGTGGTCGGCGTGCAGGATGAACAGCAGGTCGAGCGCCTTGGCGACGTCCGGGTCGACCTCGTAGGGCTCGGCCGGGAAGCCGAAGGTCATCCGCAGGAAGTTCTCGACCAGGCCGAGCGAGTTGTCCGGGTACAGCAGCGGCTGCCCGACGGACTTCTTGTACGCGTACGCGGCCAGGGTCGGGACCTTGGCCAGCAGGCGGATGGTGGACAGCTCCACGTTCGGTTCGTCGAACGGGTTGAGCGAGTCCTGGTAGAAGGTCGACAGCGCCGATACCGCGCTGGAGAGCACCGGCATCGGGTGCGCGTCGCGCGGGAAGCCGCTGAAGAAGGCCTTGAGGTCTTCGTGCAGCAGGGTGTGGCGCTGGATCTTCTCGGTGAACTCCGCCAGCTGCGTCTGGGTCGGCAGCTCGCCGTAGATGAGTAGGTAGGAGACCTCGATGAAGGTCGACTTCCCGGCCAGCTGCTCGATCGGGTAGCCGCGGTAGCGCAGGATGCCGGCGTCACCGTCGATGTAGGTGATGGCCGAAGACGCGGCACCGGTGTTCACGAACCCCGGGTCGTGGGTGATGTACCCGGTCGTCGCCAGCAGCTTCCCCAGCTCGATCCCAGGCGCACCCTCGACCGGGTGGATCACCTTGAACTCGTGCTCGCCATTGGGCAGGCGCAGCGTCGCGGTCTCGCCGGACTGCCCCGCAGCCGTCGTCGCGTCGGACATGTAAGTCCCTCTCACGTTCAGCACGGGCCGGCGGCGCCTGTAGGTTCCACAGGTACGCCCTCTTTCACGCGCGTGACCCATGGCCTCGCTGCACACCGCCCCGCTGGGGTATGAATTCCCCACCACGCTAGTCGAGAATGGGGTCAACGCGCAGCGGGTGAGTTGCTCACAACAGCCCCTTTGGGACCAGGTTCACACGGCGGATGCCATATCTTCGGCCGTCGGCGGTTCCGCCCCACTCCGCGAGACGGTGATCGACGCCGCTTTCGCCGCGAATTCGAGCGCCGAACGCCAGCCATCGGCGTCGAGAGTGGACACGTCGCGCACCCCGTTCGAGTACAGCCATGCCAGCAGCGCGCCTTGCACGGTGTCACCGGCGCCGATCGTGTCGACAACGGCGACACGGCGTGACGGGACCTGAGCGATTTCGCCCGCCCGTGTGATGACGGACAACCCTTGCGCGCCGCGGGTGAGCACCACGGCGTCGACCCCGGCAGAGGTCCAGACCTTTGCGGCGTCGACCGGATCGGCGCCTTCGGCGAGCCATTCCGTGTCGTCGTCGGAGATCTTGAGCAGCCGGACATGCGGCAGCCAGGACTCGAACCTCGCCCGGTACGCCGCCGGATCGGTGATCAGCGCCGCCCGGATGTTCGGGTCGAGGACGGTCAGGACACCCCGGGCGGCTTCGCGGCGCAACATGGTTTCGTACGTGCTCGCACCCGGTTCCAGGACCATGCCAAGCGTGCCGAGCGAGAGCGCCGTCACATTTTCCGGCAGCGCGCCGGGATCGCCGACCAGCCTGTCCGCGGTGCCCTCGGTGTAGAAGGTGTATTGCGCGGAGCCCTTCTCGTCGAGCGCGACGACGGCGAGCGTCGTCGGCTCGTTTCCCCGCTGCAGCAAGGCGGTGTCGACCCCGGAGGCGTGCAGCCGGTCCACCAGCGCGGCACCGAAACGGTCATTGGAGACACGCGAGAAGAAGCCCGTCGGGACACCGAGGCGCCCGGCGGCGAGCGCGACGTTGTACGGACCACCACCCATCCGGGGCAGCAGGGCGCGCAGCCCACCGTCCACAGTGGAATCCAACGGTTCACCAGGAACGAGGTCGACCAGCGCCTCTCCACCCACGACGATCACGGGCGCGATGCTAGCCGAGACGGTGGTAATCCCACCAGAATTGTCATTTCAAGACATTTTCGGGGCGAGGCCTCCGAGTAGGAGTTCCGACAGCGCGGTGAACGCCTCGGCGTCGGTCACCCCGGCGCGCTGGCCGACCACGCCGGTCTGGATTCCCTCGATGATCAACCCCGCCATTTCCGCGATCAGCCGCGCGTGCACCTCGCGGAAAACACCATCGGTGACGCCGCGATCGATGAACGACCGGATCCGCTGGGCCGCGGCGCGGCTGTTGAGCTGATACGCGTCCCGCGCCGGGGCGAATTCGGCGATGTCGGTCATGAAAGCGGCCGAGGCGCGATTCAGGTATTCGGAGATCCCGGCGAGGTACTCCCCGAGGATCTTGCGGGCGTCGTCGATCCCGGCGATCCGCTCCTCCAGCAGCTCGGCGGCACCCTTGAAGAAGTGGGCGACGACCTTGACCGCGAGCTGCTCCTTGCTGGGGGCGAGCGCGTAGAGGGTCGACTTCGAGCAGTGGAGCCTGGCGGCGAGGTCGTCCAGCGTGAACTGGGAGAACCCCTCGGCGAGGAAGAGGGCTTCGAGCTCCGAAAGCAACGCTCGCTGACGCGCGGTGGGCTGGCGGCGCCGGGTCTTGCTCTCGGTCATCGGATCACTATCCCTTACGCGGACGGTATCCCCTCAGCGCCTTCTACTGTACGCTGAATCAGCCCACAGTACTGTTTTTAGTACAGCTCAGCTCGGAGGAGCCATGCCGGCGGACCGTCTGCTGCCCAGCACCGAGGCCCAGGATCTGATCGACCTGGCCAAGGAGATCGCACGCGAGGAACTCGCTCCGATCGCGAGCAAGTACGAAGAGACCGCGCACTTCCCGCGTGAACAGTTCCGGCTGCTCGGGCAGGCGGGCCTGCTCGGCCTCCCCTACGCGGAACGCTGGGGCGGCGGCGACCTGCCGTACGAGGTCTACCTGCAGGTTCTCGAGGAGATCGCGGCCGCGTGGATGTCCGTCGGCGTCGGGCTCTCCGTGCACACGATGTCCTGCTTCGCGCTGGCGCACGAAGGCACCGACGCGCAGCGCGATCGCTGGCTGCCCGACATGCTGGAGGGTGATCTGCTCGGCGCGTACGCCCTTTCGGAGACCCACGCCGGCTCCGACGCCGCAGCCCTTTCGACCCGCGCGCGGCTCGAAGGCGACCAGTACGTCGTGAACGGCACGAAGGCGTGGATCACCCATGCGGGCGAGGCCGACTTCTACACGACCATGGTGCGCACGAGCGACGACGGCGGACAGGGCATCACCTGCCTGCTCGTCGACGCGTCGACTCCGGGTCTCTCGGCCGCGCCGCCCGAGCGGAAGATGGGCCTCACCGGGTCGACCACCGCGCAGCTGATGTTCGAGGACGCCATCGTCGACTCCGAGCGGCGGATCGGCGAAGAGGGCCAAGGGCTGAAGATCGCGCTGTCGTCGCTCAGCTCCGGACGGCTGGGCATCGCCGCGTGCGCCGTCGGGCTCGCGCAGGCCGCGCTGGACGAGGCCCTCGAGTACGCGAAGGGCCGCACGCAGTTCGGGCGGCCGATCATCGAGTTCCAGGGCCTGGAGTTCCTGCTGGCCGACATGGCCGCGACCGTCGAGACGTCGCGCGCGATGTACCTCGACGCGGCCCGCCGCCGCGACCGCGGGCTGCCGTTCCAGCGGCAGGCGTCGATCGCGAAACTCGTCGCGACCGACGGCGCGATGAAGGTGACCACCGACGCGGTGCAGGTCCTCGGCGGCGCCGGCTACACGAAGGACTTCCCGGTGGAGCGGTACATGCGGGAGGCGAAGGTGCCGCAGATCTTCGAGGGCACCAACCAGATCCAGCGCATGGTGATCGCGCGGGAACTGCGGAAATCCTGACCCTTCGTGGTGCTATGATCACCAGTGGTCACCATCTGGCCGTGAGACACTGTGGATGACGTGAGGAGACGCTGTGACAGCCCTTCCCCATTCCACGACCGGGTCGCATGGTGAAGCAGGGTGGGCCATCCCGGAGCACCTGCTGTCCGTCGCGGAGTACGCGGCGCTCGGTGAGCCCGATTCGGGATTCACCGAGCTCGTGGAAGGCCGCCTCGTCATGTCGCCGAGCCCCAAGAGGAGACACAACAAGGCGTTGTACGCCTTGGCGAGGCAACTGGAAGCACAGCTGCCCGAACACCTCGAATTCATCCAGGACATCGACGTCGACCTGGGACTGGTTTCCCCTGGCGAGCCAGGTTTCGCCCGACGCCCGGATCTGATCATCGCCCTGCGCGAAGCGGGAGAGCGGATCGACGCGGAAGACACGATGTACCACGCGGACGACGTCGTCGTAGTGGTCGAGATCGTGTCGCCGGGCTCGAAGCGCACCGACTACGTGACCAAGCACGGCGAGTACGCCGACGCGGGGATTCCGCATTACTGGATCGTCGATCTCAGCGAGCCCATCTCGCTCGTCGCCTGTCACCAGGCGGGCGAACTGGGGTATCAGGACGCGCCCGCCGCGACGGGCGTCTTCCAGGCCGGCGAGCCGTTCCCTGTCAAACTGGACCTCGACCGGCTGCTTTCCTGACTGCCGCAAGTCCGCGAGACAACGCGCGCCAGGACCGTATGGGAGCGCCTCGTCAGTACCCTCGCGGACCGAACTGCTGCGGCGGTGGGCCGAACTGCTGCGGCGGGCCGCCTGGTTGCTGCTGGTGCTGTTGCTGCGGCCACCCCGCCTGCGGCGGATAAGGCTGCTGACCCGGCACGGGCTGCCACTGAGGCCCGGGCTGCCCCGGCGGGTATCCCGGGGCAGCCTGAGCGCCGTGCGGCTGCTGGAATGCCTGCTGCTGCGGGAATCCCTGCTGAGCCGCGGCGGCGACGAGGTCACGCGCCTTGCGCCGCTTCCCGCGGATGACCATCGTCGCGCCCAAGCCGGTCAGCGCGACCCCGACCCCGGCCATCCAGACCCCGTGGTTCCGGAACGTCTCCGCACGGGATTCGGCCGCGGCCTTCATTTCGGCGTAGGTGTCCTCGCCGGTACTGCGGCCGTTCTTCGTGGTCTCGCAGACGTCACCGGGCGACATGATCTTGCCGCCGCATTTGATGAGATCCGGGTTCTCGCGCGAGAACAGCAAAGTGACGACCAAGAACCCGATACCGACGATCAGGACGAAAACCCAGCGCTTCATGTGTTACAAGCCCTCCCCATATGTAACACATGAGAGCACAGGTCACTCACCTCTGACAAGGGCGAAGTCAGCTTTCGCGGTACCGGCGCTCCTCGGTGACGCCGACCCCGGCCTCCTCGTCGAAGTGGTAGACCTCGCGTCCGCGCACGAACACCCGCATGGCGCGGTTCATCACGTCCAGCGGGTCACCCGACCAGAGGACCACGTCGGCGTCGAGACCCGGCTTCAGCGAACCGACCTGGTCGTCGAGGTCCAGCATCGCGGCCGGGTTGACGGTCAGCGCCTTCAGCGCGGTCTCCGGGTCGAGGCCGTCCTTGACCGACAGCGCCGCCTGGTACACCAGGAAGTTGATCGGCACGACCGGGTGGTCCGTGGTGATCGCGATCCGCACGCCCGCCCTGGCGAGGATGCCGGGCGCGCGCAGGGTGCGGTTGCGCAGTTCCACTTTGGACTTGGTGGTGAACAGCGGGCCGAGGATCACCGGCACGTCGCGCTCGGCGAGCAGGTCCGCGATCAGATGCCCTTCGGTGCCGTGGTTGATCACCAGTTTGTAGCCGAACTCGTCCGCCAGCCGGATCGCGGTGACCATGTCGTCGGCACGGTGGACGTGCTGGTCCCAGTACAGCTCGCCGTCCAGGACCCTGGCCAGGGTCTCCTTGGTCAGGTCGACGTCGAACGGCTTGCCCTCACCGGCGGCGTGGTCGCGCTTGGCGGCGTAGTTGCGCGCGGCGGTGAACGCGTCGCGGATGGTCGACGCGACGCCGAGCCTGGTCGACGGCGTCTGCTTCTTCTCGCCGTAGACCCGCTTCGGGTTCTCGCCGAGCGCGCTCTTCACGCTGACGCTCTCGGCGAAGATCATGTCGAGCACGGTCCGGCCCCAGGTCTTGACGCCGATCGTCTGCCCGCCGATGGGGTTCCCGGAGCCGGGCTTGATCACGACGCTGGTGACGCCGCCTGCCAGCGCGTCGTCGAAACCGGGCTCGTACGGGTCGATCCCGTCGATCGCCCGGAACCGCGCGCCGTTGGGGTCGGTCATCTCGTTGGTGTCGTTGCCCGACCAGCCTTCGCCGTCCTCGTGGACGCCGAGGTGGGCGTGCGCGTCGATGAACCCGGGCAGCACCCAGGTGCCCGCGGCGTCGATCAGTTCGGCGTCTTCGGGGACCTCGACGTCGGCGGCGGTGCCGACAGCGGCGATCTTCCCGTTCTCGATGAGGACCGTGCCGCCGTCGATGGGATCACCGTCGACCGGGACGACGTAACCACCGACGATGGCCTTGACCAGTGCTTTGTTCGACATACTTTGACACGCTAACGAACTGGGCCGCCGGGAACCACACGGGGCTTTTCAAAGTGGACCAGCTCGTAGTCCGCCTCGGGCGTCCGGTGCGTTTCGACGTAGCCGAGCTTCGAGTACATCCGCAGCGGACCGATACTCCGCTCTCCCGTGAACAGGCGGAACACGGTCACCGACTCCGGCATGGCCGCTTCGGCGGCGAGCAGCAACGAGCTGCCGAGCCCGTGGCCCTGCCTGTCCGGGGCCACGATGAGCCTGCCGACAAGACCGGCCTCGCCGTCCACGACGATCCGGACGCTCGCCACCAGCCGTCCGGATTCCCTGGTGCCCCAGGCGAAACACGCAGGATCGCCCAGGGCCTCCTCGGCTTGTTCGAAGGTCTCCAGCAGCGGCGGGAGGTCCAGGTTTCGGTGCGTCCTCGCCTCCGGCACGTAGGCCGCGCGCTGCAGTGTGAGCGTTTCACCCGCGTCCACGGGGCCCAGCCGGAGCGGCGACGTCATCAGCGGACCCGGATTCCCCAGCTCCCGGTCCACGAGGAGGCGGGCTCCAGGTCGATCAGGTCGGTACCGGTGTTGAGCGCGTCGGCGGGGCAGGTCATCGGCTCGATCGCCACCGCCCGGCCGCGGCCGACCAGGTCGTCCGGCGTGAACACCTGCGCCCAGTGGAAGTCCGGCCCCGCCCAGACCACCAGCTCCTGCTCGCCGTGCGAGAGGACGTGGTTGTGGTTGCCGTCCTCGGCGACGCTCAGGCCGCCGAACGCCGTGTCCAGGTCGACGCCTTCGAGCACCTTGCCGTGCCGGAAGTCGTACTCGGTCCCCTCGACGTCCTGCTCGTCGGCGTACGGCATCTGCTCGTCGCCCAGGTACGGCCGGACGCGGCTCGCGGGCAGCGTCAGGGTCAGCTCGTCGGTGGGCACGTCACCGATGCGGAAGTAGGGGTGAGTGCCGAGCCCGACGCCGATGGGGCTCTCGCCCTCGTTGCGGATCTCGTGCGTCACGACCAGCTCGCGTGGTGAGATCTCGTAGGTGATCGTCGCGCGCAGCGGTACCGGCCAGCCCTCCTGCGCCGGGACGTCGACGGCCAGGGTGATCGACGACTCCGCGTGTTCGAGCAGTTCCCACTCCTCGTGCCGGGTCAGGCCGTGGATCGCGTTGCCGCGAGCCTCCTCGGTGATCGGGAGCTGCTGCTTTTCACCCTGGTGGACCCACTGGCCGCCCTTGGTGCGGTTCGGCCAGGGCAACAGGACCTGCCCGGCACCCTTCGGCGGCTTCTCGTCCTCGGCGAAAGCCTCGACGTACGGCACCCCGCCGACCTCGAACGCGCGCAACCCGGCGCCGATCTCGGTGATGACGGCGCGCGCGTTGCCGCGGGTGATCTCGAACTGCTCTCCGGTGGGATTGGCCATGCGGACGAGGTTACCGGCGGCCGAGGGGGACGCGTCACCGGGAAAAGTGCGGGGAAGCACAGCCGGGAAAGTACTGTGGGAATGCCACGCCCGGACGAAGGAGACCGCCGCGATGACCGTTCCCGGCTACCCCAGCACCGTCGGCCGTGTCCTGGAGCGGAGCGCGCGGCGCGTCCCGGCCCGGGTCGCGCTCACGTTCGCCGATCGCGTGTGGACCTACGCGGAACTCGACCGCGCGGCGGGCCGGGTCGCGGCGAAACTGCTCGACCGCGGTCTCGTCCACGGTGACCGCGTCGCGGCCTTCGGCAAGAACTCCGACGCGTACCTGTTGCTGTACCTCGGTTGCGCGCGGGCCGGGCTGGTGCACGTACCGGTGAACTTCAACGCGCGCGGCGAAGAACTCGAGTACCTGCTCACGCAGTCCGAACCCGCTGTCGCGTTCGTCGATCCCGCGCTGGCCGGGCACGTGACGTCCGCTCATGCGTCCACTTCGGACATTCTCGACTGGGCACTGGACGAAACCGTCGCCCCGCACGAGGAATCCGGTGTCGCGGACGATGACCTCGTCCAGCTGCTCTACACGTCCGGGACGACCTCCCGGCCGAAGGGCGCGATGCTCACCCACCGCGCGCTGGTGCACGAGTACTCGTCCTGCATCGCCGCGCTCGACCTGAGCGACCGCGACGTGCCGCTGCACGCGCTGCCGCTGTACCACTCGGCGCAGATGCACGTGTTCCTCATGCCCGGCCTCGCCGTCGGCGCGACGAACCACCTCGTCGAGGCACCCGATCTCAGCGACGTCTTCGCGCGGATCCCGCATCAGGGCGTCACTTCCCTGTTCTTCCCGCCGACCGTCTGGGTGGGACTCGCGAACCATCCCGACCTCGGCGACGCGGATCTGAGCGGCCTCACCAAGGCGTACTACGGCGCGTCGATCATGCCCGTCCCGGTGCTGGAAAAGTTGCGGGCGCGACTGCCGGGAGTCGGGTTCTACAACTGCTTCGGCCAGTCGGAGATCGGTCCACTCGCGACGGTGCTGCGTCCCGAAGAGCACGACGAGCGGCCGGATTCCGTCGGCCGCCCGATCCTGTTCGTCGAGACGCGCGTGGTGGACGCGGAGATGAACGACCTCCCGCCGGGCGAACTCGGCGAGGTCGTGTACCGCTCTCCGCAGCTGTGCACCGGCTACTGGGGCAAGCCCGAAGAATCCGTGGAAGCGTTCGCGGGCGGCTGGTTCCATTCCGGCGATCTGGTGCGCCAGGACGAAGAGGGCTACCTGTTCGTCGTCGACCGGATCAAGGACGTCGTCAATACCGGCGGCGTGCTCGTCGCGTCTCGCGAGGTGGAAGACGCGCTGTACGCGCATCCCGCCGTCGCCGAGGCCGCCGTCGTCGGCCTGCCGCACGAACGGTGGATCGAGGCGATCGCCGCGGTGGTCGTGGTGAAGGAATCCGTCGGCGAAGCGGAACTGATCGAGTTCGCCAAGAAGTCGCTGGCGGCGCACAAGGTGCCGAAGTCGGTGCATTTCGTCGACGAGTTGCCGAAGAACGCGTCCGGGAAACTGCTGAAACGCGAGTTGCGGCAGCGGTTCGGCGGGTCAGCGTCCGCGATCGGCGTCTAGCGACTCGGCGTACGCGGCGAACTCACGAGCCGCTTCGAGACTGCCCGGACGCGGCGGATCCTCCGGATCCCAGCCGAGTTCGCGGTCTCGCAACACCTGCGTGAGCAGCGGCCGCCACCGCGGGTCGAGGTTTTCGCGAGCCCATTCGAGCGCGCCGCGCTTCGACTCGACCTCGGCCGTGCGCAGGGTGTAGAGCACGCGGCAATAAGTCGACACGATGTAGCGCTGGGTCCAGGCGAGCTCGAAGGGCGCCCACGTCCGGACGCCGTCGATGAGCCCGTGCAACTCCTCACGCATCGCCGCGCGCAGCGCCTCCGGTGCCGGGTCGTCGACCAGGCTCGCGATCGGCGGGCCGTCGAGCACGATGCCGCGATGGCGCAGGATCCAGCGGGTGTGGAGGCTGTTGCAGTGGGTGTCCCAGATCAGGACGCGATGGCCGTGATCGCAGTACAGCCACGGTGTGCCGAGCCCTTGGCCGCTTTTCAAGGACCCCACGTCCGCGTACGAGCCCTCGATTTCCTTGCACCAGAAGCCTTCGCGCGTGGGAAGTTCGTCGTGGAGCACGCGGAGGTCGGCTTCGGCCTTGCCGCTCGGGGGCTCGGTGGTCGCGATGATGAAGTCGCAATCGCTGTGGAGGTCGCCGGCGCCGAGGGCGAAGGAGCCCTGAACGTACGCGCCGACGTAGGTGTCGCCGAGGATCTCGCGGGCTGAGGCGACGAGGTCGGTGAGGACTTCGTCGAGTTCCACGTAAGGCGTGTACACGGTGGCTTTCTTGAGAGCAGGTTGACGGCATCCGGGAAGTCGACTGTGTGGATTTTAGTGCGCTGGATGACCAAATTCCACACAGTCCCGCGTGACCGGTCCGATCGTGACGGGGTGTGTGGAAATAGGGGCACTCAACGTCCCTATTTCCACACACCCCCTACCTTTGCCGCTCCCGAGCGCACCTCGCCCAAACGAGTGAGAAGTTGTTGCGCCGCAAGGACAGATCGCTCATCCCCGGCATCGAGAAGATCCGCCGCGACAGCCGCTGCAACCGCATGGCCGTCCGATCCCGGCGGACGCAGCACACCGTGCAAAGCCGGAATCCGGATCACCACGTTGGGCGCCGCGCTGTCCAGCCGAAGGCGCCGTGACCGCGCGAGCTCGTCGAACCGGGCGGCGTCGACATAGAACTCCTCGTCCGCGCCGCCCGCCATCAGGTCGGCACCGTAGTGCCCGGCCGCGACAGGACCACTGACGACGGCATGAGGGTCTTCCCGTAGTCGCGCCAGCGGCCCGGGCAGCATCCGTACGCGGTGCACGCGCGCGCGGCCGGAGAGCAAGCGCGGCCAGTGAGCGAGCTCGCGTTCCCGTGCGTAGCGCTTGAGCCGGACCCGTTCCGACGGCGATATCCACTGCGGCCGATGGCCACTCAGCGACCACAGGAATCCCCAGGCCATCCGCCCGGAAAGCGGCCTGCCGGCCACGGGTTTCACCACGCTCTTCCGATGCTCGACCGACCGCGCGTCGACCAGCAGTTCGCGACCGATCCGGATCGCGTCCAGCTTGCCGCCGTGCACGAGTTCACGGACGCGCTCTCGCGAAATGTCCAGAACCTGCGCAGCCCGTGCGACCGGGAGCAGATCGGCCGAGTCGACCATGTCCACTCCCTTCGCCCGTCGATCGGGTCACCACTCAGTTTACACAAACCTCCCTTATTCAGGGGTATTTGCGTAAATTCACTCACTAGACCGGTCGTCATACTTTGGCTACAGTCGGCCGCATGGTCCGCCGCACCGACACCCGGCAGCGCATGCTCGATTCCGCCGCCGAGCTCTTCCACCAGCAGGGTTACCACGCCACCGGCCTCAACCAGCTCGTCGCCGCCGTCGGCGCGCCCAAGGGGTCGCTCTACTTCCACTTCCCCGGCGGCAAGGAGCAGCTGGCCGCCGAGGCCATCCGCCAGTCCGCCGAGCGCCTCTGCGACATGTTGCGCGCGATCGTCGCGAACTCACCCGACGTCATCACCGGCGTCGAGAACGTCGTCGAGGCACTGGCGACCTCGTTGGAGGAGTCGGATTTCCAGCGCGGGTGTCCACTCGCGACGGTCGCGCTCGACGCGTCGGGCGACAGCGAGGCGATCCGCCAGGCCTGCGCCGACGGCTACACCTCCTGGCACACCCTCATCTCCGAAGCACTGCACCAGCTGGACGCCGACAAGGCGGACCACCTGGCGACAGTCGTCCTCGCCGCCGTCGAGGGCGGGTTGCTGCTGGCCAAGACGTTGCACGACACCGCGCCGCTGCGCGCGATCGCCCCTCACCTCCGCACCACACTCGAACGGGAGCTGTCCTGATGCGCGTCCACCACCTCAACTGCGGGACCATGCGGCCGGTCGGCGGCAAACTCGTCGACGGCAAGCCGGGGCTGTTCCGCCGCGCGGAACTGATCTGCCATTGCCTTCTGCTGGAGACCGAAACCGGCCTCGTGCTCATCGAGACCGGCGTCGGCACTCCGACCGTCACCCGGCCCGTCGAATGGCTCGGTGCCGGGTTCGTCCGGCTGGTCCACCCCGACAGCGACGACGACCTCAGCGCCACCACGCAGATCCGCAAGCTCGGCTTCGACCCCGCCGACGTGCGCGACATCGTGCTGACCCACCTCGACCTCGATCACGCGGGCGGGCTCGTCGACTTCCCGCGGGCGCGGGTCCACGTCCATGCCCGGGAGCTCCAGGCGCTGGAGAAGCCGGTCGACCGCAAGGAGGCGAGCCGCTACCGGAAGGTCCAGTTCGACCACGGCCCGATCTGGCGGTCGTACCGCGCCGACGGCGAGCCGTGGTTCGGTTTCGACGCCGTCCGCGAGCTCGAAGGGGTCCCGGACGTCCTGATCATCCCTCTCGCCGGGCACACCCGCGGGCACGCCGGGATCGCGATCGACACCGGGGACGGCTGGCTCCTCAACGCGGGCGACGCCGTCTTCCACGGCGGCGAGCTGGAGCGAAAGCCTCACATCCCGTTCGCGCTGGGCTTCTTCGAGTCGTACATGCAGACGGAGAAAACGGCACGACTGGACAACCAGCGCCGGCTGCGCGAACTTGTCAGTAACAACGGTGACGAGGTGACGGTCTTCGCCGCGCACGACGCCACCGCATTCGCACGGCTCAGCCAGAGGAGCAGGCTATGAAGGTCCACCACCTGAACTGCGGCACGATGCGCCCGGCGGGAGGCAAGTTCCTCGATGGCCAGCCCGGCCTGCTGCGCCGCGCCGAACTGGTGGCGCACTGCCTGCTCATCGAGACCGGCGACGGGCTCGTGCTGGTGGACACGGGCTTCGGCCGTCAGGGGGTGGCCCGGCCGGGTGCCTGGCTCGGCACGCCGTTCACGGTGATGGTCGGCGCGAAGCCGGTCGAGACGGAGACGGCGGCCCATCACGTCGAAGCGCTCGGTCACAAGCTGGAGGACGTGCGGCACATCGTCTGCACGCATCTCGACGTCGACCACGCGGGCGGGCTCGCGGACTTCCCGAACGCGGTCGTGCACGTCCGCACCGCGGAGCACGACGCGGCGACGTCACCGTCCAGCCAGAGCGAGAAGCTCCGGTTCCGCGCCAACCAGTTCGCCCACCGTCCGCTGTGGAGCAAGTACGACGAGGCCGGGGACGAATGGTTCGGTTTCCAGGCCGTCCGCGAACTCAAGGGCCTGCCGCCGGAGATCCTGCTGGTACCGCTCGCGGGGCACACCAAGGGTCACACCGGGGTGGCGGTCGACACCGGCGACGGCTGGCTGCTGCACGCGGGCGACGCGTACTTCTTCCACGGTCAGATGGATCCGGTGAAGCCGCACTGCACGCCGGGGATGACCGTCTTCCAGAACATGGTGCAGACCCTGCGCAAGCCGCGGTTGGAGAACGTCGAGCGGCTGCGCGAGCTGAGCCGAGAACACGCCGACGAGATCACCGTGTTCTCGGCCCACAGCCCGGTCGAATACCAGTCGCTCAGCCGCGGTTGACGAGGTCAGCCGACCGGCGGCTCGATGGGCTGCCGGTCTTCCTCGCTGTGCGTCGCCCGCATGACCAGCCAGTTGATCCCCCACAGCACGATGCCGACGCCGAGCAGGATCGCGGCGACCTTGTAGTCACGGGCGGGCCGCCCGGACAACGGGGTCACCAGGTAGAGACAGAAGATCGCGGCCAGCACCGGGATGACGGTCGGCGCGCGGAAATGCTTGTGCGCCGACTTCTCCTTGCGCAGCACCAGGACCGCGACGTTGACGATGGCGAACACCGCCAGCAGCAGCAACGCCGTCGTTCCGCCGAGCACGCTGATGTCCACGAAGGACACCAGGCCGATGGCGATGACGCTGGTGAACACGATCGCCACCCACGGGCTGCGGCGGAACGGGTGCACCGTGCCCAGCTGCTTCGGGATGATCCGCTGGTTCGCCATGCCGTAGAGCAGGCGGCTGGCCATCAGCATGTTGATCAGCGCCGAGTTGATGACCGCGAAGAGACCGATCGCGGAGAAGACCTCGCGCGGGAATCCCGGCGCACCGACGTCGAGCACCTTCAACAGCGCGCTGCTCTTGGCGGCCTCCAGCTCGTCGGCGGGCACCAGCAGCGAAGAGGTCACGGAGACCAGGATGTAGATGGTCGCGGCGATGACCATGCCCCACAACATCGCCTTCGGGAAGATCCGGATCGGGTCCTTGCACTCCTCGGCCATGTTCACCGAGTCCTCGAAGCCGACCATCGCGAAGAACGCCAGCGACGTCGCCGAGGTGATCGCCACCAGCATCGTCTGGTTCTCGGTGTCGAACTCGACCAGCCGTGAGGCGTCCCCGTTGCCGTTCAGCACCGCCCACACGCCGACGCCGATGATGATCAGCAGACCGCCGATCTCGATGCAGGTCAGCACCACGTTGGTCTTCACCGATTCGGAGACCCCGCGGAAGTTGATCAGCGCGAGCCCGATCACGAACAGGATCGCCACCAGCGGCATCGGCGCGGTGATGAACTCGGCGAGATAGGTGTCACCGAAGGCCTTCGCCGCGGACGAAGCCGACGTGATCCCCGAGCACATCACCGCGAACGCCACCATGAAGGTGAGGAAGCGGATCTTGAACGCCTTGTGCGTGTAGAGCGCCGCACCCGCCGCCTGCGGGTACTTGCCGACCAGTTCCAGGTAGCTGAACGCGGTCATGATCGCGACCACGAACGCGATCAGGAACGGCAGCCACAGCGCGCCGCCGACCCGGCCCGCGACCTGTCCGGTGAGCGCGTAGACGCCCGTCCCGATGATGTCCCCCACCACGAAGAACAGCAGGAGCTTGGAACCCATGACCCGTTTGAGGCTCGGCTGACCGGTCGGCCCGGTCTGTTCTGTTGTCGTCGTGTCCGCCATGCGGCAAGAGTGTGCCGTATCACGTCTGTGGCCGACAGTCCGGTTTGGTCAGTTCTTCGTCACGGGTTGACGAAGGGCGGTTCTGGGTATTTCGGTCAGTTGGCGTCGACCGCGGTCTTCACCAGCGGGGTCATCATTTCCTGCGTCATCGCGGCAGATCCGGTGTAGTTGACCAGCACCGGCACGGTGTCGACGAGCTCGGCGGCGGCCAGGGTCGCGGTCTTGTTCTCGCCGGTGGCGTAGTAGACGGCGCCTTCGCCGACACCTGCGACGTCCTTCGCACCCGCCTTCGCCTTCTTCAGCGCGGCGATCATCTCGGCGGGTTTGATCTTGTTGCCCTCGAAGCGGGTCACGGCGAGCGCGCCGAGCTCCTTGCCGCCCGCGGAGTAGACACAGCTCTTGGCCTTGCCGCCGTTGGCGGCGTGGTCCTGCACCGGGCCCGGCGCCGATGTCACGCCCTGGACGGAGATCGCCTTCCCGACGGCTTCGGCGGGCAGCAGCGCACACGGTTCCTTCGCGCCGGCGCCACCGGTGGGAGCGGCCGAGGAACTCGGGGCGGTGGACGGAGCGGGAGCCTGGCTCGACGACTTGGCCGCGTTGTCCGACTTCCCGTCCCCGGAAGAACAGGCGGAAAGGGTCGCGATGACAGCGGCGAACAGGATGATCGCCCGTGAAATACGCATGGATCCGACGATAGCCCCGGCGAATCAGTCCACCGGGGCCCGGTACCGCCAGAAGGACGGGATCAGCAGCGCCGCGGCGATGACCAGCACGATGACCAGCACCCCGCCGCCGGAGGCCGCGGCCGCGGTGCCGACACCGGCGGCGGCCCAGCCGTGGGTGAGGTCGGCGATGCGCGGGCCGCCCGCGACGACGACGGTGAACACGCCCTGCAGCCGTCCGCGCATCTCGTCGGTGGTGGCGACCTGGAGGATCGACATCCGGTAGATCGCGCTGACCATGTCGGCGGCCCCGGCGAGCGCCATGAAGAAGACCGCGAGCCACAGCGAATTCGCGAGACCGAAGCCGACGATCGCGCCGCCCCAGACGCAGACCGAGACGATCACGCCGACACCCTGCTTCTGGATCCTCGTCAGCCAGCCGGAGAAGAGACCGATCAGCATCGCGCCCGCCGGGAGCGCGGCGTAGAGCCAGCCCAGTGCCGGGCCGCCGCCGGGCGGGTCGCCGAAGGTGCGCTCGGCCATCTCCGGGATCAGCGCGCGTGGCATGCCGGCCACCATCGCGATGATGTCGACGAGGAAGGAGGCCAGCAGGATCTTCTGTGTCGCCAGGTACTTGAAGCCGTCGATGATGTCGCGGATCCCGGCACGGCGCGCGACCTCGCCGAGCGGCGGGATCGGGGGCAGCTTCCAGACCGCGATGAGGGTCAGGGTCAGCGCGACGACGTCGATCAGGTAGAGCGTCGAGAGACCGAGGATCGGGATCAGCGATCCGGCGAGCAGCGGTCCGAAGACCGCGCCGAAGGTGGCCATCGTGCTGCTCAGCGCGGTCGCGGGCGCGATCAGGTTGTCCGGCACCAGCCGGGCGACGACGGCGCCGCGGGTCGGCATGTTGATCGCGAAGAACGCCTGGTTGACCGCAAGCAGCGCGAGCACGAGCCAGACGGAGCCGAGGTTCAGGAACGCCTGGAGCCACAGGACCGCCGAAGTGACGGTGACCCCGACGTTGGTGACGAGCAGGAGTTTCCGGCGGTCGACCGCGTCCGCGATGGCGCCGCCCCAGAGACCGAAGACGAGCAGCGGGACCAGGGCGACCAGGCCGGTCAGGCCGACGTAGGCCGAAGATCCGGTGAGGTCGAAGACCTGCTTGGGGACCGCGACGGCGGTGAGCTGGCTGCCGACGGCTGTGACCGCGGTGGACAGCCAGAGGCGGCGGAACGCGGGGATCTTGAGCGGCCGGGTGTCCACGACGATCGAGCCGAACAGCTTGCGGACACCTTTACGCTGCTCAGCCCCCACGTCGTTACTCACAACCCGACAGCTTAGCCGCGCTAACTAACCAAATGCGCGCGATTTACGTCACCGCCCCCGCACCCGAAGGCCCCCTTCACCACGTCAGACGCGGCGAAGGGCGCTTTCACCACGTGAGATGCGGGGAAAGTCCCCTCGGCCCCCACCCGTCAGGCGACCGAGGCTCGGTGCCCCCACGCGTCTCCCGGGAGCGCGCCAGCGCGACGGGGAGACTTCACCGCCGCGCGCCCTCTTTCGGGCCGCAGGCCCACGAAAACGCGATGAAGGGGCGCCCTCCGCTCTCAACGCGAGTTGCAAGCGGCTCGGCGCCCCTTCGGCGCGCTTTTCGTCAGCGCGCTGGCCAAAATTACGGCGCGACGCGCTCGATCTGCCAGCCGTCGTCGGTGCGGACGTAGCGGAGCCGGTCGTGCATGCGGTCCTCGCGGCCCTGCCAGAACTCGACGACGTCGGGCCGGATGCGCCAGCCTCCCCAGTGCGGCGGGAATGGGATCTTCTCGACGTCGGCGAAGCGGCGCTCGATGCCGTGAAGCGCGGTCTCGAGGGCGCGACGGCCGTCGACGACGCGGGACTGCGGCGAAGCCCAGGCGCCGAGCTGCGAGCCTCGCGGGCGGGAAGCCCAGTACTCGGCGGTCTCGGCGACGTTGACCTTCTCGACCTCGCCGCGCACGTGGACCTGACGCTGCAGGGCGTACCACGGGAAGGTGATCGACGCGTAGCGCGTCGCGGTGAGGTCGTGGCTCTTCGTCGACGTGTAGTTCGTGTAGAACACGACGCCGCGTTCGTCGAGGCCCTTGCACAGGACGGTCCGGGAGGACGGCCTGCCCTCCGGGTCGGCCGTGGCGAGCACCATCGCGTTCGGTTCGGCGACCCCGGCGGAGACGGCCTGGTTCAGCCAGTCCTGCAGCTGAGCCGTCCAGGTCTCCGCCAGCGCGGACTCGTCGAACGCGGCCCCTTCGTAGGCCACGCGCATTCCGGGCAGGCGCACAACGGCGTCACCGTCCACGCCATCCTTGATCTCCGGCATCATCCGCCAAACCTCCGCACCCGGTCAGGGCATCTGTGACTTCGGCTTTGCCGCCGACGGTATTGCCTAGAAGGCGGCGGCGAAACCCACTGAACGGTGACACCCGCCACCCCCGGTTGATCATCTGTGCGTAACCGCCGGACCGCAAGCCGTTACCTCCCGGTTACCTGCCGGTCCCTGATCGATCAAGGGCTCGCGAGTGGCAAGGACGGTTAGAACCGTCCTTGCCACTCACGAGCCCTTGAATTCACGAAAACTTATTATTCGAAAATCGGCGACCCTTCGACAATTCCCGCGTCGCCCTTTTTCCTGATTTCGAACAATTGATTACGACATTCGGCCCATCGTCCGTCTCGCCACCCCGATGGCGCGTCTAATTCTGTCAAACGATAGAAATTACCCTCGCGACACATACTCGCGAGTTGTGCCAAGCCTCTCGATCGCGAGACGCGGCGAAGGCCGCCCTCGGGAGGGTCGAAATCCCGAAACCGGCCTTCGCTTCTTCTGTCTCGCCCTGTCAGTTCGTGACAGTGAACTCCGCGCGAACAATCCATCCCCAACAGTCGTACGACGCCGTGTACCGGCCCGGCACCGTCCCCACCGGACCGTCGCCCCGCAACGCGACACCGATGCCGCCGGTGCCGCCGTCCCCCACCACCCGCAAGGGAATCGGCGTGGCGAGACCGTCCGCGACGAGGGTCTTCGCGAGCTCGCCGGCACCGGACGGGCGCAGGCAATAGATGTCCGCTGTCACCGTCCCACCTGCGACGATGGCGTTGGGACTCAAGACGAGACTGGACGGTCTGGTCGCGTTCGCCTGTCCCGCTCCGACCATCGTGGACACGATCGCCGCCCCCGCGACGCACAACGCGGCCGAACGAAATTTCATCTTCTGCTCCCTCCAGGAGACGGGCGAAGATTTCACCCGTCACCCGATGGACGCGCCTCCGGCGGCACCGGGTTGCCCACCGGCCGGGACGCCGCCCGTTGGGGCGAACGCTCCTGATTTAGCAGAATGTGACAGCAAATCGTGCAAGAGCTGATGATCACACTAGGTAGACCTTGCGCCACTCGATAGGATCGCCGCCGAGAGCAACGGGGTGATCACCTCTATCCAGTGTGTTCAGAGGTTTGGATGGGACGGCCGGGTGTGCGGCCGCTCCGTCCGCTATTGCCGGCCGGGCTTCCGAGAGGGAGTTCGACGTCGGTCGATCACTCCTGCGCTCGAGCCGCCGGAACTTTCTACGACCTTGTTACTCCCCTTCCCCAGGAGTGCGTTGTGATTTCCCGTTCCCGCCGTGTCATGACGGCGTTGTTGTGTGCCCTTTCGCTGGCTGGCGTGACGGCCCTTTCGGCCTGTTCCGACAGCACGGCCGCTTCCGGCACCAAGGTCACCATCGGCTACAGCGCTTGGCCGGGCTGGTTCCCGTGGGCCGTCGCCCAGGAGAAGGGCCTCTTCGAGAAGAACGGCGTGAGCGTCGACCTGAAGTGGTTCGACAGCTACACCGAGAGCATCAACGCACTCTCCTCGGGCGCGATCGACGCGAACAGCCAGACCCTGAACGACACCCTCGCCTCCGTCAGTGGTGGCGCGAAGCTGTCGGTGGTCCTGGTCAACGACAACTCGACAGGCAACGACAAGATCATCGCCCGCCAGGGGATCACCGGCGTCGCCGACCTCAAGGGCAAGAAGATCGCCGTCGAGCAGGGCACCGTCGACCACTACCTCCTGCTGCTCGCGCTGCAGGAGGCGAAACTGACCGAAAAGGACGTCCAGCTGGTCCCGCTGCTGACCGACGCCGCCGCGGCCGCGTTCGTCGGCGAGCAGGTCGACGCGGTCGCCGCCTTCGCCCCCTTCACCTCGAAGGCGCTCGAGCGCCCCGGCAGCCGCGCGATCGCGACGTCCGCCGAATTCCCCGGTGCCATCCCTGACCACCTCGTCGTCTCCGAGCAGATGTCCAAGGAGCGCAAGAAGGAGGTCCAGGCGCTGGTGACCACCTGGTTCCAGACGATCGACTGGATCAAGCAGAACCGGGACGAGGCCGTGCAGATCATGGCCAAACGCGGCGCGGTGTCGATCGACGAGTACAAGAGCTACGACGCGGGCACCACGATCTTCACCAAGCAGCAGAACCTCGACGCGTTCACCCCGGGCGTCACTCCCGCCCACCTGAATTTCCAGGCCGGCAAGATCGCCGACTTCATCATCTCCAACGGGCTCGCGCAGAACCGGCCCAACTTCGACGGGCTGTTCGACGACCAGTACGTCAAGGCGGTGAAGTGAGCACCACGGATTCGGCCCGTCGGGCCACTCAGCGGACGGACGCCGCTGACGAGGCCGAGGCGCGCCGACTCGACGACGAGCAGCGGCTCGCCGAAGCGCAGGAAGGCCGTCTCCGGGATGGCAAGCGACCGGACTGGTCGCCGCTGCCGCGCCGGGCGGGCCTCAAGCCGAACGCCTCCCCGCTGTTCTCGCTCCGGACACCGATCCCCGCGCGCTGGCGGTGGACGCTGGCGGTGGCCTCGTTCGCGATCCCGCTGCTGATCTGGGTGACGCTGAACGCGCTGGGCACCATCAAGCCCACGTTCCTGCCGACCCCGGTCGCGGTGTTCGACGCGCTGCTCAAGATGATCGAGTCCGGCGAACTGTTCAGCGACCTCTGGGCCACCACCCAGCGGGTCCTGCTCGGCTTCGGGCTCGCGGTGCTCGTCTCGATCCCGCTCGGCATCGTGATGGGGACGTTCAACGCGGGACTGGCGCTGTTCGAGCCGGTCATCGCGATGCTGCGCTACCTGCCGGCGAGCGCGTTCATTCCGCTGCTGATGATCTGGCTCGGCCTCGGCGAACCGTCGAAAGTCGCGGTCCTGTTCCTCGGCACGGTCTTCTTCAACACGCTGATGACGGCCGACGCCGTCCGCGGGGTGCCGCGTTCGCTGATCGACGTGTCCTACACGCTCGGCGCGCGGCGCGGCGAGGTCCTGCGCAAGGTGATCGTCCCGCATGCGCTGCCCGGCATGATCGACGCGACCCGCGTCAACGCCGCGGCCGCGTGGAACTTCGTGGTGGTCGCCGAACTGATCAACGCCACCGCCGGTCTCGGCCTGCGGATCATGCGGGCGCAGCGGTTCACCCAGACCGACCGGATCTTCGCGCTGCTGATCGTGATCGGCCTGCTCGGACTGGTCATCGACATCGCGTTGCGGCAGCTGCGGACGCGCGTCGGGAAGTGGGCGGTATGACGCTCCAGCTGAAGGCCGTGGCCAAGGACTACACCGTCCGCGGCAAGACCACCCGGGCGCTCGACGGGATCGATCTCGACATCGCGCGCGGCGACTTCGTGTGCGTGGTCGGCGCGAGCGGCTCCGGCAAGTCGACGCTGCTCTCGCTGATCGCCGGGCTGGCGGAACCGTCCGAGGGCCTGATCACCCTCGACGGCGACGCGGTGACCGGGCCCGGCCCGGATCGCGGGCTGGTGTTCCAGCACGGGGCGCTGTACCCGTGGCGCTCGGTGGAGAGCAACGTCGCGTTCGGACTCGAACTGCTGAACCTCGACAAAACCGAGCGGGCGCGCCGCGTCGACTGGTATCTCGAGGAGACCGGGCTCGACGGGTTGCGGAAGTCGTTGCCCAAACAGCTTTCCGGCGGGCAGAAGCAGCGGGTCGCGATCGCGCGGGCACTGGTGTGCGAACCCGACGTCCTGCTGCTGGACGAACCTTTCGGCGCGCTGGACGTCCAGACCAAAGAAGACATGCAGGTCCTGATCCGCCGGATCTGGACCGACACCGGCACCACCGTGCTGATGGTGACCCACGACGTCGAAGAGGCAGTGTTCCTCGGAAGACGCGTCGTGGTGCTCGCCTCGGACCCGGGCCGGGTGGCCGCGGACATCGTGGTCGACCTGCCCGGTGAACGCGACCTCGCGGTCAAACGCGCGCCGGAGTTCCTCGCGTTGCGCGCGTCCATCGAAGATCTCGTCCGGGAGCAGCACCGCGGGCACCTCGGACGAAGCTGAGAAGAAAGGTGATCATGAGGCACGGGAAGACCCGGCCGGAACGCACCCCGCGTTCCGGGTTGCTCGGCAGACTCGGCATCCGGGGCAAGCTCAACCTGCTCCTGATGTTGCCGCTGACCGCCGTGGTCCTGGTGTCGGTGCCTTACGTCGCCGGGGAGATCGACGACGCCCGGTCCGCCCGCACCACCGCCGACGTCGCGTCGCAGGCACGCGCCCTCGGCACGCTGGCGTGGGAACTGCAGCGGGAACGGCTGCTGACGGCGCACTACATCGCGTCGTCAACGGCCGGCAGCGGGGCCATGCAGAAGCAGCAGGGCGTCGTCGCGGACACGGTGAACCGGGTGCGTTCGCAGCTGAGCGCCGACGCGCCGGAGGAACTCGCGGCCGCCCTGGTGCGGATCGGGTCGCTGAGCGAGATCCGGGAGAACGCGCTCCGGCGCGGTGCCTCGCTGGACAGCGTGGCGCGGACGTACCACGCGGTGATCGACTCGGTCATCAACTCGCTCCGCCTCGTCCCGCAGCAGACCAGTGACGCGGAGGGCACCCGGCAGCTGACCGCGCTCGACGCGCTGCTGCGCGCGAACGAGGAGAACTCGCTGCGCGGGATGGCGCTGATCATCGTGCTGATCACCCCGGATTCGGGTGAGCCGGTGCTGGACGACGCGAAGCAGCAGGCGTCGCTGTTCCTCGAACGGTTCGTGCAGCAGGCCGACGTCACCCAGGCGACGCAGGTCGTCTCGGTGGAACAGGGCGAGACGGGCCGCCGGGTCGACGCGCTGGAGACCAGGCTTCCGGACACCCGGGGGCAACAGGCCGTGCAGGCCTTGCTGCCGGACATCCTCGGCGCCGTCGAGGCCCAGTCGAACCAGCGACGGCTCGCCCAGGACGCGGTCACCACCGGCATCACCGACGCGGCGACCGCGCGAGCGGACGCCGCGCAGAACCTGGCGTGGACGATCGGTGTCGGCGCCGGCGTGCTGTTCCTGCTGGTCGGTGGTCTCGCGATCGCGGTCAGCCGGTCGATCGCGGATCCGCTGCGGAAGCTGACCACGGCGGCGACGTCGGTCGCGGACCTCGCGAGTACCGAACTGGTCCGCGTGACCGACACCGAGCAGGCCGAAGAACTCGCGCCGCGGCTCGCCACCATCGACGTGTCCTCCCAGGACGAACTCGGCAAACTGGCCGAGGCGTTCAACCGGGTGCAGGCCACCGCGGCCGAACTGGTGGAACGGCAGGCCGTCACGCGGCGCAACGTCGGCCTGATGTTCGCCAACGTCGCGAAGCGGACGCAGAACCTGGTGGGCAGGCAGCTGGCGCTGGTCGACGAACTGGAGCGCAACGAGCAGGACGTCGCCCTGCTGGCGAGTCTCTACCGGCTCGACCACCTCTCCACCCGTCTGCGCCGGAACGCGGACAACCTCCTCGTCGTTTCGGGAAACCGCGACGAGGCAAGGATTTCCGGACCGATCGAACTGTCGACCGCGTTGCGTTCGGCGCTCGCGGAGATCGAGGACTACCAGCGGGTCCGGCTGGGCTCGATGGGCGACGTCCTGCTGTCGTCACCGTTCGGTTCGGATCTGGTGCTGATCTTCGCCGAGCTGCTGGAGAACGCGACCTCGTTCTCCCCGCCGGAGTCCTTTGTGGACGTCGGCACGAAGATCCTGCCCGACGGCTCCTGCCTGATCGTGATCGTGGACCAGGGCATCGGCATGACCGCCGAACGGCTCGCCGAGGAGAACCGGCGACTGGTCGAACGCGAGCGGCTCGAACTGGCGCCGACCAGTGTGCTCGGGCTGTTCGTGGTCGGGCGGCTCGCGCGGCGGCACGGGCTCAAGGTCGAACTGACCGAGACCGAGCCGGGGGCGGGCATCACCGCGCGCATCGCCGTCCCGCCGAATCTGCTTACCTACCGGCAGCCCGTGCAGAAGGCCGTTCCGCCGCCGGCGTGGCCGACGACGGAACCGGGCGACGAGCCCGCCCCGCCGCGGTCCCAGCCCAAGTCCCAGCCGCGGGACAAGGCGGCCGGACGCGAACTGCCCACACTGGCGATCGCCGGGATGATCCCGCGCGACGGCCAGCCCCCCAAGGACTTCCGGTGGTTCCGCAAGACCGACCGGGAAATCCCGGAGCCGACGCCGATGCCGGAACCCACCCCGTTGCCCGTACCAATGCCCGTTTACGAGCCTCCCGCGCCGGCACCGGTCGCCGATTCCGGGGAGACCCGCGGCGGACTGCGGCGGCGGGTCAAGGGCGCGCAGCTTCCCGGTGCCCCCGAAGCACCGTCGCGGCAGAAGTCAAGGCATGATCCAGAAGCGGCGAAAGCGGCCTTCGACGGTTTCGAGGCAGGACTCGCGAAGGCCACCGGGGGGCCAGCAGAATCGGTACCGCCGCAAGCCCCGCCGCCGCCGGTGAGCCCACCGGCGGGCAACCCGATGCCGATGCCCATGCCGACCCCGACGCCCGTTCCCGCCGCCTCCCGCGGCGGCCTCACCCGCCGGGTCCCCGGTGCCCAGCTGGCGCCGGGCCTGTCGAAAGGACCGGCCGCACGGCACCAGACCGCGCGGGCCGCCCTGAACACCGCCAAACCCAAGGGCATGCGTGACCCCGAGGCCGAACGTGCCGCGTTCGACGCCTTCAGTGACGGGTTGGAGAAAGCCGTCAACCCGGAGATGGAACAGAGAGAGAAGAGCAAGAGATGACGACCGGAGTCAGCGTCGAAGCCCGGAATTTCAACTGGTTGGTGACGCGCTTCGCACAGAACACGGCGAGCGCGATGGGCGCGATCGCCGTGTCGGCCGACGGCCTGCTGATCGCGATGTCGTCCGAGCTGGAACGCGCCAACGCCGACCGGCTGGCCGCGATCTGCTCGGCGATGCTCGGTTTGGCCCACGGTGTCTCGGAGAGCCACCCGCTCGGGTCGCCCGACAAGATCATCATCGAGCTGGAGCAGGGCTACCTGCTGGTCTGCACGATCAGCATCGGCTGCTCGCTCGGTGTGCTCGCCACCAAGCAGGCCAGCCTCGGCACGATCGCCTACGAGATGGCGATGTTCGCCAACCGGGCCACCGAGGTGCTCACCCCCGCGCTGATCGAGGAACTCAAGAAGAGTGTCGGCAGCTGAAATGACGAGGGGATAAGGGAATGAGCGACGATCAGGTACCTCGGCCCCGCGGCGGCGATCAGGGCATCTCGCCGCTGCGCCCGTATCTGCTCACCGCCGGCCGTGCGCAGCCGGTGGACGGCACGCTCGAAATCGAAGCGCAGGTGCTCACCAGCAGGCTCGGCGCGGCGTCGCAGGCGAGGTTGACCTTCGAACGACGGGAGATCGTTTCCCTTTGCCGGGACACGAAATCCGTCGCCGAAGTGGCGGCGATGCTCGGCCTGCACATCGGCGTGGCCAGGGTGCTCGTGGCGGATCTCGCCGCGCTCGGCTACGTGGTGCTCCGGCGCCCGGCCGGAGCCCTCACCCAGGACCTCGGCATGATCGAAAGGGTCATTCGTGGACTCGAAGCAATTCGCTGAACCGGCGGCGGTCAAGCCGCCGACACCGGTCAAGATCGTCATCGCGGGCGGATTCGGCGTCGGCAAGACGACCACCGTCGGGGCGATCTCGGAGATCAAACCGCTGACCACCGAGGCCGCCATGACCTCGGCCGGCGCGGCCGTCGACGGCACGAGCGGTGAGGTGCCGTCGAAGACCACCACCACGGTGGCGCTGGACTTCGGCTGCCTCACCATCGACGACGAGGTGAAGCTGTACCTCTTCGGCACGCCGGGGCAGGACCGGTTCGGCTTCATGTGGCACGACCTCGTGCTGGGCGCGCTGGGCGCGCTCGTCATCGTCGACACCCGGCGGCTCGACGACTGCTATCCGGCGGTCGACTACTTCGAGAAGGCCGGTTTGCCTTTCGTGGTCGGGGTGAACGTCTTCGACGGTTCCCTCAAGCACGACCTCGAAGACGTGCGCTGGGCGCTCGCGGTGAGCGAGGACGTCCCGCTGATCACCTTCGACGCGCGGCAACGGCTGTCGGTCCGGGACGCGCTGCTGGCCGTCCTGCACAACACCTTCCGCCGGGCGTCCACCGCATCCTGACGCGTTCAGTCCTCTAGTTGCCGTCCTTGCATACGGCATAGACCGCAACTAGAGGACGAAACGCCGGGGCGTCAGACGGGCCGGGTGATGGCGGCGAGCATCAGGGCCCGGAGTTCGGCGGCGACGTCGGCGACCGGTAACGGCGGCGTGTGCGCCTGCCACTCGCGCAGCAGTCCGGTCGCCGCGCCGACGAGCGCGATCGCGGTCAGGTGATAGTCGCGGTCCGGTGCGACGCCCGCCACGGCGGCGTGCCGGGCTTCGGACTCGATGAACGCGGCCCACCGGTCGACCCATTCCTGGTGCTGCTCCTCCAAAGCGGCGCTGACGCCGACCGCTTCGACGTAGTTCAGCCGCGGCATCCGGGGATCCGAGGTCACCGTGCTGACGAAGACGTCCAGCAGCGTCCCGATCCTGGTGACCGCGTCCGCGTCCTCCAGCCGTTCCAGGATCCCGGTGACGTGCTCCAGCGCGAGGGCGTTGATGCGCTCGTGCAGGGTCAGCAGCACCTTCTCCTTGCTCTCGAACTCCTCGTAGAAGTTCCGCGTCGAGACGCCGGCGCGCGTGCACAACTCGGTGATCTTCGCCTGCTGGTAGCCCGTCGAAGTGAACAGGTCCAGGGCCGCGGTGAGCAGGCGTTCACGCCGTTCGGCGCGCCGTTGCTCGGGTGCGACCCCGCCGTACGTGCGGGCCACTCGACCTCCCCCGATTCGGTAATAGGGATTGCCAGATGCTACCAACACCGCCTACATTGCGAAAATCTCAATTACCAAACTGGAGGCAACGGTGCTTCGGACAGTTCTGGTCTCAGCCCTCGCAGCCGCCCTGATCGGCGCGCCCGCCGCGCAAGCCGCGCCGAACGCGCCCGGGGACCTGGTCGACTACCGGCCGGTGATCGCCACCGCCCCGGCGAAGGCCTGGAAACTCAACTACCGCTCCACCTCGGCGACCGGACAGCCGAACACGGTGTCGGGCATCCTGCTGGTCCCGCACACGCCGTGGACGAAGGGGCCGCGCCCGCTGGTCAGCTACGCCGTCGGCACCCACGGCCTCGGCGACCGCTGCGCGCCGTCGACCCGGCTGACGAACGGGTCCGAGAACGAAGTCCTCCTGATGAGCCAAGCGCTTTCGCGCGGCTGGGCGGTCGTCGTGACCGACTACGAAGGCCTCGGCACCCCGGGCACGCACACCTACGCCGTCGGCCAGTCCGAAGGCCGGGCCGTCCTCGACGCCGCCCGCGCCGCCTCCCGCGTCCCCGAAGCGGGCCTGTCCAAGACCGGACCGGTCGGCGTTTTCGGTTACTCACAAGGAGGTCAGGCCGCGGCGTTCGCCGGCGAGCTGCAGCCGTCCTACGCGCCCGACGTCAACCTGGTCGGCGTCGCGGAAGGCGGTGTCCCGGCGGATCTGAACGCGGTCCTGAAGTTCAACGACGGCGGACCGGCGTTCGGGCTGGTGCTCGGCGCCGCTGTCGGCTACTCGACGGCGTACCCGGAACTACCCTTCAACGACGTGCTCAACGCGAAGGGCGAGAGGGCCGTCGCGAAGGTCAAGGAAGCGTGCACCGTCGAACTCGGCGCGGCGGCACCTTTCGCGCGGCTCAACGACTTCACGACCGTGCCGAACGTCCCGTCCGACCCGCGCTGGCAGGCCCGGCTGAGCGAGAACCAGGCGGGCAAGACCAAGCCGGGTGCGCCGGTCTACCTGTACCACGCGTCGCTGGACGAGCTGATCCCGCTTTCGGTCGGCAAGGGTCTGCGCGACCGCTACCGCGCCCTCGGCGCCGACGTCACCTGGCAGGAGTTCCCGCTGCTGGAACACATCGGCGGCGTCTCGGTGGGCGGACCGGTCGCGATGACCTGGCTGGGCACCAAGTTCTGACGGGGAGTCGGGCTGAAGGGGCCCTTCGCCGCATGCGACGCGGCGAAGGGCCCCTTTCGTCGCGTTAGATGCGGGGAAAGGGCCCTTCAGCTCAGCGGTTTGAGCGCGGTCACGGCATCGTGCGCCAATGACGTCGTGAGTGTCCCACCCGCTGCGAGCGACGTCCGGGACCACCACTCGCCGGACGCCTCGGGCAGCTCCGGGCCACCGACGACCAGGTCGGTCGCCAGCACCCTGCGTCCGGCCAGATGCGCGAGACTGGAGTCCAAAGTGGAGTCCCCGATCTCCAACGTCTGGCGCAGCACCGGGACTTCCCCGCGCGTCACGTGCTGAGTGGTCACCAAAGACCCAGGCCGCTCACCTGCCCGACCGAGCACGAGCACCTCCCGCGTATGCAGGTAGGCATCGGCAGCCAGAGACGCCTTGAACACCGCGCGGTGCCGGGCTCGCGCGGTCACGACGGTCGGCTCCGGCAAGTATTCCAGCGATCCCCCGCCTTCCACCGTAACGTCCACTTCGGACACGCTTCCCTCGCCGTGCAGGCCGGGGAGCGCGATGGTCGCCGCGACTCCGGAGAGCCGCAGCGAAGCACCGGCGCAGATGCGGATGGTCAGCTTCAGTTCGTCGCCGCCGAGCGGCGACGTCGCCGAGTTGACCAGGTGCACGATCGCCGTCGCGCCGGTGCCCCGCTTCGGAAGAAGCGTGAGCGGCGCCATCGAGCGCAGCTCACGCAGTACGGTCCGGCCGCCCTCGAAGCAGGCGGTCAGCCGCGCGTGTGCCTTCACCCCGCGCGGACCGGGAGCAGCGAGCGGACCCAGGCCGCGACGTCCGGCGCGTTCGGAGTGTCCACAAGGGACTGCGTGATGACCGGCAGCTCGCCCCGCATCCGGTGCGCGTCCGACGTCATCACGTCCATGTCCGCGCCGACCAGATGCGCGATGTCGATCTTGTTGATCACCAGCAGATCCGCGGTCGTCACGCCAGGACCGCCCTTGCGCGGCACCTTGTCGCCACCAGCGACGTCGACCACGAAAACCTGGCTGTCCGCGAGCCCCCGGCTGAACACCGCGGTGAGGTTGTCGCCGCCGCTTTCGATGATCACCAGGTCCAGCCCCGGGAAGCGCTCCTCCAGCAGTTCGACGGCGTCGAGGTTGGCGGTGATGTCGTCGCGGATCGCGGTATGCGGGCAAGCCCCGGTCTGCACGGCCTCGATCCGTTCCGGGTCGAGCACTCCGGCCTTGCGCAGGAAGTCTGCGTCCTCGGTGGTGTAGATGTCGTTGGTGACGACGGCGAGGTTCACCTCGTCGCCGAGCGCCCGGCACAGCGCCGCGGTGAGCGCGGTCTTCCCGCTGCCCACCGGCCCGCCGATCCCGATCCGGTACGCGCGCCCGGCGGTCGGCGCCTGGTCGTAGTGATCGGGTTCGGCGGCGGTCGGGTCGAAGTTGACCGGGTGGACATGACCGTGTCCATGACCGTGCTCAACTGGCAAAGAGACGCACCTCTTCCTTGTGATGCCGGGCGTGTGCCTCGGCGAACAGATCGAGCGCCGGAGACCCCGGCGCCGGAAGCTCGGCCGGATCGTCCCCCGCGACTTCGGCCGCACGCAGGGAAACCTCCCGGACCTCGGCGGAGAGCCGTGCCACGACGGCGTTGACGGCGAACGGGTCGAGCCCGAGCAGCCGGACGGCCGCGCTCGCCGGACCGCTGATCGCCAGGTACGCGACCGCCATCGCAGCGTCGAAGGGCACCCCGACCAGCGCACCGACGATCACCGGATGATGCGGTCGCGGAGTTTCCTTCAATAGCCGGGAAAGCACCGGAGACGGCCACGCCGCCTTGCCCGCCCTCGCCGTTCCTCGCCCTTGCGCCCGGGACGCCTCCCGTTGCGCGAGCGACGGCGTCCGGGCGTCGAGTTCGAGGTCGAGCCGCCGCCAATGTCCACTCTGGACATTTCTGGCGGCCGCGTGCGCCGACGCCGCGGCGAACACCGCGGCCAGCGAACCCGCGGTCCGCAACCGCCCGGAGAGGAAGCCCGGCAAATCGCGTTCGTGCGTGATCAGCTTCCGGGCGACGGCCTCTTCGAGACCGCCGGAATGGACGTGCCCACCCCCGGGGAACCGGGAGTCGGCGAGGATCAGCGCGGAGAGATCCATCAGAACAAGAAATACCTTTGCGCCATCGGCAGTTCCGTCACCGGTTGCGGTTCGATCAGCTCACCGTCGACGTGCACGGCGAAACTGTCCGGCTCCACCCGGATGTCCGGCGTGGCGTCGTTGAGCACCATGTCGGCCTTGCCTCGGGAGCGGGTGTTCGAGACCGGCACCAGTGTCCGCGAGATGCCGAACCGTTCGGCCACCTCGTTGTCGATCGCTTCCTGCGCCACGAAATGGAAACTGCTCGCGGACGCGACCCTCGGGGCCGCGCCGAACATCGGCCGTGCCAGCACCGGCTGCGGTGTCGGGATGGACGCGTTCGCGTCACCCATCGCCGCCCACGCCGGGAATCCGCCTTTCAGCACGACATGCGGCCGGACGCCGAAGAACTTCGGCTCCCACAAAACGAGATCCGCGAGTTTCCCGATCTCCACCGAACCGATCTCGCGCTCCATCCCGTGCGCGATCGCGGGGTTGATCGTGTATTTGGCGACATAGCGACGAGCCCGCAGGTTGTCGGCGGCGCCGTCACCGGGCAGCGCGCCGCGCCGCCGCTTCATCACGTGCGCGGTCTGCCAGGTCCGGATGATCACCTCACCGATCCGGCCCATCGCCTGGGAATCCGAGCTCATCATGGAGATCGCGCCGAGGTCGTGCAGGACGTCCTCGGCCGCGATCGTCGTCGGCCGGATGCGGCTTTCGGCGAACGCCAGGTCCTCGGGCACGGACGGGTTCAGGTGGTGGCAGACGACGAGCATGTCGAGATGCTCGTCGAGGGTGTTCGCGGTGTGCGGGCGCGTCGGGTTCGTCGACGACGGCAGGATGTTGGGGAGCCCGGCGACCTGGATGATGTCCGGCGCGTGCCCGCCGCCCGCGCCTTCGGTGTGGTACGCGTTGATCGAACGGCCCCGGATGGCGTCCACAGTGGACTCCAGGAAACCCGCCTCGTTCAGGGTGTCGGTGTGGATCGCCACCTGGACACCGGATTCGTCGGCAACGGTGAGGCAGGCGTCGATCGCGGCCGGGGTGCTCCCCCAGTCCTCGTGCAGTTTGAACCCGCCCGCGCCGGCGGCGAGCTGCTCGCGCAGCGCCTCGTGCCGGACGGTGTTCCCTTTGCCCAGCAACAGGACGTTGACCGGCTGACCGTCCATCGCCTGCAGCATCCGGCCGAGATTCCACGCGCCGGGCGTGACCGTGGTCGCCTTGCTGCCCTCGACCGGCCCGGTCCCGCCGCCGACCAGGGTCGTCAGCCCGGACGCCAGCGCGGTATCGGTCAGCTGGGGGCAGATGAAGTGGACGTGGCAGTCGATCCCGCCCGCGGTGAGGATCTTCCCGTTGCCGGACAACACCTCCGTCGACGGTCCGACGACCAGCGCGGGATCCACACCGTCCATCGTGTCCGGGTTGCCCGCCTTGCCGATGCCGACGATCCGGCCGTCCCGGACGCCGACGTCGGCCTTGATGATCCCCCAGTGGTCCAGGATCACCGCGCCGGTGATGATCAGGTCCGGCGCTCCTTCGGCCCTGGTCGCCATCCCCTGGCCCATGGATTCGCGGATCACCTTGCCGCCGCCGAACAGCACCTCGTCCCCGCTGCCTGACGGCCCCATGCTGCGGTCTTCGGTGACCTCGATCAGCAGGTCCGTGTCCGCGAGGCGGATCCGGTCCCCGGTCGTCGGGCCGAAGAGTTCGGCGTAACGCTCACGGTCGATCGACGGCATCAGGATTCCTTCCGCAAGCCGGGCACGCGCCGGTTCCCGGCCAGCGGAACGAGGTCGACTTCCCGTTCGACGCCCGGTTCGAAACGAACCGAAGTTCCCGCGGGCACGTCGAGACGGTGCCCGCGCGCGGCTTCGCGATCGAATTCGAGTCCCGGATTGACCGCCGCGAAATGGTAGTGCGAACCGACCTGGACGGGCCGGTCGCCGAGGTTCCGCACGAGCAGCCGGACCCGCGGCCTGCCGGGATTCAGTTCGACCGGCTCCGCGCCGGTGATGATCTCTCCTGGGCGCACCCGTCCCCCTTCTAGACGATCGGGTCGTGCACGGTGACGAGCTTCGTACCGTCGGGGAAAGTGGCTTCGACCTGGACGGAATCGACCATTTCCGGCACGCCGTCCAGCACTTGTGCCCGGGAGAGCACCGACCGGCCGCCGGCGACGAGTTCGCTCACCGTCCGGCCGTCCCTGGCGCCTTCGAGAACGTGGTCGGTGATCAGTGCCACCGCCTCGGGGTAGTTCAGGAGGACCCCGCGTTCCAGGCGTTTGCGCGCTACGTCCGCCGCGACGTGGATGAGCAGTTTGTCCCGCTCCTGGGGGCTCAGGTGCATGAGAAAGGTCTATCACCGGAAACCGTCCTGCGCCGGTTCTCGAAACACAGGATTTACCTCGGCGCCCGGTACACGCAAAGTGAACGTCGCCGTAACTCTTCGCGTACGACGGCCGTTTTCACTGAATCGTTCTCGTAATCGTGACCGAAACCACCACATCTTTCGATTGCCCCTGGCCCCTACGTGGAGCAAGGTTTGTCCATCCGTGCGATGAGGCGCGCCTTCGCTGCGTGTATCCCGTCCACGCGTGAAACACAAAGCCGGGGAATGCGCATCGAAAGGTTTCACCACAGTGAGTGCCTCCACGATCAGCACCAATCAGCCGTCCGACCAGGTCGACGACGGTTTCCGACCGGGCCTCGAAGGCGTTGTCGCCTTCCGGACCGAAATCGCCGAGCCCGACCGTGACGGTGGCGCGCTGCGCTATCGCGGTGTCGACATCGAGGATCTCGCCGGCAAGGTGACCTTCGGTGACGTCTGGGGTCTTCTCGTCGACAGCCGGTTCGGCCACGGGCTACCGCCCGCCGAACCGTTCCCGCTGCCGGTGCACACCGGCGACGTCCGGGTCGACGTCCAGGCCGCGCTGGCCATGCTCGCCCCCATCTGGGGCTACCGGCCGCTGCTCGACATCACCGACGAAGAAGCCCGCGACCAGCTGGCCCGCGCTTCGGTGATGGCGCTTTCCTACGTCGCCCAGTCCGCTCGCGGCATCGGGCAGCCCGCCGTCCCGCAGACCCGGGTCGACGAGGCGAAGTCGATCACCGAGCGGTTCATGGTCCGCTGGCGCGGTGAGCCCGACCCGGCCCACGTCAAGGCCATCGACGCCTACTGGGTCTCGGCCGCCGAGCACGGTCTCAACGCCTCGACCTTCACCGCCCGCGTCATCGCCTCGACCGGTGCCGACGTCGCCGCGGCCCTGTCCGGCGCGATCGGCGCCATGTCCGGCCCGCTGCACGGCGGCGCGCCGGCGCGGGTGCTGCCGATGATCGAAGAGGTCGAGAAGACCGGCGACGCCGCCGGCCTGGTCAAGGGCATCCTGGACCGCAAGGAACGGATGATGGGCTTCGGGCACCGCGTGTACCGCGCGGAAGACCCGCGGGCGCGCGTGCTGCGCCGCACCTGCCAGGAACTCGGCGCGTCACGCTACGAGGCGGCCGCCGAACTGGAGCAGGTGGCGCTGAAGGAGCTGCGCGAGCGGCGTCCGGATCACCCGATCGAGACCAACGTCGAGTTCTGGGCGGCCGTGATCCTGGACTTCGCCCAGGTGCCGCCGCACATGATGCCCGCGATGTTCAGCTCGGCCCGCACCGCCGGCTGGGCCGCCCACATCCTGGAGCAGAAGAAGACCGGCCGCCTCGTGCGCCCGTCGGCCAAGTACGTCGGGCCGGAGCCGCGCAAGCCGGAAGACGTCGAAGGCTGGGACCTGGTCGCGAAGCAGGTCTAGCGCGTGCAATGAAAGTCCCGTTACTTGCAAATTTTGCAAGTAACGGGACTTTCATAGCGTCTGCGGGACCGAAGAATCGTGCCGAGCGGTAGTGGCGAGCATGGCCGTCAGCTGATCGACCAGCCAGCCGTCGAGCACCTCGCGCGGCACGGAGCGCTCCTGCAGCCAGCTCAGCAGGGCACCCTCGACGACAGCGGTCCAGCACCGCAAAGTCAGCATGAGCATGGGCGAGGGCTCCGGCACCACCAGCGCGTCGAGGATGAGCTCGACGGCGCGGTTGCGGACCTCGTCGATCGCCGCGTCCGTCTCCGAGGTCGCGATCACCGAACCGCTGCGCAACAGGGCGACGTAGCCCGCCCGGTAGTGGTCGGCGACGTCGATCAGCCCGCGGACGGCGGCCCGCAGCCGCGTTTCGGGCGGGCCTTCCTCGAGTCCGGCCAGGCCGTCGATGAGCCCTTCGGTGACCGTCTTCAGCGCCTCGACCTGCAGTTCCCTCAGGCTCGAGAAGTACCGGTAGAACAACGGCCTCGAGACCTCGGCGCGGGCGATGATGTCGTCGACCGTGACGAGTTCGGGCGCGCGCGAGCCGAACAGGTCCAGCGCGGCGCGGATCAGGTCCTCGCGGCGCGCCTGGGGCGACATCCGGCGAGGCCGTCTGGCGGATGTCACGGGGTGATGTCCAGCTTCGCCGCGGCCCGCAGCAGTCCGGGGGTGAGCCGGGAGAGGACGAGCGCGGCCTTGGCCTCCGGGGTCGACGGCTGGATCGCCTTGTCCTTCTCGACGGCGCGCAGGATGTCCCGCGCGACCTTCTCCGGGCCGAAGCCGCGTTTCGCGTACAGCTTGCTGCTCGACTTCTGGCGCCGCTTCTGCTCGACGTCGTCGACGCCGACGAACCGCGTGGTGCTGGTGATGTTGGTGTTCACGATGCCGGGGCAGATCGCGGTGACGCCGATGTTCTCGGCGGCGAGCTCGGCACGCAGGCACACGCTCAGCGTCAGCACGGCGGATTTCGTGGTGGCGTAGGCGGAAAGGATCTTCGACGGCAGGTACGCGGCGGCCGAGGCGACGTTGACGATCTGGCCGCCTTCGGCCCGGTCCCGCATCTGCTCGGCGAAGACGCGGCAACCGTGGATGACGCCCCACAGGTTCACGTCGATGAGGCGTTCCCAGTCCTTGACTGTCGTGTCGAGAAACGGGCCCGACAGGCCGATCCCCGCGTTGTTCACGACGATGTCCGGGACGCCGAACTCCTCCTTGACCTGCTGGGCGAACTTCTCGACCGCTTCGGCGTCGGAGGAGTCCACTGTGTACTCCCCGACGGTGACACCCTTGTCCCGCAGGAGTTTCGCGGTGTCCGCGGCCGCCGAGCCGTTGATGTCGGTGATGACGAGGTCGGCGCCCTTGTCCGCGAACGCGAGCGCCGTCGCGCGGCCGATCCCGCTGCCCGCGCCGGTGACCACGACGAGCTTGTGCGCGAAACCACCCTCTCGGGCTTGCTTGAGCGCGCGGCTTTCCTCGCCGCCTTCGACGTGGTCGATCAGCTCGGCGGTGGCGGTCGCGATCACCTGCGGCTTTTCGCGGACCACCCAGTGCGTGCCGGCGATCCGGCGGACGCGCAGATCCGGCGCCCAGCGCTCGATCTCGGTCTGCAGCGGCGTGGTGACGAACTTGTCGCCGGTGGGCGCGAGCACCTGCACCGGGATCTCGGCGTTACGCGGCTTCGGCCGGGAGAGACGCGTGAACATGTTGGCGCGGTAGAGGTTGAGCCCGTAGAGGCCGTCCGAAGTGGAGGGTGCGGCCGCCGCCGGGTCCATGCGGCCGATGAGCGCGCCCATCGCGCCGGTGCGCCACAGCAGTTGCGGGATCAAGGGAAGCTGGAAGCCGAGGATGTACGTCGAGTGCGTGCCCTGCGCGAGCGCGTTCTTGAGTCGCCTCGGATTCGGGCGCATCTGCGCGCGGAACCACGCGCCGGCGTGATCGAGGCTCGGTCCGGAGATCGACGTGAACGACGCGAGCCGTCCGCGCAGCCTGTCGCCGGTGACGGAATGCCAGGTCTGGATGGAGCCCCAGTCGTGGGCGAGCAGGTGGACCTTGCCCTCGGGCTGGACCTCGTCGACGACCGCGGCGAGGTCATCGGACAGCTGGTCCAGCTTGTAGGACTTGCGTCCCGAAGGCTTGTCCGAACGGCCCGCGCCGCGGACGTCGTAGACGACGACCCGGAAACGGCGTTCCAGCAGGGCGGCGACGCCGTCCCACATGGAGCCGTTGTCCGGATAACCGTGGACGAGCACCACCGTGGGCGCGTCGTCGACACCGGTCACCCGGACCGAGAGGCGGACACCGTCGCTGGCCGTCACCCACGTATCAGACACCCGCTTGTAAGACATAGTGTCATGTTAGACAACATGTCAATAAGGCCGCTTTTTCAGGAGCGCGCGACCCGCCGTCCATACGGTGTCGATCACGAAGACGAAGGTCCAGATCCGGCCGAGGTTCAACAGCCAGTGACCACTCGAGTTCCAGAACCAGCCGGCGTCGTGCGGGCCGCCGAACAACGCTTCGACGGGCCAGCTGTGTCCGGCCATCGCCAGCGCCGCCTGCGCGAGGACGTAGACGGCGGCGTGGATCGCCCAGTTCCGGATCGGATTCGCGCGCTTGTTCGTATCGGCCTTCACCGGTTCGGACTCTTGCGATGCCTCCTCGATCATGCGGAGCGCCGGTTCTTCCTTCTGTGACACCGTTTTCGCTGGTTCCACGGGAAACTCTGCAACTCCGACACGCCGGACGGCGCCACGAACCACGAGCGACCCGAAGAGCAGGAGCACCGCCGCTCCGAAGCAGGCGACGCGCCAGCCCGCGTCCGAGCCGTAGAGCTGACCCGCCAGGAACGTCCCGATCGTCGCTCCGAGTAGCGTCGCGCTCTCGTAGATCCCCATCGCCCGGCCGAGGCTCAGCCCGGCCGCCTCGGCGACCACCGCCTGCTCCACCGGGATGGCCGCCGCGAACGCCGCCGCGGACAGGATCCACATGACCGCGAGCACCGCCGGGCTCGGTGCGAAGGACAGCCCGGCGGCGAAGAGCGCACTCGCGACCATCGCCAGCGCGAGCACCCGCGTCCGGCCGATCTTGCGGACGAAGCCGTGCAGGTAGTCCGGCAGGATGCTGTACACGATGAACCCGGGGATGAAGACGGCCGCGATCTCCCCGAGCTGCAGCTGATGTCCGCGTTGCAGATGCATCAGGAGCAGGAGAGCGACCCCGGCCTCGGCCATCGCGGTCAACGCGACGAGCGCGAGCATCGGGCGCATCCGTTTGCCCAGTTGCAGAAGCCGCGGCGCGCCTTCCGCCCGGACCGGCGCGGATTTCGCGTTCAGCAGGACCACCGCGGCCACCACGCAGGCCGCCGCGCCGAGCCAGAACACGCCCCGGTAGTCGATCCAGGCGATCGCGGTCAGCGCGACCACGAACGCGATCCACGTGCCGCCACCTTCGGCCGCGAACAGCCTGCTGAACGCGGCGTCGTCCCTCGCGAGCCCTTCCCCCACGCGCGCCCGTAACGCGACCCAGAACAGCGCGCCGCCTGCGCCGCCGAGAACCGCGGCCAGATAGGCGACCCCGATGCCCGGCGTCACGGCATAGACCACAAAGGACAGTCCATAGAGGACTGCCCCGGCGGCGGCGACGCGGCCGCGGTCGAACCTGTCCGCGAGCGAGCCCGCGATCGGCCGGACCACGAACGACACCAGCGTCTCCAGCGCGGTCAGCGCCCCGACCTCGGCGGCCGACGCGCCGAGCTGACTCCCCACCCACAACGGCAGGAGGAAGTCGAGGACCTCCGCCGGCCCCCTGGTCAGCGCGGCGGCGAGCTGATTCTCTTCCGACCGCTTCTTTTGCGTGACTTCGTCCACCCCAGTACCCCCGTTTCGAATACGAATGTATTCTAAAAAGTACGGACGGGCAAGGCTGCCGATCGAGTCAGCGAAGGGGAAGATACGGCCGTGCCGAAGATCGTGGACCGGACCGAACGCCGACGAGAGATCGCCGGAGCCCTCTTACGCATCGTCGCGCGCGAGGGCGTCGAAGCCGTCAGCGTGCGCTCTGTCGCCACAGAGGCCGGTGTTTCCGCAGGCGCGGTGCAGAAGTACTTCTCCACCAAGGAGGACCTGTTCCGCTTCGCCCTCGACATGACGAGCGAATTCCTGGAGCAGCGCTGGAAGACCCTCGATCGGTCCGGAAACCTGCTGGACCTGCTGATACGACTGCTGATCGAGGCGATGCCGCTCGACGAACAACGCCGAGCGGAAGTGATCGTCATCAACGCCTTCACCGCGCGCGCCGCCGTCCTGCCGTCCTGGGCCGAGTTCATCCGCACCGGCTACGACGAACTGCAGGAGATCACGACGCGGTACCTCGAGGAGGCTCAGACCGCGGGTGACGTCCGAGACGACCTCGCGGCGCGCGACCTGGCCGATGCCGTGCTCGCCCTCTCGGACGGCTTCGCGAACCGGATGCTCACCTCCGCCGACCCGGCCGCTCTGCTCCCCTCCCTCGAAACCGCAGTGCACACCTTGCTGACCTCGACGCAGCGATAGTTACATTCAGATGTAACTATCGCTGCTCATGGGTGTAAATTATGCTGCATGAAGACGAGTGGCGCGCTTGAGTTGCTCGGCGCGTTCACCAGCGCCCAGTGGGGCATGGTCACCTCTCGGCAGGCCAAAGAAGTCGGCGTCGACGGTGTCACGCTGCATCGCCTGGAGCAGGCGGGCCACCTCGACCGGATCCGTCACGGCGTCTACGCGGCCACTATCGCCGTCGTTGCCGAAGCCCGGGAGGAACAAGCCGCCTGGCTGATGCTCGACGTCGCCAAGCCCGCTTGGAAGCGAACGCCTCTCGATCCGGACGGAGGGGTCGTCTCTCACGAGTCCGCCGCCCGTTTGCATCGGCTCGGCGAACTCGTCAACGACCGGATAGTCCTGACGACACCACGCCGCCGCACCAGCCGAGACCCGGACGTACGGTTCAGGACCGCCGCGCTGACCGCCGACGATGTCACGTCGATCGACGGGCTCCCCGTCACCACCGCGCTGCGCACTATCCGCGACCTGCTGGAACAGCACCTCGACGGCAGTCATGTCGCCACCATCATCCGTGAAGCCGTGGAAGCGAACTTGGTTCGCTTGGACGTACTCGCGGAGCACATCGGTCCCCACGCCTTGCGTTACGGCCTCCGCCGTTCCGGCGACGGCGAAGCGTTGCTCGAACTGCTGCTCGCCAAGGTCGGCACCACGGTCACGAGACTCGCCCACCGCCCCGCTCCTCCTCGCTCCGCCGCGGTCACCGGACGCGCACTAGAACTTGCGGAGCAGGAAATCCAGCCCTGAGAACCTATTCCAACGAGTTCGCCATGACACGCGACGATGGCGGGCATGCCATCGCAGCGTCCGAGTACACCGCGCGGTTATCTCGACTCCCAGAAGAGCCGGGCGAAGAACAGCGCGTCGAAGACCGGTGTCCCGGCCGGCGAACTGCTCCAGCTGCATTTTCACCGGCGGCTGATCGCGCGGGTGTTCCACGGAGACGACGCCTCGAACTGGGTGCTCAAAGGCGGGCAAGCACTGCTCGCGCGCTGGCCTGCCGCGCGCTACTCCACCGACGTCGATCTCTTGTCCACAGAGGACACCACCGCCGCCGCGGTCGAAGCGCTCAAGACGGCTGCCGCGCTCCGTCTCGACGACGCCATCTGGTTCTCCCACCTCAGTACCTCCGAACAGACCCATATCGAACGCCCGACCCGCAAGGTGGTGTTCATGGCGATGTTCGAGAACGCGAGCCTCAGGTACCGGGTCCCCGTCGACGTCGTCACCTCCGGGCTCACGCCACGCGGAATCATCACCACCGAGCCGCTGAAACCACCGTTCGCGAGTGAGTGCACCTCTTGGCCGAAGGTGCGGATGTTCCCGATCGAAGACCACGTCGCGGAGAAGATCTGCGCGTTGTACGAGCGCCACACGGCCAGGCTGCATCCGTCCACGCGCTACAAGGATCTCGTGGATCTCGCACTCTTCGCTTTGAAGGCACCGATTTCGGGCGAGACGATGCACGAGATCCTGCACGACGAGATCACCCGCCGCCGGAGACGTGGGCTGAGGCTGGAGGTGCCCGACGGATTCGAGGCGCCGGATCCTCGTTCCTGGACCGGTGGCTACCGCAAGGCCGCTCAAGATGTCCGTGAACTCCCCGATGAGCTTCGGACGCTCAAAGGCGTACACGTTCTCGCGGACGCCTTCATCACCCCGCTGCTCCAGGCCGAGCCTCCAGCAGGGCGATGGTGCCCCGAGGAACGAACCTGGCGGTGACACCGGTGTCCACCGAACGGTTGACAGCCGGGTTCAGTCCTGCGGACGTCCCGCACAACCCGTCCCGCGCAGCACGATCGACGTATGAAAACGGCAGTGAAAGTGCGCGGCCTGCGCAAGGAGTATCCGGGCCACACGGCCGTCGGGGGTATCGACCTCGACATCGAGCAGGGTGAGGTCTTCGCCCTGCTCGGCCCCAACGGCGCGGGCAAGACGACGACGGTCGAGATCCTGGAGGGGCACCGGAAGCGGACGGACGGCGAGGTCGACGTCCTCGGCGAGGATCCCGGCACTGCGGGCCGGGCATGGCGGGCGCGGCTGGGGATCGTGCTGCAGACGGCCAACGACGCCGCCGAGCTCACCGTCGCCGAGACCGTCCGGCACTACGCCCGCTACTACCCGAATCCCCGTGACGCCGGCGAAGTGATCGAGAAGGTCGGCCTGACCGAGAAGGCGGGCGCCCGTGTGAAGAGCCTTTCGGGCGGGCAACGGCGCCGCGTGGACGTCGCGCTCGGGATCATCGGGCGGCCCGAGCTGGTGTTCCTGGACGAGCCCACCACCGGTTTCGACCCGGCGGCCCGGCGTCAGTTCTGGGATCTGATCAGGAGTCTCGCCCACGAAGGCACCACGATCCTGCTCACCACCCACTATCTCGACGAGGCCGAGGCGCTGGCCGATCGCGTCGCGGTCATCACGCGCGGCGCGATCGTCGCGGAGGGGACGCCGCAGACGCTGGGCGGCCGCGCGACCGCGGAGGCCACCGTCCGCTGGGCCGACGAGAACGGCACACACCAGGAGCGCACGCACTACCCGGCCAAGCTCGTCCGCGAGCTGTCCGCGAACGGCCGCGAGCCGTCGGAGCTGACCGTGCACCGGCCCACCCTCGAAGAGACCTACCTCGATCTGATCGGAGAAGCCCGATGACGACGCTGACCCACCAGGGCAAACTCCCCGGCACCTGGTCCCTCGGCCTCCTCCGGGGCACCGCCGAACTCCGTCAGTTCTTCCGCATCCGGGAACAGGTGATCTTCACCTTCGCCTTCCCGTCCCTGTTGATGATCCTGCTCGGCTCGATGCTGAACTCCTCGATGCCCGGCATGGCGATCACCACCGGCCAGGTGCTGGCGGCGGGCATGATCGGCTCCGGCATCGTCTCGACGTCGTTCAACAGCATCGGGATCAACCTCGCGTCCGATCGCGAGCTCGGCGCGCTGAAACGGCTGCGCGGAACGCCGATGCCCGCCGCGTCCTACTTCATCGGCAAGATCATCCTGGTCGGTTTCACCAGCATCGCCCAGGTGGTGCTGATGTCGATCGTCGGCAGCCTGCTGTTCGACCTGGAAATGCCCACCGACCCGATGAAGCTGCTGACCGCGGTCTGGGTCTTCCTGCTCGGCATCACCAGCTGCACGCTGCTGGGCATCGCGCTCAGTTCGGTGACCAAAACGGTCAGTGGCGCGGTCGCGGTGACCAACCTGATCTACATCGCGCTGCAGTTCGTCTCCGGGGTGTTCGTCACGCCGATCACCAACCTGCCGAAGGTTATGGTCGACATCGCTTCGTTCTTCCCGGTGAAGTGGATCTGCCAGGGCTTCCGCTCGGTGTTCCTGCCGGCCGAAGCCGCGACACAGGAAATGGCGGGGACATGGGAACTTCCGATGGTGGCACTGGTGCTGACGGCGTGGTGCGTCGCGGGGCTGCTGCTGGCGACGCTGACGTTCCGCTGGTCGAACGAAGGCAAGTGAACGCCTGGGAGCGGTCCTTCTGGCTCTGGGAAGTCCTCTTCTCGATCACCTACGTCGCGACGACGGGCCTGGTGCTCTTCGAAGACGGCGAAACCGTCAACAAGGTCATCGCCGTACTGTGCCTCGGTGGCATCGGCGTGGTCTACCTCGTCCGCGGACGCCGCCTCGTCACCGGGCCGGACTACGAGTACACGCCGTGGTTGTTCGTCACGACCATGATGGCTCTTCTGGTGGGCGCCGTCTTCGCCGCGGGCAATTCGAGTTTCATCCTGTTCTTGGTCTGCCCGCTGCTCTACATGACGTTGCCGACGAAGACCGCGTCGATCCTCACCACGGCGGCGGTGCTGCTGACCCCGTTGTCCTTGCTCGTCCGGGGCGGGATCGACGAACAGCCGGTCTTGCTGCCGATGACGGCGATCCTGGTCATCTTCAGCCTCCTGGCCGGCCGCTACACCACGCAGATCATCGAACAGAGCAAGGCCCGGGCCGTGCTGATCGAAAAACTGGAAGCCAGTCAGGCGGAGGTTTCCCGGCTCTCCCGAGAGGCGGGCACGGCCGCCGAACGCGAGCGGATGGCCCGCGAGATCCACGACACGCTCGCGCAGGGCTTCACCAGCATCGTCACGCTCACCCAAGCCATCGAGTCCGAAATGGACACCGATCCGAAAGCGGCCCGGCGCCACCTGGAACTGGCGGCGCGGACGGCGCGGGAGAACCTGACCGAGGCGCGGGCGATGGTCGCGGCGCAGGGGCCGTCCGCGCTCGCCTCCGACTCCCTGGAGGAGGCCCTGCGGCGGCAGGTCGAACGGCTGACCGAAGAAGCGGGCATCGAGGCGGCGATCGAGATCGACGGCCCGCTGCCCGCGCTGCCGATGGCCACCGAGGTCGTCCTGCTGCGAGGGGCGCAGGAGGCACTCAGCAACATCCGCAAACACTCCCGCGCCACCAGGGTTTCCCTCCGGCTGTCCGTTGTGGAGGGAAGAGTCCGGCTCGGCGTGACCGACGACGGCGCGGGGTTCGACCCCGCCGAACCCACCGGCGGCTTCGGCCTGGCGGGGATGCGGGCACGGGCCGACCAGGTCGGTGGCATCGTGGCATTGAAGAGCGAACCCGGTGCGGGGACGACGCTGGAACTGGAGGTGCCCGCGTGATCACGATCATGCTGGTCGACGATCACCCCGTGGTACGGGAAGGCCTGCGCGGCATGCTGGAGGCCGAGCCGGATCTGAGCGTCATCGGGGAGGCGGGTTCCGGCGACGAGGCCGTCGCGCTGAGCCGGGTCAAGCAGCCGGACGTGATCCTGATGGATCTGCGGATGCCCGGTCTCGACGGCGTCGGCGCGACCCGGAAGATCCTCGCCGACCGGCCGGGGCAGCGAGTCGTCGTGCTCACCACCTACGAGACGGACGCGGACATCCTGCGCGCCGTCGAAGCGGGCGCCTCCGGCTACCTGTTGAAAGACGCTTCACGCACAGAGCTGGCCGGAGCGATCCGAGCGGCGTCACGCGGCGAGACGGTCTTGGCGCCTTCGGTCGCCGGGAAGCTGGTGAACCGGGTGCGCAACCCGACGGCGTCGCCGCTGTCGGCGCGAGAGATCGAGGTGCTGCGGCTGGTGGCGCAGGGGAACACGAACGCCGACATCGGGCGGGCGCTCCACATCAGCGAGGCGACCGTCAAGACGCACCTGCTGCGCGTGTTCGGCAAACTGGACGTTTCGGACCGGACGGCCGCCGTGACCACCGCTATGCGGCTGGGCCTGCTCGGGTAGGCACAATGCATCTCATGCTTGCCACGACCGAATCGGCGCTGCTTCGCCGCCTCGCGCACGAGCAATCCTCGTGCCGCGCCCCGTCCCTCGTCGCCGCTGTCGTCCGCGATGGTGAAATCGCCTGGTCAGGGGCGCGTGGCCGCGTCAATGGCGAGACACCGGACGACGACACGCAGTACCGGCTCGGCTCGATCACCAAGACCCTCGTCGCGACCGCCGTCCTGCGCCTGCGCGACGAAGGCAAGCTCGACCTCAACGACCCGCTCGAAAAGCACCTGCCGGGCACCGCGTTCGGCTCGGCCACCATCGCTCAGCTGCTCTCGCACACCTCCGGCCTGACCGCGGAATCGCCCGGTTCCTGGTGGGAGCGCACGGTGGGCGCCGACTGGGCCGCCCTCGTCGAAAGCCTCAAGGACGGCGCGACGCGGCTGCGGCCGGGCAGCCGGTTCCACTACAGCAACGTCGGTTACGGCGTGCTCGGCGAGCTGGTCTCCCGCCACCGCGGGCAGTCGTGGCTGGACGTCGTCCGCGCCGAGATCCTCGGCCCGCTCGGCATGACCCGGACCTCGCCGCATCCGGAAGGCGCGCACGCGAGCGGCTTCGCCGTGCACCCCTTCGCCGACGTCCTCATGCCGGAGCCGTCGCCGGACGCGGGCGCGATGGCGCCCGCCGGGCAGCTGTGGTCGACGGTCACCGACCTCGCCCGCTGGACGGCGTTCCTCGGCGGCAACACCGGCGGTGTGCTGAGCGAAGAGACCGTCGCCGAGATGCGCGAAATGGTCACCGTGGACGACGGCGACACCTGGACCACCGGCTTCGGCCTCGGGATCATGCTGGTCCGCACGCAGGGCAGGCGGCTGGCCGGGCACACCGGGTCGATGCCGGGCTTCCTCGCCTGCTCCCTGATCGACGCGAACGCCGGCATCGGCGCGCTGGTGCTGACGAACTCGACGGCGGGCGTCGGCATCACGCAGCTGTGCCTCGACCTGATCACGCTGACCGAGACCCACGAACCGTCGCTGCCCGCGGAATGGCAGCCGTCCACTGTGGACCCGAAGCTGCTGGAGCTGACCGGGTTGTGGCACTGGGGCCCGACGCCGTACCACCTGCGGCTGCTCCCGGACGGCCTGTTCTCCCTCGCGCCGACCGACGGCCCCGGCCGCGCGTCGCGGTTCGCGCCGCTCGGTGACGACACCTGGATCGGCCTCGACGCGTACTACGCGGGCGAGACGCTGCGGGTCGGCCGGGACGCTGCGGGCAAGCCGAACCACCTCGACCTCGCGACGTTCATCTTCTCGCGGACGCCGTTCGACCCGGCCGCGCCCATCCCGGGCGGTGTCGACCCCGACGGCTGGCGCTGACCGGTCCCGCGGGTCGTGAGTGGCGACCGCAGCCCTGGCTCGCCCCCGCAGTACATGAAGGCCCCCTTCCTTGCGCCCAGGTACAGGAAGGGGGCCTTCATGTACTCGGGAAAGGGGTGAAGGCCTCCTTCACTACCTTCAGAGTAGGCAAGGAGGCCTTCACGGACCTGCAACCAACTCCAGCCACAACCAGCAGGTACCTAAGACCCCTTTGGTTCTAACCCGAATCGCCACTCACGACAGCGTCAAGCGGCCGGGGTGTGCCCGACGGTGTCGCCGACGGCCGCGATGAACTTGCGGGCGATGCGCTTGCCCTCGCCCCAGTCGACGAAGCCGAACTTCAGGCTCGTCTGGATCGCCAGGCCCGAGCCCTCCGACGTCCGCTCGACCTTCACGGTGACAGTCTGCCCGTAGCTGAAGAAGCCGAGCTTGGTCGAGAAGGTGACGTAGCCGGCGGCCGCGTCGTAGAACGGGTTCTGTCCCTTGACCGCGGTGACCCCGTTCGGGAGGGCCTGCCACAACGCCTCGGGGGGCAGGGGGAATCGCTCGTGCACTGTCGCCATGAGGCGAGAAGCTACCCGGCGGTCGGCCGCGATGGGAGCCAGTCCACCGATCTCACATTCCGGACACGCGGCACCAACTGTCAGCAGGCCCATCCCGACCTGAGAGACTGGGCACATGACCGACGCACCTGAGTTGACCCTCCCCGCGGACCTGAAGCCTGCCGATGGCCGCTTCGGCTGCGGACCGTCCAAGGTCCGTGACGAGCAGCTCGCCAACCTGGCGAAATCCGGTGCCACCTACCTCGGCACCTCGCACCGCCAGAAGCCGGTGAAGTCCCTCGTCGGCCGCGTGCGTGCGGGTCTGTCCGAATTGTTCTCCCTGCCCGAAGGCTACGAAGTGGTCCTCGGCAACGGCGGGACGACCGCATTCTGGGACGCCGCCGCGTTCGGCCTCGTGCGGGAACGTTCGCAGCACTTCACCTACGGCGAGTTCTCCTCGAAGTTCGCCACGGTGACCAAGGGCGCGCCGTTCCTCGCCGACCCGATCGTCGTCAAGTCCGACCCGGGCACCGCGCCCGAGATCGCCTACCAGTCCGGTGCCGACCTGGTCGGCTGGGCGCACAACGAGACCTCGACCGGTGTCGCCGTGCCGGTCCGCCGCCCCGAAGGCAGTGAAGGCGCTCTCGTCGCCATCGACGCCACCTCCGGCGCGGGCGGCCTGCCGGTCAAGGCCGAAGACTTCGACGTCTACTACTTCGCGCCCCAGAAGTCCTTCGCCGCCGACGGTGGCCTCTGGATCGCGCTGGCCTCGCCCGCCGCGGTCGAGCGCATCGGCGAGATCGGCGCGAGCGACCGCTGGATCCCCGAGTTCCTGTCGCTGACCACCGCGCTCGACAACTCCCGCAAGGACCAGACGTACAACACCCCGGCGGTGTCGACGCTGTTCCTGCTGGCCGACCAGATCGAGTGGATGAACTCCAACGGCGGTCTCGAGTGGACCACCGCGCGCACCCTCGACTCGTCGACCCGGCTGTACGAATGGGCCGAGAAGACCTCGTACACGACGCCGTTCGTCAGCGACCCGTCGCTGCGCTCGCAGGTCGTCGGCACCATCGACTTCGCCGACGAGGTGGACGCCGCCGCGGTGGCGAAGGTGCTGCGCGCCAACGGGATCGTCGACACCGAGCCGTACCGGAAGCTGGGCCGCAACCAGCTGCGCGTCGGCCTGTTCCCGGCCATCGACCCGGACGACATCACGAAGCTGACCCAGAGCATCGAGTACGTCGTCGAGCGCCTGGGCTGAGCTAGCTTTCCGTGAAGGCCTCCTTCCCTACCTTGAGCGTAGGGAAGGAGGCCTTCACGTATTTGGGGAAGATCGCGGCCAGCACCAGCAGCAGAAGGCCGTACAGCACAAAGGATTCCGTCGCCAGCCACCAGCCGAAGCTCCCGGCGGGCCGCGGCGCCAGCCACATCGGCGCGACGACGAACAGCGCCACCGTCACCACCGCGAGCGCGTACGAAACGATCGATCGCATCCAGACGAGCAGCGCGAGGATCGGGACGCACCAGATCCAGTGATGCGTCCAGGACACCGGCGAGACCAGCAGCCCGCCGATCGCGCAGGCGGTCAGCGCGAACACCGGTTCCGCGAGGCGCACGATCACGAACCCGGTCAGCGCGACCACCACGACCGCGGCCGCCACCCAGACGACGGACTCCGCCGATCCGAGCCCGAACCGCGCGAGCATCCCGCGCAACGACTGGTTGCCGACGTAACCGCTGTCGCCGATGCGGCTGGTGTCGAAGAGGATGTTCGTCCAGAACTTCGCCGACGCGCCGGGCGCGGCCAGCCACATCAGCGCGCCCGCGCCGAGGAAACCGGCCACGACCCGCGCCGCGGAGCGGAAGTCCTTGCGGAACAAGAAGAACAGGATGAAGAAGGCCGGGGTGAGCTTGATCGCCGCGGCGACGCCGATCAGCAGCCCCTTCGTGCGGGCGCGTCCCGGGAGCAGGGCGTCGAGAACGACCATCAGCATCAGCAGGGTGTTGATCTGGCCGAAGCCCAGCGTCGAACGGACAGGCTCCATGACACCGCCCGCCGCCTGCGCCCCGATCGCCGCCAGCACGGCGATGGCGCGGCCCCGCACCGCGGATCGGTCGGTGAGCGAACCGTTGAGCGTCGCGACGAAGAGGTAGACGACGATCCCGCCCGCGATGATCGACGCGAGCCCGACCAGTCTCGTGGCGAGCGCGGCGGAAATCAGGGTGCCGGGCAGGAACACCGCCGCGGCGAACGGTGTGTAGGTGAAGGGCAGCCAGCCCCCGTGCGTCTGCACCCAGGTGCCGTACGGGTCGCCCGCGTCGAGGAGCAGCCGCGCGCCGCCGATGTAGACCTCGAGGTCCTGGCCGTCGAACACCTTGAGGGTGAACAGCACGGCGACCACGACGACTTCGAGCGCGATCAGCGCCCCCGCGAGTTTCCGCCCCGACAATCCCACCAGCACCCGGCGAGGTTACCCACCGCCACCACGCAAGTAGTCCTCTGGTTGCGGTAGTGGGGAGTACCGACTACCGCAACCAGAGGACGAAACGCGGGTCAGGCGAGGGCCTGGGTCGGCGGGAGCCTGGCCGCGCGCATCGCCGGATAGGCACCGGCGACGGCGCCGACCAGTGCCGAGACCCCGACCCCGCCGAGCAGGGCGCCGACGGGCAGCACCGCCGGCCAGCCCTGGCTCAGCGCGTACCCGGACGTCACGAGCACGCCGACCAGCACCCCGGCGATCCCGCCGAGCCCGGACAACAGCACCGACTCGGCCAAGAACTGGCCTCTCACCTGCCGTTTCGTCGCGCCGAGCGCGCGGCGGAGGCCGATCTCCCGGCGCCGCTCCAGCACCGAGATCACCATCGTGTTCGCCACCCCGACACCACCGACCAGCAACGCCACCCCGCCGAGCCCGAGGAACAGGGCGCTGTAGGTGTTCTCGGTCAGCTTCTGCGCCTCCAACGCCTCCGACGGACGTCGCACCTCGACCTCGTTCGGCGCCTCCGGGTTCATCGTCTGCGCGAGCACCGAGCGGACGTTCTCGACCTGCGAGTCCTTCGCCCGGACGTACACCGTGCTCGGATGCCCCTCGAAGCCGAGGAGCCGCTTCGCGACATCCCAGCCGACCAGCGCCGAGCGCTCGATCTCGGGCGCCAGCGGCGTCGGCCCGAGAATCCCGCCCACGGTGAACCACTGCCCGCCGATGAACACCTGCGGCGGTTTGGCCGGGTCGATGCGGTCGATCCCGAGCCGCGCGGCCGCGACCGAACCCAGCACGGCGACCGGGTAGTCACGGGTCGCGTCACGGAGGAACTGCCCGGTGCGGACGGCCCCGCCGATGACGTCGAGAAGATCCGGCGTCGCCGCGTAGACGCCGAGGCCGGACGTCTCGTCCTTGGGGATCTTGTCCGTGCGCCGCACGGACCCGCCGGTGCTCCCGGTCGCGGACGCCGCCGTGACCGGGGCGATCCGCTTCGCCATCGGCACCGCGCTGTCCGGCAGGGTCGCGTCGCCGCCGAACATCGTCTTGCCCGGCCCCGCCGAGAGCAGGTTGGTGCCGAGCGCGGACAGCTGATCTTGCAACGCCTTCGCGCCCGACGCCGGGATCGCGAGCACCGCCACCATCGCGGCGATCCCGATCCCGATGCCGAGCGCGGACAGCACCGCGCGCATCGGCCGCGTCCGCATCCCGTGCGCGCCGAGGGTCAGCACGTCACGCGGGCCGAGCCGGGCCGGATTCGGCGTCGGCACCTTGTCGAGGACGGGTGCGCTCACACCAGCACCCCCGTCCCGGTGTCGAGCCGGATCCGGCCGTCCCGCAGCTCGATCCGCCGCGGGATCCCCGCCGCGATCTCCCGGTCGTGCGTGATGATCACGACCGTCGTCCCCTGCGAACTCAACGTGGCGAGCAGGTTGAGGATCGCCGCGCCGTTGCCCGTGTCGAGGTTCCCGGTCGGCTCGTCGGCCAGCAGGATCGACGGCGAGTTGACGACCGCCCGCGCGATCGCCACCCGCTGCCGTTCCCCGCCGGAGAGCTCGTTCGGGAAATGGGTGGCCCGGTGCGCGAGGCCGACCCTGTCGAGCGCGGCCAGCGCCCGCTCGTGCCGTTTCCGCCGCGGCACCCCCGCGTACAGCAGCCCCGTCGCGACGTTGTCGACCGCGCTCACCCCCTCGCTGAGGAAGAACTGCTGGAACACGAAGCCGATCCACCGCGACCGCAACGCGGAAAGCTTGCGGTCCGGCAGCTTCGCGACGTCGTGCCCGCGCAGTTCGATGACGCCGTTGGTCGGCCGGTCGAGCGTGCCCATCAGCTGCAGCAGTGTCGACTTCCCCGAACCGGACGGCCCGAGGATGGCGACCATCTCCCTGTCCTCAATGGACAGGGTGACTTCGTGCAGGGCGCGCACGCCGCCGGGATAGGTGCGCGAGGCGTTGCGCACGGCCAGCACCGGGGTCATGACGTCGTCACCACCCGCATCCCGGCGGCGAGGCCGGTTCCGGTGACTTCGACGCGGCCGCCGGAGAACAGGCCGGTCTTCACCGCGATGAGCCGCCGCTTGCCGCCTTCGTCGACCTCGACGGCGTACCCGCCCTCGGCTAGCGCGAGCAGCGCCCCGACCGGGACCGCCAGCACTCCACTGTGGACTTCCTTGGTGAACCGCACCGAGACCGGCGTCGAATCGAGCGACCCCGCCGCGGCCGGATCGTCCAGCTTGATCTTCACCTTGATCTTCGGTTTGCCGTCGTCCTGCCCGGCGGCGTCCTTGCCGGTCTCCGCGACCTTGCCGACCTCGGTGATCACGCCGGTCGCGGTCTTGCCGCCGGTGATGTCGATCCCGACCTTGTCCCCCGTCTTGGCGATGGCCTGCTTGGCGGCGTCGAGTTTGACCTCGACCTGACGTTCGGTGCCGGTGTACTTCAGCAGGTCACCGCCGCCGGGACCGCCGAGCTGCGCGGTGACCTGCGAAACCCGGATCTCGCCGGGCGCGAGGACGGCGTCGCCCTGGCCGAAGGTGCCGGTCTGCTCCACTCCCAGCGACTTCTGCCATTTCTTGATCGCGGCGGCGGTGGCCGAGGTGAACTTCTTGTCCGGCGTGCCGAAGCCGCCGAAACCGAGCGCCTTCAGGTTCTCTTCCAGCTGCTTGACGTCCGGGCCGTCCGTGGCCCCGTCCGCGAGGTCACGGAAAAACGGCAGCGTGCCGTAGAACAACGACACCGGTTTGGCGTCGACGCCGTACACGGCCTTGCCGCGGGTGAGCACCGAACCCGCGTCCGGAAGGGACGTGATGGTCCCCTGTTTCCGGCCGGCGAGGGCGTTTTCCGCGCCGTAGCCCAGCGTTCCGTTCGCCTCTTCTTCCTCCTGCAGGTCGGTCTTCTCGACCTTCGCGGTCTCCACCGGAGGCGGCGCCTGCCCGACCTGCTGGGCCTCCGACGTGACGCGGGTCAGCACGACCACCGACATCGTCCCGACCACGACGACCAGGACCGCCGCGATGATGAACCAGCGTGCCCGGCGCGAACGCCGTGCGCCGCCGGGTCCTTCGTGTTCGCTCATTTCGCCGGGGCCACCCTCATGCTCATGCCGAGACCGCAGGCCTTCGCCGCGTCTTCGAACTTCTTGGGATCGCCACCCGCGTCACCCAGCGCGATGGCGGCGCCACCCTTGCCGGGGTCGGGGTCCGGATCCGGGAAGTCGATGCCGTGGTCGCGCATGCACTTGGCTTCCTTGCGCATCTTGTCGAGCTCTTCCGGCGTCGGCGGCTTGATCTCGCCACCGTTCGGCAGCAGCTTGCGGCACGCCTCGTCCGCGGTCTTCATCTTCTTCTCGTCGAGCGGGACGTCGCCCGCGTCGAGGGTGATCGTGTCCTGGCCGTTCGAGTCGGTCTTGGGGTCGGGCATGTTGACCCCGTGCTCGCGCATGCATTTCGCGAAGTTGCGCCTCTTGTCCTCATCGGACACGTTGTCGGCCTGTTTCCCGTCGCCGGCACCGGCGGCGGGCGGCGACGAGATCGAGGCGACCTTGTCGCCGCCGTCCCCGCCACCACCGCAGCCGGACACCAGCGTGAGGACCGCTCCGGCGATCAGTACCGCCATCGGTCGTTTCCGCATCGCTGCTCCTTCGGTCGTCTTGGCGAACCGATTTCTACGGAAACGGCGATTCCGGCGCGGTAAGCGAAGTCGCTTATGCGGCGCTTACAGTCCCACTCAGCGACACAAAGATCGGATGTATCTACCGTCTTTACGGGTGAACTAGCGACCTGGCGAGCCTTTCGGAGGTTCACATCGGATCTCTGGCTTCTTAGAGTCCTCGACGTCCACACCTCAGCGAGGAGGAGTGCATGAATCGCCGCAAGCCACTCAGGGCCCTGGCGGCCCTCGTCATCGCGACCACCGCGCTCGGCGTCTCACCCGCCGTCACGCAGGCCGCGCCACTCCCGTCCGACCACTCCTACGACGACCCCTTCACCGCCGACCGGACACGCTGGTGGCGCGACGACCGCTTCGGCCAGTTCATCCACTTCGGCGCGTACTCCCAGTTACAGGGGAAGTACCAGCGCCCTGATGGAAGCGTTTGCCAGGACGCGGAATGGATCCAGCGGAACTGCCAGATCCCGCGCGCCGAGTACGAGCAGATGGCCGCGAAGTTCAACCCGTCCGGTTTCGACGCGAACGCCATCGCGCAGACGGCGAAGGACGCCGGGCAGAAGTACGTGGTGATCACGTCGAAGCACCACGAGGGCTACGCGATGTGGCCGACGAAGGTCAACAAGTTCAACCTTCGCGATCATTCGTCGTTCGACAAGAAGCGGGACATCCTCGCCGAACTGAAGCGCGCGACGGCCGCCCGCGACGTCAAACTCGGCTTCTACTACTCGATCTGGGATTGGCACGATCCCGACTTCCCGGATCCCGCGACGTTCCCGAAGTACAAGGAGCGGATGTACGCCCAGCTCAAGGAACTCGTCGACGACTACCACCCGGCGGTACTGTGGTTCGACGGCGAATGGAGCACCGACCGGCCGAACAACCCCTGGTCCGAAAAGGACGGTGAGGAACTCGAGGCCTACGTCCGGAGCCTCGATCCGTCCATCGTGATCAACAACCGCGTCGGCAAACGGCGGGTGGTCGACGGTGACACCGGCACCCCCGAACAGGAGATCCCGGACAAGCCGGTCGACGGCCAGCTCTGGGAGTCGTGCATGACCCTCAACGGCAGCTGGGGATACACCGATTGGGACCACAACTGGAAGTCCTCGGCGGATCTGACCAGGAAACTGCTGTCGATCGCCGGCCGCAGCGGCAACTTCCTGCTCAACGTCGGGCCCGATCGCACCGGCCGCGTCCCGCAGGAATCCGTCGACCGGCTGAAGCAGATGGGTCACTGGCTGCGGACGAACAAGCAGTCCTCGGCCGTTTACGGCGCGGGCGCGCCAGGGCTCGTCGCGGAACCTCAATGGGGCGTGGTCAGCAGGCGCGGCAACAAGCTTTACGCGTCCGTGTTCGACTGGCCCGCTTCGGGCGGTTCGCTGACGCTCGACGCGTTGGCGCCCTTCCGGGTTCGTGATGCGCGGGTGCTCGGCAGCGGGCAGCGCGTCCGCGTGGAGCAGTCGTCCGGAAGCGTGAAACTCACGCCATCGGGCGGCAAGACGAACGACGTCGCGACCGTCATCGAGCTGAATGTCGACCCGCTGCCGCAGGCACCCGCCGGACGCGGGACGGGCCTGACCGCCGAGTACTGGCCGAACGCGGACTTCACCGGGACACCGACGGTGCGCCGCGTCGAGCCGGGCGTGAACCACAACTGGAAGTTCACCGGCTCGCCCGACGCGAAGATCCCGGCGGAGGCCTTCTCGTCGCGATGGAGCGGCCAGGTCACCGCGCGGGACACCGGGAAATACACGTTCACCACGGTTTCGGACGACACGGTGCGGCTGTGGGTCGACGGGAAACTCCTCGTCGACAACACCACCCCGCACGGCCCGAGTGTCGACAAAGCGACCCTGGACCTGGTCGCCGGGAAGTCGTACGCGATCCGGCTCGACCACACCGAACGAGGCGGGGAGGCGTCGATGAAGTTGCTGTGGTCCAGCCCGAACACTCCCCAGCAGGTGATCCCGGCGAGGCAGTTGCACCCGGTCGGCTGAAGGGGACTTTCCCCGCATCTCACGCGGCGAAGGGCGCTTTCCCCACATCACATGCGGGGAAAGTCCCCTTCAGCCCCCACCCGGCTGATCCACGCTTATCCCGCGCTTACCCCCTCCCGGGGCAGACTGACCTGGTGAGAGTGCTGGTAGTGGAAGACGAGCGGCTCCTGGCGGACACGATCGCCGAGGGCCTGCGACGGTTCTCCATGGCCGTCGACGTCTGCTACGACGGCGAACAGGCCCTGGACCGGGTGGGGGTGCACGGCTACGACGTCGTCGTGCTCGACCGGGACCTTCCCGTCGTGCACGGCGACGAGGTCTGCGCCGCTGTCCTCAAGACGGGCGGCGAGGCGCGGGTCCTGATGCTGACGGCCGCCGCCGACGTCAACGACCGGGTCGCCGGGCTGGGGCTGGGCGCCGACGACTACCTGACGAAACCGTTCGCGTTCGCCGAACTCGTCGCGCGGGTGCAGGCGTTGTCGCGGCGCGCGCGGCCTGCGCTGCCGCCGGTGCTGGAACGCGGCGGCGTCGTCCTCGACCTGCCCCGGCACCAGGCGTCCCGCGACGGCCGGTTCCTTCCCTTGTCCCCCAAGGAATTCGCGGTACTGGAGGTGCTCATGCGCGCCGAAGGGGCCGTGGTCAGCGCGGAGGAACTGCTGGAGAAGGCGTGGGACGAGCACGCCGACCCGTTCACGAACGCCGTCCGGGTGGCGATGATGACGTTGCGGCGCAAACTCGGCGATCCGCCGGTGATCGAGACCGTGCCCGGCGCCGGTTACCGGTTCGGGTCATGAAACCGCTCCGGCTTTCCCTGCGCACCAAGCTGACCGCGCTCTACGGTGGGGCGTTCCTGGTCGTCGGGCTCGCCCTGCTGATCGTCAACTACCTGCTGGTCAGTTCGTCCCTGCCGGACACGGCTGCGTTCGCGAACGACAGTGCCGCGGGGATCTCCCTCCAGCGCGCCCAGACGTATCCGCTGGACGAGGCGACCATCATGCCCGTCGAGCGCGCCCAGGCCACGCAACTGGTCGCGACCTCGATCACCGAGTACCGCTCGGACGTTCTTTCGACGCTGCTTTGGCAATCCCTGGTGGCGCTGGCGATCGCGGGCGCGCTCGCGGTGCTGTTCGGCTGGATGATGGCGAGCCGCGTGCTGAGGCCGCTGCACGCGATCACCTCGACCGCGCGGAAACTCGAGGCCGAGAACCTCGACCGGCGGATCGACCTCGACGGCCCCGACGACGAACTCAAGGAACTCGCGGACACCTTCGACGGCATGCTCGACCGGCTCGCCGTGTCGTTCGACAGCCAGAAACGCTTCGTCGCCAACGCCTCCCACGAACTGCGGACCCCGCTCGCGGTGCAGCGCACGCTGGTCGAGGTGGCGATGGCCGATCCCGACGTCAGCCCGGAGGTCCGGAAACTCGGCGAACACCTGATCTACACCAACGAGCGCAGCGAGCGGATGATCGAAGGCCTGCTCGTGCTCGCGCGCAGTGATCGCGGCCTGGCCTCACGCGGCCCCGTCCGGCTGGACGAGGTCACGGCGACGGTGATCCGGTCGGCGGCGGCCATGGCCGAGGAAGCGGGCGTCACGGTGGAGTCGCGGCTGCGGCGGCGGACGGTGTCCGGCGACCCCGTACTCCTGGAACGGCTGGTCACGAACCTCGTGCACAACGCCATCACCTACAACCGCAAGGGCGGCTGGATCCACGTCGACGTCGGCGGCGATCCGGCGCTGGTGGTGCGCAACACCGGCCCGCAGGTGCCGCTGGACGCCGTTCCCGCGCTGTTCGAGCCGTTCCGGCGGCTCTCGGGCGACCGGACCGGGGACTCGCGCAACGCCGGGCTCGGCCTGTCGATCGTCCGGTCCATCGCGACCGCGCACGCCGGGACCGCGGGCGCGGAACCCGGCGGCCGGGGCGGCGGACTGGTCGTCCGGGTGCGGCTGCCTTAGATTCCCCCGATCGTGACGGTGCGTGTCCGGCGCGTCACTCTGCGAGCCACGGATTGCTCCAGCAGAATGCACTTGCTGCCATGAACAAAATAGTGAGCAGGACACATGACATCGGCGCGCCTCGCACGTCAAGGCGACGCGCCGTACTAGCGTTGACACCCACAAAGGTGAAGAGCAGGGGAGGCGAAAATGCGAGCGCTACGAGTGGTCGGGCTGCACGAGGACGGTAAGTCCATCGTGTGCGAAGACCCGGCGAGCCGCACGCGTTTCCTGCTCCCCGCGGATGAGAGGCTGCGAGCGGCGGCGAGGGGTGACATCACCCGCCTCGGCCAGATCGAGATCGAGTTGGAGAGCCAAATGCGGCCACGCGAGATCCAGGCACGAATCCGGGCCGGTGAGTCCGTGGAGCAGGTCGCGAGCAGCGCCGGCGTCACCGTGCAGCGTGTCGAGCGGTTCGCGTACCCGGTCCTGCTCGAGCGTTCGCGTACCGCCGAACTGGCCCAGCGCGCGCACCCGATCCGCGAAGACGGCCCCGACGTGCAGACGCTCGGCGAGGTCATGGCGCACTCGTTCGGTCTCCGCGGCCACGACTACAGCCAGGCGACCTGGGACTCTTGGCGAGGCGACGACGGCAAGTGGGTCGTCGTGCTGAGCTGGAAGGCCGGCCGGTCGGACAACCGCGCGCACTGGTCGTTCGCGCCCGGCGCGCACGGCGGCACCGTGCAGGCGCTCGACGAGAACGCCGAAGTCCTGCTCAACCCCAACGCTTACCGCGCTCCGCGTACGGTCCGGGCACTGGAACCGGCCAAGGAAGCCGTCGTCCAACCCACTCTCGACAGTGCTCCCGAAGAGCAGGTCGCGAAGGTGATCGACGCGCCGATAGCGGAGCCGGAAGAAGACATCGAGCCACCTCCCGCGGCTGACGAGCCGGCGGAAGTGGCCGAACCCGCCCCACGGGCGAAGGGGAAGAAGAACCACCCCATAGTCCCATCCTGGGAAGACGTCCTACTGGGCGTCCGATCGCAACGAGGTTGAATTCGCACGTAATGGCCCCTTCCGGTGGAGGGGCCATTACGTGCGTCCAGGGACCTGCGCGACCAGGGATTTCGGCGCCACGAGGCAGTACGCGTCGGTGACGATCCGCTCGATCTCGGCCCAGTCGACGTCGACGTCCAGCCGCACCCCGAGCCATCCCCGATGCCCGACGTACGGCGGCCGGAAGAATCGCTCCGGCTCGGCGCCCACCAGTTCCTCCTGCGCCCCGGGCGGCGCCGGGCACCAGAAGGCCAGCTTGTCGTCGTGATGCCGATCGGCGTACATGACGAACGTCTTCTCGCCGCGCACGAACCAGGTCGGCTCGCCGTGACTGAGCCGCTCGGAGGTCTCCGGCAGCGCGAGGCACAGCCGCCTGAGCAAAATGAGCGGATCACCGGCCATGGATCTCAGTATCCCCGTTCCGCGAACGTGTCTAGAAGACGACGATCAGCACGCCGATCCACGCGATCACGATCCCGGCGGCGGCCCCGAAGGACGCCCACCGCACGATCGGGACGCGCCGCGCGAGCCACAGCGACGGCGTGATCCCGCCGGTCACGACGGCGGACGCGAGCAGCGCCAGCCAGCCGTTGGTCTCACGCGCGAGGGTGTTCGCCAGCGCCAGCATCGCGACGACGACCACGGCCGCGGCGAACGCGGAGACGGTCAGGCCGGTCAGCCACGGCGTCGGCTCCCCGGCGGGGTCCGGCGTGCCGAAAAGGCGCCGCGCGAGTTCGTTGCGGGGGGTGGGGGCGGGCGGGTCGATCATGACGCCGTCGCCGGAGACGGGGTCGACGAACCGGACCGACGTGCCCATCGTGGCGGCGACCCGCTGGGCGAGCTGGCGGCCCCGCTGGGAAACCACGGAAGCGGCCTCGGTGCCGGTTTCGCCAGGACGGGCGGCGGATCCGACCGCGGACGCGACGCGCGCCCACTCGTGCAACGCCTGGGCGAGGTCTGAACCAATCGCGAGTGAATGCGGGTCCACCTCGCGGGCGGTTTCGCCGCCGGGCCCGGCCAGCACCGCGCGTCCCTCACGGATCCGCAATTCCATGGGTTCTCCTCGTGATCGCTCGGGTGCTCACGATAGCGGGGGACGCGTCTCGTAGAACGCGATCGCGCCCGCTGTGGCGACATTCAGCGAGTCGACGCCCTCCGGCATCGGAATCCGCACCGCGACGTCGGCGGCGGCAATGGCCTCTTCGGTCAGGCCGGGGCCCTCGGCGCCCAGCATCAACGCGACCTTCTCCGGTGCCTGGTCTCGCAACTGGCGCAGCGAAACGGAATCCGCACGAGGAGTGAGGGCCGCGATACGAAACCCGCGTTCCCGCAGCAGTTCCAGGTCCGATGGCCACGATCCGAACGTGGCGAACGGGACACGCAGGACGTGCCCCATCGAAACGCGGACGCTGCGCCGGTACAGCGGATCCGAGCAGCCGCCGCCGAGCAGGACCCCGTCGACACCGAGCGCGGCGGCGTTGCGGAACAGCGAACCGAGATTCTCGTGGTCACCGACGCCTTCGAGCACCGCGAGCACGCGCGCGCCGTCGATGACCTCTTCCACCGTGGGCGGCGGAACGGGCCGGTCCGCGACGGCCAGCACCCCGCGATTCAGGTGGAATCCGACCACCTCGGCCATCGTATCGGCCGACGTCATATAGCCGGGGGCGTCGACTTTCGCCAGGTCGGCGCCCAATTCGCGGAATCGCCGCTCCACTCCGAGGAGGGCTCGCACCGGGTACCGGGACTTGAGAAGACGCTCGACGACGACGGTGCCTTCGGCGATCACGAAGCCGCGCCCGCCCGGCCTGTCTGGCCGCCGATCGGCTGTGGACAAGTCGCGGAAATCGTCGACCCGCGGGTCGGCGGGGTCGTCGATGGTGATCAGTTCGGCCACCCGGAGAGTGTGTCATCCGCCCGCCGCGAGCCGTTTGCCTCCGAACGTCTACCGGCAGGTGGTACGAACGGGCGTATTTTGCTGTAAGTTAACCCCTGGTGACAGAGAGCACCAGTTTGGCCGCTAGCCGGGCGACGGCGATGCGTGAAACCGTTGGGCCGCCTGGCAGTCCCGCCTGGAATCCCGCGGAGCGTGGCCAATGAGGAGCTCTACGAACATGGGTAAGGATCTTTCTGCGGAACCCTGCGGACCGCAGGATCGCGGACGTTACCGCCGAAAGGTCCAGCGCTGTCTCGACACCCTGGCCCGTATGCTCACCGATGGAAGTTTTTCCTTCCCTCGCAAGAACATCGGGCTCGAGGTCGAACTCAATCTGGTCGACGCCGAACTACGCCCGTCGATGACGAACACGACGGTCCTCGACGCGCTGAACGATCCGTCGTTCACCACGGAACTCGGCCAGCACAACCTGGAACTCAACGTGCCGCCGAGGCCGCTGGCCGGCGAGTCCGCGTTGCAGCTGGAGGAGGATCTCCGCGCGTATCTGGGCGCGGCCGCGCGCAAGGCCGAGGAATCCGGCGCCTCACTGGCGATGATCGGCATCCTCCCGACCCTGCGGCACGAGCACTTCGACCAGAAGTGGCTCACCAACAACGCCCGGTATTCGCTGCTCAACGACCGGATCTTCGCCGCGCGCGGTGAGCGGACCGTGCTCTCCATGGAGGGCGCTCCCCTGCCGGGCAGGCAGCCCGAGCGGCTGCGCAGTTACTCCGAATCGATCCTGCCCGAAGCCGCCTGCACGTCGGTTCAGCTGCATCTGCAGGTCGCGCCGGAGGAATTCGCGGCGCATTGGAACGCGGCGCAGGCGCTGGCCGGGGTGCAGATCGCCGTCGGCGCGAATTCGCCGTTCCTGCTCGGCAAGACACTCTGGCACGAGACCCGGATCCCGCTGTTCCTGCAGGCCACGGACACCCGGCCGGAGGAATTGAAGAACCAGGGCGTGCGGCCGAGGGTGTGGTTCGGCGAGCGATGGATCACGTCGATCTTCGATCTGTTCGAGGAGAACGTCCGGTACTTCCCCGGCCTGCTGCCCGAAACCGACAGCGAGGACCCGGTCGAGGCGCTCGACTCCGGTCAAGCCCCGAAACTCACCGAACTGAGGATGCACAACGGCACCGTCTGGCGCTGGAACCGGCCGGTCTACGACGTCGTCGACGGCCTGCCGCATCTGCGGGTGGAGAACCGGGTGCTCCCCGCCGGCCCGACCGTCGTCGACATGGTCGCGAACGCCGCCTTCTTCTACGGCGCGCAAAGGGCGCTCGCCGAAGCCGACCGTCCAGTGTGGACACAGATGTCGTTCCAGGCGGCCGAGGAGAACATGTACGCGGGCGCGCGGAGGGGTTTCGACGCGCAGCTGTACTGGCCGGGCATCGGCTGGATCCCGCCGGACGAGCTGGTGCTGCGGGTCCTGCTGCCGCTGGCGCACGAAGGACTACGCCGTTCGGATGTTTCGGACGAGGCGCGAGAGCGCTACCTGGGCATCATCGAGCAACGGTGTCTCACCAGGCGGACCGGCGCGGCGTGGCAGCGGGAGTACGTCCTGCGCGCGGAGGAGCGCGGCGCCGAGCGGGAGACCGCGCTGAACCGGATGCTGGGCCGGTACCTGGAGCTGTCGGCGACCGAGACGCCAGTGCACACCTGGTCGCTCGAGGCTTAGGCTGACCTCCCAGGGAGGTGGCGCTTGCCGAAGATCATCGGCCGGTCGCTGGAGGAGCACCGGCGTGAGGTCCGCAGCAGGGTGTTCGACGTCCTGCGCGGGCAGCTGTACGAGCGCGGGTTCGACGCGATCACGCTCGCGGGTGTCGCCGCCGAAGCGGGCCTCGGCCGGACGGCGATGTACAACCACTTCCCCGACAAGGAGAGCCTGCTGGTCGCCTTCGTCGAGGACGAGGCGACACGGTACGTCGAACGGCTGACGGCAGCGGTCGCGACCGCCGACACCCCGGTCGCGAAGCTTTCGACGTTCGTCCGGCTGCAGCTGCGGGTGCTGGCCGAGTACCACCTGCCGCCCGGGACGGCGCTCGCGTCGGCGCTGGCACCCGCGGCGTACCGGAGGATCAGCGCGCACGCCGACCCCATCACCGGCCAGCTCCGCGAGATCCTCGCCGAGGGTGTGCCGGAGGAGGATCCCGACGTGCTGATCCCGATGATCACCGCCGCGCTGGGCAGCCGCCAGGTCGTCGACGTGCCACCCGAACGGCTGGACGACGCGATCGAAGGAGCCGTCCGCTTCGTGCTCAGAGCGGTCGGGATGGCGGAAAACCTTGAAGATTAGGGTAGCCTAACCCGCAGTTGTGCCTTACGCTCTTTCTGACAGCATGTCAGAACGATGCTTGGAGGCTCTGCCCATGCCGGTGACCACCGACGTCGAATCCGGGCCGTTCTCCGCGGCGCTGCGCGCCTCCACGTTGCCCGCCCACGAGCGGGCCAACCACTCCGTGTACATGAACGCGCTGCTCGGCGGCGAGCTCACGCTCGAGGGGTACACCCGGCTGGTGATCCAGTACTACTTCATCTACCAGGCCATCGAGCAGGCCTCCGACAAGCTGGCGCAGGACCCGGTGGCGGGCAAGTTCGTCTTCGAGGAGCTGCGGCGGCTGCCGAGCCTCGAACGCGACCTCGAACACCTCGTCGGGCCGGACTGGCGCGAGACCGTCCGCCCGCTGCCGTCGACCGAGCGCTACGCGCGGCGCGTGGCCGAGGCGTCGGACTGGTCCGGCGGCTTCGTCGCCCACCACTACACCCGCTACCTCGGCGACATCGCCGGCGGCCAGGTCATCCGGCGGCTGCTGGAGCGCAAGTACGAGGTCAGCGAGGCGGGTTCGCTGTTCTACCACTTCGACCAGCTGGGCAGCGCGCCCAAGTTCCGGGACAACTACCGCGAGCAGCTGAACTCGGCGCCGTGGAGCGAGGACGAGCGCGCGCGGCTGATCGACGAGGCGATCGTGGCCTTCGAGTGCAACATCGCGGTCTTCGACGAGCTGGCGGGAGAGCTGGACACGTACCGGGCCGCTTGACCTCGTGAGTGGTAAGGACGGTTCTAACCGTCCTTACCACTCACGAGCCCTACGCTCTCTTGCGTCGCGCCACCATCGTCACCAGCGCCAGTCCGCCGCCCACCAGCAGCAGACCCCACAGCAGCCACACGCCGCCGTCGACTCCGGTCGACGCCAGCGCCGAGTCCGGCCGGTACTTCACGTCCGGCACCAGGTCGTCCGAGCCGGAACCCGAACCGGCGCCAGGGCCCGGACCCGCCCCGGCACCACCGGGCAGGTTCGCGCACGCGGCGCCCAGGGTCACCGTCGCGTCGTCGAGCACCTCGCCGACCTTGTAGAACTTCGCGAACGCGTCCGCGTTGCCCAGGATGACCTTGACCCCGGCGACGCTCACCACTCCCGCGCCCTCGGTGGTCTTCGCCGCCGAAAGGTCCAGTGAAGCGAGCGCGACCCCTGGACGGTCGACCGGCGGCGAAGGCGCCCCGCCGGTCGTCTTCAGTTCGACGTCGGCGTAGAGCGTGCCCTTCCCCTGCGCCACGACCACCTTCGGCCGTCCGATCGACAGCTCGAAGGAGTGGCTCGGATAGCCGAAGGTCACCTTGCCCCGGAACTGCGTCGTGAACTCGGTCGCCGATTTGTACTGAGCGCTCTCGAAGCCCCACCGGTAAGCCCCGCTCGGCGGACCCGTCCCGGCGATCTTGTCGATGTCGGTGATCTCGACGCCGTCGGCCGCGGTGATCGACGTGCCCGTCCCGATGCCGACGTAGCGGCGGAAGCTCTGTTTGAAGCCCCACAACAGGTTTCCCTGCGCCACCGAGCCCGGGGTGAACACGCACGCCGACGAGGAGGTCGTCGTGGTCGGTGCGGGACCGGAGGTGGTCGTCGGCGGGGAAGTCGGCGTGGTCGTCGTGGGCGGGGAGCCGACCTTGCCGGGGAAGGCGATCCGGCCCGCGTCGACGTCTTCACCCGGCTGGTAGAAACCGGCGAACGCGTCGGCGCCCTCCTTGGTCAGTTTCGCCGACTCGATGTCGACGACGACGTTGTCCCCCGCCTGCGACGGCGCCTTCAGCTTGAGATCGGCGAACACCACGTCGGACGGTGCCCTCACCTTCGTGGGCGCGGCTTTGGTGCCGTAGAAGGAATAGCCGACCTTCGCGGTGAGCTTCCCGGTGCCGTCACCGGCGAAGGTGATCCGGGGGTCGGCGAGGGTGAAGTCCCAGATCGTGTGCGCCTCGAAGGTGTACGCGACCTCGCCGGTGTACGAGACCACGCCCTTGCCGGAGTCCCATGTGGACGATCCGTACTTCCATTTGTACGGGAACGGCTCGACGTTCGGCGCCGAGGGATCCAGCACCGCCCCGTTCGACGGCGTCACCGTGCCGCCGCCCCGGGTGATGTAGCTCCGCCAGGACTGACGGACCCCCCAGCCGAGCCCGGCGCCGGCGTCACCCGGTCCGGGATCCGGATCACCGATCCCGGTGAACTTCAGCGGCGTCTTGCTGTCCCAGGTGAGCACCGGGGTGTCCCAGCCGAAGACGAACAGGCTGAACGGCTGCGTCTTCGCGCTGTAGGTCGTGCCGCTCGCGACGTACTCGGCCTTGATCGTGACCGTGTATTCCCAGTTCCCGCCGTCGTCGAGCGGGATCTGGCTGCCGACCGCGCCCTTCTTGATCAGTCTGCTGACCTGGAAGTCCTTACCGGTTCGGTCGCGGACGTCGGCCTTCGCCGGGCCCACCCGGAGGCCGAAACCCTTGGCGTCGTTGGCGGCCGGATCGAATCCGGTGCCCTTGACGACGATCTTCGTGCCCGCCGGGTCGAGCCCGGTGCTCGGCGTCACGGTCACCTTCGGCGTGAACGGATCGGCGGCGAGCGCTGGGGTGACGGCGATCCCGGCCACCAGCGCCGCACCGGCCAGCACGGCGCCCCATCTTCGCAAGGACACTTCATTCACCTTCCGCGTTTCGGGTCCGCTTGCGGGCCCGGATCAGGGGGACGGCGAGCGCGGCGATCAGCACCACACCCGCCACGACGGCGATCCACCACCACGAACCGGACTCCCCGCTCTGCGCGGTGGGCTGCACGGCCGGAGCCGGAGCCGCCACGGGCTGGGATTCCACAGTGGACACCGGTGGTGGCGCCGAGGACGACACCGGCGCCGCGCCGGAGGAGGGCGGCGGCGCCGGTGAAGACGAAGGAGGCGGCGGCGCGACGGCCTGGGTCGTGGGCGCCTTCGGCACCGCGAACGCCACCGGGGTGAAGGTCTCGTTGTTCGCGTTGACCACGCCGTGCGCGCCGACCGTGATCAGTCCACAACGGACCTTGAGGCAGTCGACGTCGACGATGTTCCCGGTCCGGTCGGCGGCCTTGAACCGCGCGCCGGGGAGCACGATCTTCGTCGACCAGGTCCCGTCGGCGGCGATCTCGCCGTTGGCCGCGGACGCCGTGTCGCTGCCGGGGAAGGCGAGGAACCGCTGGAAACCGTTGTTGTCCTTGGTCTCCTTGTCCTTCACATAGCGGTAGCTCGCGCCGGCCGCGCCGCCCTGGCTCGGCTGCCACGCGCCGTCGGCGACCCAGCCGAACAACAGGTAGATCCCGCCGTACCCCTTCGGCACGGACTGGAATCCGGTTCCCTTGACCTGCAAGGACGTCGCGTACTCCGGATCCGCGGAGCCGGGCGAGAACGTCACTCTCGCGCCCGCCGCGGCGGCGGGCATCGGCGCGGCGATCATGAGCAGGCCCGCGGTGACGGCCAGTATCGTCAGCTTCTTCATCGGCGCTCCTCGGCCGCTCGGTGGGGCAGGACGATCGGTTTCCCGGTGCGGGGATGGATGAGGACCTCCACGGGATGCCGGTAGACCTCGCTGAGCAACGACTCCGTCAGCACTTCGGCGGGGGTGCCCTCGGCGGCCAACTCTCCTTCGGACAGCACAGCGACCCGGTCCGCGTACGCGGCGGCGAGCCCGAGGTCGTGCAAGACGACGAGCACCGCGTCCCCCGCCTCGGCCCGCGCGGTCGCGAGGGTGAGGATTTCCTCGCTGTGCCGGAGATCCAGTGCGGCGGTGGGTTCGTCGAGCAGCAGGACACCCGCCCGTTGCGCGAGTACCCGCGAGAGCGCGGCCCGCGCCTGCTCGCCGCCGGACAACGTGGTGAACCGGCGTTCGGCGAACTCGGTCATCCCGGTCGCCTTGAGCGCGGCCGCGATCTCTGTCTCGTCGAAGTCCTCGGCTTCCGTTCCCTCCCAAGGCGTCCGGCCCATCCGGACGACCTCGGCGACGGTGAACGGGAAGGTCACGGTGTTCTGCTGTGGCAGGACCGAACGCAACCGCGCGAGTTCGATTCCGCTCCAGTCGCTCAAGTCCTTCCCCGCGACGAGGACGCGGCCCGATTCCGGCCGGAGGTCCCCGGCGAGCAGGCCGAGCGTGGTGGACTTGCCCGCGCCGTTGGGTCCGACGACCGCGAGGACCTCGCCCGCGTGCAGCCGCAACGAGACCTCGCGAAGCAGGGTTTTCCCTTCCACCGCGTAAGAAACCCGTTCCAGTTCGGCGGCGACGGCACCGCGTTCCACGGGTTCGGGCAAGGCGATGTCCCGCCGGGAGAAGAAGCTCATGCCCAGCCTCCCGAACGACGCCGGGTGCGCAGCAGCAGCCAGAAGAAGAACGGGCCGCCGACGAGCGCTGTCAGCATGCCGATCGGCAGATCCGCGTAGGTGAACAGGGTCCTGGCGCCGAGATCCGCCGCGGCGAGCAGCAGCGCGCCGCCGAAGAGGCTCGCCGGGATCAGCACGCGGTGCCCGGGACCGAGCAGCATCCGCAGCCCGTGCGGCACGATCAGGCCGACGAACCCGATGATCCCCGAGTACGAAACGGCCGCCGCCGCCATCAGCGCGACGACCACGACAGCGTTGAGCCGCAGCTTCTCGACGTCCACGCCGAGATGCCGGGCCTGCCGCTCCCCCAGTGCGAGGAGGTCGAGTTTCCGCGCGAGCGCGATCGACACGACGACCCCGACGGCGACCAGCGGCAGCACGGTGACGACGTACGGCCAGCGCGAACCGGCCAGCGAACCCAGTTGCCAGAACACGATCTGCTCGCGAGCGGCCTGGTCGGCGGAGAACATCAGGAACGAGATGATCGCCATCGCGACCGCGTTGACCGCGACCCCGGTCAGGATCAGCGTGACCACCTCGGAGCGCCCGTGCGACCGCGAAAGCGCGTAAACGATCAGTGTCGTGACGAGCCCACCGGCGAATCCCAAGGCGGGCGTGGTGAAGGCGCCGAAGAAGGTCCAACCGGCCACAATGGACAGACTCGCGCCGACGGCGGCCCCGGACGAGACCCCGACCACGGCCGGTTCGGCGAGCGGATTGCCGAACACCCCCTGCATCAACGCGCCGCAGACCCCGAGGACCCCGCCGACCAGCAACGTCATCACCACGCGGGGGAAGCGGACCTGCCACAGCGCGCCCTCGGCGAACGGGTCCAGCCGCGGTTCCGCGAGCCCGAACCGGTGCAGCACCGAATCGAAGACCTGCGACAGCGGGATGCCGAACTGCCCGCTGCCCGCGGACACGAGCGAGATCCCGAGGACACCGGCGATCAGCACGGCGAAGACCGCCGTCACCCGGAAACCGCGGTTCATCCTGGGTCACCCGGGGCGTAGAGGGCCCGTGCCAGCGCGTCGAGCACGCCGGCGGTGAGCGGTCCGAAGCTCAGGATCTGCGAGTCCGCCATGTCGACGATACGGCGGTGCTGCCCGGCGGGGGTCTGCGCGACGCCGGGCACCTGGAGCGCGCCGTCGACCCCGCCGACGGACTCGAGTCCCTTGGTCATCATGAGGATCACGTCGGGTTTCGCCTTGGCCAGCGCCTCCGGGTTGACCGGGCGCATGCCCTCGATCCCCGCCTCGGTGGCGACGTCGACGGCGCCGAGCGCGCCGATCAGCGAATCGGCGCCGGAACCCTTGCCGAACAGGTGATACACCCCGGCCTGCCCGCGCATGTACAGGAAGACGACGCGGAGTTTGCGGGCCGGATCGGCGGGGGCGAGCTTCGCGATCTCCGCCTTCTTGGCGTCCACCTCACCGGCCAGCCGCGTCGCGAGGCGTTCGCCGGACTCCGGCACGCCCAGCGCGGCGGCGACCTGGCGCACGATGTCGCCGACGTTGTCCATCGAGCGCTTCGCGTCCACGACGACGACGGGCACCCCGGACGCGCGCAACTGCAGCACGACGTCCCAGGGGCCCAGTGTGGTGTCGGTGATCACCACGGTCGGCCGCAGCGCCAGGATCGCCTCGGCGTTGAGCCGATGGCCGTTCACGGTGACCAGCGGCTGGTTCCTGGCCGACGGGAACCCGGTGGAGACGTCCCGGCCGACGACGTTGCCGCCGAGGCCGAGGCCGAACACGGTCGCCGCGAGGGTGCCGGACATGTCGAAGGCGAGGATCCGGCTGGTGTCGGTCACCGTGACCGGTGTGCCCTGGTGGTCGGTGATCGTCGCCGGAAGATGCCGCGCCGCCGGTTTGTCGCCGGTGATGTCCGCCTGCGCCAGGCGCGCGGTACCGGGTCCGGTCCGGGTTTTCGGCTCCGCCAAGGGCTCGACCTGGGAAAGCGGCCGGAGATCGGCACCGGATTCGGCCGCTTTCGTGGTCGCCAAGGGCGGTGCCGAGCAGCCGCTGACAACGATGACGAGGAGCAGAGCGACCGTGGGCAGCAACCCCCTTGACAACATTAGGCAAGGCTAACCATATTTACCTGGCGATAGGTAAGCCTTGCCTAAGGCTGTGACCTCCTTGTGATCGAAGGGAACTACCCATGTCGAAGAGATCGGTCCTGCTCCGCGCCGCACTGGTCACGACCGCCGCCACCGCGGCCGTCACCGCGCTCGCGGCCCCGGCCTCGGCCGCGCCGGGCAGTGCGACCAACAACGGCAAGACCCTCTCCGCCTCCAACGCCACCGGCCTCGCCGCCGCCGGTGAGACCATCACCGTCACGGGCAGCGGCTTCAGCTCCGCCGAGGGCTACTACGTCGCACTGTGCGCCGTGCCCGAGGACTACAGCTACGGCACCAAGCCGAGCCCCTGCGCGGGCGGCGACGGCCAGGGCGGCACCGGTGTCGGCCCGTCCTCCTGGGTCACCAACTTCCCCGGCGGCTCCTCGCCGATCGCCGCGAACGGCACCTTCACCACCCAGATCCGGATCGCCGAGGTCAACAACGGCCTCGATTGTTCGGACCCGTCGGTGACGTGTGCCCTCGTCTCGCGGCGCGACCACTTCGCGTCCAACAACCGGAACTCGGACGTCTTCATCCCGGTTTCGTTCTCCTGACGCGGGCCGTGGGGTAGGGCTCGCCCTACCCCACGATCGGCGGCCCACCGGATCCCGTGACACCCCGGAAGACCCTAATTTTCCAGGTATGTTCCGGATCGCGGCCACCGCCGTACTTTTGACCCTCACGACGATCGTCACGGCTCCCGCCGCCCAGGCCGCCACCCCGTCCTCCGCCGCCGGGGTCTTCGACGAGATCGTCCCTCGAAGCCTTGCCGAACATCACATTCCCGGTGCCGCCGTGGTGGTCGTCGAAGGGGGCAAGACCGTCTTCTCCAAGGGCTACGGAGTGTCCTCAATAGACACTCAGGCGAAGGTGGACCCGGAGCGCACGGGCTTCCTGATCAACTCGGTCGGCAAGTCGATCGCCGCCACGGCCGCGATGCAGCTGGTCGAGCAGGGCAAGCTCGCGCTGGACGCCGACGTCAACGGCTACCTGAAGTCGTTCCAGTTGCCCGACACCTTCCCCGGCCGTCCGGTCACCCTCTTCTCCCTGCTGACCCACACCGCGGGGTTCGAAGACCACGTGTACCGGATGTTCACCCCGCGCGACGAGAAGCTTCCGCCGCTCGCGGAACACCTGGCGACGGAGATCCCCACCCGCGTCCGGCCGCCCGGCGAGCACGCCGCCTACTCCAACTACGGCTTCGCCCTCACCGGGCACCTCGTCGAGCTCGCTTCCGGACAGTCCTATGCGGACTATGTCCGTCAGCACATCTTCGAACCGTTGGGAATGAAGAACAGCAGCGTCGCGCAGCCCACTCCGGACGTCCCGCTGGCCACCGGCCACCGCTGGGACGGCTCGGCGCAGGTCGTCCCGCCCGCGAACTACGGCCCGGAACCGCCCGCGGGCGACGGGAACGTCGCCACCCCAGCGGACATGGGCCGCTACCTCTCCGCGAACCTCGTGCCCGGTACGTTCAGCCGCTCCCTGCTCGACCAGATGCACGGCGCGCGGTTCCGCAACGACCCGCGGCTGCCCGGAGTGGGCTTCGGCTTCTCGGAACGGCGACTGAACGGGCTGCGCCTGGTGGAGAAGGTCGGTGACTCGCCGGGATTCCTGAGCGTGCTGGAGCTGATCCCGGAGAAGAACACCGGCGTCTACCTGACGTTCAACGGCGGCGCGTTCTCCGGTGATGCCGCCGCGGTCACCTTCAAGGCCTTGAAGGCGTTCCTCGACCGATTGCATCCAGCTGCACCCGCCTCCGCGCCGAAACCGCTGGCCGGCGACGTCTCACGGTTCGAGGGCAGCTACAACAGCACCAGGCTGGACTTCGACGACTTCACAAAGGTCCGTGCGCTCGCGGGCGCCGTCTCGGTGACCGCGGACGGTGACGGCGTGCTGACGACATCCGGCCTCGGCGAAGGCACCCGGCGCTGGACGCAGACCGAGCCCGGGCTGTTCACCGACGAGGGCGGCGAGCGGATCGCGTTCCGCGAGTCCGGCGGGCAGGTCCTGCTCTTCTCCGGCGACGACCCGAACTCCTCCTACGAACGCATGTCGTGGCTCGAGTCGTCCTCCACACACCTGCTGATCCTCGGTATCGCGCTGCTGCTCCTGCTGGGCGCGCTGCTGTGGTGGCCGATCCGCGCGTTCGTCCGGCGCGGCCGGGAGCGGTACTCGAAGGGCGCCCGTTTCGCGACCGTGGCCGCCTGGTCCGCGGCGCTGGCCGTGACGCTGTTCGCGGTCGGTTTCACCCTGCTCATGAGCGACCTCAGCGGTGCCGCCGTCGCGCTGACCTCCGGACACTCCCCGTTGCTGAGCGTCACCTTGCTCCTGCCGAACGCCGTCCTGCTCCTGACCGGCGCCGTCGTCGTCTGCACGGCGCTCGCATGGCTGCGCGGTTGGTGGAACACGCCCGCCCGGATCACCTACACGGTGGTTTCCGTGGCACTGATCGCCTTCCTCGGCGTAATCGCGTCCTATCACCTGGTGGGATTGCCCTACCTGGCTTGATGACCGCCGTCACACTGCCTTGACCTCCAGCTAACTAGAGCTAGCAAAGTGGGTTTCAGGCAGTCGGCCCAACGGGTACAGCTGCTGAGAACGAGTCGTTCCACCTGGGGAGAAACGCGGCGCCCCCGGTCGCCGCAAACGGGTGAAGACGACTAAGTTCGTCCTTGGAAACTTGTGTCGAAGACAGAAGGAGGGCCGATGGCCCGCTACGTGCTCCCCGATCTCGACTATGACTACAGCGCCTTGGCGCCGCACATCTCGGGCGAGATCAACGAGCTGCACCACAGCAAGCACCACGCGACCTACGTCAAGGGCGCGAACGACACGCTCGACAAGATCGCCGAAGCCCGTGAGGCCGGCAACTTCGGCGACATCGTCGGCCTGCAGACCACGCTGGCGTTCCACCTCGCGGGGCACGCCAACCACGTCGTGTGGTGGAAGATCCTTTCCCCGGAAGGCGGCGACAAGCCGACCGGTGAGCTGGCCTCCGCGATCGACGAGGCGTTCGGCTCCTTCGACAAGTTCAAGGCGCAGTTCACCGCGGTCGCCACCACGATCCAGGGCAACGGCTGGGCCGCGCTCTCCTGGGACCCGATCGGCAAGACGCTGATCACCCAGCAGCTGCGTGACCACCACAACAACCTGGTCCTGCCGACCACGCCGATCCTGCTGGTCGACGTCTGGGAGCACGCGTTCTACCTGGACTACAAGAACGTGAAGCCGAAGTACGTCGAGGCCCTGTGGAACATCTTCAACTGGGCCGAGATCTCCAAGCGGTTCGACAACGCCGTCGCCGGTGGCAACGGCCTGCTGCTCGGCTGACCTTCTCACCACGAAGCGGGGCTCTCCTTCCGGAGGGCCCCGTTTTCCTTGCTTGACCTCCAGCGAAGTCGAGGTGTCAAGGTGGGCGCATGGACGTCGCCGCATACCTCGACCGCCTCGGACTCGACCGTCCCGCCAGCACGGACGTCGCCGCGCTGCGGGTGCTGCAGGAACGCCATCTCTCGGTGGTGCCGTTCGAGAACCTGAGCATCCACCTCGGCGAGCCGATCGTCCTGGAGACCGAAGCGCTGTTCGACAAGATCGTGCGACGGCGTCGCGGCGGCTTCTGTTACGAGCTGAACGGGCTCTTCGCCGCCTTGCTGCGAGAACTGGGCTTCGACGCCACGCTGAAGGCCGCGAAGGTCTTCCGGCCGGACGGCACCCTCGGACCACCGTTCGACCACGCGGCCGTCCGGGTGGAGCTCGACGAGCCGTGGCTGTCCGACGTCGGCTTCGGCAGGTTCAGCCGGTTCCCGCTGCGCCTGTCCGCCACCGAGTCGCAGGCCGACCCGGACGGCGAGTTCCTGATCCTCGACGCCGCCTACGGCGACATCGACGTCGTCCAGGACGGCAAGCCCCAGTACCGGCTGGAGCAGCGGTCACGGACGCTGGACGAGTTCATCCCGACGGCGTTCTGGCAGTCGGCCTCGCCGGAGTCGGACTTCACGCGGGGACCGAGGTGCTCGCTGCCCACCAAGCACGGCCGGGTCACCCTGGCGGGTGACAAGCTGATCGTCACCACCCACGGCGTCCGCGAGGAAACCAGGCTTTCGAGTGATCAGGAGATCCTGGACGTCTACCGGAAGGAGTTCGGGATCGAACTCGCCCGGGTACCGGAACGGCCTTGACCAGACCGGCGGGGTCCTCGACCATGAACCCCCGGCATGAACGAAGCCCCGCCTCCGGGGGTAACCCGGTTGCGGGGCTTCGTCCGTTCCCGAACTGACTGCCGCTCCCACCACGAAGCGGACATGTATGAGGTTAGCCTAACCTCATCTACCCCGGCAAGGGGTACGACCGAGAGACGCCGATCTCACCCTTCCGAGTGACGGCAAACTGTCCCCATGAGTCTTCTGAGCGGCAAGGCCGTGGTGATCACCGGCTCCGGACAGGGCCTGGGCAGGGCTTTCGCGCACCACGCGGCCGCGCAGGGCGCCGCGGTCGTGGTGAACGACGTCGAAGCCGGACTCGCGGACGAGGTCGCGCGTGAGATCCGCGCCCGGGGCGGACGCGCGGTGTCCAATGGCGACTCGGTCGCCGACGCCGGACATGCCGCCGGACTGATCGACCAGTGCGTCGCCGAGTTCGGCACGCTCGACGGCCTGGTCAACAACGCCGGCGTCAACTACCGCGCCGAACCGTGGGCGGGCGACCCCGCCCGGATACGCGAAGTGGTCGAGGTCAACGTGCTGGGCCCGCTCTTCTGCGGGACCGCGGCGGCGGCCGTGATGCGCGAGCGGGGCAGCGGCGTGATCGTGAACGTGGGCTCCGGCTCGATGATCGGCCAGCGGCGCGCGGCCGCGTACTCGGCCTCGAAAGGCGCCGTCGCCTCCATGACCGCCTCCTGGGCGGCCGATCTGGCCGACCACGGCATCCGCGTCAACGCCGTCGCGCCGGTGGCCTGGACGCGGATGGCCCAACGGGACCCGAGCGTCGTCCAGACCCCGGAGCACACCCCGGAACGGGTGGCGCCGCTGGTGACCTACCTCCTCAGCGACCTTTCGGCGGGGGTCACCGGGCAGATCCTCCGGTTCCGCGGCGACATCCTGTGCGTCCTCCGCCAGACCGCGATCAAGGATCCCGTCCTCGAGCGGGACGGGTGGACGGTCGAGGACATCGCGGACGCGGTGGGCGGTGACCTGCGGGAGGCGCTGGAGCCGCCTCCCTCGGCCCGGTGGCGGTGACTCAAGGCCGATGCCCCAGGACGTGAAGGACTCCTTCACTACCCTCAAGGTCAGGGTTCCGGCAAAGTCGGCTATCCGCACGTGTCAGGTTTCGAGGGTTTCCAGCGGGGTCGTGAGCGATAAGAAGCGTTAGAACGACACTTACCACTCACGACCACCCCGTAAACCGCCCAAATCGGGCAAAAATACACCAAGACTGTCCTCAGTGGACATTCGAGGAGCGTGTCAGGCCACGGGTGACGAGCCCACTCCGTCACCTCTGCGACCAGCGGATAGCCGACTTTGCCGAGACCCTGGTCCTCAAGGTAGTGAAGGAGTCCTTCACGGAGCCCAGCCAGGAATTGCCGCTTCTTGCGCATTCGCAAGAAAAGCGCACTCGGCCGATGATCTTCTTGTCGGACCACTCCGGAACAATGACCGGATGATCAACCACGTGTTCGTCGACGAGAGCAAGGAAGGCGGCTACTTGGTGACGGCCGCCGCACTGCTCTCAGGCGACCTCACGTCCGCCCGGCGCGCCATGCGAAGTCTGGTGCTGCCAGGTCAACGCCGTCTGCATTTCACCCACGAGAACGACGGGCGCCGCAAACGCATTCTGGACACGATCGCAGAGCTCGAGCCCACAGTGAGGATCTACGACGCCTCGGCGCATCGTCGGCGACGTCAGCGTGAAGTCTGTCTTGACGTGCTGGTCGAGGACCTCGCCGAAGCCGGCACAAGAATGCTCGTGCTGGAAAGCGACGAGTCGATCGTGGAGCTGGACCGGAAGACGCTCTACCGATCCGTCCGGCAGCACGGATGCCAAGACGTTCTCGAGTACCGGCACCTACGCGCGTTCGAGGAACCACTACTCGCCATCCCGGACGCGCTCGCGTGGTGCTGGCAGCGTGGGGGCCATTGGAAGACCCGGGCGAGAGAAATGGTGAAGGAGGTCAGAACCCTCTGAGGTCCGGATACGCGAAACCCGGCCCACCCACCGTCCGGAAGGCTGCCGGGTCCACTTCACCGGTTTAGTAACCGGCGCTGATCGAAGTCTACCTCAACCTCACTCACCCCATCCACCCATCGGGTTGGCGTTTCGCCGGACAGCGAGCGCCCGACCGGCTAGCTTCTCCCCGTGGCCACCGGGAACGACTACCGCAGCATCGCGCGCAAGACCGACCGTCCGATGTGGATCTGGGCGGGCTGCGCGCTGACGAGCGTCCTGCTGCTGTCCGGCGTCGCCATCGCCGTCGCGATCACCGTGCTGAACAAGGACGAGCCCGGCACCGGAGCCGAACTGCCGGAGGTTTGGCCGTCCAAATCCGGGCAGGCGCTCCGCCCGGTCCCGATGCCGACGGGCGAGATGGTGACCGCACTGACGGACGACACCGGCGCGCAGGTGCTCTGCCAGGCGATCCCGGAGCAACGCTGGGAGGAGATCCTCGGCGGCCGCACGCTGCGGGAGGCGGGCGGGGCCTGTCACGCGGTCACCACGGAACTCGACGTCAGCGCGCAGATGATCCCCGAGTTGCCCAAGGACACGAGCCGGGGCCTGCCGACGAGGACCACCGTCGCCGGCAAGGTCGCGGTCATCGCCACCGACAAGGAAGGCACCAGCCTGAGCGTCGAGCTGGTCGAGGTCGCGCCGCACAACGGCGCCTCGCCGGTGCTGCGCGTCTCCCTCCGCGGCAGGGCCATCAAGAATCCCGAGACCGAGGGCAAGGCGAAAGCACTCGCCGAGGCGCTGATCGCGGGGGTGACACCGCCAGGGCCTGCATTGCCGAAAATCGGCGAAGACGGCGAGATCCCGCTGGAGAAACGCGAACCCGGCCCGATCAAGGACCAGCCGCTCCCGGTGGTCTCCTGGCTGCTGTGCGGGGAACTCGGCCGCGCGCTCGGGGTCCCGGCCGACAACGCGAAACCGACCTTCTTCGCCGCCTGCGAGCTGAACGGGGTGACCGCGGACTACAGCGAACTGTCCTCGCTCGTCCGCCCGACCACGAGCGTCGCGGGGCTGCCCGCGCAGGTCGACGACGGATCCGTCATCGTGCAGCTCACCAACGACCCGGGCGGGCAGACGCTGAAGTTCAAGGGCACCGGCGATCTCACGGCGCTCGCCGAAAAGATGGTGCCGCCGCTCCTCGGGCGCTAGGCCCGGTAGTTCGACAGCAGGTCACGGAGCAGGGTCTCGTACGCCTTCCGATCGAACCTGGCCACAGCGAAGGCGAACTCCTGAGCGGGGTCGAAAGGCTCGTAGTCGTACTGCCAGCCGAAACCCCGCCACTCGACCCGGCCATCGCCGAAGACGACCTCGACGCTGTAGCCACCACAGCCGAGATCGCCGCACAGCGGGCAGAACAGCAACGCGACCCGGCCATCGTCGAAATCGCCCGGTAGATCGCCGAGCAGGCGGCAAAGCGTCGCGACCGCCGACTCGCGCCACAGGTCCCCGTCCAGGGACAACGGCGTCCGCTCCTGCACGGGGACGATCGAGCGCAGCGCGACACCGTCGATCGTCCAGTCCAGGAACCGGGCCTCGCCGTCGTTCCAGCGGGTCACCGACGGTTCGACACCGAGCTTGTTCACACCCGCTCCCTCTTCAGCACGCGCAGCCCGTTTCCGAACCGCCGCACCGGCAAACTCACCCCACCGCGCCGGATCAGCACGACGGCGCACACTACCGCGGCGAGCGCCGAGATCGCACCGCCGATGTAGAACGGCGAGCGGCCACCGAAGGCGTCGGCCATCCAGCCGGTCATCGGGCCGCCGATGGGGTTCCCGCCGATCAGCACCAGGACGTAGAGGCCCATCACGCGGCCGCGCATCTCCGGGCTGACGGCGGTCTGCACCAGCGCGTTCGCGGTGTTGAGGAAGGTGATCGTGGCGAAGCCGAGCGGGATCAGCGCGAGGCCGAAGGTCAGGTACGTCGGCATGAACGCGGTGACCACCTCGAACGCGCCGAGCAGGAACGCCGAGATCAGCAGCAGCCGCACGCGGGGACCGCCGCGGGTGTTGCGGCGGGCCGACATCAGCGCGCCGGTGAAGGTGCCGACGGCGACCAGAGTCGACAGGAGGCCGTAGCCGTCGGCGTTGGTGTGGAAGACGTTCGCGGCGACGATCGGCAGCGAGGTGAAGTACGTGATGCCGAAGGTGCTCACGAAGAACACCAGCACCATCACGGTCATCAGGTCGCTGCGCCGCCGGACGTACCGCAGCCCCTCGACCAGTTGACCCTTCTCACGCGGGATGGCCGGGCCGCGGAAGAGCTTGTCGGGGTTCATCATCACCAGCGCGGCGATGACGGCGCCCGTGCTCACCGCGTTCGCCATGAACAGCCAGCCGGTGCCGACCCAGGTGATCGCGAAGCCCGCGATGGCCGGGCCGACGATCCGGGCCATGTTGAAGATCGAGGAGTTGAGCGCGACGGCGTTGGTGACCTTGTCCCTGCCGACCATCTCGGCGACGAACGACTGCCGCGCGGGCACTTCCAGCGACGCGGTGATGCCGAGAGTGAAGCAGAGGAGATATACGTGCCACAGAGCCGCGATACCGCTCAGATCGAGTGCGCCGAGGACGACGGCCTGTGCCAGCACGGCGATCTGGATGCCGATCAGGAGCCGTCGCTTGTCGACGCGGTCGGCCAGCACCCCGGCCCACAGCGAGAGGAACAGCGTCGGCGCGAACTGCAGTGCGACCGCGATGCCGAGCGCGATCGGGTCGTTGCCGCTGAGGGTGAACACCAGCCAGTCCTGCGCGATGCGCTGCATCCAGGTGCCGATGTTCGAGATGACCTGGCCGGTGAAGAAGAGCCGGTAGTTCCGCACCTTCAGGGACGAGAACATGCTCCCGCGCGGTTTCTCGCGCGCGGAAGGTGGCGGCGGAGCGGGTTCCCGGGTAGCGGCGGTCTTGGAGGGACACTGTGTTTCGCTACCCGTGGTCGTCACCGCTGTTAGTTCCCCGCCATCCTGTCGATGATCTCGGCGGCGCGAGAGAGCACTTCGCGTTCCTCCGCGCTCAACTCCGCCAATTGCTTGTCCAGCCAGATCTCCCGCGCGGTGATCTGCTCGACCACGTAGGACCGCCCGCGATCCGACAACTCGACGATCGCCTGACGGCCGTCGGTCGGATGCGGCCTGCGCTCGACGTAATCCATCTCCTCGAGCGCGGCGATCACCCTCGTCATCGAGGGCGGCTGGACGCCTTCCTTCGCGGCGAGCTGGCCTGGGGTCAGCGCACCGCATTTGTGCAGCGTGGACAGCGCGGACACCTGTGTCAGCGAGATGCCGTCACCGGCGCGCTGGGCCCGTAGCCGGCGATTGAGCCGCACCACCGCGAGACGCAGGCGGCTCGCCAGTGAGCGCTCGTGCGTGTCTCCGGACATATAGTTAGCTTACCTCACGATCGGATCACTGGCCCGTGAGATCGACCACGGGCGACAAAACCGCAGGTCAGCTGAACGCTGCCTGAATGGGGCCGACGGCGAAGTAGGCCAGGAACATCACCGCGATGCCCCACATCAGCGGGTGGATGCCCTTCGCCTTGCCGGTGACGGCGCGGAGGACGACGAAGCTGACGAAGCCCGCCCCGATGCCGTTCGCGATCGAGTAGGTGAACGGCATGACCACGATGGTCAGGAAAGCGGGCAGGGCGACGGTGAAGTCGGAGAAGTCGATCTCCTTGACCTGGCTCATCATCAGCGCGCCGACGACGACCAGCGCCGGAGCCGCGGCCTCGACCGGGACCACCTGGTAGAGCGGGGTCAGGAACATGGCCGCGATGAAGAGCACGCCGGTGACGACGTTCGCGAGCCCGGTCCTGGCACCCTCGGCGATACCGGACGCGGATTCGACGAAGACGGTGTTCGAACTCGACGACGCGAAGCCACCCGCCACCGCGGCGGTGCCGTCGACGAACAGGGCCTTGCCGACGTTCGGGAGCTTGCCGTCCGCGGGCAGGAGATCGGCTTCCTTGGCCAGTCCGGTCATCGAGCCCATGGTGTCGAAGAAGTCGGCCAGCACCAGGGTGAACACCAGCAGGACGACGGTGATGATCGGCAGCCGCGTCCAGGCGCCGAAGGAGATGTCGCCGACCAGGGAGAGGTCCGGCAGCCCGAGGACCTGGTCCGGCAGCGCCGGGTAGCCGAGGTTCCAGCCCTGCGGGTTGACGCCCTTGGACGGACCGACCTTCGTGATCGCCTCGATGACGATCGCCAGCACGGTCGAGGCGAGGACACCGATCAGGATGGCGCCCTTGACCCGCTTCGCGACCAGGATGCCGGTCAGCAGCAGGCCGACGACGAACACCACTGTCGGCCACGAAGCGATCGAGCCGTTGATGCCCAGCCCGACCGGCACGGTGGTCTTCGCGTCGTCGGGGACGCGCCGGACGAACCCCGCGTCGACCAGGCCGATCAGGCAGATGAACAGGCCGATGCCGACCGCGATCGCGGATTTCAGCGGTGGCGGCACGGCGTTGAACACCGCCGTGCGGATCCCGGCGAAGACCAGCAGGACGATGACCAGGCCCTCGATCACCACCAGGCCCATCGCCTCGGGCCAGCTCATCTGGGAGGCGAAGGTGACCGCGATCAGGCTGTTGATGCCGAGGCCGGTGGCGATGGCGAACGGGTAGTTCGCGACCAGCCCCATGATGATCGTCAGCACCCCGGCGACCAGCGCGGTCACCGCGGCGACCTGCGGCACGGGGAGGATGTTGCCGAGGACGTCCTTGTGCGCGCCCGCGTCGTCCGCGGCGAAGCTGCCGATGATCAGCGGGTTGAGGACGACGATGTACGCCATCGTGAAGAAGGTGACGATCCCGCCGCGGACCTCACGTCCCGGTGTCGAGCCGCGCTCGCCGATCTTGAAATACCGGTCCAGTGTGGACCGGGTGCGCTGCTCCGCCATCGCGTACCACCCTTCGCCCGTTGCCGGGTACCCTTCCCCACGTGGGCGAATCGATCAATTCCGGGGAAGTAAACGGTTCATTGCGGCCAACGCCGGAACTGCCGAAGCGGCTGACCGACCTGACGCCGGTCGTGATCGTAGGTACCTCGCTGTGGGCCGTCGCGACCGTGGTCCTGTTCTTTGTGACCGACGGCATCTGGGTGCAGACGGCGTTCTCCGGCCTCGTGCTCGGCTTCATCGGCCTCGCGATCATCGCCTGGCAGCGCGCCGCCGCCCGCCGGGGCTCGAAAAGCGCCCAACGCCTCTGACTTCCTCTCGCATTTCGTCCTCTAGTTGCGGTCCTTGCACGTGCAAGGACCGCAACTAGAGGACGAAACGCGGCCAGGGAGCGGGTTATGCACAGGCGAAGGGTGGTGTGGACAAGTGCGGCGAAGATGATCTTGAACTCCGGGTGACGCCGGAGTCGGATGTCATCGTCGAGTCGTGTCCATAAATTCCTGCTGCGAGTTCTCCGGCCCCTTCCTCGGCAGCCATGCCGTCAGCGAAGGGGACCTCACCCGAGCCCAGCTCCGTTCGGGTCTGTACAACCGCCTGTTCCAGGACGTCTATGCCCCAGCGGGCCTTCGTCAAGATCATGAACTGCGATGCAAGGCCGCGGCCCTCGTCGTGCCCGACGGCGCGGTGCTGACCGGTTGCTCCGCCGCGACGGTGCACGGGTTCCCGTTCGCGGACGCGGACGATCCTGTCGAATTCGTCGTGCCCGAACAGAAGGGCTTTCACGGCCTGAGTGGAACGCATCTCCGTCGCACCAGGCTCCTCGGCGAGGATTTCGAGCCCTGGCGCGACGGCCTGATCGCCACTCCGCCGCGGATGACGATGGACATCCTGGCCAACACTCGCCTCCATCGTTCCTTCCCCCGCGTGGTCGGCTTCCTCGATGTCCTGCTCTCCACGGGATTCGTCGACCGCGACGAGCTGGAGGTCTACCTGCGGCACCGGCATGACCACGGCATCGTCCGGGCGCGCCAGGCCCTCGCCCTCTCGGATGGGCGAGCGGAGTCGATTCCGGAGTCCGAAGTCAGGGTATGGCTGAGACTCCACGACATCGAGGCGGAGCCACAGGTGGAGGTCTACCGGGACGCCCAGTTCCTCGGCCGCCTGGATCTCGCGATCCGTGAGGCCAAACTCGCCATCGAGTACGACGGCGCGTGGCACCTCGAAGGCGAACAAACGCGCTTGGACGCCCGGCGGCGGTCACTCATCGAGGCTGAAGGCTGGGAGTTCATCGTCATCACCAAAGAAGAGCTCTATGGCGACCCGCGGGCGATGGTCCACCGAGTACGCACGGCCCTCGCCCGCCGCGTTCAGTCCAAGGACCGCAACCAGAGGACTAAACGCGTCAGTTCAGGAGTGCCGAGGGTGAAGGGTCTTCGAGCAGGGCCGTGAGGACGTGCCGGTCGGCCCACCGGTCCGTGGCCCAGGCGAACGCCCGCGCGAGGCCTTCGGGGGTGTCGGCGGCGTGCAGCCTGCCGTCGGACCACCAGGCGACCTCGTGCTCCGCGTCCTCGAAGGCCACCGTCAGCGCCTCGTGCAGCAGCACTCCGCCTTCGGGCGGTTCGACGCCCAGCTGCTCGGCGGCCACCCGGAGCGCGGAAAGTTCCGTCCACGGCACGTACTCGCCGTCTTCGGCGACCTTGGCGGCGAGACCGCTCGCCACCGGCAGGTCCAGCAACTCCGCCAGCGCACCGGCGCCACTGTCCGAGACGACGATCCGCGCCGGCGCCAGCACGGCGGCGAACCACGGCACGTCGAGGACGACGGCGTCGCGAGCGTCGGCGGCCGAACCGTCCGCGACCCGGACACGGTCCGGCGCTTCGACGTCCACCGCCGCTTCCGCGAGCGCCGCGTGCGCCCGGGCGGCGAGCCCGGGGCTCACCGTGCGCTCGGGATCGCCCAGCCTCTCCAAGAGGTCCTCGACGTCTTCGACCTCGGTGCCCAGCTCGGTCCGGACTCCGGCGGCGAGCAGGATCTCCTTGCTCAGCCCCGAATCCGGGACGACGTCGTAGAGCCCGGCCAGCACGGCGGCTTCCGGCATCCGCCAGTCGAGCGGCGCGTGCCCGTCCAGCAGCGCGTACCGCGCGAGCCACCAGCCGGTGTGCCCACCGGGGTCGGTGAGGGCACGCCAGGTTCCGGGGCGCGACGCGAGCAGGCGCAGCGCCTCCGGCCAGGCGTCGTCGGCGACGAGATCGAGATCGCGCACGCCGAGCACGCGGGACGGCGGGCGTTCCCGCGAGTCCCACCAGTCGTGCTCGTCGGGCAGGCCGTGTTCGGGCTCCAGCGGATCGTCGTCGGCGATGATCGCGAAGGTGTCGAGCACCCCGACCGCGACGAGCGTGGTCACCGGCCAGTCTTCGGCGAATTCCTCGTCCAGCACGGACAAGGCGCCGTCTTCTTCGAACACCTCGGGGTCGAAGATGTCGCCCAGCGGAGACGTGGGCAGGACGAGTTCGTCCGCGCGCCGCCAGCCGTCTTCGCCCGGCAGGGCCAGTGCGCTCGCCCAGCCGGGAGCTTCGTCGCCGACCTCGGCGATCAGGCGGAGCACCGC